>JAUNJY010000006.1 GCA_030535455.1 bacterium
CTTGGTTGGCGTTGCTGTTACTGTCGTGTTAAAATAAACATCAACAGCATATATATAGC
Source organism: bacterium (assembly GCA_030535455.1). Lineage (GTDB taxonomy): Bacteria > Bacillota > Clostridia > Lachnospirales > Lachnospiraceae > KM106-2. The sequence goes on from JAUNJY010000006.1 coordinate 60, forward strand.
CGTAACGAGTCTTTTTATTATACGTAAAGCTTACATAATACCAACGCTTATTGTTTTTATACTTTTCTTTTAAGATTTTAATACTGGCGTTCTTTTTTAAAGAAACCACTTTCCCACTTACCTTTAAGTAAGATGCACTGGTCCCTTGAGCCGTACGGATCTTATATGTGCTAGTTCTTACATATGCATTTACGGTTGAACTTAGTGTTAACTGTACATATTCTCCAGATACCCATCCGTATCGTGTCTTCTTGTCATAAGTAAATGAAACATAATACCATTTTACGCTTCCTACCATTTTTTCATTTAAAATTGTAATCTTTTGTTTTGCAGATAACTTAACAGACTTTCCAGATACCGTTAACTGGCTGTAGTTTGTTCCTGCCCCGGTTCTTACCCTAAGAGTCTCCCTTGTCTTTGCCGGAATTTTAAACTTTGTACTGGTAGATGATACAGTGTTTGATGTACTTGTAGCTTTTGCATCTGACGTATTGGTTAATGTTATATATTTTTTTAATACATAGCCTTTTAAAGTCTTTTTATTAAACTTAAAACTAATACGATACCAGCCATTTTTCTCACTTAAGATGGTAACCGCTGTTTGTTTATTAAGCCTTACCTTGCTGCCATTGCTAGTCAATACAGAGTAATTGGTCCCTGTACCTGTCCTGACATTTAAGCTATTAGCATTGACCTTCCCTTTTGTCGTCGCATATGCCTCATTCCTATTCATCGTAATTGCAAATATAACGAGACACAAACTAATAATAACCGCCAGATAGGTAGCTATCTTCTTTTTATTCATGTGAATTGCCCCCTCCTGTCACACCTTCTCTATCGTTCATTCATATATATATATCGGTTCTCTTTAAGCTGAACTTAATACAAAAAGCCGTTATATATAACAAACTTAAACATTTATATAAATAATATAACAAATGCATGTGGCATTCTCTTGTCATAACTATCAAATTCTGCATTCTACTGACAATAGGTAAACCCGGATACAGGGCTGCTCAAGGAGAAGTTTCCCATAAATAAAAAAGTGTTTTGCTTGCAAAACACTCCGCGCCGAACGCGATTACGAAGTGATAAACTCCTTCCGTGTAAGTGAGCATCTTGGCTTTCTGGTTTTTAGAAAGCCTTTTTTACTCTATAGGGAAGGGCTCGGGAGAGAACTTTCCTATAGAGTAAAAAAGCAGCCCACACATATACTGTGTGAACTGCTCAGACTATAGATAAATGAAAGCTTGGCGACTTTGTCGACAAGCTCGATTATGCTTCGTCGATTGCTTTTCCTATATCATTTCTCATATATTTATTTTCAAATGTAACAAGCTTAGTTGCTTCATATGCATTAGCACGTGCTTCTTTTAATGTTGCCCCTTTGGCTGTCACTCCAAGAACACGTCCTCCATTTGTAACAATACCTTGTTCTGTCAGTTTTGTACCGGCATGGAATACATAGTATCCTTCTTTTTTTGCTACTTCATCTAGTCCATCAATTACAAATCCTTTGTCATAATGTTCTGGATATCCGTCAGAAGCAAGTACCACGCAAACTGCTGCGTTATCCTCAAATTGTAAATCAATCGTATCCAGCTTATGGTCGATACAAGCCTGCATCACTTCGATGATATCATTTTTCATACGTGGAAGCACAACTTGAGCCTCAGGATCTCCAAAACGGGCATTATATTCTAACACCTTTGGTCCGTTCTCTGTCAACATCAGTCCACAGAATAGGATACCGACAAACTCTCTTCCTTCTGTTTTCATAGCATCTATAGTTGGCTGATAAATATGTTTTCTGCAGAACTCATCTACTTCTTCTGTATAGAATGGACTTGGTGAAAAGGTTCCCATTCCGCCAGTGTTTAGTCCCTGATCTCCATCTTTTGCACGTTTATGATCCTGTGCACTTGTCATAGGTACAATTGTATTTCCATCACAATAACAAAGGACACTTACTTCACGGCCTGTCATAAACTCTTCTACAACGATACGGTCCCCTGCATGGCCAAACTGTTTATCAAGCATTAACGTCCTAACGCCTTCTTTTGCTTCTTCATAGCTGTTACAGATTAATACCCCTTTTCCAAGAGCCAGTCCATCTGCCTTTAGCACAATTGGAAACTCACAACTAGCAAGATAATCAATTGCATCCTCTGCTGTTGTAAATGTCTCATATCCAGCAGTTGGAATGAAATACTTTTTCATTAAATCCTTAGAAAATGCCTTGCTTCCTTCAATGATCGCTGCATTCTTTCTTGGACCAAATGCTGTAAGCCCTGCTGCTTCAAATGCATCTACTGCACCGGCTACCAAAGGATCGTCTGGTCCTACAATGGTAAAATCAATTCCCTTGTCTTTTGCAAACTGCACTAATTTATCAAATTCCATTACACCGATATTTACACATTCTGCAATCTGACCAATTCCAGCATTTCCTGGTGCACAGTATATTTTATCTACATGTTTGCTCTTTGCAACACTTGTTGCAATGGCGTGTTCTCTACCGCCGCCTCCAATGATTAGTACCTTCATTCGTGATGCCTCCTGCTCTATTTATTGATTACTGCTTTACCGTCGATTACCTTAACCTTGCCATTTGCAATCAGATCAATTGCCTCCGGAAGGATGTTCCACTCTGCCTGTTCCATTACTCTTCTCTGTAACGTTTCAGGGGTATCGCCTTGTTCTACCATAACCGGCTTTTGCAAGATAATTGGACCAGAATCACATCCACCATCTACAAAATGAACGGTTGCACCGGTTACCTTCACTCCGCGTTCTAGTGCTTCTTCATGCACCTTCAGGCCATAATAGCCTGGTCCACAGAAAGAAGGAATTAGAGATGGGTGAATGTTGATCATTCTATGCTCATATTGCGCTACTAATTTTTCTGGAAGTATCACCAAAAATCCTGCAAGTACGATAAGGTCCACCTTAAGATCATCAATTGCCTTAAGAAGGGCATCTCCAAATTCTTCACGGCTTACATAGTCTTTCCTTGCTACTGCCACAGCCTTTATGCCATGTGCTTTCGCTCTTTCCAATGCATATGCATCAGTCTTATTGCTGATTACCGCTTCAATTTTGGTATTTGTAATCTTGCCATTTTCCACTCCATCAATGATTGCCTGAAGGTTGGTTCCACCTCCCGAAACTAATACTGCAATTTTTAGCATACAGTCACTCCTTTTTCGCCTGCTTTGATTTCACCTACTACATATGGAGTTTCTCCTGCAATCTTAATAAGGTTCATTGCTTTATCAACGTCTTCCTTATCCACTGCAACAATCATACCAATTCCCATATTGTAAGTATTGTACATCATTTCTTCTTTAATATTACCATCTGTGGATAACATTTTAAAGATTGGAGGGATTTCATAACTATTTTTATTTACAACTGCATGCATTCCGTCTTGTAACATTCTTGGAATATTTTCATAGAAGCCGCCACCTGTGATATGGCTGCAAGCCTTGATTTCAATACCGCCTGTCTTTAAGCTTTTAAGTGCGTTTACATATATCTTTGTTGGAGTAAGTAATGTTTCGCCAAGAGTTGCTCCTAAACTTTCATAATGACGTTCTAAAGAAGCACGTTCCATATTGAACACCTGACGAACTAATGAATATCCATTACTGTGGATACCTGAAGATGCAATACCAATAAGTACATCTCCTTCTTTTAATTTGGAACCATCAATTAAGTTTGCCTGATCTACGATACCAACTGCAAAACCTGCTAAATCGTATTCATCTACAGGATAGAAACCTGGCATTTCTGCTGTTTCACCACCGATTAATGCTGCTCCGGACTGTTTACATCCGTTTGCCACACCACTTACGATTGTTGCAATCTTTTCTGGCTCATTCTTTCCACATGCTATGTAATCAAGGAAAAATAAAGGCTCGCCACCAGCACATGCAATATCATTTACACACATAGCAACACAATCAATACCAATGGTATCGTGCTTATCTAGGATAAATGCAAGCTTTAATTTGGTACCAACACCATCTGTACCGGATACTAAGGTTGGTTTTTCCATTGTCTTAAATCCTTCTAAAGAAAATGCTCCTGAAAAACCGCCAAGGTTTCCTAATACTTCGCTTCTCATTGTTCCTTTTACGTGCTCTTTCATTAACTCAACTGCTTTATATCCTGCTTCAATATCCACGCCCGCTTTTTTATAATCCATAATAAGTCTTCCTCCTAATTTCACAACAAAGATGGGTTAATAGTATCTTTTTCTATTTTTTCATTTGTTCAATATAGCCCTCATAACCTAACTTATCTAATTTATCCGCTTTTACAACAACTTCGTTTTTCATTGTTTCCGCATACACTTGTAATTTCTTAAGCATTTCCTTATCATTTGTTGCAATAATCTTAGCCGCTAATAATGCTGCATTTTTTGCACCATTGATTGCTACTGTGGCAACTGGGATTCCAGATGGCATTTGTACGATGGAATATAAAGAATCTACGCCACCTAAAGATTTTGTCATAATTGGCACACCAATTACTGGTAATGGGAACATTGCTGCTGCCATTCCTGGTAAATGCGCTGCTCCGCCTGCTCCTGCAATGATACAAGTAATTCCTCTGTCTAATGCTGTCTTTGTATAGTCAAAGAAAATATCCGGCATTCTGTGTGCAGAGATAATCGTCATCTCGTATTCAATATTTAATTCTTCAAGTACTCTCGCAGCTGCACTCATGATTTCTAAATCTGAGTCACTACCCATTAAAATTCCAACCTTAGCCATACTAGTTCTCCTTTTAGTCATTTATTTAAAAACGCTGCCTTATTTTTTCATCAGACGCCGCTTTATTAACATAATTAATTTACACATACTAATTTATAATTACAATTAATAAATGTCAAGTGATTTGCCGCAATATGTATCCTCTGATTTATACCAATCTCTAACCTTATTCATAACCTGGCATTATGAATAAGGTTAGAGCAGCCCTGATTGCCTTTTATAGGGAATCTAAGGCTTCATTTAACTGTTCCGTACCTGCTAATACAAATCTTCCATTCTCAATGATCGTAATCGTGCTTTGATCCTTTTTGACCACTTCAATCTTTTGAAGCTCATCATATGGAATTGTAATATCTGTATGGCAGCTAAAATATGCCTTTGTTATATCCGTCTTTCTAAGTTCAGAACATTCATTGTCTTTTGCAATGATTTCTTTTCCATCCGGATTGTATGTCTTATTTTCCTCTGCCATGGAATAGCAAGTATCCCCTACTGCAATGTGAGGACCTGTCTTTTCTGCAATCAGAATTGGGAGCTGCTGTTCAATATGATACGTACGTCCCATTTTATAAGCCGTTGTATTTGTACCAATTGCAAACTCACCCATAGGAAGCGTTTCTTGGTTATACAGTACATTTTCTTTTACAAACGCTTTGTTTTCTTCTTCCGTTTCAAAGTTCTTGCAAGTATAATCTGCAATCATACCATCTTTAAACTGGATTGATAAATCTTTGTATTTTAAGCCATTTAAATATACCGTAGATACATGGTAGCAGCCATTAGTACCTGTCAGTTTAGGAGACGTAAACGCTTCGCCTACTGGAATATTTACATCAGCAAGACAGTTTTCAAAGTTTGTCTCTTTTTCTTTATTTCCAATCTCATGAAGGCTGATCATAATATCCGTATGATTTGGTGCTTTACCAAGAATGTGAACAAATTCTCCTTCATCAAGAGCCTCGATCATCTTTGTCTGGATTTCTCGGTACATTGCAACATCAAGAGTATTTACCTTTACCGTCTCTGCAAAGATTGCATCAAAGTCCTTTCCAATCTCAGGAATAGGATATGCAATAATCGTAAAGCTATATTCGTCACTTGGTAAATATTCCTTGCTGATTAATTTGGATTCTCGACGATACTCTTTCATCAACTCTTGCTGATGTTCACTTAGACTGTATGCTTCTTCCTTTTTCACAGGGAAGAATTCTTTTTCACCGAATGTCTCAATTACTGCAGGACCAGCGAACTGTCGTGCCAGCTCCTTACGTTTTTCATAAGATGCCTTCTGAACTTCTAACTTCTTTGCAATAAATGCTTTATTTAAATAAATGGCGTCATCAAAACGATGGTCATAGTCATACTGACGATTAATGCTGCTGGAGAAATAACCAATCTTTGCATTTTGATTTTTATTGATACTTGCAAATGCAGTACGATAAATTACTGTATCAAGGCCCATCGCCTTAAATTGTTTGATTGCTGCACGAACCATACGTTCAAAACCAACACTATATCTAATGTTTACAACACTTTTCTTGGATAAATCGATATTTTCACTGATAAATCCTTGTCTAAAGCCTTCTGTATACGTTCTTGCCATATCCTCAATCTTTTCTTCTGACATAGCAGCCAGATACGCCGAAATTTTTCTTTCATTTTCTCCAATATATTCACCAAACTGATATAAGTACTTTGGATCCGACAAATCAGAGTTCATAATGATATTAACTGCAAAATCACGTTTTGGATCAAGCATTTCTTCAATTCGGTTATCTACCATATCGCTGCAATAATCATTTACAAAGTAACGGATTGCTGATTTTACTAAGTAACATGTTTCTTCATTTACTTCTGTAAAATAGCAATAAATCTCGATAAATAATTCGAAATAAATTAATAAGTCGTAACGGCGTTTTTCAAATGCAGGTACAATCAGTCCGCGAAGTTCTGCATATAAGAAACATAGCTGGCGGCCAATCGGCTCTCCAAAGATTTTTACAGCATACTCAGGATTTCCATAACATTGTGCATATGTCTCTTCTTTTATATCTTCATAAAGTCTTTCATTCCATTGCTCTAGTTCTTCTAATGAGCTTGCAGAAAGGCTTCCATCACATACCTTTTCATATGCTTCACGAACTAAAAGAAGAAATTTCGCCTCTTTTACAAAAAATTCACTGTATGGAGTCGTCAATTCGTTTTCCTTAACTATTGATTGTATTCGTTCAATCGCAAGTTCTTCACGCTCGCTTAGCATTTCATTCCATTCCACTTGACCTGTTTCACTAAATTCTCTCATAATTTATATCCTTTCTATGATAAAATTCTCTTAAAACCATTCCCATTCAGTTTAATTGCTCATTTCAAATAAAGCAAGGGGAATTGTAGCACAATTTCCCATTTTTTCTGATGTATCTTAAAGTGTCACCCGCCATATTCTTCTCGAAGAGAAGTTTCCTCGTATTACAGAAAAAAGTGTTTTGCTTGCAAAACACTCCGCGCCGAACGCGATCACGAAGTGATAAACTCCTTCCGCTTAAGTGCGTATCTTGGCTTTCTGGTTTTTAGAAAGCCTTTTTTTTATTGATAGGAGATTTCTCGAAGAGAAGTTTCTTATCAATTAAAAAAAGAGATGCCACAGGTCTATGGCATCTCTAAAAACTAGCATACTGCTATTTCTACATTCTTATTCAACGAGCCTCCGCTAAGCGACTCTTATTGGAACTATAAGTTCTTGTCCAATCATAACATTCTTCAATAAGCTTTCTTGATAATTGATTATATTGCATCAACAATTGATTTAATGTAAAGCGATTTGATGAGCAAGATGCATATAAATCTTTTAACATATAGCAAATAGAAAGATTTATCCTATTGTGCATAAGATGAGGATATGCCTTACGAAGCTCAGCATTCATCTTTTCATACAGTTCTTCTTCTAATAAAACATCTTCGCCCTCTTCATAGTAATTATCTAACATCCGAAATATTATATTTTCTTCTTCTTTTGTTAAATTTGCATGAATTGCAATTACTTCAAGTATATCATTTATTGTATTCATCTGAATACCATACGTTGAAAGCCCTAATTCATAAAATACATTGGTACTGATACGAATAACAAATCTTAATTGATGCTGCTGTAACTTATGTAAGGTCTTTCTAATCTGCTGGTATATTGATTTCGTCGTTTTTTCATAGCGCACTGAAAACACCATTGCTGTAATAATGCTGAGCTTGTACTGTTCAAAAACTTCGATCTTCGTTATGTATTTTGAAATTCCTTTTAATTTTAGGACTAAATATTTATAATCTTCATATGTTAAGTCAAGATCGCCAATTGTCCGTAGCATCTTTTCATCTGTCTTAAATCTTTCCTCTAATGTTTGTTCAATCTGATAAAGTGTAAAATCCGCATCTAAGATATTCATTTTTCTCCTCCTTCGTCACATTTTCGTAGCCATAAATGCTTATGACTTAGCTATGCGTTAGTGTCATTGAACTTTTTTTGCCTTGGAAAGTTAATTCCTTCTACCATTTTAGTATATTCTCAAAAAATTAAATTATTACCAATTTTATTTAATTCTATAGAAAAATTTTAATTTTTACATAATAACTTTGTAAAGAAATTTATTTCCAAATATACTTTAAATTAAATACTTGCTTTTTCCCCATTAATTTGATAGAATGAGTGTCTGAGTAGCACAGATGATCGCGCCTATTAGTTGCCGAAAGGCCTTAGGTGAGGAAAGTCCGGGCTTCATAGGGCAGGGTGCCAGATAACGTCTGGTGGAGGCGACTCCAAGGCTAGTGCAACAGAAATATACCGCCAATTTATTGGTAAGGGTGGAAAGGTGATGTAAGAGATCACCGCCTGGTTGGTAACAAACAGGGCATATGTAAACCCCACTCGAAGCAAGACCGAATTATAAGCGATACGGCTGCCCGTCGTGCTTATGGGTAGGTCGCTAGAGCCTAGTGGCGACGCTAGGCCAAGATAGATGATCATTTAATACAGAACTCGGCTTATAGTGTTACTCAACCTTTTATAATTCTTGTACGTTATATAAAGGATAAATATTAACGCCATACCACACATATGGTGGAAAAAACGACTTACAAAAACAGGGGTTAGAAATATAACAATTTCTTTTACCTGTTTTTTTTATACATAAAATCGAACATCCAGACAGTATAAAACAAAAAAACGGCTTTTGCATCCATTAAATGCAAAAGCCGTTTCTTTATACGTTAAAACAAGAACCACCGATAAACTCACGAATAATAGAGTTCTTTGGCACTTCTTCTGTATTAATTCCCACAAAATAATCCAAGAATTTTAAAAGCCGTTTGGCCTCGATATATTCTGGTGCTTCTTTTGGAATGCCGAACAGCAACGGCTCTGCACTGGTCTTTAATACTGCTAACTCATAGATCAAGGCACTGTTAAACATGGCATCTGCTTCTTCCTGGAATGGGAAGATATAGGTTTCTTCACCACGTCGTACACTGGACCACATGGCAATTGTCTCTGCCGCACTGGTTCCCCTTGTGCGGGCATCCCTTACCATTCGTCTGATCAGACGGCCATCTGTGGTAGGAATTCGATTGTGTTCATCAATATTAAGCTGCGTCAAAGCACTGATATAGATCTTAAACTTACTTTCCTTTGGAAGGGAATGGGACAGCTTATCATTTAATCCATGGATGCCTTCAATTACAAGAATATCATCCGGACCAAGTCGCTTATAATTCCCCTTATACTCTCTTCTTCCAGCTTTAAAGTTATAGGTTGGAAGCTCTACTGTCTTTCCTTCTAACAATTCGGTCATATCCTTGTTGAACTGTTCAATATCAATCGCTTCTAGACATTCATAATTATAACTTCCATCCTCATCCAAAGGCGTATTTTCGCGATTTACAAAATAATTATCAATCGCAATTGGATGTGGTTTTAAACCAAAGGTACGTAACTGAATAGATAGGCGATGAGAAAAGGTGGTCTTTCCAGAAGAAGATGGCCCTGCAATCATAACAAACTTTTTATCACTGGACTTGCAAATCTGCTCTGCAATCTCTGCAATCTTCTTCTCTTGAAATGCTTCCTGAACCAAGATCAGTTCATTGGCGCCACCACTGGCAATCTCATCATTCAACGCTCCTACCGTATCAATTCCCATTGCCGTCCCCCACTCATTGGAGTCTTTCATTGTCTGGAAGAGCTTAGGTCTAGGCAAGAACTCAGTAAGTCTTGTTGGTGCACTTTTATATGGCAGGATCATAAGAAATCCATCATCATATAATTTCAAATCGAAGTATTTCAATATTCCTGTGCTTGCCGGCATATATCCATAATAATAATCTTCAAATCCATCCAGATTATAAATATTAGCCTTGGACACCCTGCGGTACTTAAATAACTTATGTTTATCATACATTCCATAACGGAAGAATAAATCCATTGCCTCATCTGTATTAATGGACATCTTGTTAATCGGAAGATCCGCTTCGACTAACATGGTCATACGCGCTTTTACTTGTTCCAGAAGTTCCTCAGTCAATATCACATCAGACACTAAATCGCAATAATAAGCATTTCCAATGGAATACTCCACACAAACGCGTTCAATGTTTTCTTTTCCAATTACCTGATACATTGCCTTCAACATAAGGAGTGTCATTCCTCTTACATAGGTCTTATGCCCAACATCATCCTTAGTCGTTACAAAACTTACAGTACAGTCTTTCTTTACGGTTTTAAAAAGCTCACGAAGCTTGTTATTTACACAAGCTAACATAATATCGTATTCATATTCATCTTCATGTTCTTTACTGATTGAAAGTAATGTCGTTCCTACTTCATACTCTTTCACAACACCGTTTATTTCAACTTTAACCATCTCTCCCATAGCTTGCTCCTTCCTAACATCACAGGTATCTCCATACAATGCTAATCGACAACACTTTTTAAGTTACATTACTTTAAATGGTCCTTCTTCTCTTGCAGCAATAACTTCAATCTCGCTTGCCACTCCAACGTAATTTGCATCAGAACGATACAGATATTCATTAATATAACCTCTCATATACGAAACAAACTGATATTCTGTTCCATAATGGCCTGCATCAATGATCATCAGGCCGGCCTCTAATGCATCAAGCGCTGCATGGTGGTCAATATCCCCAGTAATCAACACATCACATTTTGCACGTAATGCATCCTTTACCATGCTCTTCCCTGAACCAGGAGAAATTGCAACCGATGCAACCCTTCTTCCTAAGTTTCCACATACCTTTACATTTGGAATGGAAAATGCCTGTTTGGTAAACGCAGCAAGTTCTTCTAAGAGCATATCTCTTTGAAGGTAACCATAGTAACCTACGCCTGTTATCTTTCCTTTATTCTCTAGCTTATAAACATCATATGCAACTTCCTCATAAGGATGTGCTTTCAACATGGACTGAATTGTCTGTTCTAGTTTTTCTGGGCGTACAATAGTCTCTAAACGCACTTCATTTGTATGAGTCATTTCGTTAATCTTACCGATGTATGGGTTTGTCCCCTCTTCTGGCTTATAACTTCCGATCCCTTCCGCACCAAAGCTGCAACCAGAATAATTTCCAATATGTCCTGCATCTTCTTTGCAAAGCGCAGCTCTCACCTTATCTACGCTATCTGTTGGTACATAAACGACTAACTTATAAAAACTCTCTTGCCCAGTTTGCTGTAATACTCTTGGATTTGTAAGGCCTAATTTCTTTGCCCCTTCCATTCCCATAACTGTCACATCAAAATTGGTGTGCATTGCATAGCATGCAATCTGATGCTTGATTAATTTCATAATCTTACGGCCTGTAGCATCTGCCGTAGTAATACGATTCACCTTTGAAAAAAGCATTGGGTGATGCGTAATCAATAGATCTACCTGTTGGTGAATACATTGGTCAATTACATCTTCCGTTGCATCAAGGGCAACCATGATCTTGCTTACAGGCCAGTCCTCGGCACCTACTAATAATCCTACATTGTCCCAGCTCTCTGCCATTCTTTTCGGTGCAAGCTGCTCAAGTCCAACAATAATATCCCTAATCTGCATAAAACTTCAGTCCCCCTTCTATTAAAGCAATCTCCTCATTTAACTCACTAATTCGATCTGCATATTTTTCAGAAAGTGTTGCAACAATCTTTTTCTTTTTGGCTAACTCATGTGTCAGAAACTCAAAAAGAGTCGGATCCTTATGCTCTAATAAATATTTTCCATAACAGTCAAATACTTTAGAACACTCTGTATGCACTCCACGCACAGCCTTCATCATCACATAGTATTTGCCTTCATCGATTAACATGGTCTCTTTCTCAATGACAAATCCATGCTCTCTTAAATATCCACGCACAAGAAACACTTCTGATTGTGGCTGTAAATATAACTCGGAAAGTTGATCTACCACATCCTGACGGCTGCTTAGGATATTTTTCATAAGCGCTCCACCCATACCTGCGATTAAAAGCGCATCTACTTCTCCTACCTGAAGCTTTTCAGCCCCATTTGATAATCTCGTTTCAATCCTGTCTTCATATCCATACATCAGAATATTGGCTGCTGCACGTTCTAATGGTCCTTTATTAATATCCATGGCAATGACCTTGCTAGCGATTTCCTTTTGACAAAGTTCAATGGAAACATAGGCGTGATCACACCCAATGTCCGCAACACGTAATCCCTTTGTAACTAATTGTGTCAATGCCTTAAGACGTTTTGATAATTGCATATATCCTCCAAAAATAAAAACAGGGTTGTTGTGAAGAGATTTTATTCTCCACAACAGCACCCATCATTCTAAATAATCTTTTAATTTTCTGCTTCTGCTTGGATGTCTTAACTTTCGAAGGGCTTTGGCTTCAATTTGTCTGATACGTTCTCTCGTAACATTAAATTCTTTGCCCACTTCTTCAAGTGTCCTTGCTCTTCCATCGTCTAATCCAAATCGAAGACGTAATACTTTCTGTTCTCGATCCGTCAAAGTACTAAGTACATCTACAAGCTGCTCTTTTAGCAGTGTAAATGCTGCTGCCTCTGCCGGAACTGGAACATTGTCATCCTGAATAAAGTCTCCAAGGTGACTGTCTTCTTCCTCGCCAATTGGGGTCTCTAAAGAAACCGGCTCTTGACTGATCTTTTGTATCTCACGTACACGCTCCACAGGAAGATTCATCTCTTTTGCAATCTCTTCAGGTGTAGGCTCACGCCCCAAATCCTGTAATAACTGACGCTGTACTCGAATCAGCTTATTAATGGTCTCGACCATATGCACAGGAATCCTTATAGTTCTTGCCTGATCGGCAATGGCTCTTGTAATTGCCTGACGAATCCACCAAGTAGCGTAGGTACTGAACTTATACCCTTTGGTATAATCAAATTTTTCCACTGCCTTGATCAAGCCTAGGTTTCCTTCCTGAATTAAATCCAGAAAAAGCATACCTCGTCCCACATATCGTTTGGCAATGCTGACAACAAGACGCAGATTGGCCTCTGCAAGTCTTTTCTTTGCTGTCTCATCTCCTTCTTCCATGCGTTTTGCAAGCTTAATCTCCTCATCGGCAGATAATAACGGTACTTTTCCAATTTCCTTTAAATACATTCGAACCGGGTCTTCAATACTGACACCCTCTGGGACTGATAAATCAATGTTTTCTAACTCTTCATCTTCAATCGTTGGTAAGTCTTCCTCTTCCGTAATACGAAGAACATCAACATTATTAGCTTCTAAATATTCATATATCCTCTCAATCTGAATAGGATCTAACTCCATATCAGCAAAATAATCATTTATTTCGTGGAATTCTAAAACATTTTTCTTTTTTTTCGCAATAGCTAACAACTCTTTAAGTTTTTCAGAAAATTTTTGAACATTTTCTTTCATAGATTACCATCCTTTTCTAAAGCTCTTAATATTCTAACCACGATTTAAAGAAATATGCAATTTTTGTAAGTCCGCTTGTGCCTTAATAATCTCCTGTAGTTTTTTAATATCCGTTACGGTTCTGCTGGCATTATCAAGGCTATTTTTTTTGATTCGATAAATCGTTTCGTTTAACGCTTTTTCTCTCTCTTGTACGTTCAATTGTTCACGAATACTCGTATTGAAAAGAGAGGCTACCTCATTTTGTTCTTCCTTACTCTCAAAATGATTGATAATCTTAGCCGGTGTTACCTGATTAGTTTCTCTATATTGAGAAAATAACATACTGGCAACCGTATGGTAAAGTGGATCAATAAAATCATCTTCGCTGACTACCGGCATTACCAGTGGGAATAACTTAGCATCCTCAATAAGCCAAGTAAGCAGAATTTTCTGAGATTCTTTGATACCATCTTCTTGCTTTTTATATTTTTTCTTATCTTCGTTATAACTCTCTTCCACATATTTAGAGCCTGCAAGCTGGGCGCCATAACGATTTACTAATTTTCGTAAATTATCAAATGAAATATTATATTTTTTAGCAACCGCCTCAACATAATTATTTCGTTCCAACTCATCGCTAAATACCAACATCTTCTTAGCAATTTCATTGAAGAATTTTGTTTTTGACTCTGGATCGTTTAAATCAAACTCACGCTCCAGTACTTCGATTTCAAAATAAAAGCTATTGATTGCATTGTCAATCCTCTTTTGGAACTCCTCTGCACCAAGTGCCTTTATAAATTCATCTGGATCTTTATAAGGCTTCATATTGATGACACGCGTAGACAATCCTGCCTCTTTTAAGATTGGAATTGCACGTAATGCAGCTTTTGTTCCTGCTGCATCTGAATCGTAAGTAATCAATACTTCTTTGGTATATCTTTTCAATAAGTTTGCCTGTAGGCCTGTAAATGCTGTACCAAGACTGGCTACTGCATTGTTAAAACCTGCCTGATGAAGTGCAATGACATCCATGTAGCCTTCACAAATAATCATATTGGGCTTTCTTGAAACCCTTGCCAGATTCATGCCATACAAATTACGGCTCTTATCAAAGACCTTCGTTTCTGGTGAATTCAAGTATTTTGGCGTACCTTCTCCCATAACACGTCCACCAAAACCGATTACCTTATTATTTGCATCCATAATCGGGAACATGACACGGTTCCAAAACTTATCATAAATCCCTCGTTTCTCATCATACGTGATCAGACCCGACTGTCGTAAGATCTCATCGGAATATCCGAGATTTTTTAAATAAAGATATAAATCATTGCTTGTCTTATTGGAGTATCCAAGACCAAACTTCACCATTGTCTCATGAGACAATTCGCGGTCTGATAGATACTTTAGGGCATGCGCTCCCTGTTCTTTCTTAAGCTGATAGAAATAGTATTTCGCAGCTTCCTTATTTATCTCCAACAACTGACCTTTAATATCTGCCTGTCGTTTAGCTTCCTCTGAGTACTTTACTTCTGGTAACTCGACACCAGAACGTTCTGCCAACATCTTCAGTGCTTCCACAAAGCTGTAGTTTTCATACTCCATAATAAATGTAAAGACATTGCCTCCAACACCACAGCCAAAACAATGATACATTTGTTTTTGACCACTTACGCTAAACGAAGGGGACTTTTCATTGTGAAACGGACAAAGTCCCATATAGGAGCTTCCTTTTTTCTGAAGCTTCACATAATTGCCAATGACATCTACAATATCATTTCTCTGACGAACTTCCTCCACAATATCTTCAGGATAATACATATGTCCTCCCTGTCTTTCACTTATATAATATTCGACCCTTACGCTTAATTTCCTTTTTTACTTTATAAATTAATCATTTACTAGGAAATTATACATAATAGTCTGTTTTTACACATTCTTTTCAATATATAGGATATACCATTTGCGAAAAGACTTCAAATCCTTTCTTAATATATGTTCCAAAATTTCGGCACAAAAAGCTCTTCAAATCTATTGATTGCGTATCCATCGCTCATGCCCGCAATGTAATCACACACCACTCGCTCTTTTGTCTCCCCTTTTCTCTCCATCAACTCAATATAATCTCCTGGCAATAAATTAATATGTTTTAGATAGTATTCATACAAATTGATCACAAGATGTTCCGCCTTTCCCTCCTGCCCCTTGGCAATCGGATTGGTATACACATTTTCAAACATAAAGGTCCTAAGTTCAAACATGGCACGTTTGATTTGTTCTGACATGACGATATCATCCTTTCCTTCACTGGAAATGACAATGTCGTGGATTAGGCAGTTCAATCTTTCCTTAACACTAAACCCAAGGATTTCCCGATACTTATTGGGTATCTCATCCTCTCTGATAATTTTCCCCCTAATGGCATCATCAATATCATGATTGATATAGGCAATCTTATCGGACAAACGGACAATCTTCCCTTCCAAAGTCATTGGCATTCCCTTGGTCTGATGATTCCGGATGCCATCACGCACCTCTTTTGTCAGGTTTAATCCTTGTCCATGTTTTTCTAATAATTCTACCACGCGAATACTTTGTAGATGATGCTGGAAACCATCTTTGCAAACCATATCCAGCGCCCGTTCACCTGCATGGCCAAATGGTGTATGTCCCAGGTCATGTCCTAGCGCGATTGCTTCTGTCAGGTCTTCATTTAACTCCAATGCTCTGGATATCGTCCTTGCAATCTGAGCCACTTCTAGTGTATGAGTAAGCCTTGTCCTATAATGATCTCCGGTTGGCGCCAAAAAGACCTGTGTCTTCTGCTTCAGCCTTCGAAAAGCCTTACAGTGAAGAATACGGTCACGATCTCTTTGATAAACAGTCCGAATATCACAAGGAGGCTCGTACACATCTCTGCCCAAAGATGCATCACTAAAAGAAGCATAAGGACTAAAGTACTTATGCTCTCTTAGCTCTTGCCTTTGCCTAAGAGTAATTGAACCTGGTGACATGTTCTCTGTTTCCATAAAACACTCCCCTTTCTCTCTAATACAATAGTCTGTATTATAATACTATTAGACAAAAAGCAAAAATATCCTTTTTAATTGTAATTTTTATTGCATTTCTTTGAAGAAGGGCAATCTCCACATCCACAGCTGCAAAATTGCCCTGCTTTTATTTTCTTTATCTTCCTGCGAATAACCAACGCCGCATAGGAGAAAATAAGGATAAGAAGAATTGCCGGAACCACATATTCCATATTGGTCACCTCTTTCACATTCTAAAAAACTCTGCTTGCGATCTGATAAAATAACGTTGCAACTCCCCATGCTACGGATAACTGTAATACAACCGATGCAATCATCCATTTGGTGGAATTAAGCTCACGTTTTACTGTAGCAAGCGTTGCAATACATGGCGTATATAGCAGGCAGAATAACATAAGTGCATAAGCATTGGCAGGTCCAAAGGATACCACACTTAAGTTTGCCTTTAATTCCATCATTCCCACGCTGGAGTTAATATTGCTAATTCCAAATAATACGCAGAAGGAAGATACCACCACTTCTTTGGCAGCTAGTCCACTTATCAGGCAGACACCGATTTGCCATACGCCAATTCCTGCTGGTGCCAAGACTGGTATTAAGAACTTACCAATGGCTGCGCCAAAACTTCCGGAAACGTCATCGCCGACCATTCCATTTGGACCAAAGTTAAGTACAAACCAAACAACGATGGATGCAACGAAAATGGTAGTACCAGCTTTCGTCAAATAATCTTTTACCTTCTCCCATACATAAATAAATATTGTATGCGCGTTTGGTGTCTTATATTCCGGAAGTTCGATTAATAATGTATGAACTCCTTTTTTTCCTTCAAACAATTTTAAAATCAAAGCAATAGTGATTGCCACAACTAGTCCAATTACATACATGGAGTATGCCACCAGCATGGCATGGTCTGGGAAGAAAATCTCTGAAAATAACACATAGATTGGTAATCTTGCACTGCATGACATAAATGGCGTTACCAATACTGTCTTACGTCTGTCTTTAATATCTTCCAATGCTCGAGATGCCATTACTGCTGGTACAGAACATCCAAAACCAAGCAGCATTGGGATAAATGCTCTTCCGCTTAATCCGAGCTTGCCCATAAGCCCATCCATAATATATGCAACACGGGACATGTATCCACTGTCTTCCAAGATGGCTAATGCCAAGAATAAGATGAAGATATTAGGAAGGAACGTCAATATGCCGCCAACGCCTGCAATAATACCATCTACGATTAAGCTGGATACCATTTCTCCTGCACCAATATTAGAAAGCACGTTAGCTGCACCGCCTGAAAAATGTTCCAAGAAGATTTCAAAGTATCCCTTTAAGAAGTCACCTACTGTAAAGGTCAAAAAGAATACCATGGCCATAATTCCAAGGAAAATTGGAATACCAGCGTAACGATTGGTAAGAACCGCGTCAATCTTGTCTGTCTTCGCTTCCTTGACTGCCTTATTTACAAGACACTCCTCGATGACCTCATCAATAAAATCATATTTCTGGTTAATGATATCCTGCTCATAGCTTCGATCAACAATATGAGAAATATCAAGGCCAACCTGTCTTGTTACTTCCTCATCCTGCTCTAACAGCTTAATTGCATGCCAGCGTGCATTTACTAAATCTGGACGCTGATTTTTAAGAAGAATTACCAGCTCATCAATCTTATGCTCAATCTCATCGCTGTAAACAACAACAAACTGGTCATGTTTATTACGCTTATCACTGCTATTTACCAAATGAGCATGGTGATGTTCAAAAGAATACTGCTGTATTTTCTTTTTATGATGGGCCACTGTATGCATTAAGATATCAAGTCCGGTCTTCTTACGTGCAGAAACAGGAATCACAGGGATACCAAGCATTTCAGGCATTCTATGTAAGTCAATTTCCATCCCTCTTTCCTCTACGATATCCATCATATTAAGAGCAAGAATTACGGGCTTTCCAAGTTCAATCAACTGTAAGGTAAGGTACAGATTACGTTCTAATGATGATGCATCTGCAATATCCACGATTACATCCACCTGATCGCTCATAATATACTCTCTTGATAACTTTTCTTCCATTGTATAGGATGTTAGGCTATAAATTCCTGGGAGGTCTACTAATTTAAAATGGTGATCATGATATTTCATTGCACCTTCTTTTTTCTCTACTGTAACCCCCGGCCAGTTTGCAACTTTTAATTTTGCTCCTGTATAGGCATTAAATAACGTCGTTTTTCCACAGTTTGGGTTTCCTATAAATCCAACATTCAGTTCTTCGTTCATCTTATACCTCCCCTGTTATGCTGATGGCTTCTGCAAACTCTTTCCCGATTGCCAGCCTTGTACCTCTTACTTTAAATATTACTGCGCCACTTCTTTTATTATTCAAGATTACAACCTTTGTCCCAATTGTCAGTCCTAATGCCTGTAAACGAAATTCCGTTTCTTTTGCCAGGTTCATGCCTGTGACTGTATAGCACGCGCCAATCTTACCATCTCTTACTGTCATCTTCCTCCCACTTTCCTTTCCTGTAACGATCATCTTTCAAACTGATTTCCTTTACTCATCTTATTCCACAAAGAAATAAGAAGTTCTTATCTATTTATGTAATGAGTCTAATTTTATTGATAATAATTATCATTTACAGCATAATTATACTCCTGGTAAGTTTCTATGTCAATCGGTATGCTTTGGTTACGTATTTACTTTTATTTCATAATAAGATACCATAAGGGCATACAGTATTAGGTGTAAATAACAATCATAGGAGGAATAACATGAGCACATTTAGCCAGATCTCACCAGAGGCATTGAGCGATAATACAATTAAACTAATCGGAAAGGAATGGATGCTTGTCACCGCAAAATCTGATAATAAAGTAAATACAATGACTGCGTCCTGGGGCGGACTCGGCGTTATGTGGGGCAAACCTGTTGCATTTGTGGTAATCAGATCAAGCCGCTATACGAAAGAATTTATTGATCAAGAAGAAAGCTTTTCTCTTTCCTTCTTTGGAAATGCATATAAAAAACATTTAGGATATTTAGGTACTGTTTCAGGAAGAGACGAGGACAAAATCGCAAAAAGCGGATTGACTGTAGTCGAAGATGAAGTTCCTTATTTCGAAGAAGCAAGACTTGTTCTAAAGGTTAAGACGCTCTATGCTCAAGAAATGAAAAAAGACTGTTTCCTTAATCAGGAATATTGCGAAAAATGGTATCCAAACGAAAATTACCATACTCTTTATGTTGCTGAGATTACTGAAGCATTAACAAAATAAATCAACAAACAAAGTGTTTGTTCCAACCCTCCCCTCCCAGGCAAACTATTTTTTGTCTGGGAGTTTTTCTTAAAATATGATTAGATTTCTTATCATTTCTTTACTTTTTCTTCCAATACTACTATGATTAGATTAATTGATGTCAAACTAAATATAGTAAGGAGAATATGCCATGGAATCACTTTTGGAATGCCGTAACCTAACAAAGAAATATGGTGCTTTTACTGCATTAAACAACCTAAACCTGACACTGAACAGTGGACGTATCATTGGACTTCTAGGTCCCAATGGAAGCGGTAAATCGACCCTACTAAAGATGATTAACGGATTGCTAGTCCCAACAAACGGAGACATTGCAATGGCTGGCTGGCTCATTGGTCCTTCCTCCAGAGAGTTAATCAGCTATCTTCCAGAACGCACCTATCTGCCAAGTAGCGAAACGGTTGCTTCTTTCATTGATTTCTTCAATGATTTTTATACTGATTTCGATCGAATCAAGGCAAATGAAATGCTAAGTCATTTAAATATCAATCCAAAGGCAAAACTTAAGACCTTGTCCAAAGGAAATAAAGAAAAAGTGCAGCTGATCCTTGTTATGAGCCGTAATGCAAAACTCTATTGTTTGGACGAGCCTATCGGGGGAGTTGATCCCGCTGCCAGAGAATATATACTAAATACCATTATGAAAAACTATAATCCTACCTCTTCCCTTTTGATTTCCACCCATTTAATTGAAGACATTGAAGATATTCTGGACGATGTAATCTTTATTCAAAACGGAAACTTAATTCTTTACGCTCCTGCAGAAGAGCTTCGCAGGAAGGAAGGAAAAACAGTTGATGCAATATTCAGGGAGGTATTTAGATGTTAGGAAAACTTATTAAGCACGAGTATCGTTCTACCTATAAACTATTTTGTGCAATCTATGGCACGATGGCTTTTATCACGTTGTTCACTATATTTACAACGAATATCAGCCTATTTGACAACATGCCGTTTCGACCACTTCGAACCATCTCTACCATAGCATTTGCAATTGGGTGCTTTGCCCTTCCCATTGGTTCCATAATCTACATCATATATCGTTTTTATAAGAACCTATTTACCGATGAAGGGTACCTGACTTTCACCCTACCTGTATCCAGAATGCAGATCATTGGATCAAAATACCTGGTAAGCTGTTCTTGGTTTGCCGGCAGTTTATTGCTTTTAGTAGGTTCACTCTACCTGTACATAAAATGTAATAGTAAGATATCCAACTTTGTTGATGCTCTTAAGATGATTATGGATGAGGTTCTTGTTAACGCATTTACTGACTCATCTAATGTAAAAATATACCTGTGTATTTATGCCATAAGCTATGTTCTTTATGTGGTTGCGTTCTTCTATCTTGCTTTGGCATTTGGACAGCTCATCGTTCCAAACCATAAGATTGTAGGTGCATTGCTTGCATATCTGGTATTACAGCTGGTAGAACAACTTATTTCCCTATTGGTTATGGGACTATTTATGGTATTTACCTCGTATAGTCTAAAATCCCCTACCCTGCCAAGCACCTACTATCTGGTTTACGGCTTGATTTTATTCGTCATGACCTTTGTATGGCTATTCTTTACAAACCTTATCTGTACAAAGAAGCTTAACCTGTCCTAATGCAATATTTTTAAACAGAACAAAGCGTTTTGCTTGCAAAACACTCCGCGCCGAACTCGGTTGCGCAAGCGACATCTTCCTTGTATTAAAAAAATCCCGTGAAAGCATATGCCTTCACGGGATTTTTTACTATTCACATGGAATGATTTCTACCCAATATCCATCTGGATCACTAATGAAGTAAATTCCCATTTCCTTGTTTTCAAAACAAACACAGCCCATTTCTTTATGTTTTTCATATGCTGCATCAAAATCATCCACTTGGAATGCAAGATGGAATTCATTTTCTCCAAGATTATAAGCTTCTGTACGGTCACGAAGCCAAGTTAATTCTAGTAGGTGCTGTGTGCTCCCATCTCCTAAAAATTTAAGGATAAAACTTCCGTCTTCGCTCTCTCTGGTGCGCATTTCCACTAATCCCAATGCTTCCTTATAAAATGAAACAGACTTCTCTAAATCTAATACATTTAAATTATTATGATTGAATGTAAATCTCATAGTGTTTCCTCCTAAAATTTATGTTATAGGTTTAATTATAGCAATAGTTTTCTCCTTGTCCACTATGACTTTCACCTTCATTAGTATTGCTAATATATCCTTTTTATAGTAAAATTATCTATATTGTAAATATTTATACAATTCTTTTCTATAATTATAAGAGAGGAATTACAATAAACAATTTCATAGGAGGATAATATGGATTATTTAGTTTTACTATCCATGGCTGCGTATATGGCGCTAGTTATTGGTATCGGAGTCTACTACAGCAAGAAAAACAAGACTTCCGATGATTATTTTATTGGTGGACGTGGCCTAGGTCCTTGGGTTACTGCAATGAGTGCAGAAGCATCTGACATGTCAAGCTGGCTTCTTATGGGACTCCCTGGCGTTGCATATCTAAAAGGCTTTGGTGAAGCTGGATGGACAGCAGTTGGTCTGATTATCGGTACGTACTTAAACTGGAAGTTGATTGCTGCAAGACTTCGTAAATATTCACAAGTTGCAAACAATTCCATTACGATACCTGATTTCTTTAGTAATCGTTTCCGTGATAAGAAGAATATACTTATGACGATCGCATCTATTATGATCATTGTATTCTTTACGGTATATACAGCAAGTGGTTTCTCTGCCTGCGGTAAACTATTCCAAACTATTTTTAAAGCAGATTATCATATTGCTATGATTGTATGTGGACTTGTCATCGTTGCATATACATTTATCGGTGGTTTCCTTGCCGCAAGTACAAGCGACTTCGTTCAGGGAATTCTTATGAGTATTTCAATCATAATCGTACTTATTATTGGTACAGTTAAGGCAGGTGGCATTCAGACTGTTATTGATAACGCACGAAGTCTTCCTGGATACTTAGATGCATTTAGCACATACGACGTTGCTACCAATGCAAAAGCTTCTTACGGATACTTAAGCATTTTCTCTGGTTTAGCTTGGGGACTTGGTTACTTTGGTGTTCCTCATGTTTTAATCCGCTTTATGGCAATCAAAAACTCAAAGGAAATCAAAAAATCAAGAAAGATTGCAATGATCTGGGTTGTGATCTCTTTAAGTGTTGCTACATGCATCGGCTTTGTTGGAAATGCATTAAGTGCACAAGGAATAATTCCGTCTTTAGCAACAAAAGACCAATCCGAAACAATCTTTATCGTTATGACAAATACGTTCTTATTGCCGATTTTTGCAGGTATCGTACTTTCCGGTATTCTTGCAGCTACAATGAGTACGTCTGACTCACAGCTTCTTATGGTTTCTTCTTCTGTAGGTTCTAACCTTTATAAGAAACTGCTTAAGAAAGATGCAACAGATAAGCAAATTCTTTTCATTTCCAAAGCAACCATCCTTGTTGTAGCAGTATTCTCCATTGTAATTGCATGGGATCCTAACAGTTCCGTTTTCGAACTTGTTTCCTACGCTTGGGCTGGCTTTGGTGCTGCATTTGGTCCTCTTGTACTATTCTCATTATTCTGGAAACGTACTACATTAAGAGGTGCAATTTGCGGTATGGTAGGTGGCGGTACGCTTTCTATCGTTTGGTCCTTATGGATTAAAAAATTAGGTGGTATCTTCTCCATCTACGAACTATTACCTGCATTTATCTTTGCCAGCTTATTGATCGTAATCGTTAGTTTACTGGACAAAGAACCTAGCAAAGAAATTCAAGATGAATTTGACAGTGTAAAACACGCAGACTGCTAATAGTGGTGTAACATAAAAAGAGGTGTCACACCAACGATTCTCATCGTTGGTGCGGCACCTCTTTTTATGTCTTTATGACCTTTTTTCTTTTGTAACCTAACAATACGTACTAAATAATACTCCTGTATTTACGGAATAATTTATGTTTCCTGTACTCTGATAAAACTTTGGAGCAGAGGAGACCATGGATAATGACTCTTTTCCAAGCTGGCTTGCACGTTCCATAACAGCCATACCGTAAGAGTTTTGTCCATGAAAGAGTCTTTCTATTACCGATAAATCAGTCGTATCGATCTGATCAGTATCAATATTCAATGTCTGATCCTCATTTATCTGAATACCCACACTTAAAAGGTCATCCTTATAAAATTCGGACACACCTTCTAACATGTAACTCTTCTCTTTTAATTCATCTTTTTCACATTCCCCTAGTGCTTCCACTAGTGAATTATACTCCTGAACAAAAGAGAATAGTGTCTCGCCTAATTCTTCTCTTTTTTCCTCAGAATATAATTCCTGCTTCTCTTGTAGTACATGCAAGGATGTCGCAATATCCTTCGTCTTCTCATTAAGTGTGAGCAGTTCCGAACTATAAGTGCAAGGCAATGTTTTCTTGAATAAGGAGTGCTTTCCATAATAACTATTGATCAGTCGTCCAAAAGAATTTTTATTTACATTATTCGTGTTTCTACTAATACGGGGACTCATTAAATAGCTACCATAAACATAAGATAACGAATTGTTATATGCCATAAAATCCCTCCTTTTACTGATTTTATACAATATTCTATCCTTATTATAACGAAAATGGGAGATTTTTCAATCCCCCATTCCCTCTATTTCGTATGCAGATTTAATAACTTGTTCTTTAAATCATTTTCCATGCGGTTCAATTCTACTTCTGCTTCTTTACGTTTTTGCTTTCCTTCTGCCTGGATGCGAAGTACCTCATCCAATGTTGAAATTAAGGATTCGTTGGTCAATTTCAATGTTTCCATATCAACCACACCACGTTCTGTCTCTTTTGCAGTCTCAATCGTTGCCATCTTAAGTGTTTCTGCATTCTTACGAAGCAATTCATTGGTCATATCCGTTACCTGACGCTGTGCCTGAACTGCCTGTTCTGAATGTGCTACTCCAAGGGCAAGTACCATCTGACTTTTCCAAAGTGGAATTGTGTTTACAATGGTAGACTGTATCTTTTCACTCATCAATGTATCATTTCCCTGTACAAGGCGAATTTGAGGTGCCATCTGGATACTGATCATACGAGTCAATTCAAGATCATGAATTTTCTTCTCAAAACGATTGCATAAGCTGTTTAGATCATTTACTGCCTGTGCATCTTCTGGAAGTCCGGATGCATCTGCTTTTGCAATAAGGGCTGGAAGTTCTACTGTCTGTACCTCATGAAGTTTTTTCTTTCCTGCCAAGATATACATGGATAGCTCTTTAAAATATGTCTTATTCACATCGTACATTTTATCGAGCATCGCTACGTCTTTTAATAACTGTACTTGATGAGCCTCTAATGCCTGACAGATTTTATTGATATTGACTTCTGCATTGGCATATTTGGTCTTCATAGCTGATAATTTATTGGATTTTCCTTTAAAAAAGCCTAAAATTCCGCCCTTCTCCTCATTTGCATCAAATCCTTTTAATTCTGTCACTACGTTGGTAAGCATATCGCCAATTTCGCCAAGATCTTTTGTCTTTACATTATTAAGTGCAGTCTCAGAGAAATCTGCAATCTTTTTCTGTGCTCCTGCACCATATTGCAAGATTAAGTTACTATTTGTTAATTCAATTTGTGAAGAAAAGTGATTTACCATCTTTTTTTCTTCTTCGCTTAACATTGATTCATCGAATACAGGTTTTTCTTCCTTTGTTTCAACAATCTCTTGTCTCACTGGCTCTGTTTCAAACGGCTGAAATGTCAACGTTGGTGCTGGTATTTCATTCATGATTTCATCATTTCCCATAGTAATATCCTCCTAAATGCCGATTTATTTCAAATCAAAATCTTTCTTTGTTAATCCCTCTTGTGCAAATAACGTATTTAATACAGAAATATCTGATGAGACCTCCATTGCCTCATCTTCATACAGACTGTCTAGCAGCTTTTCAAATGCCGTATTGATAGTATCTAAAGTTGCCTCAATCTCTTTCTTTGAATTGGTTATATTCTCCCCTTGAATTGGCTGTGCATCAAATTCTTTATATGCATTTACAAGCTTTAGTGTGATTGGAAGGTAATATTCCATAAACTTTCTGATTTCTGATAATTTCTCTGGATGCTTCTCAACACAGACAAAAATCTTGCTTATTACATCTTCTAATCGATATAACTTACGGCTGATTTCTTCTCCTGGAATATCCTCATTTGCTGCCTTTACTTGTTCAATAAACTGCTGTCCTTCCTTAATTGCCTTTAACAGCTCTGGATCAAGGTCTTTCTTAGTCGTATCGACCTTTTTTTCTGCCTCTTCTTTCAGGCGCTGTTTATACCCTTCCTGTGCAATCAAATACTGCTCAAATGTGGCATTGTCCTCAATAAAACATGTCTTTGTATCATCAATATGGCCTTCCACAAAGAAGCCAAGCAAGATCATCTTTTTCAAATCTTTTAATACATATTTTTTTGACTTTCCTGTATACTGTGCCATTCGCTCAATTTCACAATATTTCTTTTCTCCAAGCAAGCTCTCATAGATATGAAAACGCTTAATTCGTTTCTTTTTGTGAATGCCAATTCCAAGCATGGTTGCAAAAATCAGTGTAACTACTCCAAAAATAGAACCTAGCGTTGGCAACATAAGGTTAAGTGCACCTGTTCCAAGCCATACCATATATAGTACAAAGGACGTAATTCCAAAACATGCAAGTCCAAGTGAACCAAATACTATAAATAAGATACTTGAGACTTTTCCAATCTCTTTTCTTTTCTTTATAATCCTATTACGCCTTGTAGTTTGGCCGTACTGACGTGACTGCGCTTCTTGTCTTTTAAAATCACGTTGTCCGTTAAAAGGTGAAGCCTGTCCATTAAATTGTGGTCCCTGTCCTCTGAACGTTCCCGTATTATTGGGTCTTCTCTGATCACGAAATGGCTGTCCTTGAAATGGACCATTTTGCCCAAATGGGCCGCCTTGGCCAAATGGTGGTACATTGTGAGAGTTTCGTTTTCTCTTGTCTCCATACTGAAAAGGTGCTGTCGCCCGATTAAATTCATCTATCGCCCGATCCGCAGTATTCTTTATTTTATTATTTAAATCACCAAAGTTGCACGAGTCTACTGCATCTTCAACAATATTCTTTATTTGATCGCCTAAATTATTTCTATACATACCTGCCTCCTAATATGTAAGTATCTTTTCACAATTATACCCTAATTTATTAAAAATAACAATTTGATAATTGCATTATGTAAGAAGATGCTTTTTCACGAAAAAAGGCATGAGATGAATAATCGTCCCATGCCTAATCTATAACTATATAAACTCTTTTTTTCAA
Source organism: bacterium (assembly GCA_030535455.1). GTDB lineage: Bacteria > Bacillota > Clostridia > Lachnospirales > Lachnospiraceae > KM106-2. The sequence goes on from JAUNJY010000006.1 coordinate 27,468, forward strand.
CCCACCGGTTATCTGCTTTATTGAAAAGCCAACAGCATCCTATGCTTCGTAACCATTTGGATTATTGCTTTGCCATCTCCAAGAATCTTCACACATCTCTTCAATTCCACGTTCTGCAACCCATCCTAATTCTTCTCTTGCTTTCTTAGGATCTGCGTAACAAGTTGGGATATCACCAGCTCTACGTGGTTTGATTTGATATTTTAAAGTCTTTCCGCATGCTTTTTCAAATGCATGAAGTACTTCTAGTACACTGTATCCATTACCAGTACCTAAGTTGTAGATGGAAACGCCTTGGTGTCCTTCTAATCTCTTAAGTGCTTTTACATGTCCGATTGCAAGGTCAACTACGTGGATATAATCACGTACGCCTGTACCATCTGGAGTTGGGTAATCATTTCCGAATACACCAAGTGCTTCTAACTTGCCAACTGCAACTTGTGCAATATATGGAACAAGGTTGTTAGGGATTCCTTTTGGATCCTCACCAATTCTACCGCTCTTATGTGCACCAATTGGATTAAAGTAACGAAGTAACACGATGTTCCATTCGTTATCAGCCTTATAAACATCTTGAAGGATTTCTTCTGTCATAAGTTTTGTTCTTCCATAAGGATTTGTCACTGATAATGGGAACTCTTCTGTAATTGGCACTGTATGTGGATTACCATATACAGTTGCAGAAGATGAGAAGATAATGTTCTTACAGTTATGCTTACGCATTACATCAAGTAAGATCAAAGTTCCTGTAATATTGTTATAATAATATTCTAAAGGTTTTTCAACGGATTCTCCTACTGCTTTTAATCCTGCGAAATGGATAACGCTATCAATGCTTTCTTTTTCGAAAACTTCTGTTAATGCTTCGCGGTCAAGTAAGTCAACATGATAAAATTTCACTTTTGAATCTGTTAATTCCTCTACTCTTTGAAGAGAAACTTCACTAGAATTACATAAGTTATCTACAACAACGATTTCATGACCTTCCTTAATTAATTCAACGCATGTGTGGCTTCCAATATAACCAGCTCCGCCAGTAACTAATATTGCCATTTCGTCAACTCCTTTTCTTTATCTTTTCCTTTAACGATTGGTTCTTATTTAAGTATCTTTTTTTGTTTATTAATATATTCATAAACATTTTACATCCACATTCTACCACTAATGACATTTCATTTCAACGTGTTAATTAATGGCACCTTTTGTCTGTGAATTCGTCTTTTTGCGTCTTCCTTTCGGTTGACGTGTAAAATCTGTTGGTTTAAAATCGAATAAAAGGAGAATAATACAATGAATAATTTACTATTTAGTCTAAATGCTACATTTCCAGTGTTTTTAGTTATGTTGCTTGGCTATATCCTGAAATCACTACATATGCTAGGTCCTGGCTTTGTCAAAGAGGCCAACGCACTGAATTTCAAAGTAGCCTTGCCGGCTCTCTTATTCCTGGATATCTCAACCACTAATATACGTGAAAAATGGGATACCAGCTTTGTCCTATTCTGTGCCATCACCACCACAATCATGTTCTTTACAATCTGGGGGCTGAGCAAGCTTTTGATCAAAGACAAAAGCATTACCGGCGCCTTTGTTCAGGCTTCCTTTCGAAGCAGTGCTGCAATCCTAGGCGTTGCCTTTATTCAAAATATGTACGGCAATGCAGGAATGGCTCCTCTTATGATTATTGGTACTGTACCACTATTTAATATCTATTCTGTCATTGTCCTGACCTTCGAAGCAAATACAGAAGGCGAGCAGAAGAAACTACATAAGATTAAAGACTCTGTTGTAAATATCGCTAAAAATCCAATTATCCTGGGAATCCTGTGTGGATTGTTGGCTTCCCTATGCGACTTCCACTTATATACGCTATTTACAAAGACAATCAAAAGCATTTCCACCTTGGCCACTCCCCTTGCATTGATTGCCCTGGGTGCCGGGTTCGAAGGTAAAAAGGCAATTGCCAAAGTAAAGCCAACGATCATTGCCTCATTAATAAAATTAGTAGCACTCCCAGCCATCTTCCTTCCATTTGCATATTTACTGCATTTTCAGGGTGAAAAACTAGTTGCGCTACTAATCATGCTTGCTTCCCCAACTACGGTAAGCTGTTATATCATGGCGGACAATATGAATAATGATGAAGTCATCACCTCAAGCATTGTTGTCCTTACCACATTTTTAAGTGCATTTACAATGACTGGATGGATTTATCTGTTACGTTGTTTCCACCTAATTTAACACAAGTTTCAGATGAGATCCTTCCATTGTCTTTTCAATTAAGATTTTCTTATCAATACGTTCCTTTAACTCATTTACATGGGAGATGATACCTACTAATCGATCTCCCGTTGTAAGTGCATTTAACGTCTCAATTGCCTGTTCTAAGGAGTTGGAATCCAAAGAGCCAAATCCTTCATCAACAAACATGGCATCCACTTCAATTCCGCCTGCATGGCTTTGGATCACATCACTTAATCCAAGGGCAAGAGATAATGCAGCCTTAAAGGACTCTCCACCACTTAGAGATTTTACCGAACGAGGCTTTCCTGTATAGTAATCCATAATCTCGAGTTCCAGGCCTGTTGCCTTTCTAAGGTTAGTTGGATCATCTTTTCTCATCAGCTCATATTGGCTGTTAGACATCTTAAACAATCGCTTGTTTGCCTCACGTAATACTTGTTCAAAGTAGAATGCCTGTACATACTGCTCAAAGGCAAGCTTTGCTTTTCCTTGTAAATTACCATTTGCCGTCTTAGCAAGCAGATCAATGGTTGCATATTCGTCTGTCTTTGTCTTATGGTCTGCATAAGCCTTTGCCACATGCTTAAGGGTATCTGCATTATGGTTGATCCTGCTGTAGACTGCACGAAGCAAATCTTCTAATCCCTTGCTCTTTGTAAGGAGTTCCTCTTTTTCCGTCTGAAGAACTGTAACTTCTTTTCGTTCTTTTCCTTTAAGACGACTTGTTAAATCCATAATAGTCTGCTCATTCTTTGCAACCTGCTCTTTATACGCTTGAATCTGCTGCTCCATGGCCGTAAGCTCTGCCTCACTAATAAGGGCGTTCTTATATGCCTCCTCATCTGTGAAACCGCCTTCTGCTATAGAAGTCTCAAATATAGCTTTTGCTGCAATTGTCTTTTGAATCAGTTCTTCACTTCGTCGTTCAATCTCCTGTATCCTTGCCACAAGTTTGCTACGTTCTTCTTTTTTCTGATCAAATGCCATGCTTGCCTGGTCTAATTCCTTTTCCAATCTCTGATACTCTGCCTGTTCTAGGTGATAGCACTTTTCAAATTCTTCTTTGGAAGCAAACTCAACCTCTTGTTTCATTGCTGTAATAAGCGTGGTTACATTGGAAATCTCTAACTCAAGTGCTGTCATCTTTTCCTTAATCTGCTCTAAACGCTGATTTTCCTCCACTTGCTTTGCTAACAGTAACTCACGTTTTTCTTCCGCCTGTTTCTTCTTTTCAAGCTTTTCCTTCATCTCATTTAATGTATTAAGTAATGCAGCATATGCTTCCTTCCTATTATCCATCACTTCAAACAGCTGTTGCTTTCTGGATGTACTAACTTCAGTAACTGCTTCACCTAACAACTCCTGTAACTCCTTGGCTGCTGCCTCATTATTTACTTCCCACTGAGTCTGTATCTTATTACAGCTGCTGCTAGCCTTTGTATACTCCTGTTGTGCAAGCTCCTTTTGTTCCTTTAACTGATCAAGCTGTTCTTTGGAAATCGCCTTCTCAGTTAATGTAGCAACCTGAGGATGAGTCGTAGAACCACAAACCGGACATGGCTTGCCTTCCTCTAATCCGGCTCCTAGAATCCCTGCCTGTTCTCTAAAATAATTGGCCTCTGCTTCTTGGTATAGATAAGATTTTTCTTGGTAGTTTGCCTCTTGTTCTTTAAATGCTGCAACTTCTTTTTCATATGCAAGTTTTAATGCTTCTACCTGAGTCACTGCATTAAAACATGTCTGCATACGTTTTAGCTCAGTCTCTATTGCCACACGTTCATTTTCAGTCTTTGCGTATATGACATCTAACTCTTTTACTTCCGATAGATACTCCTGGCATTGACCGAGCGCCTGCTCATTTTCCTTACATGCATTTGTTACAAGATTTAAGGCTTCCGATGCAGTGACTTTTTCAGCAGATAGCTTTTGTAGCTGCTGCTCCTGTTTTGTAATCTCATTATATTTTAAGGCTTCTGACTTACGCTTGCTTAAAACAGCCACTAACTCATCCATTCTTGGCTTTGTTAAGCTAGCCTGTTTAGCTCTTTGGTTTAAGGCTTCAAAGGCAACGTTTACTTCTTCTCTCAATTCAAACAGCTTTGCCAAGGTAGCTGCTACCTCTTTTTGTTCTGCCATAGTCTTAAGATAGTCAGCTTCTAAAGGCCTTACTGTATAGAGAGCCTTCTTTCCTGCCTCTACGCTGTTTTTCTTAGCATCAAACGCTTGTCCTTGTCCTTTTAGCTGCTTATTATTTTCTTGTGCCTTTACAAGTTCTTCAAACAACTGATTAATCTGATTTAACTCTGTAATCAGTGTTGTCTTTTCATCAATAGATTTTTTAAGCTCATCATAAGACGTTTTATTCTCTTTAAAGATTTCTTTGTCTTTCTTAATTAGTTCGCTTAAATAGGAAATCAAGACCTCTGTCTCATAAATGTTTCGTTTCTCTAATAATTCTTTAACTGCCTCTAAGTTCTCATAATCTCCAGGGATGTCCATACGCTTTAATGACTCAAAGATAGTATTTGTAATCATCTCACATTCACGTCCTAATGCCCTTGCCATCTCTCCAAGACGCATCTGGATATTTACATAGATACCCGTTCCAAATACTTTACGTAAGATTGCTCCACGCTCCTGAGAATCTGCAGTCAGTAACTTTAAAAACTCCCCTTGTGCAATCATGGCAACCTGCTTATATTGCGCCCAGTCAATTCCTAAGATTTCTTCTACTGCCTTGGTTACCTTTTTAAAGTCAACAACCTTTCTTCCATCCGGATAGATTAGTTCCGCTCCCTGCTGTTCTAATGTATCGGCTCCCGTTCCTCTCAGCCTTGGACGCATATACTGAGGATTTCTTCGAATAAAGTATTCCTTGCCACGATGTAAGAAGGTAAATTCAACAAATGTCTTTGTCTCTTTCTTCGCATAATGGCTTCGAAGCATGGCATTGTTCTCTTCTTTACGGACTTCCCCCGATGGTGAGCCAAATAAAGCGAAACTGATGGCATCAAAAATCGTGGTCTTACCTGCTCCGGTGTCTCCGCTTACCAAAAACAAACCTTGTCCTCCAAGCTTTGTAAAGTCAACTTCCTGTACACCTGCAAATGGACCAAATGCACTCATAATTAATTTTACTGGCTTCATTCTTCACCCTCCAATCGATTTAAAAGTCTCGTCATAATCTCTTCCTGCTTTTCATTCATATCTACATTGTTCTGCGCAGTAAAGAACTCTTTGAACAATTCCATTGGATTTTTCTTCTGCACATCAGTTGCCATAGTTCTGGCATTTTCATTATTCTTCGTCATGCTGTTTTCAAAGTCAAGTCGCATAATGTTAGGATATACAGTACGTAGTCGTCCAATAGCATCTACGATATTTTCTTCATCTGTCAAAGTTGCCTGGATATAATCATTGGTATTTGCCTGAGTATAATACTCTGGATTTAATAATTCCTCAATTGGCCCTTTGATCACTCTCATGTCTTTTAATGGTGTGAGTGGTTTTAACTCATAGCTAACCTCACCTTTTTTTCCCATAGTTACCATAGTTACACTCTTTTTCTGTCTCACTTCAGAAAATGAATATTTAATCGGACTTCCTGCATATCGAATGGACTCACGCCCTATCTTTTGCGCTCCGTGTAAATGTCCCAGTGCAACATAGTCAAATGGTTCAAACACGCTTGCATCAATCTGATCTAATCCGCCAATGCTTTCAAGTTCTGAATCACTTCGTATCGGTGTCTGGTTACCGCAGATGATGAACTGATGTGCAACAAGAAGATTTCTCTCAGATGTATCAACATTTGCATGTTCGATAATTGCTTTTACAGCTTCTTCATACGTTTCGATTTCTGGATGATATGGCGTTACCATCGCCGGCTTTACAAATGGAAGCAGATAAATGTTAAGAGGTCCATGCTCATCGGTCACTGTCACTTTCTTTAATTCCCCTTCAAAAACTCCCGCAATGTAAACCTTTTGTGCTTCCATGATTCTTCCGCCAAAGTTAAGACGCTCAGCCGAATCATGATTGCCGCTCACTATATATACAGGGGTCTTAAGAGCACTTACGCTTGTTAAAAAACCATCGAACAGAGTGACCCCCTCAACAGTGGGAATGCTCTTATCATACACATCCCCTGCAATTATTAACCCATCCGGTTTTTCTTCTTTTATCATCTCTAGGATTTCATTCAATATATGTTTTTGATCTTCAATCATGGAAAACTCATTGACCCGCTTTCCAATATGAAGATCCGATAAATGCATAAACTTCACGGTAAGACCTCCTGCTATTTTTGTTCTATTCTCTATTATTGTACTATGAATTCCTCTCCATTTACAACATACCATAAAATACCATCTAACTTTCCCTCTTGAAACTATTGATATTTTTTTAACAAATTGTTATAGTAAAGATACCATTACTTAATACTTCATATTTTTTCGCATAGAAATCCGACGATATAGATTACAAAAGTGAATTGTAGCTAGCCTTACTACATAGACTTTTCCGAAAAAAATGAGTCCAAAGGGGCGGTCACAAAAACTATGTGACCGCCCCTTTCTGCGCCATCGGTTATTAATATCTTCAGCTTTATTCATGAAATAACTCATTTGGAGTAATGTTACGTATTTTTATGGATGCAAGGAAGATTGTCACGACTGCTGTCACTCCAATTCCACAAGGTAATACAATTGCATAAAATGGGGAAATCGTAAAATTTATCTTGCTAATGCCCACACTCTTAATCATCAGTCCAATCAAAGGATTAGATAAAAAGAGCCCTGCTGCCAAGCCTGCCAGAATTCCAGCCAGTATAATTGGCAAAAAACCAACTATGATTTGGAGAATCAGCTGCTTTGTAGTATATCCAATTGCTTTGAAAATACCATAATTTTTTCTCTCCTTCACCAGCTTCAGACTGATTAAAAGTAACAATGTTAAAACAATCACAAATATGGTAATTGCAACAAATATGATACATAACATTCCGATTGCTGATTTAAAGCTTTCCAGGCTGGATATTAACATTTCTTGATTATTGTAAAATACAACGGAAGTATTCGCATACCTTGCATTCAACTGTCCCATATACTCACTTGTACTAACCCCGTCTTTTAAATATACATAAAAGTTGGTAAGCTCATAAGAAGGAACAATACGTTTTGCTGCCTGATCGGTCATCTCAATTCCCAATCCCAAATTGCTAATCTGCTGCGTAAGTCCTACGATAATGAATTCCTTTTCTTCTCCTCCGAAACCAACAGTTACACTATCTCCTATCTGTACTCCCATTCTTTCTGCTAAAAGACTTGTCATACCCACTTCATTATCATATCTTGGGTGATTTCCTTTTATGGCCGTATCTAGAGTAAGGGTACTAAAATCATCACATATATGGGCTAATAAATTTTCTTCCATATTCTCTTTCTTTACCGTCATATATTCGGTTGCATAGTTAGTCGTCTTAGAAACACGGGAGTCCTTTTTGATATCCTCCTTTACCTGCCCAACATTTTCTTTCTCTGCAATTACTTGTACATTGGCATTTTCAATTCCAACTAGATTTAATACGCCCTCTTCCTTTACGTTAAAATTATAATACATAGTCATTGCAAATACGCCTGCAAAGCTTAATAGGCAAATAATACTCATCATTACAAAGTTCTGTCTTACATTTTGAAAGATGCCTTTCAATCCTACCTGAATATTTACGCGTCCTTTTCCATGCTCCAGTGGAAGGTGATTTTTCTTAAAGTTATGTGTCTCAATTCCAGAACGTAATGCCGTAAGGGGAGTGATTCTCTTAATCTTCCTTACTACAAGTTCGGTTACCAAAATCATCAGAGATAATATGCTCAGTGTAGCGATTGCTATTACAGGACCGCTGATTTTATTGATCCACTTAAGTCCCACTGAAACAGAAACGATGTTTCCCATTGCGCCTGCTGCTGCTAGTGCCGCTATAATGCCGATAAGGATACCTATTATCCCAATGAATAAGAATTGAAGGATGATTGCCCTTCGTATTTGTGTTGTGGTATATCCAATTGCCTGTAACGAGCCTATATTCTCCATATTCCGTTCAATTTCCACATGAATGGAGAACCGGATGATTACCAATGAAATCACAATTAAGACAACTGCAAATGCCATAATGATGGCCATCAGTATATTGACAAAGATACTATTTCCCTGTTTATACGTCTCTGTTAACATTCCCTCAAGACCAGCATCAATTCCTGCCTTCTTGGTATATGCTTTGATGACTTCTTTCTCATAGGCTTTGATATCGGTTCCCTCTTTTACACGAATTTGTATGAAGTAACGTTGTTTGCTTTGTTCTAACTTACCTTTCATCTTTTCTAAACAGGAATTCAAGACATAGAACTCATAGCAGCCGGAAGATGACACATTGGCAAATACCATATCTTCAAAAAATCCTGCAATCTCATACTCAAACTCCACTCCGGTAATCTGAATGCTTAACATATCCCCAATTTCATATCCACCTGTTGCATGTAATGCATAGGGCACATAGATAGACCTTTCCTTAAGCGTCTCAAATTCCCCTACAAACTTTGGCTTGCTTAACACCTGCGACTCATTATAAGGGCATACATAGACAGATGCCGTCTTTACATGGTCGTTTTTAGTCTTATTCTGTACTTCTACCGTCATGCTTTCAATCACATCGCTGCTTTCTACAAATGCAGTATCTCCCTGTTCTGATAACGCCTCTTGTAAAAAACTTTCGTTCTTTTTCTCAACAGAACATATGTAATCTGATGTATTTAACTGAGCTGCCTTCTGATCTAGAAATCCATTCAGTTGTGTCAGTACGCTTAAACCAGAATAAATCAAAATAGTAGAGACCACAATCAATGCAAATAATACTATGGTAGAGCCTTTGGATTTCCTCATATTATCTTTCGCAATTAATAATAAACCAGAATTTCTTACATTCACAGCTACCACCCCATTCTTTCTAAGAACTCTCTTAGCTGTTTATGGCGGCCTTTATCATCCTTTACATACTGTCCAAGGTTACACTCATCCATAATTACGCCATCTTTTAAATATAAGATACGATTGGCTCTTCTTGCAGTCTTTATATCATGGGTTACCATAACGATAGACTGCCCCTCCTTATTTATGGCTGTCATGACATCCAGCACGTTTACTGCATTTTCCGAGTTCAGTGCACCTGTTGGCTCATCTGCAAATACAATTTCAGGGGTATTAATCAATGCTCTTACAATGGCAATTCGTTGTGCCTCTCCACCGGATAGCTGTAATGGATACTTATGATATACATTCTCAGTGAGCCCAACCTGACCAATCAGTTTCTTTGCTCTTTCAGTAACCTGCTTGCGATTTTTATTGACCAGTAAACCTGCTACCAGAATATTATCCAGTATGCTCATGGTATTATTTAGATACATCTGCTGAAACACAAATCCTGCATGGGTTCTTCGAAATACTGCCAGTTGGTCGTTGTTATAATCAGAAATCTTTGTTCCCTTAAAATAGATTTCTCCCAACGTAGGATGGTCCATTCCGGAAAGTGCATATAACAGTGTTGATTTTCCCGATCCAGAGCTTCCCATAATTACAGTGAAGTCCCCCTGTTTAATTTCTAAATTTAAGTTCTTTAACACATGTTGCTGCAGTGTATTTGTCGAATATGTTTTACTTAGCATCCTTGCTTCTAATATTACGCTCATTTCTATTCCTCCAGGCAGATAAGTTTTTAAATAAGACGTTTTATTTTTATGCTCTAATTGTACTAAAACAAAGCTTACTAAGTCTTTTGGCAATCCTTATGAAATCCTTATCCAATTCTTAAATTCTTTTTATAACACGATTCCAGTTGTCGTTTATACCATAGGAAGCGACAGCATCACTACAAATCCATTATCATTGTAACAGACCAGATCACCTTGCATCCGTGTCATAAACTGTTTTGCAATAAAAAGCCCCAGTCCAGAACCATTGGATCTTACTGCATTGGAACCTCGATAAAACTTCTCAAACAGCATAGGAAATTCTTCTTCCTTCACCCCATTACCATAATCTCTTATGGTAATGCATAAGAACTTCTCCTTTTTCTTAAAACCAATTGAGATTTTTGTATTGGCATATTTATAAGAATTGCTGATGACATTATCACTGACCTGACTAAGCCTAAGGCTGTCCACAGACACGAGACACGCAGGAATTTCATTTTCAAAGCTGATATATCCATAATGATTAATCTGTTCAAACATCGGCTTGATCTTGGTACTTTCAAACTCCATATTTACTACCTTTAACATCTCCATTTCCTCTAAGGTGGCATGGAACATGTTGTCCATCAGCTCATTTATTACATTTGCCTTTGTATTGATGATGGCCAGTTTAGCTCTAACTGGCTTCTCTTCTACCATGGCCTCTAATAGTTCACAATTGGCTTTGATTGTGGCTACGGGCGTCTTGATATCATGGCTTAGGCTGGCTACCAACTCCTTCTTGCTTCGATTTGCCTTATACTCTCCCTCTTTCGCTGAAAGCAACTGGTCCCTCATTAAATCAAAACTTTCTGTAAATGCACCAAAATAATTTGCTTTCGGCATATGTAAGGAAAACTCAAAGTTACCATTAGAAATCTCTGTTGCAAATTTCTGCAGCATATGAAAAGGCTTGATAAATCGATGGTTTATGTAAAATACAGCAATATAAAATGCACACAGGCTTATTATAAAAACTTCCGTAACCACTTGGTTTAGTCGTCTCTGCAGCTGTTGTTCTCTTACCTTAGATGCTTTAAATACAGCCTTTCCAATTATCATATTGTTGCTGGTAAGATCCATAACCGTATCCCCTTTTGCATACGCCTGATACAGCTGTCTTTCATACTCCTGATCTGTCATCAAAAGCACTTGACAATCATCTATTTCAGGGATGGATCCATTTTGTTTCAGTTGTTCTTCTATCTGTTTTACTTTTTTATTATTTGTAACAAATTCCGTTTTTTCCTCTGTTGTTGTATTGATCTGTAGTAAAAGTCCGCCATATATCCCAACTAAGAACAGCGTGACTGCAATTACAATTGACCTTATCTTCATAGTTCCAATATATACCCCGTTCCCCATATAGTCTTAATCAATACCGGATTATTTGGATCCTTTTCAATCTTTTCCCTTAGCTTTCTAATATGTACATTTAATGTTCCGTCGCTAAAAAACTCATCGCCCCAGACATTTGCAAATAATTCAGACTTTGTAACCACTGTATTTTTATGAGCATAGAGATAGGCGAACAGCTTAAACTCCTTTCCCTTTAGCCCTGCATCTTTTTGATCTACAAGTACCTTTCTTGCATTATAGTCTATACAGATACCACCGGTCTCCTCCCTCTTTCTATCGTTCATAGACTCCATCCGTTTTAAGACAACCTTTACTTTTGCCAAAAGTACTGACAAGGAATAAGGCTTCTTAATATAGTCGTCTCCCCCAATATTTAAGGCCATCAGGATGTCATCGTCGCTTTGCCTTGCACTGATAAAGAAAATTGGAAGGTCCGTCTCCTTTCGAATGTCCTTACAAAGCAAAAAACCACTCTCATTCTTTAGATTAATGTCTAGTAGCAACAGTTTCACCTCATTCTGTGTTAAAAAACGCCTACATTCCTCTCCATTTGTAACAAATGCTGTGTGCAGGCCAAACATTTCGAAATACTCACAAGTTGCCTGGGCTAACTCTTGTTCATCATCCACAATCAAACAACTATAATTCATTTTTTCCTCCTACTTTTTAACTTCTCTATGTAGCAAATAAGCACACTATCAGTTGTGATAGTATGCTTGTTTGTATTTTTTTATTTAGTTGGTTACCGATTGGTAATCCGGTTTGATAAACCTATGGTAATAGGCTCCCATTTCTCCAATGGAGAAACAGTAGTAAAACTCATCTATTGCTGGATCTTTATAATAAATTACATAATCAAATTCCTGTCCTACGGTCTTTTCCACAACGACTTCTGATGACTTTAATAAAAATACATCCTTGATTGTCTCAATCGTGCAGTTAGGAGTCTGTAATACAGAGATTAACTGTTTTAAAAACTCATTTTCCTTGTAGTGCTCATAAATATATGCTACACCTTCTCGGCTGACCATAAAGCAGTAACGTTCCCCCTGGTGAGAAACTGTCACGTTTCCAAGTCGTTCTGACACAAATGCAGGGAAGGAAGAAAGGATCTCATCCATTTCCTCAATAGAAGCCGCATTGGTATCCAATAAGCCGTTCAAAGAAGGAATAAAGTAATAGATACGGACGATTTCATCGGCATATCCAAGCTTTACCTGTCCTTCATGAATATTATCACATATATTTTTCTCTAAATGTTTGTAATTCATAATGCCTCACCTACTTTTTCGTATCTAGGTAAGAAACTGCAGATAGTGCTGCAATATTTCCTTCACCCGCTGCCTTGATATATTGATATGGTACTCCGACGATATCACCGCATGCAAAACATCCTGGCAAGTTTGTCTTCATTAAACGATCTACCTCCACATGATTTCCGTCTAATTTAAGACCTGGAACAAGCTGTCCTGGAGGAGTAGAGTCACGTAAGATAAATACGCCATCTGTTACGATTTCTGTATTCTTACATACCAGTTTCTTTACAATCTCATCACCTACGATTTCAACTGGCGTATCACGAACCACTTCTATAGAAGCATCCACTTCAACCTCTTCTTTATACATAGGTATATAATAAAGCTTACTAGCGATTGTCGCCATAAAGTTTGCTTCTGCTTCTTCATGCTTGTTATAAGCAATGATCGTAACGATCTTGTCACGATATAAAGGAGCATCACAAGTTGCACAATAACCAACACCGCTTCCTAAGAATTCTTCTTCACCCTTAAATGGCTTTCCAAAGTTTACTCCGGTAGCAAGGATAATTGTCGTTGCCTCATAAAACTTGTCCTTGCTCATAAGAGAATAATAATCTCCCATATTATAGATTGTTGTAATCTTGTCTTCTGTAATAGAAACATCCATATCTTTTAAATGCTCTTTAAAATGTTCCTGCATATCTTTTCCGCTAATGCCCGGAAATCCTAAATAATTATTTATTTGACTTGCTTTTACAAGCTTTGTACTTAACTCTTCACTGCCAAAAATAATAAAGCTCTTCTTTCTAATTTTGGCATTTAATGCAGCAGAAAGACCAGCCACACCTGAACCAATTATTGCAATATCATAACGTTCACTCATTGTCAAATCTCCTGTCTATTTTGAATATATAATGCTATATCTCCTATTGTAACCGTTATAGCCACATTTTGTATAGTTATATTTTCCCACAATGTATTTCTTCCTATTATAATAGTTTCTAAAAAATGAGCAATAAAGACAAAAAGTATCAAGAAGTTTCCTGTTCATTAAAAAAACCGGCAAGCATACTCTGCTTACCGGTTTTTTTAACCATTACTATCTATATTATAATTAAGCTGTTACAGCTTCTTTTTTCTCTTTGAAAACGATATTTAATAATACTGGAGCAATTACTGTAGTAACTACTACCATTAAAATGATTGGTCCCATTAATGATGCAGATACTAAACCAACTGCAGCACCCTTTTGAGCTACGATTAACGCAACTTCACCTCTGGATACCATACCGATACCGATTTGTTTACATTCTAAAGAAGAATATTTGAATAATTTTGCACCAAACATACAACCAAAGTATTTAGTAAGAACAGCAACAACGATGATTGCAACAGTAAATAAGATTAATGTTCCGCTCATTTTTGGAAGTGTCATAGCTAAACCAATACTTGTAAAGAAGATTGGTGATAAGAAACCATAAGAAATTGTATCACAACGTTTTTCAACATAATGACTCTTTTCAAGGCTAGAGATAATTAAACCTGCAAAGAATGCACCTGTAATATCTGCTACACCAAAGAATTCTTCTGCTGCAAATGACATGAATAATGCAAATGCAATTGAGATAACAACGAATCTTCTTTTGTTTTCGCTTCCAGCAGTCCATTTCTTGAATACGAAGTAATAAGCACCACCTACTACTGCAACAAATACGAAGAATAATACAATTTTAAGTAATACTGTTACAATGTTAACTTCTGGGTCAGCCATTGAAGTTACGATTGTAAGGATAATGATACCTAAGATATCATCGATGATTGCGGCACCCATAATTGCAGTACCAGCTGCAGAATTAAGTTTTCCTAATTCTTTTAAAGTCTGTACTGTAATACTAACTGAAGTTGCAGTTAAGATTACACCCATAAATACATTTTCTAACATTACTCTAGTACTGTCAGCACTTCCTAATAAACCTGGTTTATTAAAGAAATAAAGACATGCAAAACCGCCTGCTAATGGGATGAATACACCACATAATGCGATAACTAAAGAAGCTTTCCCCGCTTTTTTAAACTCTTGAATGTCAGTTTCAACACCAGCTAAGAACATAAGCATAATAACGCCGATCTCAGATAATGCTGTAATTAATTCTGTTTTTTCTACGATTCCAAAACAAGCTGGTCCAATAATGATACCTGCTAATAATGCCCCAATTACTTGTGGTAATTTAAACTTTTGAAATACTAGCCCTAATAATTTTGTGCTTAGTAAAATAATTGCTAAGTCCAATAAGTAACGATATGATTCCATACTTCTGCCTCCATGTGAGTCCTTGATAATTTTTTCACCTTGCTAATTATACTCTTGTCAATAATTATGTAAATATCGAAATTCACCAAATTATACATTGTATTCATGAATATTTTCTATTTTTCTTACACTTTCTTTTTTTGTTCAAATATTTTTTAGTATTTTATACAAGTTTTTTTAACTTTTTGTCGTTTCATTAGGTATTTATGTATATATTGTACTCAAAAATAACCATTTCTTCTTTTTTTTCCACCTGTTTTTCACTTGTATCCCCTTGTATTTTCTTGAAAACAAAGCATTTTTTTATTGTTTTTTAGTGTTTTTTATACTTTTTTTATAATTTTCTTACACTTTCAAGATAAGTTCATAAGTTTTTCTTATGCTGATGTATCAGTATTTCTTATAGAGAAATACCTGCTTCTTTTTCTTATAAACCATATCATTTAAGTATGAATTCATTTTTTCCAAAAAAATAAAGCTTTCAAATCGAAAATTAATCTCGATTTGAAAACTTTATTTCTATTTTATGCTAATTCAAATGCTCCAGTATATAATTGATAGTATTTTCCTCTCTCTTCAATCAGCTTATCGTGATTGCCTCGTTCGATAATTCTACCCTGTTCTAATACCATGATTACATCTGAATTCTTAACTGTAGATAGACGGTGGGCAATAACAAATACTGTTCTGCCTTCCATTAACTGATCCATACCAGCCTGAACGATTGCTTCTGTTCTTGTATCGATACTTGATGTTGCTTCATCAAGAATTAATACAGGAGGATCTGCAATGGCAGCTCTTGCTATGGCAAGTAACTGACGCTGTCCCTGACTTAAGTTAGAACCATCTCCGGATAACATAGTGTCATATCCCTCTGGTAAATGTTTAATAAAGGTATCTGCATTAGCAAGCTTAGCAGCTGCATATACTTCCTCATCTGTTGCATTTAACTTACCATACATAATGTTTTCTTTTACCGTACCTGTAAATAAGTGAGTATCCTGTAATACGATACCTAAGGAAGAACGTAAGTCATCCTTTTTAATCTTGTTGATATTGATGCCATCATAACGGATCTTTCCGTCTTGAATATCGTAAAAACGATTGATTAAGTTAGTGATTGTAGTCTTTCCTGCACCAGTAGCACCTACAAAGGCTACTTTCTGACCTGGTTCAGCAAATAATTTTACGTTGTGAAGGACAATCTTCTCATCGTTGTATCCAAAGTCTACATCATCAAATACCACGTCACCGCATAGCTTCGTATAGGTTACGGTTCCATCCTGGTGAGGATATTTCCAAGCCCATTCACCAGTATGTTCTTCAACTTCTTCAATAGTTCCATCTTCTTCAATCTTTGCATTTACTAATGTTACATACCCATCATCTGTTTCAGATTCTTGATCCATTAGTTCAAAGATACGCTTTGCACCTGCAAGTGCCATAATAATAGAATTAAACTGTTGAGAAATCTGAGAAATTGGCTGATTAAAACTTCTTGTTAACTGTAAGAATGCTGCCAATCCACCAAGAGTAAATGTACCAACTTCGTTGATAGCTAAAATACTTCCGAGTATTGCAGTAAGAACAAAATTAATGTAACCAAGGTTATTTAACACTGGCATTAATACATTGGCAAACGTATTTGCATTCTTCGCACTGTCAAATAACTGATCGTTCAATTTGTTAAAATCTGCTTTTGTTTCTTCTTCATGACAGAAAACTTTAACAACCTTCTGTCCTTCCATCATTTCCTCAATATAGCCGTTTACCTTTGCAATGTCCTGTTGCTGGTTCATAAAGAAGTACGCACTCTTAGAGCCTAATTTCTTCGTTACAATGACCATGAACGCAATGCACACTACGATTAAGAGAGTAAGCGGAATACTAAGCACTACCATGGAAATAAATACACCAGTTATTGTAATTGCAGAAGCAATTAACTGTGGAATACTCTGACTGAGCATCTGTCTTAATGTATCTGTATCATTTGTATAGACACTCATAATGTCACCGTGGGTATGAGTATCAAAATACTTGATTGGCAAGGACTCCATATGATTAAACAAGCTGTTTCTGATGTCACGTAATGTTCCTTGAGTTACGTTAACCATTAAGCGGCTATATACATAAGTAGAAACTACACCTGTCATATAGATGCAACCCATAATTACTAATGCTTGAAATAATAATGCAAAGCTAGGATTGGTCTGGCCAATAAATGGTGTAATGTAGTCATCAATCAAGTTTTTTAGGAACAAAGTACTTGCAACCCCTGTTAAAGAACTGATTACAATACATAATAAAACGATTGCGCAGTGAATTGGGTACTTTTTCACTACTACTTGAAATAGTCTTTTTAGTGTTTTTAGTGCCTCTCCCTTTTGGGCCTTGCCCATTGGTCCCTTAGGCCCCTTGTTCATTGGCTTCATCGAAATCAGCTCCTTTCATTTGAGAGTTATAAACATCTTGATAAATTGCATTTTTCGCTAATAATTGTTCATGAGTACCAAAATCATCAATCTTACCATCATTTAAGACGATAATTCGATCTGCATCCTGAATACTTGAAATACGCTGAGCAATAATTAATTTTGTTGTATTTGGAATTGCTTCCTTAAATGCCTTACGGATATATGCATCTGTCTTTGTATCTACTGCACTTGTAGAGTCATCAAGAATAAGGATCTTAGGTTTCTTAAGAAGTGCTCTTGCGATACATAGACGTTGTTTCTGTCCACCGGATACATTTGTTCCGCCCTGCTCGATATAAGTATCATAGCCATCCGGGAATGACTGAATAAAATCATCCGCCTGAGCTTGAATACATGCTTCAATTAATTCTTCTTCAGTTGCCTCTGGATTTCCCCATCGAAGGTTTTCCTTAATCGTACCTGAGAATAATACATTCTTTTGAAGTACCATTGCTACTTCATTACGTAATGCTTCTAACTCATAATCTCTGACATCCACACCACCAACTTTAACACTGCCTTCTACGACATCATAAAGTCTTGGAATTAATTGAACGAAAGAAGATTTCGCACTACCCGTTCCTCCAAGGATACCAATTGTTTCGCCCGATTTAATCTTAATATCAATATCCGTAAGGTTAAAGTTTTCTGTATTTCCATTATAACTAAAGTTTACATGGTCAAATTCAATCGATCCGTCTTTTACCGTAGTGATAGCATCTGGTTTAGACTGGATATCACTTGTTTCATCAAGAATTTCTACAATTCTTTCTGCCGATGATTTTGACATGGTAACCATAATAAATACCATGGAGATTAACATTAAGGAAACTAAGATATTCGTAACATACATAAACAGACTCATTAACTCACCTGTCGACATATCGCCTACTACGATCATCTTCGCTCCTAACCAAGATAATGCAATCATAGATGCATACATGGATAATTGCATGATTGGATTATTTAATACGATAAGACGTTCTGCTTTTACAAAATGCTCATATACTGCCTGAGATGCCTTTTGGAACTTAGTCACCTCATAATCCTCTCTGACATACGCCTTTACAACACGTATTCCTGTCAAGTTTTCCTGCACACTTCCATTTAAATCGTCATATTTACGAAATGCACGTTTAAAGTTTGGATGGGCATTAGACATGATAAAGAATAAACTTGCTCCTAAGAATACAAGTGCTACCAAGAAAATAAGGCTTAATCTTGCATTGATCATTAAACACATTACCATTGCTGAAATCAACATAAATGGCGCTCTGACAAACATACGGATGATCATTTGATATGCATTCTGTACATTGGTAACATCCGTAGTCAGACGAGTAACAAGACCCGCTGTGGAGTATTTATCAATATTGGAAAATGAATAGTTTTGAATATTATAAAACATCGCCCTTCTAATATTCCTTGCAAATCCTGTACTTGCTGTGGCTGCCGTCTTCCCCGCAATCGCACCAAATCCCAGACTTAAAAATGAAACAAGTAACATGGTAAGTCCAATTACTATTACATGCTTCATGTTTCCAACTGCAACACCCTTATCAATAATTGATGCCATAAGAACAGGAATTAATACTTCCATAATGGCTTCTAACATAATAAAAATTGGTGTAAGTATGGTATCCCTTTTAAACTCGCCGATATAATTCATCAACTTTTTAATCATAATTATCCTCCTTTATTTATTAAGAGTTACGAACTGCCTCTGAAATTCTTTGTATAATTCCAAAAAATAGCTCTCTTTCCTCTTGTGTTACATCTTTTAGAATATTTTCTTCTTCTTCTAAAATAATTTTTCCAACTACTACTGTAGCTTCTCTTCCCTTTGCTGTAAGTTTCAGCTGCTTTAACCTTGCATCAGAAGGAACACTTTCACGATTGATATATCCATTTTTCTCAAGCAGTTGTAATATACTTGTCACCGTAGACCTTCGAACATCAAACATCCCTTCAATATCCTTTTGGTATACCGGAGTATCATTTTGGCCTTTTTTTTCAATAAAATGCAGTACCCTTGACTGGACACTGGTAAGACCAAACTCTGCAACCTTTGCATCAATATTACGCTTCATCGTATTGGATATAAAGTGAAACTCTTTTCCGATCTCATATGGCTTCATAGTGATTCCCTCACTTTCAAAAGCTTTTCCTTTATTGTTAGAATTCTAACTGTTAGGTTTCTAACATATTCTACACTTAGTTATTTTCTAAGTCAATAACAAAATATGCTAAGTATTTAATTTTAAACAAAACAAACACTTTACCTGTACGTCCCAATAAACTAAAAAAGCAGCCTGCAACTTGCAGGCCACCTTATATGCATCTCACTATATTGTTTTCTTATAAAACTTTACTTAAGAATAATTTCAAACGATCACTTTGTGGTTCGTTAAAAATCTTATCAGGTGTATTTTCTTCTACGATTTTTCCTTGATCCATAAAGATTACTCGGGATGCAACCTCTCTTGCAAATCCCATTTCATGAGTAACTACCACCATGGTCATATTATCATTGGCAAGTTCTCGCATAACCTCCAATACTTCGCCAACCATTTCAGGATCTAACGCAGAAGTAGGCTCATCAAATAACATGACATCTGGCTTCATACATAAAGAACGTACAATTGCAATACGTTGTTTCTGACCACCAGATAATTGATTTGGATAAGCATTTGCACGATCTTTTAAGCCAACACGTTCAAGAAGGGCTAACGCTTCCTTCTCAGCTTCTTCTTTACTTAACCCCTGTAACTTCATTGGAGCTAATGTAAGATTTTTAAGCACTGTCATATGAGGAAATAGATTAAAGTGCTGGAATACCATCCCCATCTTCTGACGATGCATATTAATATCCACTTTTTTATCTGTAATATTACAGTTATTTACAAGAATATCTCCCTCAGTCGGTACCTCTAGAAGATTTAGGCAACGAAGAAGGGTACTCTTTCCAGAACCACTTGGTCCAATGATAAATACGACTTCGCCTTTTCCAATGGAAAGATTGATGTCGTCAAGCGCTAATGTTGTGCCGAATTGTTTTTTAATGTGTTCTACTTGAATTAAAGAATTAGTGACTTCCATTGTTCAGCCTCCTCTCTAGTTTCTGTACAAAGTGGGAAAAGATCATTACAAGTACCAAATACACTGCAGCAACTGCAAGTAATGGCATGAAAGTGGAGTATGTCTGGCTTCTAATAATATCTCCACCTTTTGTTAAGTCCTGTAATGCAATATATCCTGCAACAGATGTTTCTTTTAATAAAACGATAAATTCATTTCCCAAGGCAGGAAGTACATTTTTAACTGCCTGTGGCATAATGATATAACGCATTG
This sequence comes from bacterium, assembly GCA_030535455.1. GTDB lineage: Bacteria > Bacillota > Clostridia > Lachnospirales > Lachnospiraceae > KM106-2. The sequence continues at coordinate 48,247 of JAUNJY010000006.1, forward strand.
TCTGAATATAGTTAAATCCAAGACTTCGACCTGCCTCAAACTGTCCTTTGTCAATGGACATAATACCACTTCGTATGATTTCTGCCACATAAGCTCCCGAGTTAATACCAAATGCCAAAATTGCAACAAATACTGGCTCAATATTTACTGAGGCAAAAATTCCATAATAGATGATTAACAACTGAACTACTACCGGTGTTCCACGAATTACTGTCAGATATACTTTACAAATTGCATTTCCGATTTTTAATTTTCCAGTATTGTCATATGTAGATCGAATCATTCCTACTATAAAACCAATAATGATACCAAGCAATACTGCAAAAAATGTAATCTTTAATGTAACAACAACACCATCGAGTAAGTATTGATAACGATCTTTTGCTATAAAATTTTGTTGAAAGGATTTACAGAAGTCATCAAAAAACTTCGGCATTCCACTTGCTAAAAATGTAACCATAGTCCTTACCTTATCCTTGTTTTATTTAAATAGTTCTTTCTTATTTGATATATTTATCAATAATCTTTTGAAGTTCGCCACTTTCTTTTAATTTCTTTAAAGATGCATTGATTTTTTCAGTTAATTCTGTATTTCCTTTTTTCACAGCGATTGCGTAATCTTCATTTGTATAGGATTCATCAAGAATTTTAATTCCTGTATTTTGCTTTACAAATTCTTTTGCTGGCTCACTATCGATTACTACTGCATCCACTTTTCCCTGAGTCAAGGATTGAACAGCTTCCATTCCTTTTGAAAAACGGCTTACCTCAATGCCTTTTTCCTTATCTGATACATATAGGTCTCCTGTTGTACCAGTCTGAACACCAACTTTTTTACCTTTTAAGTCCTCAGGCTTTGTAATATCTGTATTATCTTCTTTTACAATCATAATCTGTGTGGATGTTGTATAAGAGTCTGTAAATTCAACATTTTCCTTACGATCTGGTGTCACTGTCATACCAGCCACGCCAATATCTGCTTTCCCACTGTTTACTGCTGGAATAATAGAGTCAAATTCAATACTGTTTACTTTCAGTTCCATTCCTAAATCATCTGCAATTGCTTTTGCAATATCTACATCAATTCCTACAATATCATTACCATCACGATATTCATAAGGTGGAAACTCTGCATTAGTTGCCATTGTTAAAACTTTTTTCTCATTAGAGTCAGCCGTTCCAGATTCTTTTGATCCACAAGCTACTAAAGATGTCATTACTGTTGCTGCTAAAAGCATACTTACTATTTTTTTCTTCATAATTCATTCTCCCTTTCTATTCGCAAACACTGCTTCAATATGTTCATATGTTTCTGTTATTAAATTCATTCGCATTAATTTTTATGCATCTGACTTACTATAATTATACACACCATTTGGCAGAAATCAAGTATAAATATTCATTCTTTTCAAAAAAATATTCTTTTACAGATAATACTTGTTTTTACAACGTTTTTAGTATCTAATAATAACATTTTTCTTTATGTATTTTTCTTTTATTCCCCATATTAAATCGTTATTTTACATTTATTAATGAATATTTATACATAATATTTATGCACTGCATGCCTTTGAAAGTTCTATTTTTAGGTAAGTTTCCTATAGTGTAAAAAAGTGTTTTGCTTGCAAAACACTCCGCGCCGAACTCGGTCGCGACAGCGACATTCTCCTTTCGAGTGAGTGCACATCTTGGCTTTCTGGTTTTTAGAAAGCCAAGATGTGCACTATAGGGAAGGACTCTGAGCTTTCATATAGCGTAAAAAAAAGAACTAGAGGAACTTGTTTCCTATAATAGGTAAATAGTTCTTTCTAGTTCTCTCCATATTAAAACTCTACGCCTCTTCTGGCAGGAAGTCCTTGATCAAAAGGATGCTTCTCCTTTTTCATATTGGTAATATAATCGGCCTGACCAATTAAATACTCATCTGGGTTTCTTCCAGTCATAACAATCTCTAATTCCTTTGGACGCATCTCTAATAATGTACGTACCATATTCTTATCAATCAAATCCATATTATAAACATCTAACAGCTCATCTAAAATTAGAGTATCACATTCTTTACGGTTGATTTTATCAATTGCCTGCATTAAGTTCAGATTATGCATCATTGCAACTTCTTTCTTTTGCTCCTCCGACATTTGAAATGTAAATCCATGATTGATTTCATTTCTTAAAATCGTCACTTCCGGAATTCGACTTAATATTTCAATCTCTCCGGTCGGATTTCCTTTCAAAAACTGAACTATTGTTACTAGGTTTCCTACCCCAGCTGCCCTTACTGCCAAGCCCATTGCTGCAGTGGTCTTTCCTTTTCCGTCACCATGATAAATATGAACCATGCTTGCACCTCTCTCTTCTATTCGTTCTTCCCTTGAAAAACATATTCTTTTAATAGTATAATACTTTCAGCATAAAAAAAGGCAATTATATTGTTGCCATTATATGACAGGAGAAATCAGATTGAAATCCAATGAAAAAAATCTAATGCAGAAGACTGCAGATGATATCATCCAATATATTATCGATCACAATATGAAACCCGGGGACAAGGTACCTACTGAACCTGAACTGAGCCAATTATTAAATGCAGGAAGAAGTACGATTCGAGAAGCAATGCGTACTCTAGCAACTCGTAATATTGTAGAAGTTCGCCAAGGATCCGGTACCTATATTTCAGGAAAAATGGGAATGATTGAAGATCCATTTGGTCTATTCTTTATCGACGACAAGGAAAAACTGATGCGCGACCTTATGAACTTACGTATCCAGGTAGAACCAGATATCGCCGCAATGGCTGCAACAAATGCAACTGATAATGATCTTGAAACAATTAAGACATGTCTAGAAGATATCGAATTACTAATCTATACAAAACAAGATTTTACAGAAGCAGATAACCGCTTCCACCAGGCGATTGCCAACAGTGCCAATAACTTAGTAAGCCCAAGGCTGATTCCACTGTTTAGTACCGTAAGCCGCTATATTAAGGAAGAAGATGAAGAAACTGCAAACTCATTGATTGCAAGCCATCGAGAAATCTATGAGGCCATTGCCTCAAAAGACCCGGTAAGTGCCAAGGACTGTATGTATCTCCACCTAGTCCAGACTCGCCGCCTCTTAAGCAAGAAATAACCCCAGCATTTAAGTAAACTAGTCTTTTGAGGAAGGTATTTTTAATACCTTCCCTACTGGCTTTCGCCCTCAAGAACTAGATAAAGACTATTATGAAACTTGTCATAACTAACAAAGTATAAATGGGAGTTCCTAACAATACTAACTTATACTTCGTCTGCCGTTACTATCATATTAAAATATCCACTGAGGGCAAACACTGAAAGTGTCTGACAGCAGCGGATATTTTAATACGACTGTAGAGGCAGCGGAAGCACAATAGAATTGTTATGGAAGCTCCCATTTATGATTCATAGCCTACAACAAGTTTAATAATAGCCTTTTGCCAAAACTTAAAGGGGCGAAAGCTCCCCCCTCTTTATCTAAACCATATATGGCTGAAGTACTTGTACTACTTCATCAGTATCGTCTGTATACACAGATAGCTCTAAATCCCTTGTTAAGTCTACACTGCATACACCTAAGATGGATTTTGCATCCACTATGTACCTGCCCGCTGCTAAATCAATTTCGCAGTTTAGCGTACAACATTTGTTTACAAAATCACGAATTTCATCGACAGAAGATAATTTAACTCTTAAATTCAACATACTACAACACCCTTTTCCCTTTTCATAACATTTTTTTGAGTTTAGGTAGAAATCATCTATGGAATAAGCTACCCAAACAAAACTTTTTCCGTACTAGATGATATCGTCCTAAAACTTCTGTGTGTATATCGGCACAAGCCCTTTAACAGTTTATAATATTTTTACAAAAATTTCCATACTTTTTTTATCTTGTCATTCTAACTTTTCGTATTTTTGCCTTTATTGGCTTATTTTGCAGTGCATCGAGAACAATTTTCCCTTTTCCATTCAGTATTTCTACATAAGTCAGCGAATCTCGCACATCAATTATTCCGATATCCTCTGCTGCTACACCATCAATACTGCATACAGTTCCTACAATATCTACGGCACGCATTTTGGATTTACGTCCACCACCAATGCTAAGCTTCATTATATCTTTATTAAAGACGGCACCTTTTTTCGCCTTTAACGGCTGTCTAATCTTCTGTTTTTGTAAGAATTCCTGCTTCTTCTCTTGTAGTTCTTCTTTGGATTTTGGTACACACATGGTGATTTTTGCATTTGTGTATTCTTCAATCAATCCTTGTAATTTTTTTTCTCTATTGTTTATAAATGTAATCGCAGTTCCTGTCTTACCGTTTCGTCCAGTTCTTCCAATACGATGTACATAAGTCTCTTTTGCATTTGGCATGTCATAATTAATTACGTGTGTAATTGTGTCAAAGTCAATTCCTCTTGCCGCAACATCTGTAGCAATAAGAATTGTAAACTTACCTTGTCTAAAATCATCAATTGTCGTAAGTCGCTCCATCTGATCTACCATACCATGAAGCATGCCACAGCGAATTCTCGCCTTCTTAAGCTGGCGGAATAATACATTTACCATTTCCCTTGTTGAACAGAAAATCATGCAGTACTCAGGAGATTGTTCATAAAGAACATCTAATAAAAGATCAAACTTCTCCTCATTTTCTACCTCATACCCAAGCTGAGTAATTGCATCTTCTGTCACAGTCTCATCTTCAATCATGATCTTGACAGGATCTGACATATACTCATTTGCAAGGTTGTCCACTTCGTCAGGAAGAGTTGCTGAAAATAACATTGTTGTATGAATTTCTGGCAAATAACTCATAATTTCTTTTACATCTGCAAGAAATCCCATATCTAACATTAAATCCGCTTCATCTATTATAAAATACTTTACCTGACTTATGTCAAGTGTTCCTTTTTGTAAATGATCTAAAACTCGCCCTGGTGTTCCTACGACAACATGTGACTTCTGCTTTAAGGATAGAGCTTGTTTATCAAATGGCGCACCACCAAATACGACTGGCACCTTAATTCGCTTCATACGTCCTATATTGAAAATTTCGTCCTTCACTTGATAAGCAAGCTCTCTTGTTGGCTCAAGTACCAATGCCTGTGGCGCATTTTCTTCCCAGACAACGTTTTCTACAATAGGGATTGCAAATGCTGCTGTCTTTCCGGATCCCGTCTTAGATTTTACGACAATATTTTTATTGTCGAGCGCCGGCGGAATTGCTTTTCTTTGCACCTCAGTTGGTGTCAAATATTTTAATTTTGTAAGAGCCTCTAAAACATCCCTATTTAATTTATATGTTGCAAATTCATTTTTTATCATTACAATTTTCCTTTTTTGCACTTTTTCTTTCATTTTTAATTAGTGTATCCAAACCATTGTAATTCATGACCGCCCTTTTTGAAAGCAAAAAAACAGACTATTGCTAAAAACATACAATAATCTGTTTTCTCTTTATTCATTTAATAACATTACAAACATCATCTTAAACTGCTCTAGTGCATAAATACTATGAGGTTTGCTGGCAGGTAAAATAATGGTCTCTCCTGCTGTTACAATATGGCGTTTTTCTACAATGGTAACTTCCGCAGTTCCTTCCAATACATAAATCAGAGTATCCTTGGCATTTTTCGTAGTCATTACCTTTTGCTTACGATCAATTGCCATCAATGCAATCGTTACACTTTTACTCTGAAGAATTGGCTCTGTTACAATATCTCCCTGCTTATAATTAATCTGCTTTACCAGCGGCATTGGCTTTTCAAGCTCTATATGATTCATAAAATGATCCATTTGCACACACTCCAAGAAAAATAGTATATTGACAGTATTCTCCATACATCAATTTCCTATTCTTTTACCATGTTTGACCTATCTACTATTAACATATTGAGCTTTTCAAAAAAAGGAACTAATTTTCTAATTTTAATGCTCGTATTTTTTTACAAAATGGATGCAGTGGTAATCCACTTTGATCAAAGATCGTTACCGGACTAAAGTTATGATATGCGTAGCGCACCGAAACAATTTCCTTTACCTGTTTGGCATATACTTCAATCTCCGAATCATGGAGCTTAATCTCCGCAGGATAAAATACATCATCCCTTCCAGCCACCTCAAACCCATTTTCACTGATTACAGGATCGAATTCCTCTGTTGGGCAATACTCTTCTCGTGTTGACCTGTATAGTTTGTCCTCTCTGTATACAAGATCTCCCTTTACCTTATGAAACTGCAATACTACTGCTTCGTCTTTTACCAAGGCATTCTTATACATTGGACCAAATGCCTTGGCTTTCTTCTTATATACAAGGGCAAGCGCCTGCTTCGCAAGACGCTTTCCTACTACAGACTTCTCAAGAGGATGGATATTATTAAACTCGCCTTGGTCTATGATCACTGCAAGGCCTGTGTTTGCCACGGTCTTATATACTTTCATTTGATTATCACGTAGCACTGCCCAATCCCCATGGTCTGCTTCATCCTTAAAGATATGGCGTGGTAACTGGACATTAATAAATGGCAATGTATCGTCATTCCAATCTTCTCTTAGCTGTTCAATCACCATACGAAGCAGCTTATCATAAGAAGATGCTCTCTTAGCATCCTCTTCCCCCTGGTAATATAAAAAGCCACGTAAGGTATATCCTGCTACCCTCTTTGTCATTGTTTCATGGACACCGCCTGGTCGAAATGGCGACTTTGGTCCTAATGGCTCCGGCCACACACAGACCCCTGCAATCTCCTCCACCTTTGACCACTCAATATCCGGGTCCTTTGCATAAAGCTCATCCACTTTTTTCTGCCATACCGAATACCAGTCATTAAACTCCTTTAACTCCTGCTCATATTGTTCCAGAGACTTTCCTTCCATTGCCTTATTGTAGTCTTCAATATAACTATTTGTATCACTATCCTTTTCCAGCCGCTCCTTATCTACCCAGCAAGATGCTGATGTTGCTCCAAGGTTGCAGCCAATGATTCCTACAGCAACACCTAATTCCTTCTGCAGATACTCTGCAAAATACGTTCCGACTGCGGACCAGGTTCCACAAGTATTTTTCGAATACACTTCCCAGCTTGCATTTTCTTCCCCTGTATAAAATGCATTATCAAAAAATGATTTTCTCTGTACTTGGTAAAAACGGATCTTATCATTTTTCTTTAAAGAAGCTACTCTCTCTTTTCCATTTAGGCTGTTCACCAATGCAAGTTCCATATTAGACTGTCCGCCTGCATACCATACTTCGCCGATCATGACATCAAGAAAACGGACAACGTCTTTTCCCTGTCGAATTACCACATCATAAGGCCCACCTGCTTCCATAGGATGTAGGGTTGCTTCAAAATGATCTTCACAAATCATGGCCTCTACTACTTGGTTATGCATGGCTACTGTGATTTTTTCTTTACTGTCTGTCTTTCCCCATATTACAATATTCTTTTTCTGCTGCAAGACCATATGGCTGCTAAATACTGCTGCTGGCTTTATCATTACTTCCTACTCCTTTCCAAATAAGGTCTTTACCCAAGTAATTGCCAATTCAAACCATGGTTCACAGTTTTTGTTGACTTCCCAAGGGTTCACCTCTGTAACCTCGTTTGCAAGGGCAAGTCCATGACCACCTTCTCCAAACATGTGAATTTCAAACGGTACTTGGTTTTCATATAATGCATTGGCAAACTTCAGTGAATTTGCTGGCAGGATAAGTCCATCTTTTGTAGTATGCCAGATAAAAGTTGGTGGCGTATCTTTGGATACATGATTTTGCAGAGAATAAAACTCTTCCTGTTCTTTTGTATAATCCGTGCCTCCAAATATATATGCATTCATATGGTTTTCAAAATCAACATAAGTCCTTCCACCTTCTCGTACAAAGACTTTTTCTGGATCTGCATTTTTATGTATTTTAAAATCAATCTGATCATATTCTGGATATCCCTCGATGCCAATATCCATTTTCTTAACACTGCTGAATAAATCAATTACCGGATAACAGATGATTAATCCATTTGGCTTAATACTCTCACGGTTGTTATCATACTCCAAAAGCAGGTCTTTGTTATTCCAGAACACTCCAAGACTGGCTGCCAAATGGGCTCCTGCTGAAAAACCGGTCAATACGACTTTGTCCGGATCAATGTTCCACTCTTCACTACGTTCCCTAATTGTATACACTGTCTTTGCCAGCTCATTAAGAGGTGCTGGCATTGCTCCATACTCGCCGCAAGAATAACGAAGTACAAACGCATGGTATCCTTTGGCTGCATAGGATAATGCAATTGGCTCTGCTTCTCTGTCCGAAGTAAAGGAATATCCGCCACCTGGGCAGACAACGATTGCTGGGCGTTTTTTCTTATCTCCCATTTCTACTGAGTTTTCCTGAATGTAGGTATCAAAATACACTCTCTTATCATCTGATAAATATATTCTCTGACAAATCATAACTTTCCCTCCAATAAACACTATTTTTTCATACTATAGTCCTTGTCAGAGCAAAATTAAATAGATTATATAACACAAAAGATGTCTAAATTCCTACAACTTAGACATCTTTCATTTACTTACTATTTTATTTTATATAATGCCCAGTGCTTTTTTTGCTAGCTGGTCAACACGTTCATTTAACTCAACGCCAGTGTGGGCTGCAACTTTGTGGAAGTTTACACGAAGCTTGTCCTTAATGCCATTGTAGTAATCACGATATGCTTGTGTCCCAGGCTTTTTCGCCTGCCATACGCCTGTACACCATTTTTCAATGCCTTCGTAATCATAGTATAGGTCTAATTCCTTAATGCCTCGTTCCACGCACTCACGCATCATAATTTCCGCACCGAGGATTTCACCTGCCACATTTCTCATATCAGCAAGGCTTTTGTCAGTTCCTTTTTCACTATATTCAAACTCTTCATTATTATGGCATAACACCGCACCATAACTAAATTCCTTTGTATGAACATTATAGCTTCCGTCCACGTAAGCAAATGCCTTTTCATGATCTTCATAAGCAACTGTAGGCTCTTTTCTCTGTCCACCCATTACATATTCCATAGCTTCTGCTTCTGTCTTAAAACTCTTATATTCCGCACCGCTAAAACCTGTAATCTTGCTCTTACAAACATCCCAGGAATGGAAAATCCCTGTTTCTCTTCCTTTACGGACTGCATAAAATTTACCTGCCACTTTTCGTTCACTCCTATCTCGTATTGCTCTAATACTACCATATTTTATTTCCATAAAACAAGGTATATATTAGTGCGAAACGGAATAGGGTGTACAAGAGGTGAGAAAAAAATGAATAAACTCAAAATCAAGGAATTCATCATAGCCGTCCTTATCCCTCTTGCCGTTGGCGGGATAGCCGGATTTCTAACAAGAAACAGCATGGAAGACTACCAGAAATTAAACCAGCCAGTCATTGCACCTCCAGGCATTGTATTTCCAATCGTCTGGACCATACTTTTTATCCTGATGGGAATTGCCTCTTACTTTGTGTATATTTCCACCTGTAAATATGGTAAAACCGGACTTAAGGTATACGCAATTCAGCTGGTAATCAACTTCTTTTTTAACATCCTGTTCTTTACCTTCCAGTTGTTCTTTATCTCCTTTTTATGGACCGTATTGCTGCTCTTCGTAAACCTTGTCATGTTCCAGCTCTTTTACAAATGCAATAAGACTGCCGGATATCTGCTTATACCCTATATTGCCTGGAATTCATTTGCTGTTTTATTAAGTTTTCTTGTATATACATTAAACTAATCTGTTATTTTTCTTTGCTGCGTTTCCTTCTTTGTTTCAGAGGCATTAGAAACAGCTTCCTGTTCTGTTTCCAGTGCTTCTGATTTTTCCGGGCCAAACGTCTGGTTTGTCTTATCAAATTCTTCTAATTTCCCCTTCTTCAGTTCTATTCCATTATGATTTAATGCCCAGGTACTATCTTCAAAGACTTTTCATACAAAACCACTTTCTCCATTACAAGCATACAGACTCTCGAAAGTAGCGATTACTGATCTTGCTGATATTCAGTTACATAACTTCTTGTTATAAAGAAGGCCGTTATTGCCAGAGGCAGATAAAATACAATTAAATACTCTACATTTGCAATGGAAATATCCACTTTGCTAATATTTGTCGTTGGTGTCACCAACTCCCAGAATTCTGCAGCAAAATCAAATAGTCCATGAAGAAGTATTACAAGCCACATATTACCTGACTTTAAATATACAGACGCCATGAACAACCCAATAAATGTTGCGTAAAATACCTGTGCAATGGTTGGATTTAAATAATTGCTGCCATTAAAGTAATTTACAAAATGGGCAAGGCCAAATAACAGGCTAGAAAGACCCACTGCAGCATATGAACCATATTTGCGGCATTTCCACTGCTCATTCATAATATTTAACACGGTCCCTCTAAGAAGCACCTCTTCAAACAGGCCGACTGACATATTTGCAAAGAAACATAAGATATAATTCCATGCAGTAATCTTACTAAAATCAATAACCGCATCTACCTTGGAACCACTTACAAAGTTTTCAACTATGTAAATCACCATCACAATACTAAGAAGCAGCCCCTGTCCCATGCCCTTTAGACAAAATCCCAATCTAAGCCTAGGGTAAAAAATCCTCATACAGACAATAAGCAACACAGACACGCCTACCCTTGGCACCATTTCCTTTATATACTGGGCGTTGGTGGAATGCACAGGAAACTGCTTCCCTATAAAACTGCATAAAAATAAACCTATAGCAATAGCAAGTATCGAAACTTCTAAAATCACAATAACCCTAAGAGGTCTTTTCTCTTCCATGTCTTCCTCCAAGCAATCAAATGTCTTACTATGCTATAGTATATACTATAGGTTTACAATAGAGAATACGAACCGCATTTTATTATCGTAACTTTGTAAAAGAACAGTTCTCCTTTTGCCTCCTTTGCCTTCTGAAAGTTCGATGAAGCAGTCTATTCTTTATTCCTAATAAGACTACAGTCAAAAGTATAAGCACTATGGCATATAACAGTGCAACAATCATAATAATTCCTCCCTGTTATATACTATGTAAAAAATCTTTATTTGCTAAATCTTAACTCTATATTATCTGACCGACTACTGCACCAGCGATGACCGTAAGCCATGATCATTATGCAATAGAAAAAATAGAACGGAGATCTATTGTGAAGCAATATCAATAATCTCTTTACAATATTTAGTAATTTTTGGTTTTTATTTATTTTCCAAAAAATAGTTGACAAATTACTTTAGTTTTGTATAATTAATAACATCTTACATAAGCAAAGGCGCTTTATGGATTTTTCCATGAAGTGCCTTTTTTCGTCTTTGTATCAAACTGCTTACAAAAGCTGACTTTTACAAAGCAACAGACAAGGGTGTCTTATTCAGAGTCAAAAGAATGACTCTGCTAAGGTGCTCTTTTTTTAATTAACAAGGCACTTCTCTTCTTAAAGCCTCTTGTTAATTAAAAAGGCTTTCAACAAATCAGAAAGCCTAGATGCGCACTCACATGAGAGAAAGATGGCGCTATTGCGACCGGGTTCGGCGCAGACAAAGTGTGTACTACACACGCTTTGTTCAAAAAAATAAATGGAGGTGCTGTGCAATGAACTTTTCTGCAGCAAACACAATCTGGGTACTTCTTGGTGCCGCTTTAGTATTCTTTATGCAAGCTGGTTTTGCAATGGTCGAGACTGGATTTACCAGGGCCAAAAATGCCGGTAACATTATTATGAAAAACTTAATGGATTTTAGTATTGGTACTCCTGTATTTTGGATTATCGGTTTTGGACTTATGTTTGGAGGTGGCAACGGTCTGATTGGTTCTGTAAATGGACTGGCAACTGAAGCCAACTATGGTATAGGAATGTTACCAGACGGGGTACCATTCTATGCCTATCTAATCTTTCAGACAGTATTCTGTGCAACTGCCGCAACCATTGTATCTGGTGCAATGGCAGAACGTACAAAATTTATTTCCTATTGTCTTTACAGCTTCTGTATCAGTTTATTTGTATATCCAATCTCTGGCCACTGGATTTGGTCCTCTAATGGCTGGTTAAATGCAATGGGATTTCATGATTTTGCAGGTTCCACTGCAGTTCATATGGTTGGTGGTGTAGCTGCTTTTGTAGGTGCCTTAATCCTAGGACCTCGTATTGGAAAATACGGTAAGAATGGTAAAGTAAATGCAATTCAAGGACACAGTCTGACATTAGGCGCACTTGGTGTATTTATCCTTTGGTTCTGCTGGTTCGGTTTCAATGGTGCTTCCACTGTATCCATGGGCGATGATGCCGCAATCCTTAGCGCTTCTAAAATCTTTGTTACAACAAACTTAGCTGCTGCCGTAGCAACATGTACGGTTATGCTGCTCACTTGGTTCCGTTATAAGAAACCTGACGTTTCCATGACACTAAATGGTACTCTTGCAGGACTTGTTGCAATCACTGCAGGATGTGATACCGTAAGTCCAATCAGCGCAGCCATCATTGGATTTGCTTCTGGATTTATTGTAGTATTCGGTATTGAGTTTATTGATAAGAAATTAAAAATTGATGATCCAGTTGGTGCTGTAGGTGTCCATGGATTAAATGGTTTATTTGGTACGATAGCAGTCGGCTTATTCTCAGATGGTGCTGGTACAGAACTCAAAGGTTTATTTACTGGCGGTGGATTCAAACTATTAGGCATTCAGACACTTGGTGCTATTGCAGTTATTGCTTGGGTTGCAATTACAATGACAATCGTATTCAAGGTAATAGATAAGACAATCGGTCTTCGTGTTAGCAAAGAAGAAGAAATTCTTGGACTTGATAGCACAGAACATAACTTAGCATCTTCTTATGCTGACTTCTTACAAGTTCCAGCTACCTATAATCCAGATGCCAAAGTACCTGCTCCAACTTCTAGCAAAGCAACCGTAGATGCCTCTGTACCTGTTCAGGTAGTAAGCGGAAATGAAACAGTTGCAAGCGATGTCAAATTATCAAAAGTAACTATCATATGTAAACAAAATAAATTCGACGATTTAAAAGAAGCCCTAAACGATATTGGCGTTATGGGTATCACAGTAACACAAGTACTTGGATGTGGCGTTCAAAAGGGTGCTGCTAAATATTATCGTGGTGTCCAAGTTGATGTAGTCGTATTGCCAAAAGTGCAAGTTGACGTAGTCGTAAGCAAGGTTCCTGTAAGAGATGTAATTGAAACAGCCAAAAAAGCTCTATACACTGGCAATATTGGCGATGGCAAGATCTTCGTTTACAACGTTGAAAATGTAGTAAAGGTAAGAACCGGAGAAGAAGGATTTGATGCTCTTCAAGGTTAACTCACTTACCAATAACCTTAGATATTTAATCACCCAATTAAATATAAATTAATAACAAAAAAGAGGCATCGCTTAGGCAATGTCTCTTTTTTTCTTCGACCAATAGACTACTTAGCACTATTTACCAGGTTAATAAACTCCTCATAGGTAAGGTTATTTTTAGTAATAAATTTGGCTACCTTTTTCCCTACATAGCGGAAATGCCATGGCTCATAAATAATACCTGTAATTTCACTCTTTCCATCTGGATAACGCAGAATAAATCCATATTTATAGCAATTCGTTTTCAGCCACTTAAACTCATCCGTTTTTTCCTGCGTCTTATCAAGCTTGCTATTCTCTTTTGATATAATGTCCACGGCCAGCCCGGTAGCATGTTCACTATAACCTGCCGGCTGAACAGACAATGCTGTTTTCTTATACGCAGCTTCATAATCCATACCTTGATTTTGATACTTATTTAGATCTTTATCAAATAAGTTTTTCTGATATTCATTACTTCGATATGCAGAACATACTACAAAAGAAAACCCTTTCTCTTCACCATCTGCAAGCATTTTTTCTAATGGCTTCAAAATGATAGCTGCTACCTTTTTTTCTTGTTTTATATATGTACTCTTCTTGACATTATAAGTATCTGGAATTGGATGATCCTTATTCACTAAAATAAGCGTAGACTCCTTCTCTGACTGATACACCTCCTTTGCCTCTTTTGCCTTGCTCTCTTCCTGATCATCAAGGAGGTTACCGGTCAGCGCCTGTTTTTGCCTCTCTGTCTGTATTTCCTCTATCCCCTGTGCTTTTGCATTCTCATAGCCAATCATCTGATCCATATGAATTACCAACACAGCATTGATTACAGCTAAAATAGCAATTATCTCTGCCATTACAATAAATCGTATTTTCTTTCTTTTATCCGTTGCCATTTCTACTCCTTCATACTAAATAATTCATTTAAATCTATTATATCACTTTCGACAGTTTCTTCAAATATAATCCATTTTTTCGGTAACTTCTCCAACAGAAGTTACTCTGTTCAAAAAAAGCAGAAAACCATGACTAACTCATAGTTCTCTGCTTTTTATTATAATGAATTTGCTCTATCGCTTATATTTTTGTGGAAATTAATAATTTTATGATCATAGGATTCGTTCATAAGAGAAGAATTTATCATAAAATCTGCACTAGATAAGTTATTCGCAATCGGAATATCATAAACCTGTGCAATACGAAGCAGTGCTTTTACATCTGGATCATGTGGCTGTGCAGATAATGGATCGGAAAAGAAAACTACAAAATCAATTTTACCTTCCACAATTTTTGCACCAACCTGTTGATCTCCGCCAAGAGGACCGCTATTGTATCCTTTGACAGGCAAACCTGTTCTGTCTGTAATCATTCTAGCTGTTGTTCCTGTACCGCATAAAAAATGTTTCTGTAAGATGTCTTTATTTTTTTCACACCATTCCATCATTTGCTCTTTTTTACCGTCATGGGCAATTAATGCAATGTTTTTTTGTTTTCCAATAGTCATCGTAATAAAATCTCTATCCATCTTAATCCACCTGCCTATTATTTATTTGTTTCCATTACCATTATATCTAAAAATTCTAAATAAAACAACAAAATTAGTGTATTCCCAACATCTGTTGAAGGCTAAAACTAACAACTGCAATACCTACCCAGCAAGCAAATCCCATAAGGATTGGTTTGCCTCCAGTCTTCACTAATTTGATCAAATCTGTATTTAATCCAATTGCAGCCATTGCCACTACGATAAAGAATTTACTTACTTTTTTCAAGAAGGCAAATAATTCAACGATCGTAGTTGCAGCAGCACCTGTTATTACTGACTGGTCAATCATATATTGAAATACTGTGGTAATAACAGAAGCAAGTACGAAATAAAGGATAAACATAGGGAATACCTTTTTAATGCTCACTTTATTCCCTTCCACCTTTTCATGTTTTGCTCTATGAAGTGCCAGTACAAGTGTAATCGGAATGATAGCTAATGTTCTTGTAAGTTTTACAATGGTAGCGGTGTCAAGTACTTGAGTTCCAGTATTATGCATGCTATCCCAAGCAGATGCTGCTGCCGTTACCGAAGAAGTATCATTGATTGCCGTTCCAGCAAAGATACCAAATCCTTGATTGCTAAATCCCAGCACTTCCCCTAAGGTTGGGAAAATAAGCGCTGCTATAATATTGAATAGAAAAATAATCGAAATCGATTGTGCAATTTCAGCATCATCCGCATCAATTACGGGTGCCGTTGCCGCAATTGCACTGCCACCACAGATTGAGGAACCTACCCCTACCAAAGTAGCAATCTTTCCTGGAATATGCATCACCTTACATAGTACATAAGAAATAATTAGTGATGTTGAAATCGTACATACGATGATTGGAAGTGATGTTGCTCCCGTCTTTAAAATACTAGACAGGTTCAAACCAAATCCTAATAGTATTACTGCATATTGCAATACTTTTTTACTTGCGAACGTAATGCCTGCCGTGAGACTCTCTTTTGTTCCATAACAGAAACCTATGACCATACCCATAAGGATTGCAAATACCGGTCCGCCAATTACAGGATATTGCTGTCCCAAAACCCATGAAGGTGTTGCAATGCATAGGCATAGCAACAGCCCTCTTCCTTTGTTCTTTAGAAACTTCATCTTTCCTCCCTCTTCCATATTTCTGGATTCTTTTATAATATCGCACCTAGTCTACATGAATACTAACCAAATGGCAAGTTAATATTTTCCATGTAATATAGGAAGCCCTTACATTTATTTTATCCAACGCATGGTAACTTTACCAACATATAAAAAGGCCCTAAGCATATTCTGCCTAGGACCTTTTCACTCATCCTGCTCTATTCGATTACTTTGATCCAGCCTTCAGGAGCTTCAATACGTCCCATCTGGATGCCAGTAAGTGTTTCATATAATTTCTTAGTGATAGGTCCCATTTCTGTCATACCGCTTGGTAAGCAGATCTCTTCTCCATGGTCAACGATCTTTCCTACTGGAGAAATAACTGCTGCCGTGCCACAAAGACCACATTCTGCGAACTCTTTCACTTCCGTAAATAATACTTCACGTTCTTCTACTTCAAGTCCTAAATAATCTTTTGCAACAGTTACCAAAGAACGGCGAGTGATAGAAGGTAAGATACTATCAGACTTAGGGATTACAATCTTATTGTCTTTCGTTACAAATAAGAAGTTTGCTCCGCCTGTCTCCTCAACCTTAGTTCTTGTTGCTGCATCAAGATACATATTTTCATCATATCCATTTTTATGTGCAGTAACAATTGCATGTAAGCTCATTGCGTAATTAAGACCAGCTTTAATATGTCCGGTACCATGTGGTGCTGCACGATCAAAGTCACTTACACAGATTGTAAGAGGTTTCACACCACCTTTAAAGTAAGGACCTACAGGTGTTGTAAATACTCTAAATTGATATTCATCTGCTGGTTTAACGCCAATAACAGGATTTGAGCCAAACATATATGGACGAATATATAATGTTGCTCCTGAACCATATGGTGGAACGAAGTCCGCATTTGCCTTAACTGTTTCTACTACTGCCTCAACGAATTTCTCCTTTGGAAATACAGGCATTTCAAGACGCTTTGCTGAATTTTCTAAACGTTCACCATTTAAATCAGGACGGAAGGTAACGATGCGGCCATCTTCTGTTCTATATGCTTTCAAACCTTCGAAAATAGTCTGTGCATATTGTAAGACACCTGCACATTCACTAAGGACAATCGTATCATCCTCAGTAAGCCCGCCATTTTCCCATTCACCATTTTTATAATTTGCTACAAATCTTGCTGGCGTTTTGTGATAGCCAAATCCAAGATTATCCCAATCCAAATTATTATTTTCCATATCTTTTCTTCCTTTCTTTCTTGTATTTCATCCACTTTATTAAGTTAATATGTAAAATCATTTCATATATTATAACATTCTAAGTCAAGAACTACAACTTTATATTTTACGAAATACAAAGGTTGGAAGCACATTAAACTTCATGTACCTCCAACCTTTATTAATTTCTTACTTTTTAATTGTTACTGTTTTAGTTGCACTCCATTTACCATATACTTTTTTGCCTGTAGAGTCTACTTTGTAAGCTCTTACTTGTACATAGTATTTAGAATTTTTCTTTAAGCTCTTTACTGTGATGTTCTTTTCAGATTTGCTTGTTACAGTCTTAGCACCACTTAAGGATTTGTTTGTACTGTAACGAACTTGGTAACCAGCTGCACCACTAACTTTTTTAGCTGTTACAACAGCCTTTTTTGTTTTTACATTTTTCACTGTATTAACCTTGCTAGTAGATACAGTTACTTTTGTCCATTGTGCATATAATGTTGTGTTTTTAGTAACAGTTACTTTAGATGAGCTAGTAATCTTTGTACCACCAGTTTTAGCAGTATACCAGCCTTTGAATACATATCCTGCTCTCTTTGGAGTCTTTAATGTATATTTACCATTGTAAACAACATTTGTTTTTACTGTCTTAGTCTTAGTGTTTCCAATATAACCACCATTTGCATTTAATGTAACTACAGATTTTTTAGCAGTCCATTGTGCATATACAGTTTGATTTTTTGCTGTTTTTACAATTGAAGCTGCTGTAACCTTTGTACCGCCAGTTTTAGCTGTGTACCAGCCATTGAATGTATAACCAGTCTTTGTTGCTGTTGGTAAAGATTTAAGCGTTTCATCTGTCTTGTAAATCATAGTGCTTGTATTGCACTTTCCACCATTTGCATTAAATGTTACTTTATATTGGTTTGCAGTCCATTGTGCATATACTGTCTGATCTTTGGAGTCTTTTGCTAAATCAGCTTTTGTTACTTGAATGCCGCCAGTTTTAGCTGTATACCAGCCTTTGAAAGTATAACCAGTTCTTGTTGGTACTGGCAATGCTTCAATTTCATCAAATACTTTCACTCTATCACTTGCAACTGAACATTGTCCACCGTTAGCATCATATTTTACTGTGTAGTAATGAATTGCAGTGTCTCCAATGATTGCCCATTGAGGTGTTAATGCACCAACGTATAAACCGTTGCTTCCTGCTGTTGCTAATTCACTTGTTGCATTAACTCTTAAGAAATCACCATAGTTAAGATTTCCTTTTGAGTCTCTTGTCCAGCTTTCTGGTACATCTACGCTTGCAAAATCTTTTGTAGTAATTGTTTGTTTTGGACCTTCTTCTTCAATTCCAAAGAAGAAACTATTTTTCACTGTACCGGAAATGAAATCATTTGTTGTATAGTTAGCATCTGTTCTAAATGAGATGTTATTAGTAAAGATACCTTGTTTTTCTTCAGCAAAGTATGGATTGCTTCTGAAGATATAGTTTGTTCTTGCATTATCAAAAGATGTACAGTTTGTTACTGTAATCTTTCCAGGGTTGAAGTTACATGTAAAACCATCCATGTTATTTTTGTAAGAAATACAGTTTTTCACAACGTGGTTAACAGGTAAGCCCTCTCCACCAAGTTTGAAACCATTACCGATAGAACCTACTGCTGCTGTTTCACCTTCATAAGGAAGACCATTTTCATAAGCAACACAGCTATCAATTGTTACAGGGAAATTAGCACCGTCTTCTAATTTATTGTATAAATCCCAGCCATCATCTGCATTATTATGGGAGATACAGCCTTTGAATACGTTACCTTCGCCAACGCCAAGTTTTGCTGCGAAACCATCTGCATTAATTCTAGAAGAATCCACGTTATTGTAAGATTCACAGTTTAATATTGTATTGTTAGATGGCCAGTTAAGTGGGTCAGTACCTGAACCTCCACTGATTTGGCATCCAGTATCGCCATTGTCATAGAATTTACATAATTCAATTGTGTTAGAATGTCCAGTTAAACGGAAGCCTGTTGTGCTAGATCCTGTAAACTCTAATTGCTTAAAGTTCCAGTTACTTGCATCTACTTGGCTAGTTCCGCTGAATACTACTTTTTCACCATCTAATGCACATAATGTTTTCTTCTTAGCAGCATCAGCTGTATAAGTTTCATCCATTACTAAAGCACCATAAGTACCACCTTTTGCATAAACAGTGTAACCATCACTTACATAAGCAAGTGCAGTCTTTACATCAAGTGGGCTTTCTTTTGTACCTTTGCCATCGCTTGTGCCGTCTGCTGCTACATATAAGTCTTTGTTTGCGTATGCTTCATTTTTAGTTACTGTGAATTTTGCTGTCTTAACATCGTCAGAACCAGCAACTGCATAAGATACTTCAAATTCAGTTGTATCATTTGTTAATGTTGTTTTCTTTTCATAGAATGTTGCTGCTTTTGCTGCACCATTTTCTTCAATTACTTTTCCATCTTGTTTGATTGTTACAGCACCAGCATAATTGCTGCGTAAACGAACTGTATAATCAGATGTACTTGAAGTTGTTGCACTAGAAACATCAAATGTAGATGCATATGCTGCTGCAGTAAAACCATCTACTTTTGTATTTGCTTCAGATGTAGATAACTCGATATCAGTTACTGTCATTTTTGCATTACGGGATGCAAAGAAACCAACATACATATTGTCTTTATCTGTTACAGCTACACGGTCTGCACCATTAACTGTTTTAGATGAAGTTTTTCCATCCTGATCTGTATAAGATACAACAAATCCATCATCTTTACGTTCTAATGTTACGGAAACAAAAAGATCTTTGTTGTACTTTCCATCCTCTGGAGTACGGTCATATGTTGTTACAAGATCACTGCTTAATGTCGCAATCTTAGTTTGTGTTTTTACTGCTCCCACATTACCGTAAGGAACTGTTACACCATTACGATCATAAACATTAGAGATAATCTGTACCCCTTTTTTCTTATCAGGTGCAGTAAACATGTTTGCAACAATATTAGATGCGGAAGTGATTTCTTCAAAACCAAATTCCATTGGATCTTTTCTTGCTGGACCAACATTATCACGAACCATGATACCGCAAGCTTCTTGCTTACTTGGGTTAGATCCTGTTTCTTCTTCTGGACCTAATTGATTTATGTATAAGTTTGCACTTAATTTAAAGTTCTTACTTGTAGGAACCTCTGCATAGTAGAACATAAGTCCATCGTGGGAGTTTGCAATCTTTCCACCACGGCTTTCAATTACTACTGCATCCTTTTCCTGTTCTGTTTCACCATCTTTTACAATGATTTTTTCTTCAACTGCAGATTGAGTACCAACCTTTTCTGGTAAAATTGTAGATTTAAAGTTTAAGTCTGTACTTTGTCCAAATGCTCTGCCTATCCAAGCATATTTGCCTACTTCGTTGCTCTCCTCAGCTGCAAACGTTTGCACACTTGGCAATACAGAAAAGAGCATTAAAACTGCGGACATCATTGCTATTACTCTCGTACGTAATTGCTTCATTTGTTTTTCCTCCTTTTAAACAAAATTTCAATCATCTTTCCACTTTGTTTACAATTATTTTTTAGTTTTTCATGCTTTAGTATATCATTCGATAGTTATTCTGTATATAATAAATATACTTTTTTCGCAATTTTCGTCATTTTCGTCAATTGGTTTTAGTATTATTTGTTCACTTTTATCCACTAAAGTAAAACACTCCCAAAAACTACAAAAAAATGTTTCCTTTTTTATAGATTTTGAGAGTTTGTGATACTAGGTTAATAGCTACGTAATTTATCCGTACCATCATCAACTGTCTTTTCGATTTTCTTTACTACGATATAATACCCATAAGAATCATTTACCTTAATATAAATACGGTCATTTAACTTATGGCCTAGTAACTCTTTCCCAAGAGGTGATTCAATACTGATCCGACCGCCTAATGAATTACCACGAACTGTTGTGACAAGCTTATACGTCTCACATAAATCATCCTCTTCAAAGTAGACTGTTACCGTATTATTTAACCCAATCTCATCCTCTTTGGATTCATCAGAAACAATGACTGCTGTCTTGATCATTCGTTCTAAATATCGAATGCGGCTTTCGTTCTTGTTCTTATCTTTCTTGGCTGCATAATATTCAAAGTTCTCACTTAAATCACCTTGTGCCCTAGCTTCCTTTACTGCCTCGATTGCTTGTTTTCGAACAACTAATTTACGATATTCGATTTCCTCTTCCATCTTTTTAATGTCATTCTTGGTGACTTCGTTTCTCATATGGACTCCTTTCTCTAATTTCAAAACAAATATATTCATAATCAAAATGATATCCCAACTTCTCAGCCAATGCAACCGAACCTTTATTCTGAGCATCCCAGTTTGGGTAAAGTCCTCTTGATAGACATTCCATAATCAGTTTTGCCGCACATGCTAATGCCAGCCCTCTTCGTCGATAGTTTATCTCCGTATCAATCTGGATTTCAATACCATCCTGATAAACGGTATAAGAGGAAGCCCCTGATACAATCTTACCATCTAATAAGGCAACTACGCCGAGCCCCTTATTTTCAAACTCCTCATAGGAAGCAAACTGGGAACAAAAATCACAAGCCCATGGCAACGTCATAATTTGCTCATAGCATGCACGATCAATTAATTTTATTTCATATGTTTTTTCCATATTTTGTACAATCTTATGTAATTTATTCAAGTCAAACTGACCTGTTTCCTTTTTTATTGCATATCGTGTCACCTTAGTTGCTTTTTCTCCATAGACTTCCTGAATCTTTTTATTCCAGTCCTGGTTTTCACCTGTCATAATTATAAATCCCGAAGTCTCCCTGGACAGATTGTTTCGTATTAATTCCTCATTGACTTCTCCTGCAAAGTAACAAAAATCACCAACTATAATCTGGACCGACTTTGGTGCAGTTAAATTATCAGCATATGCCTTTCCCATATAACCTTGCAAACAAGACCATACCAGTGTATGATCACATCCCTCTAAAATTTTCTCCAAATATCTTGTATCTGTTACTTGATATATTGCCATACTCTTCCCCCCTAATATATTTATACTTCTATCTTATCACGAATATCCATTGAATGGACAAGATAGTCTGCCAATATATTTTCAAATGCCTTGGACAGGATTTTTAATTTGGTAGCATATTTCATGTCTATTGTTTGAATCTATAGATAGCGTTCAATCCGACACTGTTCATAAACATGGTTTCCGAGCAAGGTTATTGCCTGTTTCGGACAATAGCTAACACACCTGTAGCACATGGTGCATTTCCCCTCAGATATTGCCTTATTCTCTTTTATATGTATATTTTTCATTGGACACTCCCTGCTGCACTTTCCACACCCAACACATAGATTGGAATTTATCTTCAATGCATCACTATATTTTTTTGTCTTATTATAAAACCATAGGCGTTGTCCAAATAATCCTGCTAGATGATACGCGTTTCCTATGCCCTCCTGTGTTAGTCTTCCATCCTTCCACCTTTTAGCTGCCTGGTCAATTTTGTCCTCTGCTTTCTTCACCAATTCCTTATTGTCTTTTAAGCTCTTCTTTAGTGCCTTCTTATCGCCAATACAGTCCGGCATCTTAATATGTAACCCTCCAATAATGACTGCTCCATATTTCTTAAATAATCTTGCTGAACATCCTGCTCCATCCCCACTAAATAAACCCATGGTTGCAATTATATAAATCTTTTTATTTCGAAACAATTCTTTATACCTATCTATAAAGTCTCGAACAATCTTCGGTAAATTACTAAAATAAATAGGATATCCAAATACGATACATTCATTTTCTTTTATTTCCTTGCTCACACCTGGGTCGCTTATTGAAATTACCTTTGCCTCTGGATCCGCCTTCGTCACAAATCTTTCCAAACAAAATTTTGTATTTCCAGTACCACTAAAATAAATGCCTACCATATGACTACCTCCTATGATTTACAATAAATACTTCTGCCTGAGCTATTGCTCGCTCAATTGTTGTCTCTTTCGAACTCTTCTGTATATCTGCTTCTAAAAGTATTGTAAATAATGGACCATAGAACTCGTAAAACAGTGCCTCGTCATTACGCTGTTGCAACTCTCCCGCCTGGATTAACTGGTTAAATATAATCTTGCACCAACTGGCAGGCTCTTTATAAAATAACCTATAGTAAACTTCTTTCGCTTCGCTGTTGTGATACATCTCCATACTTAACATATTTCTTGTCTGAACGACACATGGCTCTGAAAAAGCCATAATCATTGCAACTGCTGATTTCTTAAGCACACTTATCTTAGTACAGTCATGCTCTTTACAAAATTGCTCAAACTCATTTGCTGACTCCACTGCATACTCTTCAATAATGGTATCAAAGATTTCCTGTTTATTTTTATAATGATTGTATAGTGAACTGTCCTTAATTCCTACAGCTTTAGCAATATCACGTACGGATGTAGCCTCATATCCTTTCACACTAAATAACTTTAATGCTTCCATACTGATGCGTTGTTTCGTTGTCATAAAATCATCTCATCTCTTTTATTGACTAGCAGTTGCTAGTTAATAATCATACTAGACTAGCGCTTGCTAGTTGTCAATATGTTTTGTATATTTTTACCATTTTATTAAAAATGCAACCTTCTAACTTTCCAAATAAAAACATTCAAAAAAGGGGTTCTAACTAGAAACTATCTAGTTAGAACCCCTTATATTAAGACTTCATTCTAATTAGGCGTTTTAATGCCCAATTAACCGAAGACTATTTGTTAGCTAGTGCTGCTTCGTGCATATCGCACAAGCTCACTTTAGATTTTCTCTATTTGTTAGCTAGTGCTGCTTCGTGCATATCGCACAAGCTCACTTTAGATTTTCTCTATTTGTTAGCTAGTGCTGCTTGTGCGGCAGCTAATCTTGCAATTGGTACACGGAATGGTGAGCAAGATACATACGTTAAACCAACTCTTTGACAGAAGTCGATTGTAGATGGATCTCCACCATGCTCGCCACAGATACCTAATTTAATATTAGATCTTGTAGCTTTACCTTTTTCAGCAGCAATCTTAACTAATTGACCAACACCTGCTTGATCAAGTCTTGCAAATGGATCAGACTCGTAAATCTTATTGCTGTAGTAAGAGTCAAGGAATTTACCAGCATCATCACGAGAGAAACCAAATGTCATCTGAGTCAAGTCATTTGTACCGAATGAGAAGAACTCAGCTTCTTCAGCAATTTCATCAGCCATTAATGCTGCACGTGGGATTTCGATCATTGTACCAATGTGGTATTCAATGTCAGAATTCTTTTCTTTCTTAACTAATTCAGCAGTTTCAACAACTACATCCTTAACGAATTTTAATTCTTTTTTCTCACCAACTAATGGGATCATGATTTCTGGAACTACGTTAAAGCCTTTTTCAGCTTTTACTTCAATAGCAGCTTCCATTACGGCTCTTGTCTGCATCTTAGCGATTTCTGGATAAGTTACAGCAAGACGGCATCCTCTGTGTCCCATCATAGGGTTAAACTCATGTAAAGAATCACAAGTTGCTTTTACTTCTTCAACAGTAAGATTCATATCTTTAGCTAATGCTACGATATCATCTTCTTCAGTAGGAACGAATTCATGTAAAGGTGGATCTAAGAA
The DNA here is from genome assembly GCA_030535455.1 of bacterium. GTDB lineage: Bacteria > Bacillota > Clostridia > Lachnospirales > Lachnospiraceae > KM106-2. Next base: position 73,206 of record JAUNJY010000006.1, read on the forward strand.
ACGGATTGTAACCGGTCTTCCTTCCATAACTTCGTAAAGAGCTTTGAAATCTCCTTTTTGATAAGGGATTAACTCATTAAGTGCTTCTTCTCTTGCTTCAACTGTCTTGCTTAAGATCATCTTACGGATCTTAGGAATTCTTTCTGCATCAAAGAACATATGCTCAGTACGGCAAAGGCCGATACCTTGTGCACCAAATTTAACAGCGTTTGCTGCATCTGCTGGTGTATCTGCATTTGTTCTAACTTGTAATGTTCTGATTTCATCAGCCCATTCCATAATTCTTTCAAAATTACCGGAAATAGATGCTTCCACAGTTGGAATGTCTCCAAGGTAAATATTACCTGTAGAACCGTCTAAGGAAATGTAATCTCCTTCTTTTACTGTTTCTCCAGCAATTGTAAATTCTTTTGCTTCTTCATCAATCTTGATGTCTCCACAACCAGAGATACAAGCAGTACCCATACCACGTGCAACTACAGCTGCATGTGAAGTCATACCACCACGAACAGTTAAGATACCCTCAGCTGCATGCATACCTTCGATATCCTCTGGAGAAGTCTCAAGACGAACAAGGATAACTCTTTCACCTGCTTCATGATGAGATTTTGCTTCTTCTGCAGTAAAGTATACTTTACCAGCTGCAGCACCAGGAGATGCTGGAAGAGCTTTTCCTACAGGTTTTGCTGCTTTCAATGCTGCAGCATCAAATCCTGGATGTAATAATTGATCAAGAGATTTTGCTTCAATACGGCTGATTGCAGTCTCTTTCGTAATCTTTCCTTCGTCTACTAAATCGCAAGCGATTTGTAAAGCTGCAGAAGCAGTTCTCTTACCATTACGAGTTTGTAAGAAATATAATTTACCTTCTTGAATAGTAAATTCCATGTCTTGCATATCTCTGTAATGTTCCTCAAGTTTATGAGCGATTTCCATAAACTCTTTATAGCATTCTGGTAAATCTTCCTCTAACTTTGTGATAGGCTGTGGAGTTCTGATACCAGCAACAACATCTTCACCTTGAGCATTGATTAAATACTCACCATAGATTTTAGCTTCACCAGTAGATGGGTTACGTGTAAATGCAACACCAGTACCTGAAGTATCACCCATGTTACCAAATACCATGCATTGAACGTTTACTGCAGTACCCCAGTCACCAGGGATATCGTTCATTCTTCTATAGTAAATTGCACGTGGGTTGTCCCAAGAACGGAATACTGCTTTTACAGCTTCCATTAATTGAACCTTTGGATCTTGTGGGAAATCTTCTCCCATTTTTTCTTTGTAAATAGCTTTATATTTAACGATTACTTCTTTTAAATCTTCAGCAGTCAAATCAGTGTCATATTTTGCACCTTTGGCTTGTTTTACTTCATCAAGGATTCCCTCGAAAAATGTTTTGCTCATTTCCATAACAACATCTGAGAACATTTGAATAAATCTTCTATAGGAATCATATGCAAATCTAGGATTTCCTGTCTTCTTAGCAAAGCCTTCAACTGCTACATCATTAAGACCTAGGTTAAGGATTGTATCCATCATACCTGGCATACTTGCTCTGGCACCAGAACGAACTGAAACTAATAAAGGATCTTCTGTATCGCCAAACTTTTTGCCTTGAAGTTGTTCAACTTTTGCTAATGCTTCATAAATTTGATCTTGGATTTCTTTTGTAATTTGTTTTCCGCTGTTGTAATAATCGGTACATGCCTCAGTAGTTACTGTAAATCCTTGTGGGATTGGTAAGCCTAAGTTAGTCATTTCAGCTAAGTTGGCGCCTTTACCACCAAGAAGGTTTCTCATATCTGCATTGCCTTCTTTAAACATATAAACCCATTTTGCCATGTTAGTAATTACCTCCTAAACAATATGTTTATTTTTTAACAATGTAAACGACATAGTTTAACATTGCTAGTATCAAAATTATGCTTTTCCCAGTTGCAAGTAATATCTTACCATATTTATACAAGTAAGAAAATACCTTTTTCAAAATTTTGTAAAAATATAATATTTTTCCATTTTTCTCTAGCCTTTTTAACAACATATTACATAAATGGCATCCTATATATGCAATGCGCACACATAAAGCGTGTTAAAAGAGGTGCGAGTTGGTGGATATGTCAATATTTTTCTGTTTTTGACATTTCCAACTTGACACCTCTTAAATTACACCAAGTTAATTTCACAAACAATGTATTTTTTTATACTTCAATTACTATTTCCACAAATGGAATAAATATACTTATTTTTACTTTCATTTATATGTAAGTTTGTGTTTTTTTCGACAATCTTATGTTATTTATTATTAAAAGTGCTTTCAATTCCTCTAGAGCAGTTTCCTATAAACTAAAAAAGAGCTATAACATATCCTCTATGTTATAACTCTTATATTTCATCCAAAGCTTATTAACAAGCCTACGCCTTCCCTATCAAATGGTTTAATTCTTCCATATTAGTAAGGTTCTTGTAGATTTTCACACGTTTCCGTGTTTTAAATGCCCCGATTGTATACTTAATTTCCAGATACATTCTTTTATCTTTCACTACACGGATATTATCCATGACTTCAAATAAGATATCGCTCTGCTTCTGGACCTCTTGATCATTACACAAGGTACATAAATACTCTTCGAAATTTTTATCTTTTATTATTTCTTCTTTCTTCTTGATGACATCAACATACTCTCTTCGAGTTTCTCTCTTATGATAAGGTTTGAAATGAAGTACGACTTTTCCATCACGAAGCATATCTTTAAAATAAAACCTTACAAGCCTGTTATCTGCCGTAATACCGAAAATCTGATACGTTAGGCCATTTACCTGTCCAAATCCGATAAATCCGATTATTAACACAACGAGCCATATTATAAATAATATGGCTACGGTTGCGCTGTTAATCCTAAGCTTACCTATATGGATCAGTTCAAAATTGTCTAATACGAATAAACCGACTGGTACTATGATGCATAATGCAACCAGTAAATTATATTTCAAATAATAACGGTATTTGATTGCTAATTTCTTGGAGCCTCTACAAAAAGTTTTGATTTCCAATTGCTTCTCCCCCTCAGCCCACATTCACACAGTTATCTTTGAGTCAACATCCTAGTTTATACTAAAAGTCCATTTTTTCTGCAAAATAAGCTTTTAAATCTTCAATTTTTACACGTTCTTGTTGCATTGTATCACGGTCACGAACTGTAACTGCATGATCTTCTTCAGAATCAAAATCGTAAGTGATACAGAATGGAGTACCGATTTCATCTTGTCTTCTGTAACGTTTACCGATATTACCTCTGTCATCATATTCACAGTTATATTCTTTGCTAAGCATAGCAAATACTTCTTCTGCAGGACCAGCTAATTTCTTAGATAATGGTAATACACCAATCTTGATTGGAGCTAATGCTGGGTGGAAGTGAAGAACTGTTCTTACATCACCTTCGCCGATTTCTTCTTCATCATATGCTTGACAAAGAAATGCTAATGTTACACGGTCAGCACCTAATGATGGTTCAATTACATATGGAATGTATTTTTCTTTCTTTTCATCATCGAAGTAAGTTAAATCTTGACCAGATACTTCTTGGTGACGAGATAAATCGTAATCTGTACGATCTGCAATACCCCATAATTCGCCCCATCCAAATGGGAATTTGAATTCGATATCACTTGTAGCTTTGGAGTAGAAGGATAATTCTTCTGCTTCATGATCACGTACACGCATTTCGTCTTCTTTGATACCTAATGTCTGTAACCAGTTGATACAGAATTCTTTCCAGTATGCAAACCATTCAAGGTCAGTATCTGGTTCACAGAAGAATTCAAGTTCCATTTGTTCAAATTCTCTTGTACGGAATGTAAAGTTACCTGGTGTAATTTCATTTCTGAAAGATTTACCAACTTGGCCGATACCAAATGGGATTTTCTTTCTAGATGTTCTTTGAACGTTTTTGAAGTTTACGAAGATACCTTGAGCTGTTTCAGGTCTTAAGTAAACTGTGTTCTTAGCATCTTCTGTAACACCTTGGAATGTTTTGAACATTAAGTTGAATTGACGGATGTCAGTGAAGTTGTGTTTTCCACAAGATGGACAGTCAATGTTGTGTTCATCAATGTAAGCTTTCATTTCATCGTTAGACCAAGCATCAACAGAACCTTCGATTTCGATTTTATTTTCAAACATGTAATCTTCGATTAATTTATCTGCTCTAAAACGTTCATGACATTCTTTACAATCCATTAATGGATCAGAGAAACCGCCTAAATGTCCTGAAGCAACCCATGTTTGTGGATTCATTAAAATTGCACAGTCAACACCTACATTATGAGGATTTTCTTGAATGAATTTTTTCCACCAAGCTTTTTTTACGTTATTTTTAAGTTCAACACCTAAGTTACCGTAATCCCAAGTATTTGCAAGTCCACCGTAGATATCGGAACCTGGATATACGAATCCTCTTGCTTTAGCCAATGCGACTATTTTTTCCATTGATTTTTCCATATGTTTCAACCTCTCGTAATTAAGTTTTATTTATTCTTTTCATTCACTTGTTAGCGAATCTATTCGTAAATTGCAATTGCATAAACCTCTAATTATTTTACCCAAAATACATCTTGTTTTCAATGATTATTTACATTAATCACTTATTTTATAACAATTCTAAGATTTCTAGTGACTTAAATTTTACATCAATCATCATCTTCATATAGCGTTCCATGACTTTTTTTAGTTCACGAAGTACCATCTCGTTCACTGTAAATGTATACAGTTTTTCTACAGGGGTTACGATAATGAACTGCATGGTATAGATGGTAGAACCCTCTAGTCCCATCAGATCTCCTGCATCCCTCTTACAATTACTGCAGACAAGGCCGCCTCTTGCAAAACTAAAAAGATGGACATTTTCTGTCTCACCGCATGATACACATTCAAATACCTGAGGGGTATAGCCATTGATACTCATGATCTTAAGCTCAAATATGTATCGTATCAGCTTATTATTAATGGATGTCTTTGTAAGCGCTCTCATTGTCTGATATAACAATTTAAGCACTTCTACTTCATCATTGTTTTCACGGGTTACCTGCTCTACTAACTCTGCAAAGTAACAGGCATAAGAAACCGCTTCCAAATCTTCTTTTATTTCGGGAAAATAATTAGAAATGTTTGAATTCATGACATTATAAGAATTGCGACCGGCGTATAAATTAAATTCGCCAAAGACAAATGGCTGAGAGCACGCAAGTAAGGCGCTATTTGGTTTCCTAGCGCCTTTTGCAAATGCTGATATTTTACCGCGTTCTTTCGTTAAAATTACTAACCTCTTATCATAATCACCAACTGGCATGGCGGCTAACACCATTCCAGTTACCGTAATCTGTGTTACCACCACGTTCTCCCTCCTTGGTAGTATACGAGCTGTCTGATTCTCTTGTACAAGCCGTATACTTTAAGTAATCTGTAATTTCTCCTGAAGTCTCAAACTGTTTCCATAAATTACCGTTATCCATACAAACCTCTTTTCTGAATGTAGTCGGAATTATCACTAATTCCTATCATTCTAAAACAATGTTCCCCTATTAATATGTTTGCATTAGTATTCCCTCATGATTAATACTAATGACTAACCATAGTATTTCCATTTTAAAGAGAAATATTCGCAAATAGCATATTTTGAGAATAAAGCAGGTTTGTATGGTCTGAATTAACGACTAAACATCGATTTTATTATAACCAAAGTTCTTTAATAAGAAATCACTGTCTCTCCAGTCTTTCTTGACTTTAACCCATAACTGAAGGTTTACTCTTGTATCTAATAGACGTTCGATTTCCCATCTTGCATCTGTTCCGATACGTTTTAACATGGATCCTTGTTTTCCAATGATAATTCCCTTATGGGAGTCACGTTCACAAACAATCGTTGCCTGAATGTCCATTAACTTTCCATGGTTACGTTCTTTCATGGAATCGATGGATACTGCAATACCGTGAGGAATTTCATCGCTTAATAGACGTAATGCTTTTTCGCGAATTAATTCAGCTACGATTTGACGTTCTGGCTGATCTGTAATTGTATCTTCATCATAGAATTGTGGTCCATAAGGAAGGTATTTCATGATTTCTTTGATCAACGTTTCTTTATTTTCACCTTTAAGGGCAGAAACAGGGATGATTTCGCAGAAGTCATAGATTTCTTTATATTTATCAATAAATGTTAAGATTTGTTCTTTTGGCACAGTATCAATCTTATTGATTACTAAGAAGACTGGTGTCTTAACTCTCTTTAATGTTGCTGCAATGTGTTGTTCCCCTGCACCGATGAAGGTACTAGGTTCTACAAGCCAAAGGACTACATCCACTTCATTCAACGTATTCTCTGCTGCATTTACCATATATTCGCCAAGCTTATTCTTTGCCTTCGTAATACCTGGTGTATCAAGGAAGATGATTTGTCCTTGTTCATCTGTATATACAGTCTGAATACGGTTTCTTGTCGTTTGTGGTTTGTTTGATGTGATTGCAATCTTTTGTCCAATCAGCTGATTCATTAACGTGGACTTACCAACGTTTGGGCGTCCAATTAACGTTACAAATCCTGATTTATAATTCTGGTTCATTTATTTCCTCCTAGAGTGTCTTAATTTCTTTAAACAACTCTTTATCTTCTTCAATTTTGTTCTCATTACCGATAACACAGATCTGATCTGCATCTAATACGGCCTGAACGATGTCTGCTAAATCTCTAATGTCTTGTTCCGTTGCTGACAATACTTCATCTCGTTCGCGTTGAAGATCAAGTTCTGTTACACCGCTTAGGTAAGCCCCAAGAGAACGAGAGCCTTTTGCGCTTGGATTCATTGGCGTATCCATGCCACTGATGGTACCAATAATATATTTTGTCATATCACGTTCATCAACGCTAAATGTCTTTAAATACTCTGCTGTGTTATTAAAGATTTCATTGGTAGCCATTAGGTTAGGGTCACGGTAGGAAGCAAGATAGCTGTTTCCATCTAATCCGAAACCACCCATACATCCGTATGCGCCGCCTTTTACACGAATATTGATCCATAAATAATCATAGCTTAGGATTACTTTTAAAATCTTAAGTGCTCCTGTATATTTATATCCTTTTTCAATAAAGTTACCACCACGTGCAACATATTGAACCTGGCTGCTAGTCTTAAATCCTTCATTTAATACTTCTGTCTTGATTACGGCACGTTTTGGCATATCTAACGCAACTCGTAAGTCGTTTACGAAACCACCTAATTCTTCTGCCATCAAGATATAGCCTTGGTCATCTGCTGTATAGCTTACAAGCAAGTTATCTTTGCGGATAATTCTAGTTAGTAATCCAGATAATTTTGCAACTAAGTCTTCTTTTCTTTCTTCAAAATGTTCATCTAATTCTTTTAAGAATTCGTAATATGCAATACCGCCTGTTAAGTCATTGTATTTTGCATTTACGGAACTATAGGACATGGCACGGACAGATGCATAGGAGTGACCTGCACTATTTACCTTCATCTGGCTTCTTGATACTTGCTCTGCCACGATTTCTTTCAGACGTTTGTAATCGTCTAATTTTGACTCAAATAACATTTCTTTAATTAAATCAAATGCAGTTCCTACTTTATCATATAATACTTTTGTCTTTACGCCAAATTTTACTGTATAATTTTCTGTTGCATTTAATACAGAGTAAGCGGTTACATCGCTGACAATTCCGCCTGTGTGGATATTCACTTCATTTGCAAATTCCATAAAGGAATGCTTGTTGGTATCGATATAGCCAAGTACGGTTGAAAGCAAGCTCATATATGGAACTAACTCTTCTTCTACATCATTTACATCGAATAATAATCGAAGATATCCAATGCCGTTACTGAACATGTTGTGGTGTAATACTGTAACATCTGCAGCTTCTTTCACTTCATTATAAAGCTTTCCTGCCTTTGTTGTAATATCTTCTCTTTCAAGCATTGGGATTAACTCAAGCTCTTCTTTTGTGCTTGGAGTATCTTGAAATTCTTTTAATGCTACTGTATCTTTTACCAGCTTCTCTAATTCTTTCTTCGATAAAGTTGCTTTATATGCTGCTAATTTTTCTTTTACGGCTTGTTCCACTTCGTTGGTAAGACCAACCTTAGGTTCAATTACAACCATGGAAGTATGGTCATTTTCTAATAGGTACGTTCTAATTAACTGCTCGTAGTATCCAGTACCAATTTGTTCTTTTAAGAACTTAAACGTATCGTTTGCTTCTATATGGATAAATGGAGCTTTGTCATCATATAACCAGCTGTCAAGAATTTGCAAGCCATACATAAGTCCCTTTGGATAGCTTCCAAAATCAGCTTCACGATATTTAAATTCATAGTAGTTGATTGCAGCACGTAATGGTTTTTCATCAATTCCTTCACTTGCAATTTTCTCTAAAGTTTCTTTAATTACTGTTAAGAAGCGTTCCTTATCTTCTGTCTTTGCATTTTTTGCAATAATTGAGAAATAAGGCTGTAAAATTCCATTGTCATAAGAGCTTAAGATATCTTTACCAATTCCAGCACTAATTAATGCTTGTTTTAATGGTGCACCCGGTGCACTTAACAATACATAGTCAACAATTTGGAATGCTAAATATAACTCACGGTCAAGACTTGTTCCAATTACTGCATTATATGAGAAATAAGTCTTTTCTTCTGTAGACTCATTTTCTGCTAACGAGTAATATTCTGTTATTTCATGCATATTACCAAATGGTGCCTGTTTCTTAATTGTAGAATCAATTGGTGCTTCTTCAAACTTTGATAAATAATTTTCATCCATCCAATTTAAACGTTCTTCTACATCGATATCACCATAAAGGTAAATATAGCTGTTTGAAGGATGGTAGTAACGTTTGTGGAAATCTAAAAATTGTTCATACGATAAATCCGGAATATTTGCTGGATCACCACCGGATTCCACGCCATAAGTGGTATCTGGGAATAAGGACTGTTGAATTTGACGGAATAATTGTTGTTCTGGAGAGGAGAATACCCCCTTCATTTCGTTATAAACAACGCCATTATAAGTAAGCTCGCCATCCACACTGTCTAATTCATAGTGCCAGCCTTCTTGTTTAAAGATTTCTTCGCGATTATAAATATTTGGATAAAATACTGCATCCATATATACGTGCATTAAATTCTTATAATCCTTTTCATTGCAGCTTGCAATTGGATAAAGAGTCTTATCAGAATATGTCATCGCATTTAAAAATGTATTTAATGAGCCTTTTACAAGTTCAACAAATGGGTCCTTAGATGGGAATTCTTTAGAACCGCATAATACGGAATGTTCGATGATATGAGGTACTCCTGTTGAGTTCTCTGGTGGAGTTCGAAAACCGATGGAAAATACTTTATTGTCGTCATCATTACTGATTACTAAGACTCTTGCCCCTGTCTTTTTATGACGGAACAGAAGCCCTAAACTATTAAGATCGGTAAGTTTTTCCTCATGGACTAATTCGTATGCGTCCATCTTGATTAAGTCATCCTTGCTTTTAATTATTCTTCCCATGTTGATCTCCTAACTTAATTTTTATCTTTTCTTTCAGTATAACCATAATTATTCATCTATAGTATATCACACCAACACATAATCGGAAAGTGACTTATAATAATAGCTTATACATAATGTCATTTTAATTACATTTTAATCTATTTTTGTTAAATAATACTATTTTATAATAATTTTCTATGATAAAATAAACGCTATGGACTATTGCAACGACATATTTTTGCCATAGAACATAATATTAACGAATTAAACAAAGGAGGGACATTCACATTGAATTTTAAAAAGATGTGGAAATCTGCAAATCGCGGGGTCATACTAGGGATATTCTTAGTAATCATAGTGACTATCTATGTTATTGCAGATCAAATTATTTTCAACAATGAAAAAGGGGAAATTAATACTGTCGTTACAGACTATGTTGATGACTACATGGCGACCTTAAAAGCTTCTGATGAGGTAATTAAAAATAAGGCATGGACGAAGGCTTCCGGCGAAAAGGAACTTACCGAATTTAAAGACTTGATTAACAAATACTTTGCATATAGCCACTATACTAGTGAGCTAACTGAAATGTATTACTACATAGACCGCCAAACTGGAGAACAGCAGATAAAGGATGCTTTTTCTGATGAGATGTTAAAAGAGACCGGATATGTCACCAGCACAGAGCATAGCATTTCCTCAGTAAAAATCAAAAAATATGGACCACAGGGTGCTATTGTAAGCTTTAATTTAAATGCAAAAATCACCATTAACGGTGCCTATGGTTTTACTAATATTGATTTAGAGCCATGGCAAGACTACTCAGTTAACGAACAAGACGGTAGTATAATCAATGACACTTCCAAACCAGAAACACGCTCCAACAAAATTGAAGTATCCGTTCAGCTTTTACGTGAAAAAGGTTCCTGGAAAATCTCGAAAATAGCTACAGGATCTTTTGAATATGAAGAAGTAATTGATACGGAGGTGACGCAATAATGGAAGTTGCAGTAAAAATAGAACATATAAATAAATACTTTGGAAAACGTCAAATTCTACATGATATTTCACTAGAAACATATGCTGGGGAAGTATTTGGATTTTTAGGCCCTAATGGTGCCGGCAAGACAACTACGATTAAGATGATTGTCGGAATGCTGCATATCGACGAAGGAGACATCAGTATCTGTGGCTCCAGCGTAACAAAAGACTTCGAAGCAGCCCTTTCCAATATTGGTGCCATCGTAGAAAACCCAGAATTCTATAAATATATGTCAGGACTAGACAACCTGAAACAATATGCAAGAATGAGAAAAGGAGTAACTCCAGAACGTCTAAAAGAAGTCATCGATATTGTTGGATTAACTGACCGCATCGGGGATAAAGTAGGCAAATACTCCCTAGGTATGCGTCAACGACTTGGTGTTGCCCAGGCTATCATGCATAATCCTAAAGTGCTTATCCTGGATGAGCCAACCAATGGACTTGATCCTGCAGGTATCAAACAGCTTCGTGACCTACTTCGCTATCTTGCTCATGAAACTGGTATCTGCGTCTTGGTATCCAGCCATTTGATGAGTGAAATGGAACTTATGTGTGATCGTGTCGGCATTGTTACCAACGGTACATTAGTAAACGTTACTTCTGTAGAAGAATTAATCAATCAGAGCTCTGACGGAACGACCCATTATATCCTTGAAGTAAGCAATGCCTCTCTTGCCAGCAAGATTATCCTTGAACATACACAACTTTCTGCTAATCAGACAAACTCTTTGCAAGTCCTGGATAATACTCATATTGAGCTTATCTTAGACCATACGGACACCGCAAATGTATTTATTAAGAATATTAACAAAGCGTTGATTATCAATGACATCGATCTATACAATATCACAATAAAAGAACATCGAAACTTAGAAGACGCCTTTATTGAGCTTACTTCGAAAGGAGGACACTAAAAGATGCTTAACTTAATTAAGAATGAATACGTCAAAATTTTAAAAAAGAAAAGTACAATCATCTGGCTAGCCATATTATTAGTACTCTCTCTTGGATTACTTTATTTATCAAGTCGAGAACTGACTGTGGATATCATATATTCTGATACCGAATATATGAGTAAAGAATTTGTTGATGACCAGTTAAAAAGTTACGTAACTGCTGAAGAAAAAACTTATGCCGATTATTATGTTTTACTAAAAGTGAAGGAACTTGGCATGTACGATCGGGATGACTGGGTTTATACTCAACTTACTTCTGCTGCCGATTTACTCTCTCCTGGAACCAGCGAAGCCAATAAGAAAATTTTCGATGCGGTTGCTATTTCCCTGCAATCTGGAAATCCTAATGACTACTTAGCAGCCATGGCTGCTCATTATGGCTCCAATACCTATACATTCCCTGGCAGTGAAAATGCAATCACTAATCCTTATCAGTATTGCCTCGATGAGAACATTAATCCTATTACTGATACCAAGCTATTTGAATATGCATCAACTTTACTATTCATTCAAGATAATTTAGAACATCTTTATGTTTCAGATGGTGAACATAGTTCCAGCTATGAAAGCGCCTATAACTCTTTCCTTGTAATAAATAAGTTACTAAAAGAGAAACAAAGCCATGCATTGATTGATGCCTCTGTTACAAATACTGCTCAAAGCAGCATGAATCTTATAGGCAACTCTAATGCTATTGCTACTGTTACCAGTCCTGCAGAAGAAAGTAAGTTTTGGAATATCTTACAGCTTTCCTCTAGTTTAGTTACCATGATTGAAATTCTTATGTTAATTATCGCAGGCTCCTGTGTAGCAACGGAATTTTCTTCTGGTACGATTAAATTCCTTTTAATTAATCCGGTAAGTCGAAGCAAGATTATCATTAGTAAATATGCTATGGTAGTATCCTTCTCCTTTATCTGTGTGGCTGTCTATTTCGTTATCTGCACGGTATTTGCCCTTTTACTTGGAGGTACCAGTGACATAGGCGGCTGTTATATTACAGCGTCCAATGGTTCTGTCACAATGTATAGTGGATTTATCTATATTGCAAAACTTTACTTGTATGCATTTATTGATATCATCTGCTATGGAACACTTGCATTTGCTCTTTCCTCTCTATTTAGAAATTCAGCAATTTCTATTGGTATCAGTATTGCCCTTTCCATCTCTGGAAATATCATTACCAGTATACTTGCTAATATCAATCAAGACTGGGGCCGTTATTTATTGTTCTCCAATACCGATCTTGCTACAATACAGGAGGGAAACAGTTTGTTCCCAAATCAGACCGTAACATTCGCAGCAATTGTAATCGTATTACATTTGATTGTCTTCTTATGGACTGCATATGACGGCTTTACGCGACGAGAAGTCTAATTTTCTCGTCTACTTACTCTGCGTCTTATAAAAAACTCACTTCTTTCTAAAGTGAGTTCAGCTTGTCGACAAAGTCGACAAGCTTTGGATGAAATCAGGATTTCATCCAGTGCCGAGGGAAATGATTAGTGCTCATTCGTGCAAGTCCTTATAAAGCAGGACCTATTCGCACTAATCCGATATCCGAAAAGCGCGGTTTTCGGATATCGATTCCAATGAAAACCTATGGTTTTCAAACTTTCCTCTAAGCAGTGCGCTGGAGTGAAGACAAGAGTTCATTTACCTGCAGTCTGAACTCACTTCTTTCTAAAGTGAGTTTTTTTATTCCCTATTTTTGTAAATAGTGTGCTATAATAAGTGCAAACATTGGAACGTGTCTTATCATCAGGGAGGTAGATGCATGGGTAATATTCTGGATATTGTAATCAATAACAACTCTGACTTATCAATCTCTAATCAAGTTGCAGAACAACTACGTAAGAGAATTGCTACAAATGAACTCAAACCAGGAGAGGCAATGCCTAGCATACAAGCATTGGCACATAGCTTACATATTAGTGTAGATACGACAAAACAAGCATATGACATATTAGAGAAAGAACATTTAATCCATACTATCGATAGTGAAGTAAGCTTTGTATCGGACCATAGCCAATGGAACTATCAGCAAAAAGAGCTTTCCCAAATCAAGGAACAATTAAAACAAGTGGCTTCTACCGCTAAGACCTATCAAATTTCCCTTGAAGATGTCGTCACTATTTTGAAAGATTATTACAAAGAAAATAAATACATTTAATGGAAAGCTGCTCCAAGAGAAGCTATTTATTCATAGAAAAAAGAAGCGGGTAGGCTGATTGCCTTCTCGCTTCTTTTTTCTATGTGAATATTCCCCTCTTGATGCCTTTTTAGTGTCTGAAATGTCTCATTCCTGTAAATACCATAGCAATGCCATATTCATTACATTTATCAATGCTATCCTGATCTCTGATGGATCCGCCTGGCTGAATGATAGCTGTAATTCCTGCTTTATGAGCAGCTTCTACAGTATCATTAAATGGGAAGAATGCATCGGAAGCAAGAACAGAACCTACTGTAGCATCTTCACTGATTAATTCTTTTGCATGTTCTACACATTGTTTTGCAGCCCAGACCCTGTTTACCTGGCCAGGTCCAATACCTACTGTATGTTTGTCTTTTGCTAAAGCAATACCGTTAGATTTTACAAACTTAACAACTCTCCAAGCAAACATCATGTCTTCCATTTCTTTTTCTGTTGGCTGTCTGTCTGTCACTACTTTAAGATCTGCTTCATTTAATAATTTGCTGTCGATTGTCTGAACGATTACACCACCATTTACTTTCTTAAGGTCAAGTGCATTTTCATCCTGAGGCACATCGATTTCTGGAAGTTCTAATACACGAAGATTTTTCTTCTTGCAAAGGATGTCAAGTGCTTCCTTTTCATAACTTGGAGCTACGATTACTTCAAGGAAGATCTTTGACATTTCTTCTGCTAATTCTTTTGTTACCGGACGGTTTACAACAACGATACCACCATAGATAGAAACCTTATCTGCATTAAATGCCTTTATGTAAGCTTCTACGATGTTTTCATCGCTTGCAACTGCACAAGGATTACCATGTTTGCATGCAACAACTGTTGGCTCTGTGAACTCTTTTAATAACTCTAATGCACCATTGGTATCGTTAATGTTATTGAATGATAATTCTTTTCCGTTATATTGTTTTGCATCTGTTAAAGAACCATGTTTCTTGCCGATTTCACGGTAGAATGCTGCTTTTTGATGAGGATTTTCACCGTAGCGCATGTCTTGGACTTTTTCAAATGTCATTGTCAATGTTTCTGGTAATTCATGATCATTTCTTTCTTTCTTTAAGAAGTCAGCAATCATTGTATCGTAATTAGAAGTATGCATAAATACTTTTTGCATTAAGTAGAACTTTGTATCTAAGCTTACTTCCTTATTTTCTTTTAATTCATTAAGTACTGTTTCATAATCTCTTGGATCTGTTACTACTGCAACGTCCTGGTAGTTCTTTGCTGCACTGCGAAGCATTGTTGGTCCACCGATATCGATATTTTCAACTGCTTCTGCTCTTGTAACGCCATCTTTTAAGATTGTTTCTTTGAAAGGATAAAGGTTAACAACAACCATGTCGATTGTCTGAATATTTAAATCCTTTAATTGTTGCATATGTTCTGGCTTGCTACGCATAGCAAGTAGTCCAGCATGAACGATTGGATGAAGTGTCTTTACTCTGCCGTCTAAACACTCTGGAAATCCAGTTAAGTCTGAAATCTCAATTGCAGGTACACCTTCTGCCTTTAACTTGTTGTAAGTTCCGCCAGTAGATATAATCTCAATTCCTAAGTCAACTAATTCTTTGGCAAATTCTACGATACCTGTTTTGTCTGAAACGCTGATTAATGCTCTCATTTCCATATCTCCTTTTCATTCCTAACATACATCGGGGTCTTTTTGCTTCTATGACAATGTTTAAATGCTATTTTTTTACATTTAGAAACAAAAAGACCGTCTGAGTAACCATTAGGCTGCCCAGGCGGTCGGCATATATAATATTCGTACTCCCTATGGGTTTCTCCCATTTTTCCGCCAGTCATACGAATTGATAATTCAATACTACTATATCATATTTTAGAATGCAAGATTTTATTCTTATAAGTATTATGTTAATTTTTAATTACTTTTATAAGTAGTTCTTATTATTGTATTTACCTCTCCGTCGCCCCCTCCTTTCTCTTTCTTTTATTGCTATGCTTACAAAAATATACTATAATAGACAATTAGAAAAGCTTGTAACTATCACGAAAAAAGCAAAGGAGGAAGTATTCATGGAAACCAAAAGAAAACTTTCTAATTTAGGAATTGGTATACTCTTTACATTATTTTTTATCTCAATAGGTGTTATTCTTGTAATAAATTGTCGAAATATATATCGACATGATATAAAAGCATTAAATTTAGTAGAACAGACTGGCTATAGTCAGGAAGAGATTATAAAAAATTATGATGCATTAATTGATTACTGTTCCCCATTTAATAAAGGAGAACTACGATTTCCAACATTACCTTCCTCTGAAAGTGCATTATCACATTTTAAAGAAGTAAAAGACATCTTTATTGCCTTCTATTTTATTGCAATAATTACAGGAATCATGTTGGTTATGGCCATTTTCTATAAACGTAAAAAGAAAGACTATGGCTATTTACGAACTTCCTCAATTACTTGTATTGTATTGCCACTCCTTGTTGGAGCAGCATGTGCAATTAACTTTGATCAGACCTTTATATTATTCCATAAATTATTTTTTAATAATGATGACTGGCTGTTTGATCCAATAACCGATCCAATTATATTGCTTCTTCCAGAAGAATTCTTTCTTCATTGTGCAATTTTCATCGTAATCTTTGTACTGTTGGGGAGTGGCATCCTATATTTACTATATAGACGACACAAAAAGCAGGAGGACAATAAATAAATGAAACGACAAGATTTTTTAAACTGGGACGAATACTTTATGGGCGTAGCCCTACTCTCTAGCAAACGAAGCAAAGATCCAAGCACAAGCGTTGGCTGCTGCATCGTTAATGAAGAAAATCGTATCTTAAGCATGGGATATAATGGCATGCCTCAAGGCTGTTCTGATGATGAATATCCATGGGATCGCGAAGGAGATTTCCTTGATACCAAATATCCTTACGTATGCCATGCTGAACTAAATGCAATTTTAAACTATACAGGTATAAACCTAAAAGGTTCCAAAGTGTACACTACCTTATTCCCATGTAATGAATGTACAAAGGCGTTAATTCAAGTAGGCATTAAAGAAGTAATTTATTTACAAGATAAATATGCAGATACCGGTTCTGTAATTGCCAGCAAACGAATGATGAACAGTGCAGGGCTCACATACCGCCAATACAATCCGGCAGATAAGGCAATCACGCTTGACTTATAGTCAGGCGTGATTATAAGGTGTGAACATGGGCAAACATAAAAAATCAAAACATACCAAACAGTTTTATAAAAGGCTAATTTGCATATTGCTTATAATCATTTGTTCCACTGTGCTAATTAATGCCTTTAAAGCCAGAAGCCTTGCTTCAAGCTTTACTGTTCTTACACGTTTAACCGGTCAAACCAGTTTAAACAGTACATCAACGTTAATAAAACCTTCTATCACCGAAGATTTATTAACTCCTAATAAATACTCCAGACCTCAGACAAAACTAAAGAAAGTAAATGCAGTTGTCATACATTATGTTGGCAATGCCGGGTCAACTGCCAAAGCCAATCGAGACTATTTTGAAGGACTTGCAGCTTCCGGAGAAACAAGTGCAAGCAGTCATTTTGTAGTAGATACAGACGGCACCATTATTCAGTGTATTCCTCTTGATGAAATCTCCTACGCTTCCAATAACCGTAATAATGATACGATCAGCATAGAAGTCTGTCATCCAAAAATAGATGGCAAATTCACTAAGGACACCTGTGATGCCCTGACAGAACTGATTGCCTGGCTTCTCGATACATATGGCTTATCTAAAGATGACATTATTCGCCATTATGATGTGACGGGGAAAATATGTCCTAAATACTATGTGGAACACGCTGATGCCTGGGATGACCTAAAAGATAAAATCTGGGATTACTACCAGACTAATAAATAAAAAAGAACCTCTTTGATCAGATTACATTTTCCAATCAAAGAGGCTCTTTCTTAATTTATCTTCTTTGTTTTACTATTACTAAAGCTTCCATATATCCTTTTGCCATTAACAAGACTATATGCGCGTACCTTAAATGTGTAAGTCTTCTTGTTCTTTAATGAACTTCTGCTATAGGACGTTACTTTCGATGATACGGATTTAATTCGTTTATACTTTCCATTTCCCTCCTTTATATAAATCTCATAACCTGAGGCCCCCTCTACCTTATTCCAGATAAGCTTGAGTCCTTTTTTCTTTACAGAAACCAAACTCTTTATAGATACCTTTTTTGGTGCTGTAGCCGTATTGCTATATGCAGAATAGTCACCATAGAAATACGTACCATTTACAATCTTATATGCTCTCACTCTCACCTTATATGTCGTTGCAGCCTTAAGGCCCTTGATTGTATAGGATGTCTTTGATGTCTTCTTATCACTTACAATCTTCTTTCCATTTACTACTTGTATTTGGTAACCAGTTACGCCACTTAGTTTCTTATAAGAAACCTTTACCGAAGTAGTCGTTTGACCAGATATATTTATCCCTTTCACTTTCGACGGCTTTTGAACAACGGTAATCGTACACTTCGCTGACTTATTTCCAACCTTCGCAGTAATATACACTTTTCCTGCTGCAACTGCTGTAATCTTTCCTGCTGATGAAACCTTTGCTATTTTTGTATTGCTTGATGTATATGTTACACTCTTATCCGTTGCATTGGTTGGTAATACTTTTGCGCTTAATGTAAATGTCTTGCCAACTAATAATGTTACCTTTGTTGCATTTAGACTAATGCCCGTAACTGCTACTGGCTTAGGTGGCGTCACAATCTTTGTAAATTTAGCATATAGCACAAGATCTCCAGAGGTATCTGCACTAATCTGCGTCACTTTGTTTTTATAGGCGCTATCTGTATACCAGCCATTAAACGTATATCCTGTTAACGTTGCATCTTTTAATACAATGGTATCTCCTAACTGATATGTAGCAGGATTTTCACCGTTATTCTTTCCTGCCCCAACATTATATGTAATCTTATACGTTGGTGCTTCTTCCACCAACTCCTTAATGACAATATCATCAAAATAGATAGTATGAGGATTTTCCACATTGTTAAGGTTATTAATATTTCCTAATAAGAAATTAATTTTAGCAGAAACATCTTCAGATGGCGTATACTCGTAACTAAATGTCTGGTAGTCCTTTGTAAGGCTTATGGTCTGAAATGGTACCGCAGTAGGAAATTCAACTGCAATATCACGATCGATTGTTGCCTTTGCTTTAAAACTAATAGAATACTTCTTATTGGCTTTCAGATTAATTCCCTCCTGATATAACTGCAAATCCCAGGTCTGACCCTCATGCCATGTAAAATTAACCTTAGCCTCTTGGTTTTCAACAGAAAAGCTTCCACATCCGTTGGTGAAATAGCTGTTCCATCCTGTTATTCCCTTTGAAAAATCACCATTCGTCACTAAGTTTCCACTCTTATCTAAAACAGTATGCGTTACAGAATTGGTCATATCAAAACCAGGTGCAACTGCCTTGATTACATATGCATTGGCCTCTTCAAATAAGCTTCCGTCAATTGTAACCGTCTTCTTTTCTTTATCCAGTGTGACTTTAGAACTATCGACCAGCTGGTCATTTACATAATAACTGATATCTTTACAATCTTCCCATCCTTGTTTTGTGATATAGGAAATAGTCACATCCTTTTGAGCCAGTGTTTCTCCTGTATCATATAAATATGCAGCTTCTAGTACCGGCTTATTTGTGACATATAATTCAATGTCCTTAAAGTTAAAATTACAATTTTCCGTTACTCCACTCAATAAGAACTTTAGATTAAAGCTATCATCATAGGAAGGCTTAAATTCATATTCATACTCCTTCCACTCACTAACCACCGTAACCTCTTTATCTAATAAGGATGTCCAGTCTGTATCTCTTTGTATCCTTACAGTTAATGGCTGATTGGTACTTCCTGTTGTCTTTGCCTTAAACTTTAATGTGTAGCTAAGACCAGACTTAAACAACAAATTTTCATTTAACAGCATCATATCATAATTATTGGTACTTTTTGCTGCTGCAATCCAAAGCTGGTTAGCCCCGTCTACTGTATCAATTC
This sequence comes from bacterium, assembly GCA_030535455.1. Taxonomy (GTDB): domain Bacteria; phylum Bacillota; class Clostridia; order Lachnospirales; family Lachnospiraceae; genus KM106-2. Next base: position 93,027 of record JAUNJY010000006.1, read on the forward strand.
CCATTGTGGACTGGTAGGCTCTCCAACTACTCGTTCCTGCTTCAAAATTACCATTTCCTAATAAATAACATTTCACTTCTGAATAATCTATATTGTGGTCTGTTGTACGAACGATACTTATATTATCAATAAATACTGGGATGCTGCTGTCACCAAGCTGGAAAATAAGCTGGCCCATCGTATCCCCTTGTTCTTCTACTGTAAATTCATAGGTATACGTCTCCATGTCTGAGGTTAACTTAGCTGTCTTATTCAAATATTCTCTACCCTTGCTATTCATTACCTTCATGGATAATTCTCTCTGCTCCCCAGCTTTTGCGTCAAAGGATAGCTTGTACATATCCTTTGGAAGCATTTGAAGTCCAACTTGACTTAACGTACCATTTCCTTCTTCGGTTGAAACAAGCTTCAATTGACGAGTAGAGGCGTCAACGACTGCATTCACATTTTCTGTATTCCAGTATTTCATACGTGTCATAATTCCTTGGTCATTTACCTTGTTTCCTTGGTCAAAAGTCCCGTTATAGATATGTTCTCCATTCGAAAGAGGCTCTTTTGCTTCATTCTCGCCTGCAACCTTTGTCTTTCCTATGGAAACTACCTGAAGATCCTTAACGTACACACTGCTTGTGTTTTGTCCCATATTTATCTCTAATCGGCAGTTTTCATCTGTCTCACTCTTCATATCAAAAGTATAGATATAGCTATTCCAGTCAGTCATAATCTCCGGAATAAAAGTATCTGTATAAGCTGCAAAACTTCCGCCTGCCTGGCCAAGCTTAACACTTGCAGTTCTCTTTGCATCCGCCTTGGCTTTAAATGATACTTGGTAGGTATATCCATATGTTAACGGCAGCTTGTGCGTTAACTGAACTGAATAGGTCTGACTTCCGCCATTTGCAATGCTAATCTTTGCAGCATTATCTGCATAGGCTGCCGACGCATCTCCTCCAAACCCAGATAGTGCAAGTAAATCCCAGCCATTAGAACTATTCTTATCATAATCCTCTACCACTTTATTAATGGTATCAAGAGAAGATGATGTAAGGTTATCTCCAACTTTTCCACCTAATAGTTCACCAACAGTAGCCGTACTTGGAGTAACATTTTCATTATAGTTACCGACTTTACCGTCTTGCCCTACTAAATCATATACTCTGACATAGTCTACTTTCATCTGGCCGCCATCTATTGTCTGATCAAGCTGCCCCTCATCGTAGTTTCCGCCCACTGCCAGGTTCAGCATAATATAAAATGGCTGGTCGAATGGTGCACCATATGTATAGTCATCTGCATTATCTGACGACTTTGAAAACCAATTACTTGTTTTATAATACAGTTCATTATCTACATACCAACGCATCTCTCCTGGTTCCCATTCAAGTGCATAAACATGTTCATCAGATGTATTAAATCCTTCTTTGGTGTAGGTTCCTCCATTATACTTATTATTTGGCCATACATCGCCATAATGAATTGTACCGCCAACACTATTTGTAACTCTTCCTCTGGCCTCCATAATATCAATTTCTCCTGAAGCTGCCCATACACCATATTTGTCATACGCAGGCATCATCCAAAATGCTGGCCAATATCCGGTCCCTTCTGGAAGTGAGATAGCGGCCTCAAACCGTCCATACTTCTTTGCAAATAGGGCCTGTCCTCCTTCTGTTCCTGCAGCATTTGTTCCGTTCTCTGTACATCCACTATTCCCTTTTGTCCATATTCTTGTGGAAGTATATGCCTTTCCTCCGTATTTACTAGCCTGATCTCCCGTTTGTTTTGCAGTGATGATAAGTTTTCCATCTTTCACTTCAGCATTCTCTCCAGCTGTATAGTACTCACATTCGCTGTTCCCCCATCCATCATTTCCGTACTCTGCTCCCGTTCCAACCATGTATCCCCATTTTGACTGATCAAGGGCTGTTCCACTAAATTCATCATTCCAAACAAGTTGCCAATCCTTAGTTTCTTCTACTTCGCTTTCTTTTGTCGTAATGTCCACTATCTGCCCTATCTTAGGGACATTCTCTTCAGTAGCTTCCTCTGCATACGTCCTGTTCATAGGAACTACAGTGAATACCATAAGTGCTGATACAAAAGCTGCAGTCCCCTTCTTTGTCCTTCGAAGAATTTGGCTAAATTGCTTGTTTTTCTGCATCACTCTTCCCCTTTCATTGTAAATATTTGTAACTTTTTCTTTATGTCCGCTCACGTATGTTAACTATATTATACAATTTTGAAAATATATTCCTTTATTAATTATTACAATTTTTCCCTTGTTTTTTTCATTCCATAATTTCCTCTATTTGCAAAACACTCCGCGTCGAACGCGATCACGAAGTGATAAACTCCTTCCGCGTAAGAGCCATCTTGGCTTTCTGATTTTTAGAAAGTCTTTTTTAATTGATAGGAAGCTTCTCGAAGAGAGTTTCCTATCAATCAAAAAAAGACGATATATTTGTATATACAAACATATCGTCTTCACAGCAAACTAATATAATTTTTCGTTTAGAGCCTGTTAACAAGCAATCTCTTACTTATTCATCAACGCTGTAGTTAGGAGCTTCTTTCGTGATATGGATATCATGAGGATGACTTTCCTTTAAAGAAGCAGCTGAAATCTTAACAAACTTACCGTTAACTTTAAGCTCTTCAATTGTATGGCAGCCACAGTAACCCATACCTGAACGTAAACCGCCCATTAATTGGAATACTGTATCTTCTACTGTTCCTTTATAAGCTACACGACCTTCAACGCCTTCAGGAACTAATTTTTTTGCTTCTGTTTGGAAGTAACGATCTTTTGAACCATTTTCCATAGCAGCAATGGAACCCATTCCACGGTATACTTTATACTTTCTACCTTGGTATAATTCAAATGTTCCTGGTGATTCATCACAGCCTGCAAAGATACTACCCATCATACAAACATTTGCACCAGCAGCAATTGCTTTTGTCATATCACCTGAATATTTGATACCACCATCAGCGATTACTGGTACGCCATACTCTTTTGCTACTGCGTAAGAGTCCATAACAGCAGTAACCTGAGGTACACCGATTCCTGCAACAACACGAGTCGTACAGATAGAACCAGGACCGATACCAACCTTAACAGCATCAACGCCAGCTTCAATTAAAGCACGAGTTGCTTCACCTGTAGCAACGTTACCAGCAATTACTTGAAGTTCAGGATATTTTTCTTTTACCATTTTTACAGTATTGATTACGTTTTTGGAATGACCATGAGCAGAATCGATAACAATTACATCAACCTTTGCATTTACTAATGCATCTACGCGATCAAGAATATTATTAGTAATACCTACGGCAGCACCACAAAGTAAACGGCCTTGTTTATCCTTTGCAGATAAAGGATACTTGATTTGTTTTTCGATATCTTTGATTGTAATTAAACCTTTTAGATTACCTTCCTCATCAACGATAGGAAGTTTTTCTTTACGAGCAGATGCAAGAATTGCTTTTGCTTCCTCAAGAGTAATTCCTTCAGGTGCCGTAATAAGATCTTCAGATGTCATAGATTCTTTGATTTTCTTTGAAAAATCAGTTTCAAATTTAAGATCACGATTTGTGATAATACCAACTAGTTTTTTACCTTCTGTAATTGGAACACCACTAATTCTAAATTTCGCCATAAGATCATTAGCGTCTGCCAATGTATGTTCTGGTGATAAATAAAATGGATCAGTAATAACTCCGTTTTCGGAACGTTTTACTTTATCAACCTCTTCCGCCTGAGCTTCAATAGACATATTTTTGTGAATAATACCAATTCCACCCTGTCTTGCCATTGCTATCGCCATTCTATGCTCAGTAACTGTATCCATGCCTGCACTCATCATTGGAATGTTTAACTTAATTGATTTTGTCAAATGAGTTTCCAATGTTACTTGATTTGGAATGATTTCTGAATACGCTGGTACTAATAACACATCGTCAAATGTAATGCCTTCGCCGATAATTGTTCCCATTTTAAATATCCTCACTTTCTTTATCTTACTATTTTAAAATTTATAGAATTATAAATATTTTTAAAAGTATAACTAATAATTAAAGGGTTGTCAATAACGAAATTTAATGAATGAGTTCAATTTAACTGAGTTTTTAAGCCTCTTTTCTAATTATTAATGAAACTATATGCATTAAATATAAATAGTATGAATATAATATTACTTTTTAAACTGGTAAATACTAGCTATTTCTCGTTATTATCACAATTTATTCGGTAAAACGACAAAAGGAGCAATTATTATAAATATTCATAATAATTACTCCAAAATATTTTTTCTATTTTTTAATCAATATGCACTAGGCGTCTTGATTTATTTCTCATACATTCAACCATTTTTTCATTTGGCTCAAATAAAAGTTTAACTACTTCTTTATCCTTATGGGTAATCACTACATAATGACTCTTTCCTTTGACATGGGAAGTATAATCTAAAACTTTTAGCTCTTTGTTATTCCATGGATCTAATGCATGGGAACCTTCTTTTGCTACTACTTCACAGTCATCAAAATCAATACGGCACATTCTTTTGCGTTTTGAATTACCTGTAATCTTATCAACATCTAATTGACCATCACAGAAAATATATTCATACTCGTATTTAATCTTGGATGCTTTTACAATACCATATGTAGCTACCCCAATTGGTACGGCTAATAAATAGAAACTAATAAAGGATGCCAATAATGATACTACTAAAACAGCAAAGTATATTACAATCTTTCCTATATCTTTCTGAGACAGATCGCATTTTACTCCGCTCTCCGCATACATTTCATTCATATGTAAATCCTCCTATAATTTTCTGTAAGCATTTCTTACAACATTATCTTCTGAATACTCTTATTATACAAAATATATAAAAAAATGACTAGTCTAAAAAAATCCTTTCCTATCAAAAAATGATAAGAAAGGATTTTTTATAAACTCATCAGAGTTTTTCTTACATCATTCCCATTCCTGGGTTTGGAGCTGGCATAGCTGGCTCATCTTTTTTAATTGTAGCAACACAGCTTTCTGTAGTTAAAAGAGTAGATGCAACGCTTGTAGCGTTTTGTAAAGCACTTCTAGTAACTTTAGCTGGATCAAGAATACCGGATTCTACCATGTTAGTGTATTCATCTCTTAATGCATCAAAACCGAAGCCTGGCTGGCCTTCTTTTACTTTATTAACAATTACAGAACCTTCAAGACCTGCATTCATAGCAATTGTCTTAAGAGGAGCTTCTAATGCTTTTAAGATAATGTTAGCACCAGTTTTTTCGTCTCCTTCTAAAGTAGCAGCTAATGTAGCAACTTCTTTGGATGCATGGATGTAAGCAGAACCACCACCTGCGATGATACCTTCTTCAACAGCAGCTCTTGTTGCATTTAATGCATCTTCCATGCGTAACTTGTTTTCTTGCATTTCTGTTTCAGTAGCAGCACCTACACGGATTACAGCTACACCACCTGCAAGCTTAGCAAGTCTTTCTTGTAATTTTTCACGATCAAATTCAGAAGTAGTCTCTTCGATTTGTTTTCTGATTTGGTTGATACGGTTTGTGATGTCTTGTTTTTCACCACATCCATCAACGATGATTGTATTTTCTTTTTGTACTTTAACAGATTTAGCACGGCCTAATTGGTCTAATGTCATATCTTTAAGGTCAAGACCTAACTCATCAGATACAACTGTACCACCAGTTAAGATTGCGATATCTTGAAGCATTGCTTTTCTTCTATCACCATATCCAGGAGCTTTTACAGCAACAACGTTAAATGTACCTCTTAATTTATTGATAACTAAAGTTGTTAAAGCTTCGCCTTCCACATCTTCAGCAATAATTAATAATCTAGCGCCAGATTGAACTACTTGTTCAAGAACTGGTAAGATTTCTTGAATATTAGAGATTTTCTTATCTGTGATTAAGATATAAGGATCATCAAGAGTTGCTTCCATCTTATCCATATCTGTACACATATAAGCAGAAAGGTAACCACGATCGAATTGCATACCTTCTACTAAATCTAACTCTGTCTTCATAGTCTTAGATTCTTCAATTGTAATAACGCCGTCGTTTGATACTTTTTCCATTGCGTCAGAAATCATTTCACCAACTGCATCATCACCAGCAGAAATAGCTGCAACTTTTGCGATTTGGTCTTTTCCTGATAATGTAGAACTCATGTTAGCAATTGCTTCTACTGCACATTCTGTTGCTTTCTTCATACCTTTTCTTAAGATAATTGGATTAGCACCTGCAGCTAAGTTCTTCATACCTTCGTTAATCATTGCCTGTGCTAAAACAGTTGCAGTAGTAGTACCATCACCAGCTACGTCATTTGTCTTAGTTGCAACTTCTTTTACTAATTGTGCACCCATGTTTTCAAATGCATCTTCAAGTTCGATTTCTTTTGCAATTGTTACACCATCATTTGTGATTAATGGAGCACCAAATGATTTATCAAGTACAACGTTTCTACCTTTTGGTCCAAGTGTTACTTTTACTGTATCAGCTAATTTATTAACGCCTGCTTCTAGAGATGTTCTAGCTTCAGCACCGAATTTAATATCTTTTGCCATATTCTAATTCCTCCATATTTTTTATATTTTTTAATGGGTAACTATCTATTCAACAACAGCTACAATATCGTTTTGTTTTACGATAATATATTCTTCATCTTCTAATTTAACTTCTGTTCCTGCATACTTAGAATAAATTACTGTCTGACCAACTTTAACTTGCATTTCGATTTCTTTGCCATCTACCATTCCGCCAGGACCAACTGCAATAACTTCTGCTTGTTGAGGTTTTTCTTTTGCCTGACCTGGTAATACGATACCGGATTTAGTAGTTTCTTCTGCAACTAATTGTTTTAATACAACTCTGTCTCCTAAAGGTACTAATTTCATTGTATATTCCTCCTTAAATTATTCTAATTTTTTTGTGTTATTAGCACTCATTCCATTTGAGTGCTAACTAATGATTATATATTAGTAAATTTACCACTTAATTGCAAGTATTCCTATTATGAGAATTCCTCTAAATTCTCATTTTTGATATAGTTTTCTCTCGTTTACTCTTCATATCTCATTATTTCTCTCATTTCATAGTATAACCATAAGACTGTCTATCATTCTACTGCATATAAAATGAACGAACTATTTTCTGCAAAAGGACAAATGGAGCTAAATGTGCTACAATAAGTGAATAAGACAACCTATATGGTAAATCCTATGCTTGTTTTGCTTCTATTATACATAAACAACAAACCATCGAAAGGAAAATAACATTGAAAGAGAAATTATATACTATTCCTGTAAATGATGCATTCCATACCTCATGTGAATGCCCAATCTGTACCATGTACCATTCTTTAGAAGAAAATGCAATTGATTTCACCATGGGGCCTAGCTATATGGAAGATGACATACGAGAGACAACCAATCAGCAAGGCTTCTGTGAGAAACATATTGGCATGCTTTACAAAAATCAGAACCGTCTAGGGCTCTCCCTTATGCTGTCTACCCATCTAAAAAAGACAAGGGAAGACATCGAGAAACTGACTAAATCAGGAACAACAAAATCATCCGGTCTGTTTAAGAAAAAAGCATCCGAGTCACCATTAACTACTTATATTAAGAAAGTCAGCCAAAGCTGCTATGTATGTGACCGTATTGACCAAGTATTCAAACGTTATTTAATTACAATTCTCTATCTGTATAAAAATGATGCCGACTTTAAAAAAGAATTCAATGCAAGCAAAGGTTTTTGCATGCCTCATTATGGAATGCTTTACGAACTAGCTGCCTCTGAACTTAGTGGTGCTACATACGAAGCATTTATTGAAGATATCAATCAGCTCTACCTTTCCAATGTAAAGCGAGTAGAAGACGACCTGTTATGGTTTATTGATAAGTTTGATTACCGATTTGCCAATGAACCTTGGAAAAACTCAAAAGATGCTCTTCCTAGAAGCATTGAAAAATTAAATAGTGTGTTAATTGAAGAATAATGTTTTATATAAAAAAGGATAAGGAAAGAAATTCTATCTACATAGTTTTTCTTTCCTTATCCTTTTTTCATCTCGTTGGCAATCCTAATGCGCTCTTTTATTTCCCTTGCTTTATTCTTTATACGTTCATTGGCTTCTCGTGATACCAAAATACGTGATACTGATTTTAATGCTTCCTCTGTCTTTCCTAATCGCCTTGCTAATTCAGCCACTAAATAATTTACTGTAACTTCATCCATACCGCAAATCGGAAAATTTTCTTTCATAAATGCAGTACAAAAACCTTCATATGCATTTTTAAGAAAATCCAGCTCTAACTTAAATAATCCTAATTTGATCTTTTCATAGTTTGGAATTTTTGAAGGCAGTGTCTCCCTTTTGCCTCGATACAGCCATGCAAGTTTCAGACAAGTATAAGCCCGTTCACTATTCTTACCCTTAGTTACTATGGTATTAACTAATGCTAATTTATAACGCATAATTGCCTGATCATAGGTATACATGGACTGCTCCGTATCAAATGGCTTGAATGTAGAGCTAATCTGCTCTTTTACAAGCCTAGCCTGCATATTCGTCATATAGTTAAAAAACCTTGTTACAGCAGCATAACCACATTTAGGGCATGCTACTACATCATATTTAATTGCATCAACGAACTGATACTTTGGTCGCAAATCAGAGTCTGAAGATAGTAATTTCACCTTCCCTACTCTGACTGTTTTTGATTTAAATGTGTTATCACAAACAGGACAAGTATAGGTTTTATCGAATAGAAAATCAGCTTCAACCTTCTTTATTTGTTGAGAAGTAGCAGGCCCGTTACCGGACCTGCTACTCTCTTTTTCATATATATCTATATTCTTTAACTTTTCTAGTCCAAACTGTTCTAATCCCGAGAACAATTCCCCCATAATAAGTCTCCCTATTTATTGTTTGGTTTATAAGAACTCTTTTGAGATACAATACGGTTAAATACTAAATGCTCTTTGCTTGAATCCTTACAATCTGTACAGAAATATCCATGACGTAAGAATTGGAAGCTATCAAATCCAGTAGCATCTGCTAATGCTGGTTCTACATAACAGTCTTTTAATACAACTAAGGAATTAGGATTTACATTTACAGATCCATCCTCATTGTATACACCTTTTTCTTCATCTACTAAGTTTTCGTATAAACGAACTTCTGCTTTAATTGCTTCTTTTGCAGATACCCAGTGAATTGTTCCTTTTACTTTTCTTCCTGTAAATCCAGAACCACTCTTAGTTTCAGGGTCATACGTACAATGTACTTCTACCACTTTGCCTGTCTCATCTGTAATGTAATCTGTACATGTTACAAAGTAAGCATGCATTAAACGAACTTCATTTCCTGGGAACAGACGGAAGTATTTCTTAGGTGGTTCGATCATGAAATCTTCACGTTCAATGTATAATTCACGGCTAAATGGAACTTTGCGCATGCCTAATTCTTCATTTTCCTGATTATTCATAACGTCTAAATATTCTACTTGATCTTCTGGATAATTTGTAATTACAAGTTTGATTGGATCAAGAACAGCCATCATTCTGGATTTCTTTAATTTTAAATCTTCACGAATACAGTAATCAAGCATTGCCATATCACATGAGCTGTTTGCTTTACTAATACCGCTAAGTTCGATAAACGTACGGATAGACTCTGGAGTAAATCCACGTCTTCTTAATGCTGCAATTGTTACAAGTCTTGGGTCATCCCAGCCATCAACAATTCCATCTTCTACTAACTTCTTGATATAACGCTTTCCTGTAATAACGTTTGTTAAATACATTTTTGCAAATTCAATCTGTTTTGGAGGATTATCGTATCCAACTTCATTTACAACCCAGTCGTATAATGGACGGTGATCTTCAAATTCTAGCGTACAGATTGAATGGCTAATTCCTTCAATTGCATCCTCGATTGGATGAGCAAAATCATACATAGGATAAATGCACCATTTATCTCCTGTATTGTGGTGATGCATACGCGCAATACGATAGATGATTGGATCACGCATGTTGATATTAGGGCTAGACATATCAATCTTAGCACGTAATACTCTTGATCCATCTTCGAATTCACCATTTTTCATTTTTTCAAATAATTCTAGGTTTTCTTCTACAGAACGATCACGGTACGGACTATTCTTGCCAACCTCTTTTAATGTTCCTCTATATTCACGAATTTGATCTGGTGTTAAGTCACAAACATAAGCTTTCCCTTTTTTAATTAAAGTAATTGCTGCTTCGTACATTTGTTCAAAATAATCAGATGCAAAGAATACACGACTCTCATCTAATCCACCAGTAATCCATTCAACATCTTGTTTGATTGAGTTAACAAATTCAACTTTTTCTTTTGTAGGATTTGTATCATCAAATCTTAAATTGAAGTTACCATTGTATTTCTTAGCTAAACCACTATTTAAAACAATAGATTTTGCATGTCCAATGTGTAGGTAACCGTTAGGTTCTGGAGGGAATCTAGTTACAACGGCTTTGCAATGTCCTTCCGCAATGTCCTTATCTATAATTTGTTCTATAAAATTCTTTGAAATATTATTTTCTTCCACTAAACAATCATCCCTTTCTCGTACTTCTCATATTCTAATGTAAATATAGTCTATTTTTAATCATACATAGAATATTACCACATTTCCACATAATTATAAAGGACTTATTTCTATTGAAATAAGTCCTTTATATATTCTTATCTATATTATCGTATTAATTCTCTAAAATAATAATATCACTATCTAAAATAATAATATCACTATCTAAAATAGTGATCTCCAATAAATACAGCTTTAGGATATTTTTTCTTAATTGCTGATTTACTTCTATACATAGTGAAGAAGTAAGTGGATTTAGAAACAACATATTTACCGTTTAAAGCAGCTTTTGCAGCTTTCTTACATTCTTCCATTTGTTTCTTTTCCCCATACCCGTACTTCGTCTTGCCTTCATATTTCTTTAAGGCTTTTGCTAAAGAACCAGATTTTGCTGGAGTAAATTGTCCTTTTTGATAAATAACACCTTTGATCGAGTTTGGAAATTTCTTGGATTTTTTTCTATTTAGTACAACATTTGCAACTGCAACTTTTCCTTTATATGATTGATTTCCTGCTTCACAATAAATAATAGCAGTTAAATACTTTAAGTCCGTACTTGAATATGATGTTTTCTTTGATGCAGCTGATGCATTTACTCCAAGTGAACTTAACGCCACGGTAAATGCCATCAAACATATCAAAACTTTTTTCATCGTTGCTTTCATATGTTATCTCCTTTTTTAATAATTTATTTAAATTTTTATTCAGTTCAAAATCTATTACAACCTTATGTACTTTTTAAAACATTTTTATGAATTTTAGCAATAAGTTGTTAACATTTGTGTAATAATTATAACACAGCAAATCAAAAAATCAACCCTTTAAAGCCCTTTTTCCGTCGCCTTGATGTTACAATAATCGATTTTTTATTATTTTCGTTGTAATTTTGCATAATTGTATAAATTATTTTTTCTCTATTTTGTTTGTTTTGTATATACTAAATTATTAACGAAATATTTCATTATGGAAATAGATAAATTAGCATTTCATTTATTAGTTAATTTTACGAAATATGCCAGTATTTTTACACCCAAAAAGTGCCACAAGCCCTTATTTTATAGGGTTTGTGGCACTTTTTTATTAATATAAAACATTGAATTTTAGTAGATTTTTTTTTATTTTTTATGTTGTTTCACAAAAAAATTTGATTATTTGCAGATAGAAATTACTTTTTTTAGCTCTAAATTTCCACCAAAAAGATCTAATGCACTTCCAATTGTAACATCTACTTTACAGTTACCAATCTCTTTTAATTTATTAATATCCTCATAGCTTCCGACGCCACCTGCATATGTAACTTTTACACCTTTAATTTTGGCTAACATAGCAACAATCTTCTCTTCAATTCCAGATGCCTTACCTTCCACATCTACCGCATGAATTAAAAACTCATCACAATAAGATGCAAGCTTCTCCAATAACTCAACAGTGACCTCCTCTTGTGTGAAGTTCTGCCATCGATCTGTTACTACAATGTAACTATCTCCTCTTTTTCTACAACTCAAATCTAATACAAGATGTTCTTTTCCCACTGCTGAAACCATCTTTTCAAGATTTTCGTAATTAATCTTTCCATCTTTAAAAACATAGCTAGTCACAATGACATGACTTGCCCCATATGTAATAAACTGCTTTGCATTGTCAGCATTTATGCCTCCACCAACCATTAATCCACCAGGATAATTCTGTAATGCTTCTTTGGCTTGTCTTAAATCTTCCTTATAATAAGAAGATTCTACTCCATTTAACAAAATTATATGCCCACCTGATAAATTTAACTTCTTATATAATGAAGCATAAAACTCTGCTCCCTGCTTTGACACAAAGTTTTCCTCTGCCTGATCCATATAATCCTTAAGGCTGCCACCTACAATCTGCTTTACTTGTCCATTATGTATATCAATACATGGCCGAAATTTCATTCAATTCTTCCTCTTTCCTTTGTTTATCGTGACATTATTTATAAACATTCTAATAAATGCCATATTAAATTACAATAATAAAGTTATCCACATTATCCACTTTTTATTGTGGAAAAAATTTACAGGGAAAATCACATATTGAAAATCCCTGTAAATCTGATTACTATTCTAGTCTAAATGAGGCACATTCTGTTCCTATTGCAGTTTGAGATCCACATCCAGCTACATCAATACTATCGGCATTACATCGATTATTATCATTATATGCACAATTTTCAGCTTCACAAGCTATTTCTGTACTTTTCGTTGCATAACCACACTGTTCACAATTTGAAAAGGACTCTTTTTGATCACAAAAGGATCCACAGCAAGTTGAATGTGCATCTTCTGCATGACTTCCAGCTACATGAATCTCGTTTAAAGAACAAAGATACTCACTATTATAAGCGCAATTCTCTACACTACAAACTAAATCTGGCATAATTTCGCTCCTTTAAATGATTTAACTACTTCTTGGACAAGTATTTACTAATTTTTTCCAAGTTATCCACTTTATCCACATTTTCTTGTGGAAGAATTTTACTTTTAATTATCTTCGTTGATTTTGTGGTCCTATTCCTTCCCTTCTTGAGTTATGTGTTTGGTTTTGGTTCTCAACCTTTACCTTATTTGTAATGCTATTGAATTCCTCATTACTTTTCTTTTGGGCTTTTCTTTCTTCTTCGAAAGACTTTTCCATATCTTCATCACCTCATTTGTAGTATTGGTGATGTTGTGTTATTTATTCATTTCCGATTACAACCTGAATAGTTTTTTTAATCCCACCGGATGTAGTTGCTGTAACCGTAACCGTACCTACCTTCTTTGCTGTTATAATACCATTTTTCACAGTTGCTACACTGGTATTACTACTACTCCATTTTATCGCCTCTGTAGCATTACTTGGTGAATAGGAAATCTCAATATCGGTACTTGTCCCTTTAATCATGCGAATAGACTGAGGCAATACCAGCTTTTTAATCTTGATCGGTGCAACTGTTGGCTTTGGCGTAGATTTTTGAGTTGGTTTTGGTGTTGGCTCTTTTGTTGGCTTTGGTGTTGATACTGGCTTTGGTGTTGTGGTTGGTTTCTGTGTCACTTTGGGTGTTGGTTTCTGTGTTGGTGTTCTTGTTGGCTCTTTTGTTGGTTGTACTGTTGGAACTTTTGTCTCTTCTATTATAGGAGTTAATGTAAACACTGGCTCCTGAGTTGTTTGAGGCGTTGCTGTTATAATCTCATCTGCCCCCTCTTCCATTGCCCCTGTTACGATCTCCACTTCTGGTGTCTGGCTAGGTGCTGGTTCATTACTTGCATCCAACGCAGCATTATTGGTTGCATAGGTAAAATATTCTGGTGACTCTTTCTTCTCCTCATCCATCTTCTGCATCAGTGTAAAACATACGGGAACTAAAATAGATACTAAGAGTATTGCACATAAACAGATCGTAACTATTATAGATTTTTTTGATTTTTTTCCTTTCTTTCTTACTTCTTGGACAGGATTATTATAATAAGAAGAAACAGGCATCCCTGCATTCCTATTCTGCTGAAACTGATTGTTATTAAATTGTATTTTATCTGGTGAAACATACCCCTGCTGAACATACTGGGACTGTTCAAATACTTGCGGCTGTTCAAATAGTGGTGGCTGTTGCTCTTCCTCCATTGCCTCATTGTATAAGATCGTACTCTGTTCAAGGTCAGGAACAGACTCGTACTGTTTTACTTGTGCATATAGATCGGCACCGCTCATATACAATTGCTCATTGGATAATTTAACAGTACCTGTTGACCTATCCTGCTCTTGTGGTAACTCTGTTGTTATCTTCTCGGTCTTTGGCTCTGTCTGTTCGTCTTCTGACAGCTGAAGCAGAATATCTGGATCATTTTCAAATACCTGGGATAAATTCAGCTTCGTTGTCTGATTATCATCAGATGCTATTTGTGGATTTATTACAGGCAGATTTCCTTCCTCATTTATATACAAAAGGCTGGTTTCCGGATACATCCCTGTTATATACTTTAAACATTGGCTTACTACCGTAGGAATCCATGTAGTTAATATAACATTCTTAATACCTGCAAAATATAGCGACTGTATAAACGGATCACTGCTGTCCTGTCCACGTGCAATTATAATAAGGTTACTTTGAAGATTGCACTGTATGTACTTTAGCTGTTTTACCAATTCCTCTGGATACTCTTGTATGCTAATTACGTTTATTATTACAAGGCGGTTTGGTATTGTATGAAGTGTATTTATAATACCTTCCATTGTATGGACATCAGTTATCATTTGAAGCTCTTCTGTAATATTCTTTGCAATTTCACCTACAAACTGCTCATCTATTCTATCTCCAATATATAATACCATTGGTCCCCTCCCTTTCCTTCTTATATAAAAGTTACCATTTATAAATGGCTGCTACAATATTTTATCAAGAATAGGCCTAAACATGTAAAGAATACGTCGACAAATGAAGGATTTACTAGGGACAAGGCTATCTAAATCGATATTCACAACTTTTTACATAATAAAATAAAGTAAATTGTTGCTTCTACTTGTTTTTGTTAATTACTTCCTGTTTTTACCTATTATTTTCTATTTGATAGTTGACAATCAGAATTAGAATCGTATAATTAGAGCAAATGAAAAGCGAAGGTGCTTTACACATTATATGTGAAGCACCTTCGCTTTTTATTTTATTAAATTATGCAAGTAAGTGATCTACTTACTTTTGCAATAAAAAAGGGAGGTATGTTTATGACATTTTCCGCACAAAACACAATTTGGGTGCTTTTAGCAGCCGCTCTAGTTTTCTTCATGCAAGCAGGTTTCGCAATGGTTGAAACCGGTTTTACAAGAGCCAAAAATGCAGGTAACATCATTATGAAAAACTTAATGGATTTCTCAATTGGTACTCCAATTTTCTGGCTTGTTGGCTTTGGAATAATGTTTGGAGGAAGCAACGATTTTATTGGTACCATCGGAGGTATTGCCTCTGAAGCAAACTATGGTAATGGCATGTTACCAGATGGTGTTCCATTCTTTGCATTTCTGATTTTCCAAACAGTATTCTGTGCAACAGCAGCTACCATCGTTTCCGGTGCAATGGCTGAACGAACAAAATTTATTTCTTATTGTATCTATAGTTTATTAATCAGCTTAGTTGTATATCCTGTTTCAGGTCATTGGATTTGGGGTGGTGGATGGCTTTCACAAATGGGCTTCCATGATTTTGCAGGTTCCTGTGCTGTACATATGGTTGGTGGTGTTGCCGCATTCATTGGTGCCCTGATCCTTGGCCCACGTATCGGTAAGTATGGTAAAAATGGCAAAGTTCATGCAATTCCAGGACACAGCCTGACGCTTGGTGCTCTTGGCGTATTCATCCTATGGTTCTGCTGGTTTGGTTTTAATGGTGGTTCTACAGTTTCCATGGGCGATGATGCAGCTATCCAGAGTGCTGCTAAGATTTTCGTAACAACAAATCTTGCAGCTGCAGTTGCAACTTGTACAGTTATGATTATTACATGGTTGCGCTATAAAAAACCAGATGTCTCAATGACATTGAATGGTACTCTTGCCGGTCTTGTAGCTATTACTGCCGGATGTGATACAGTAAGTCCTTTAAGTTCCGCAATCATTGGTATTATCTCAGGCTTTGTAGTGGTATTTGGTATTGAGTTTATTGATAAAGTATTAAAGGTCGATGATCCAGTTGGTGCAGTAGGCGTCCATGGATTAAACGGATTATTTGGTACTCTTGCTGTTGGTCTATTCTCTGACGGTGCTGGTACAGACTGGAAAGGTTTATTTACAGGTGGTGGATTTAAACTACTTGGTATCCAGGCTCTAGGTGTAATTTCTGTTATTGCTTGGGTTGCAATCACAATGTTCATTATATTTGAAGTAATTAAACACACCATTGGCTTACGTGTCAGCCGCGAAGAAGAAATTCTTGGGCTCGACAGTACTGAGCATAATCTTCCATCCTCTTATGCTGATTTCTTACAAGTTCCAAATCAATTAGCTTCCAGCTTATCAGAGTCTGACGAAGTATCAAGTTCAAAGGCTCCTGTTGATGCATCTGTACCAGTACAGGTGGTTAGCGGATCTACTCCTGCCAGCGATGTCAAACTTACTAAAGTCTCAATTATTTGTAAGCAGAACAAATTTGATGACTTAAAAGAA
This sequence comes from bacterium, assembly GCA_030535455.1. Classification (GTDB taxonomy): domain Bacteria; phylum Bacillota; class Clostridia; order Lachnospirales; family Lachnospiraceae; genus KM106-2. The sequence continues at coordinate 109,847 of JAUNJY010000006.1, forward strand.
GCATTAAATGATATCGGGGTTATGGGAATAACGGTTACTCAGGTTCTTGGATGTGGTGTTCAAAAAGGTGCAACTAAGTATTATCGAGGTGTTGCCGTTGATGTAGTTGTCCTTCCGAAAGTCAAAGTGGATGTAGTTGTGAGCAAGGTTCCTGTTCGTGATGTAATCGAAACAGCGAAAAAAGCATTATATACAGGTAACATTGGTGATGGTAAGATTTTTGTATATGATGTTGAAAATGTAATCAAAGTAAGAACCGGAGAAGAAGGCTATGATGCACTTCAAGGTGAATCCTAATTTACTTATATACTTATCTGATTTAGTGGCAAATAAAAAATAGAGAGGCCCCAGTAATGCTGGGACCTCTCTCAGCTTGTCGACAAAGTCGCCAAGCTTTGGATGAAATCAGGCTTTCATCCAGTGCCGAAGGAAATGATTAGTGCTCATTCGTGCAAGTCCTTATAAAGCAGGACCTATTCGCACTAATCCGATATCCGAAAAGCGTGGTTTCCGGATATCGATTTCAATGAAAACCCAGGTTTTCAAACTTTCCTCTAAGCAGTGCGTTGGAGTGAATGCATAATTTCATTTGTCTACAGTCTGAGAGAGGCCCCAGTAATGCTGGGACCTCTCTATTTTTTTAGAACAATTTTCTTTTTAGTCTCTTCGAAGTGCAAAGATTACGCCTCCAAACAAACCAATTACAATGCCCAAGAAAAGCAATGTTATGCTTAACTGGTCTATGCTAAGTATTGGCTCATGGTAAATGAATACCTTTCCTATTACTGATAAAAACATAGCTACCAAGCAATAAGTAATTATGTTAAGAATTAAGAAATATTTAATCTGATCACCTTTACTTTTAATTGCTATCCTTTCTGACAGCTCCCATACACGTTTCATATTATCCACTCCTAACTATGATAAGTTATCTTATGAACAATACAATAACATGGTCACATGAAATTCATACAGTTGTAGTGTAAAGTGCAGCTAAAATATATCTAAACTGACTTGGCAAGTTGTCCGGCCAAGCCTGGCCGAGTTAGTTTTTTCCCTTCAGATGAATTTTTTATTACAAAAAATACCCACTATAACGGTAGTTTCTCCGTATAGTGGGCTATTTTTATTTCTCTATATTTCCTGAAACGTTACTCGAATCATGGTACCTTTTCCGACCTCACTCTTTAATTCTAAGTGAGCATTTTCATGTCTCGCAACAATATGTTTTACAATTGCAAGTCCTAGTCCCGTTCCACCTGTAGATTTTGACCTGCTTTTATCCACTCGATAAAAGCGTTCAAATATTCTATCTTGATTTTCTTTTGAAATTCCTATTCCTGTGTCTTTTACAACTAGTTCTACGTAATTGGTTCCGTTTACAGAAATTGATTTTACAGACACATCTACACGGCCATTTTCATTGTTATAACGGATTGCATTATCACATAAGTTAAAAATAAGCTCTTCCATCATCTCTTTATTTGCAGTTACGCAAGCCGGCTCACCATGAAACTCTATGGTAACGTGATGTTTCTGAGCATTCATTTGAAGCATCTGAACACAGCTGCTTGCTATATTATAAAGATTTGTCTTCTCATAATTTACTTCTCGTTCAATATGATCGAGTTCTGACAAACGAATAATATCGTTTATAAGAGTCAGGAGTCGGTTGGAATTACGATGGATCTCTGCTGCAAAGCGAGTGATATCTTCCTCTGTAGCCATTCCATTTTCAATTAACTCCGAATATCCTGAAATTGCAGTTAATGGTGTCTTTAATTCATGAGAAACATTTGCCGTAAATTCTTGTCGAAGGCTAGCATTCCTAATAATATCTGCATGCTGTTTCTTAATCGTTGTAATAAACGGTATTAACTCCTTATAAACAATTGGTGTATTTCCTTCATCCAGATTATTTGCAAGATGCTCGATCGGCTCAACTAAACTTTTCGTAAGAAAATGTGATAAAACAGCACATATGATAAATAAAACCACACTGGTCATCCCGATTATTGGTAATGCGCTTAAAAATACACTTAGAATGCTTCCTGCCTCTTTTGCAACACGAAGTACAGAGCCATTCTTTAGTAGCACTGCATAATAAAATGCATTTTTCTCCAGTGTCTTAGACTCTCTGACTGCCTGACCTTCTCCAGTATTAAATGCCTCAACTACCTCAGGACGTCCGCTATGGTTATCAAGACCACCAATGTCCACATTAGTGTCGAATTCTACAATTCCTTCAGGACTAATAATTGTAACTCGTAGCTCATCTAAATTTTCATTAAAATCATAAGTCTTATACTCATCATAGATATCTGCAGTTACAAGGACACGTACATAGGTCTTTAAATCCTGCATTACTTCTTTCTTAAATAACTCATAAAAAACAACAGTTGCCATTGTTACCGTAATAATAATCGCAACTGCTACCACTGCTAAAAAACGTAAGTTTATCTTCTTCTTCATTGGGTCACCTATTCCATTATATATCCAACATTTCGTACTGTCTTAATTCGGCTTCCTGTATCTCCAAGCTTTTGTCTTAATGTCTTTATATGGACATCTAGTGTTCTTGACTCCCCTTCATAATCCATTCCCCAGATGCGTTCCATTATAATATCTCGCTGCATAACGATGCCCTGGTTCTGAACTAATAGTTTTAGAAGTTCGTATTCTTTATAGGTAAGTTCTACTTGTACATCATCTACATAGACTGCATGTTTTTCTCCATCTACAAAGATATTTGCAAGAGTTAAAAACTTTTCCTCTTCCATACCGCTTGCTCTTCGAAGCAATGCCTTTACTCTTGAGATTAGTTCCATAACGCCAAATGGCTTTGTAAGGTAATCATCAGCGCCAATATCTAAGCCTTTTACCTTATCAAGCTCCGTTGTCTTTGCCGTCACCATGATCACAGGTATTTTCCTTGTTTCCGTAACGCTTCGAAGCTTCTTTAAAATACTGAGTCCATCTTCGTCAGGAAGCATGACATCCAGTAAGATCAGATCTGGTAAGCGGTCCATCATCTGTTTATGAAATCCTTTTGCTGAGCCAAATTCCATCGTTGTATGTCCCGAGTTCTTAAGTGCAAAACTTTCTATCTCACTTATATTCTTATCGTCCTCAACAATGTATACTAATGCCATGCTTCTTCCTCCTGATTTAATCAATAATTATTTTTGTGGTAATCTATATTTTTCCTTATACTGTTCATACATTCTGATGAATTCTGGATTATTTTCACGTTTTAATGTATCAAGATACTCATGAGTATCAAAACCATCTTTATCCATCTGAATCATAGAAACTGCTAAGTTGGAGCAGTGATCTGCCACACGTTCAAAGTTTGTTGTAATATCCGCTAAAATAAATCCTAATTCAATGGTACATTTTCCATCGCGTAATCGTTTTACATGACGTTTTTTCAATTTTACATTTAATCCATCGATTACTTCCTCTAAAGGTTCGATGTTTTCTGCCAATGCTAAATCCTTTTCTTCAAATGCTTTAAATGCATTATCTACAATTTCATGCATTGCATTCATATAGATTTGTACTTCTGCAACTGCTTCATCAGAAAATACAAGTCCTTTTTCATTCATTTCCGTTGCTGCCTGCATTAAGTTTACAGCATGATCTGAGATACGCTCGAAATCACCAATACAGTGAAGTAATACTGTTAATTCTTTGCTGTCATCCTCCGACATATTCTTGCTGCTTAATTTTACTAAATAGGATCCAAGCTGGTCTTCGTACTGATCCACTAAAGACTCAATTTCATAAACTTTTTCTGCTTTAACACTATCATACTCTTTTAACAACTCAAAAGAAAGATATAAGCCCTTTTTTGCTGTTTCAGCCATGTTTTTAGTTAATTCCTGACATTGTTGCATCGCAAAACCTGGTTTATCAAGAAAACGATCATCTAATTTTTCAAATACGTTTTCTTCTTCTTCACCATCATCTTTTACAGTAAGACATGCTAACTTAACGAGTCCTTTACCAAATGGTAATAACATAAGTGTTGCTACGATATTAAATACACTGTGGATTACTGCAATACCTGCTGCATTTGCAACGTCTCCTAAGAATCCAAAGGATATAAAATAATTAATTGCATAGAATACTACCATAAATACTACAGTACCAATCATATTAAAGTACAAATGAACTAATGCTGCACGTTTTGCGTTCTTTTTCGCACCAATAGCAGAAATCATAGCTGTTACACAAGTACCAATATTCTGACCCATAATAATTGGGAATGCTGTTGCATAAGTTAGAGATCCTGTTGCACAAAGTGCCTGAAGGATACCAACAGATGCAGAAGAACTTTGAATTACTGCTGTCAATACAGTACCTGCAATTACACCAAGGATTGGATTAGAGAACATAACTAAAATATTTGTAAATGCTGGGACATCTGCAAGTGGTTTTACTGCATCACTCATGGAGGACATACCTGTCATAAGGATTGCGAAACCAACCATGATCATACCAATATCTTTTTTCTTTTCTTTCTTGCTAAATAATAAGAAACAAACACCTACTAATGCTAAAATAGGTGAAAATGATGTTGGTTTACACATCTTAATTAAGAAGTTTCCACTTTCAATACCTGTTAAGCTTAAAATCCAGGAAGTAGCTGTCGTACCAATATTGGCACCCATAATTATTCCTACTGCCTGTGTTAATTTCATAATTCCTGAGTTTACAAACCCAACAACCATAACTGTTGTTGCAGATGACGATTGAATTACTGCTGTAACTCCTGCACCTAATAATACTGCCTTAATTGGGTTTGATGTAAGCTTTTCTAAAATACGTTCAAGTTTTCCCCCTGAAACTTTAGATAAGCCTTCGCCCATAATATGCATACCATATAAAAATAGTGCTAGGCCACCTAACATCGCCAATATACTAAAAATATCCATTCTTAACCTCCAACCTATACCTGAATTGTATATAGATTTCATATAATTTTTACTTTGATAAGTTGGATTATATAGAGAGCTTGTAAAATGTACAAGTGTCTTATGTAAAATCTATGTAAAATTTATACCTTTTTGTGTATTTTTAGACATATTGGTACAAACTTTTAAGTTCAGATTGGATTTTCCTATTCTAAAAAAAGACATACGCCACCTTTCTCAGAAAGCCTAACGTATGCCTGATCTTATTCTGAATAATGCTCACCTTTAATAGAGAAAATAACCCATTCTGCAATATTTGTGGCATGATCACCGATACGTTCGAAGTATTTTGCAATCATAAGTAAATCCGCTGCTTGTTCTCCATTCTTTGCATTTACTGCAATTAGGTCAATCAGCTCCTGTTTTACTTTAGAGAACAGTGCATCTACCACATCATCTCTCTTAATAACTTCTTCTGCTAATGCTACATCCCTGTTTACAAAGGCATCAATGCTATTAACAACCATTAATGTTGTTTCTTTGGCCATATTTTGAATATGTTCTAGCTTTTTAATGTATGGTGCTCCTGCAAGTAAAATTGTTATTTCTGAAATATCTGCCGCATGGTCCCCGATACGTTCCATATCTGTAATCATTTTAAGTGCTGAAGAAACCAGACGTAAATCCTTTGCTACCGGCTGCTGTTGCAACAATAACTTAAGGCAAAGGCTTTCTATGGTCTTTTCTTGGCGGTCAATGTTCTCATCAAACTCAATTGCCTTATTTGCACGCTCCACATCCTGTTTTACCAATGCTCCTACTGCCATCTCAATTGCCTGTTCAATCAGGCTTCCCATCTCAATTAGTTCATTGTTGAGCTCTACTAATTGCTGATCAAATCTTTTACGCATAACCTTTTTATCCTTCCTTTCCTGCTTCTTATTACCAGGGAAATATATCAACCAAAACGTCCTGTAATATAATCTTCTGTTCTCTTATCGCTTGGCATAGAGAATAGACGGTCTGTCTTATCGTATTCTACAACTTCACCTAATAAGAAAAATGCTGTTTTATCGGAAATTCTAGTTGCCTGCTGCATATTATGAGTAACCATGACGATGGTATATTTTTTCTTTAACTCAATTACAAGGTCTTCGATCTTTGTTGTGGAGATTGGATCCAGGGCACTTGTAGGTTCATCCATAAGGATTACTTCTGGCTTTACAGCCAATGCTCTTGCAATACAGAGTCTTTGCTGCTGGCCACCAGAAAGTCCTAATGCACTTTTTTTCAAGCGGTCTTTTAACTCATCCCAGATAGCTGCATCACGTAAAGATTGTTCTACGATCTCATCTAATTTTGCTTTGGAATGAATTCCATGGGTTCTTGGACCAAATGCAACATTATCATATACACTCATAGGAAATGGATTTGGTTTTTGGAATACCATTCCTACACGTTTTCTTAAACTATTTACATCGATATCGCCATAAATATCTTCGCCATCTAATTTTACTTCACCAGTAATTTTACATCCTTCTACTAAATCATTCATACGATTTAATGTCTTTAGAAATGTACTCTTGCCACAGCCGGATGGCCCGATAAATGCTGTAATTTCATTTTTATAAATATCCATATTAATTCCCTTAAGAGCTTTAAAGTCTCCGTAGAATAAATCAAGATCGCGTACTGTTATTTTTTCTTTCATCGTCTTTCACACCTCTATTGTCTATTCTTTGTAATTCTTTTTGCAACCAGACTTGATAACGCATTAATTGCCATAACTAGAATTAATAATACAACTGCTGTTGCATATGACTGGTTTACATGAAGCCCTTCTCTGGAAAGACTGTACATATGAACCGATAATGTTCTGCCAGAGTTAAATAAGCTTCCTGATGCTTCAGCAACAGTACCTGATGTATAAATTAAGGCTGCTGTCTCACCAACAATTCTTCCGACTGCCAATATGATACCGGATGCAATCCCTGGTACTGCACTTGGAAGAACAATTCGAAATACCGTTCTTAACTTTCCTGCACCAAGGCCAAAGCTTCCTTCTCTAAAAGAGTCTGGCACGGATAGTAATGCTTCCTCTGTGGTTCTGATGATTACCGGGAGAACCATAATTGCCAGTGTGAAGGCACCTGCCATAATGGAATATCCCCATTTCAATGTTGTTACAAAGAAGATCATACCGAATAAACCATAGATAATAGATGGAATACCGGATAATGTTTCCGCTGTCAAGCGAATGATCGTAACCAGTTTATTTCCCTTTTTTGCATATTCTACAAGATAGATTGCAGAGCAAATACCTAGCGGTACGGAAATCAATAACGAAAGGGCTGTCATAAGTAATGTGTTAATGATTGCTGGCATCATGGATGCATTTTCTGAAGTATATTTCCATGCAAACATATCTTTTGTTAGGTATGGTACGCCATGTACCAGAATATAAACGATTAAAAATCCCAATACTGTTATTGTAATTACTGCGGATGCAAGTACTAATAAGCACATAAGGAGGGAGAGTGGGTGTCTCTTGTAAATAGTTAGCTGTTGCTTGATTGTTGACTTATTCATTATTTATTATCCCTCCTTTTTAGTAATGAAAATGAAATATTGATGATCAAGATAAAGATAAACAACACTACACCTGTAGCAATTAATGCTTCACGGTGTAAATCAGTAGCATACCCCATTTCCATAACGATATTGGATGTCAGGGTACGTACACCATCACAAATGCTTTCTGGTATGATTGGCTGGTTGCCAGCTACCATGATAACTGCCATAGTTTCACCTACTGCACGGCCAATGCCAAGTACCACAGCTGCAAAAATCCCTGATTTTGCTGCTGGTAATACGGTTTTAAAGACACTTCGTTCATGAGTTGCTCCTAATGCCAATGCTCCCTCATAATAACTGTCTGGTACTGCACGGATTGCTGACTCACTTACTCCGATGATTGTTGGAAGGATCATAATTCCTAGAAGCAAGGAGGCTGTTAAGACACTATATCCAGCATCAAAGTTATCACGCATAAATGGAACCATAACCACAAGACCAAAGAAACCATACACGATAGATGGAATACCTGCAAGTAAATCTACTGCCGGCTTAATAAAGCGATATATTTTTTTAGGGCAATACTTTGCCATAAACACTGCCATTAAAATTCCTATTGGCACACCTACGATAATTGCACCAGCGGTTACATAGATACTTCCTAAAATCATTGGTAAAATTCCATATTTATCATTGCCTGGCTTCCACACCTTGCCGAAAATGAAATCTGTTACCCCAATTTCCTTTATGGCTGGAATGCCATTAACAAAAAGGAAGTAACAGATTAATGCTACAGCAAGAATGGAGATGCAAGCAGCAAATAGGAATACATATTTCATTATACTTTCCTTGTATTTGCGCATACTCTTCTCATTCCCTACTTAAATTATTTTACGATGTCTGACCAAGAAGTAGTGTCTCCTACGTAGATGCTCTTCACTTGATCTTTAGTTAAATTATCAACAGTACTGCTTGTATTTACGATTACTGCAATACCATCCATTGCAATCTTTGTTCCTGTAATTCCTTCAGATAACTCACTGTCTTTTAATTCTCTGGATGCCATACCGATATCACAGATACCATCAATTGTTGATTTCATACCAGTTGTTGAGTCACTTTCTTGAAGTTCGATCTTTACGCCTGTATTGATTTTTTCATAAGCTTCTTTTAATTTTTCCATGACTGGTGTTACAGAAGAAGAACCAGCGATTACAACCTTACCTGTTGGGTTCTTGCTTTTAAATGCTTCTGCTTCTGATACTGAGATATAGCCGCTATCTGTAATTACTTGCTGTCCGTCTTTACTCATAATATAGTCAACGAAATCTTGTGCTGCCTCACTAAGAGTGCCTTTTGTTGCAATGTTAAATGGTCTTGCAATTGTATATTTACCGCTCTTGATGTTATCTACTGTAGCTTCTGCACCATCAATCTTTACAGCCTTTACTGTATCATTTAAAGAACCAAGTGAAATATATCCAAGGCCATATTTATCACCAGATACTGTCTGCATCATAACGGATGTGGAATTTGTTATTAATGCTGAGTCCTTTGTACGATCAACCTTATTTCCTGAAGCATCTTTTTCTTCAATTCCAAATAACTCTACAAATGCACCTCTTGTTCCTGAACCGTCTTCTCTTGAAGCTACATTGATGGATTTTGATGAGTCCCACCCTGCTGCTTTGTCTTTTCCGCCACATGCTGCTAAACTACCTGCTACACAAGTTACTGTTACTGCTAATGCTACAAATTTTCTTAATTTCATCTTCTTATCCTCTTTCTCTCTTTAATTAATCTATTACTCTTTTTTCATTTCCTAAAAATATGACTACTAGATACAGTAGTCCTTAAGCAGTGCTTCTAGCTCCTGCTTCTTTGCGATGCCATTCGTTTCAAGTTCAATCGGCTTACTTAAATCTAAACTGAATATACCGAGCAGTGATTTGGCATCAACAACGTATCTTCCAGATACTAAATCGATTTCTTCATCAAACTGAGAAACCTTATTCACAAAGCTCTTTACTTTGTCTACAGAATTTAAACTTATTAGCATTTTGTACCCCCTTCCTTGAAACTGTCTCTATCATAACGGGGCTATGTAAAATTTATAGTTGTCTATACATGAAATCTATGTAAAATGTTTGTAATATTATTTTATAGATTGTAAAGCTCCGTAAAAGAGAGAAGTTCCCGTTCCAAAAAAAAGCAGGACTACCTATACTGTAGTTCCTGCTTTTCTTCTCTCTTTTTAATTGGGATCCTTACGATTTCACCATTTCTCTGTCCTTCTAAACATAGAGGAAGTGCCTCAAGAAAAATATCATCTATTATTTCATAATCATTTTCTCTGATATATCGTAGTGCCTTCTGTATTTGTTTATTATCTTTCATATTTTCTTCTAAGATCTCTACATATACTTTTAGGACCTTTCCATGTCCAAGTGCCTTTGCATCGCGTAAATATTCTGCTTCCAATAAGCAACTATCACGTTCACGGATTGCAATTCCATACTGATAAATCTCTATAGGAATATTTTTACTTGCAAGAAATTCCGATGGAAGTACTCTCCCATGCATTGTAATAGGCAATAGCTCAGACCATTTTGCAATAACCGCATACTCTGTCAATACAGCCTCTCCTTCTTTTATTGAAGGGATAAAAAAGATTTTTTCCTCATCACAGATTAAAATCTCTCCTGTATCCTGTAGTTTTAGACTTTCCTCCATCTGTTTCATTGCCTTTAATTGTCTATTAAGACAAAACATCTCTTGTATAATCTTATTTTCACGGGAAATCAGACTGTTTTTAAAAATGTCCCCGACATTGTTTGATTTCAAAATACATACGGCTTCTGCTGTCTCAATTCCAAGTGACCGATAATATCGAAATATATTTACTGTCTTAATATCTTCCTTGTTGTAAATTCGATAATTATTGGTCTTCTTCTTTTCCGGATTTAATAATTTAATCCGCTCATAATATCGTAATGTACTAAACGGTACCCCCACAATATTACAAAATTCTTTTACTGAATACATCTTTTCTAACTCTCCTCACGTCCTTTTATTATATATCAATAAATAAAAGTAATGGGAAGAACACTAGTTTTTTAGATGTGGAAACTTTTGGAACTTGACCTTGCACTTAGTGCAATGTTTATTATGATAAAGTATTAACAATTAGGAGGGTATTATGTTTAACATGAAAAGAAAACTCATTACATGTGGTTTAATCTTCACATTAGCTGTAGGTGCAGTTGGTTGTGGACAAAAAACTGAAAGTAATGATCAAGTACAGACACCAAGTCTTTCCTTTACAGCTGGAGAATACTCCGCAACAGGAACTGGTAGAAATGGTGACATTAACGTAACTGTTAAATTTACAGAAAACAAAATTGAGTCAGTTGTTGTTGGAGAACACACTGAAACAGCTGGAATCGCTACTCCAGCAATCGAACAAATTCCAGTAGCAATCACTGAAGGACAAACTCTTAAAGTGGATGCTGTAACTGGTGCAACACTTACTTCCAATGGAATCCTTGATGCAGTTGCTGATTGTGTAAAACAAGCAAACGGTGATGTAGAAGCATTAAAGAGTATTGAAGTATCAAAAGAGGATACAAAAAAAGATGCTGAAGTATATGATACTGATATCGTTATTGTAGGTGGCGGTGCTGCTGGTCTTACAGCTGCAATAAGTGCTTCCTCTAATGGTTCTTCTGTAATCGTAGTAGAAAAAGGTGCTTCTCTTGCTGTAGCAAACGGTGCTAATGCTGGTGGTCCAATCGCTGTTGGAACTAAGGTACAAAAAGAAGAAGGCGAAGACCTTACAATTGAAACATTATATAATCACATGAACGACTATGCAAATAGTACTATTAATAGTGCATTATTAAGAAACGTTCTTGATAAAACTGGCGAAACTATGGACTTATTCCAAGATCTTGGCCTTACTCTTTCTTTAAGACAAGATGCTTATGGTGTAGGCTTCAGAGCTCGTCTTAAAATTGCTGAAAAAGGATTAGACAGAACTACTCCACAAGAGCAGTTAGTACTTAAAAATGGCGGACAGTTCTTATACAACACAACTGGTGAATCCATCATTATGAACGAAAACAACGAAGCTGTTGGTATCAAAGCGAAAAAAGCGGATGGTACTGAAGTAACTGTAAATGCAAAAGCGGTATTAATCTCTACTGGTGGTTACCTTGGAAGCCAAGAAGTAATCAGTGAAAAATTCGGAGATGTAACAGTTAATCCATTAGGTAACACTCTTTCTACTGGTGACGGAATCAAAATGATTTCTGAAGTTGGTGGTGTAGAAGACCGTAACTGGGGTATCGTAGCAAACGAATTCTCTGCTTCTAACGCTAAAAACGGTGCTTGGAATTCTAAGACTTCTAACCAAAACTTACGTTTCGGTATCTACGGTGGTTTATTAGTTAACAGCGAAGGTAACCGTTTCTTTAATGAACAAATCATGGCGGAAGAACCACTTGCTGGTGCTGAAGCAACTCTTCGTCAAGGTAAATACTATGTAGTTATGGACGAAGCTTACTACAACAGTGTATGTGAACAAGGTATCTTCAAGACTTTAGGTTCTCCACAATCTTGGATTGCTGGTGTTAACTGTCTTTCTGACTCTGCTCCAGAAGGTGCACACATTAAAGTATTAACAGAAGCAAAAGCTCAATTACAAGAAGCAATTGATCAAGGATGGGGCTTCAAAGCTAACACAATCGAAGAAGCTGCTGAACATTTTGGTTTAGAAAACTTAGTAACTACTGTTGCAGCTTACAATGAATTTGCTAAAAACGGTAAAGATACTCAATTCTACAAAGATGCTACTTTCTTAACAAGTGTATCCGAAGGTCCTATCTACGTATTTGAATACGAAGCTAGTGCTTGGTGTACAATTGGTGGTATGAAAGTTGATGATTCTTTAAGAGTTGTTGATAAAACAAATACTGCTATCAAAGGTTTATATGCTGCAGGTGTTGATGCAGGAAGTATGTTTACTTCTCCATACTATGACAATGAAGGTTCCGCTTTAGGTTTATCTTTCGGTTCTGGTACACTTGTTGGTTTAAACATGACTGAATATGTAAAATCTTTATCTAAATAATTAAGGTTCCTATTCATAAAAAAGCGTGCTCATTTTCATGAGTACGCTTCAGACTGTAGACAACTAACCACACCATTTTGGTGTGATTAGTTGTCTTTTTTCT
>JAUNJY010000047.1 GCA_030535455.1 bacterium
GCCAAGATGCGCACTTACGCGAAAGGAGTTTATCACTTCGTGATCGCGTTCGGTGGGTTGTGTTTTGCAAGCAAAACACTTTTTTATCGAGTCTACACTTCTAACAATACTGCCACCTCTTCATTAGAGAGTTTACGGTACTCGCCTTTTTTTAATTTGAAATCTAAGCAAACGTCTCCGATTGACTCTCTCTTAAGATAGATTACATAGCATCCCACGGCCTTAAGCATACGTTTCACCTGATGTTTTCGTCCCTCTGATATAGTCAGATATCCCGAGACTACCGGCTGTCCATAAGGGTTCATCTTTATCTTGTCAATAATCGGACTAAAGATTTCCCCCTTAAGTTCCGTATAGGTTCCTGTCTTATCTATCCGGATTGTTGCAGGCTTGGTAATCGCTTCCTCTTTTCCTATGCTCAATCCTTCTTCTAATGCCTTTATATTCTTTTCATCCAGCGAGCCAAGGGCCCAGAAAAAATAAGTCTTATCCACATGATAATCTGGATTCATCAATTTATGATCAAACTCCCCATCATTGGTTAAGAACAAAAGACCTTCTGTATCTTTATCCAATCTTCCTACTGGAAACAATGCCTTGGAATTTACATCTTTAAAATAATCAAGGACAGTCAGTTTTTCAGAATCTGTTCTGGCAGTAATACAGCCTGCTGGCTTATGAAACATGTAATACTGTCTCTTTACCAGCTTAACTTCATTACCAAAAACCATGATGCAATCCTTCTCTTCAAGAATCTCCGTCTCTGGAACTCTAATTATTTCATCATTTACGGAAACCTTTCCTTCTTTTATATACTGCTGGACTTCTTTTCTCATACCTAAAGAAGCTAATGTCAAATACTTATCTAATCTCATGTGCTCTCTTTTCAAATGTTCTATTGTTATTTATTCTTTTCTTTTTTCATACTCTAATATATCACCTGGCTGGCAGTCTAATACTTCACAGATTGCCTCTAGTGTGGAAAAACGAACTGCTTTGACCTTTCCCGTCTTTAAATTGGACAGGTTTACATTCGAAATGCCTACCTTCTCAGCCAGTTCATTCAATGACATTTTTCGATCTGCCATAACACGATCAAGTCGTAATATAATGGGCATAGCCTTTCCCTCCTATAATGTAGTATCCTGCTCTTCTTGAAGAACTGACCCGTACTGAAAGATTTCTGCCAGCACTAAGATTAGCATCCCCACAAACACATTGGTCAAATTAAGCGGATTATATATCACCAAGGAATGAAATACTACTGTAGATATTCCTGCCTGTATCAATAAGTTTCCAAAGACACCTTGCAAAATCATCACTATCCCGATGATCCTGACCCATTTGACGCAATTCTCTTTAAATGGCGTATAGTCTTTTCTGATGACAAGCAACAGTTGACGAAGGAATATTAAAATTAGCAAAACAGGTAGTCGTTCTGCAAGGATTTTCATTATGTTCATAGCGATCATAAACGACCGGCTGCTAAACTCACCCTTCTCATATGGTACCATACTGTTGCTTATATTGGAACTTCCTATAAATGCCTCTTCATACTGCCAACTTCCAGCCTCATACTTAACATTCAGCTCATTCGTACTTTTCACTGCTGCACCTATTACATTTAAAAAACTAACAAATATACTAGCCAGAGTAAGAGCTAGAAATACGTATACTAAAACTAAACATCCTTTGCATCTGATTTTTGAATTCTTCATTTCATTATTCACAAGCAAACCTCCGTTTTTTTGTTTTCCACATCTTTACATTTAGTATACGATTCATTTTATGTTTTGCAATAGTTTTTTAATGATAATCATTAAATATTTTATATTATAAATTAAATATTCTTTATTATTGATGTAATGCACCTTTTTACTACTCGTACATAATATAGTACTAAAGAAAGTTTCCTTAGACTAAATAATTAAACGAGGGGTTTTATGTATCATAATTTATCTGAATTAAAAATCGGTGAATCAGGCACCGTTTCAAATATAACAACAACAGGTTCCATGCGAAGGAGGTTACTCGATCTAGGGGTTGTAGAAGGTACGTCTATCTGCTGCCTTCATAAAAGTCCATCGGGAAGTCCAGTTGCCTACACCATTCGTGGCGCTGTCATTGCCTTAAGAACGGATGACTCAAAAAATATCTTAATTACTTGCTCTAATGATGAATGAAATGGAAAGTTCATAATATAATATAAAAACGGCGTTTCTTACACTTGTACTAATTTTCAGATGTAATTCGCCGTTTTTTTGGGTGTAATTTTCCCCATTCAAAATATAAGGAAAGGATGTAAGTATGAAAGAGTTTACCATTGCATTGGCAGGTAATCCAAATGTAGGAAAAAGTACGGTTTTTAATGCATTGACCGGAATGAACCAACATACTGGCAATTGGCCTGGAAAAACTGTTTCCAAAGCAGAAGGAAAGTACTTACATGGCGAAATCATCTATAACCTTACCGACTTACCAGGTACGTATTCCTTGATGGCTCACTCCCAGGAAGAAGAGGTTGCTAGAGATTTCATTTGCTTTGGAAATTCCGACGCAACCATTGTCGTATGTGATGCTACTTGCCTAGAACGTAATCTTAATCTGGTACTTCAGACCTTGGAGATTACCGGAAATGTTATTGTCTGCGTGAACTTAATTGATGAAGCCAAGAAAAAAAACATTACCATTGACTATGAACAGCTTTCAAAGATTTTAAATGTTCCAATCATTCCGACTGCTGCAAGGCAAAAGAAAGGCCTTCATGAACTAATTGAAGCTCTTGACCAGGTAACATCAAAACCGGATAAGGAAGCCAGAGTCATCAAGTACGCGCCTGATATTGAGAAAGTCATTGATTTTATTGAACCTTATATTGATAACTATATTGATTGCAAGATCCCTGCAAGATGGATTGCAATCAAGCTGATTGAAAATGATGCCACCTTAATTAAGTCATTAGAAGAAACCTATGGCATACAGATCACTGAAAACGAAGAGCTCCAGACCATGCTGGCGACTATTCGCTGCACACTGGAGAGTTCCGGGATCAACCTTGACTTCTATAAGGATATGTTAGTCTCTACACTAATAAACGAAGCCGAACATATTTATAAACAAGTGGCTACTGTAATGCCTTCGAAGAAAGCAAACCGTGATCGTAAGTTAGATAAGATTCTGACCAATAAGCTGACAGGAATTCCGATTATGGTCCTGTTGCTGCTTGTGATCTTCTGGATTACTATTACCGGTGCCAATTATCCTTCCGAACTGTTATCCACCGGATTATTCTGGTTTCAAGACCGATTAACTGATTTTTTCACCTACATAAATGCTCCCGACTGGCTCCATGGTGCCCTGGTTCTTGGGCTTTACCGTGTCCTTGCCTGGGTTGTTGCCGTCATGCTTCCACCTATGGCCATCTTCTTTCCATTGTTCACATTGCTTGAAGACTTTGGCTATCTGCCTCGTGTTGCCTACAACTTAGATCATTATTTTCAGAAATGTAAGGCATGCGGGAAGCAGGCACTTACCATGTGCATGGGCTTTGGATGTAATGCCTGTGGAGTCACAGGATGCAGGATTATAGACTCCCCACGTGAACGTCTGATTGCAATCATAACCAATAACTTCGTTCCATGTAATGGCCGTTTTCCAACACTTATTTCCATTATCATGATGTTCTTCGTTGGTAGTGCTGCAGGACTTACCGGTACGCTGCTTTCTACATGTATTCTTACATTGGTCATTTTATTAGGAATTTGCATGACCCTGCTTGTCTCACGAGTACTGTCTACTACTATTTTAAAGGGTGTGCCTAGTTCATTTGCCTTAGAACTTCCACCTTATCGGAAGCCTCAAATCGGCAAGGTCATTATACGTTCCATTTTTGACCGTACCTTGTTCGTACTAGGGCGTGCTTTGATTGTAGCAGCTCCTGCAGGTGTCCTAATCTGGATTTTGGCAAACGTGAACGTTGGTAATGTATCTATCCTTACTCATTGTACTGACTTTATTGACCCATTTGCCAAACTATTTGGTTTAGACGGCGTAATCCTTTTTGCCTTTATCCTTGGTTTCCCTGCAAATGAAATCGTTGTTCCTATCATATTGATGGCCTATATGGCTACCGGTACCCTTATTGATTTAGCAGACCTTGGAGAATTAAAGGCTGTGCTTGTGCAAAATGGATGGACCTGGGTTACTGCAATCAGCGTTATGCTGTTCAGTCTGATGCACTGGCCATGTTCTACGACCTGTCTGACCATCCACAAGGAGACTAAGAGCCTAAAATGGACCTTGGTAAGCTTTCTTGTGCCAACCATTCTTGGATTTGTCATTCTATTTATCTTTAATCGTTGTGTCGACTTGGTAAATCTGTTCTTATAAGTAGCTTGTGGTAATTTAGCCTTTTCATTAAGAGTTAAGCCGTACATTTTGTAAAACTTCCTCTTTTAATGAAAAGGCTTTTCTCCTTTTATCCCCTATTATGCTATACTTATTTATATAAGATTTCAGGGAGGAAACACTATGAAAATCTCTTTTTTTCTCTTTCTTGTCATAACCGCATTCTTACTGACCTCATGTAACAAAAGTTCCAAGACTACTGATACTTCCATCCAAAACTATGCACCCGTTTTAGACACTTCTCTTGATGCCCTAGATTATGTACAGCTCTTTAAAGATGCAGGTCTGCCAATTGACAATCTGATTATAGTTACTTCAAAGGATAAAAATAAAAGCATCTCTTCAAAAGAGTCCTCTTTTCAAAGTAAAGTCACCTTTGTAGATTCAAGGTCTCAAAGTTTCAAAGAAAATAGGTATAACGACTGTTTTCTAGAAGTTTATAGTGAAGAAGAGTCTGCCATCCTGCGAAAAAAGCTATTAGAAACACTATCTGAGTTCTCCATGGGACAAGTCTTACAAGTAGGTTCCCTTATTCTATATTTGCCAAGCGAGCTTACAGACAACCAAGTACAGCAATATAAAAAGATCTTTTATAGCTTTCCCTATGTTTTGAAAAATGTAACGGATGCCCCTCCAAAGGAAACTGCCATTTTGCCTTCCAAAAAAAGTACAACGGCTAGCACGGAAAGTAAGACCTACGTAGTTGGAACGGACCTTGCACCGGGAGAATATGTCTTGTTAAAGGAACTGGATAATAGCTATTTTATTCTAAAAAGTGCTGCAGACAATGCTGGCACCGATACTAAGCAGCATATTTCCACAAATCGAATTGTAAGCGTAAAAAAAGGAGATTATCTAACTGTAAAGGGAGTCTATATGAAATCCATAGCAGACTCGCCTATACTAGATATCTCCAAACAAGGAATGTTTAAAATCGGTCTCCATCTAAATGAAGGTAATTATAAGATTGTTGTAAATTCAGATTCTATCGTTGACTTTGGAATAATTGAGCTTACAAAGGATGCCTCTTATCAATCCTCTTCCATCATAAGCACCCATGTTTTCTCCGGAACGACTACCATTCATGTGGCCAATGGTGAATACCTATATGTACAAGGGGCACATATTGAAACAGAATGATCCGTTTTCTATTTAAGGCGTACCGCCCTCGCTATTGTTGATTTCTTGTATTGCCGGAATCAGTTTTTGCATATTAAGAACGGTACGCCGATCTAAATAATGCTCAATCTTTTCTGCAATCTCTAACTCGTCTTCTGTTTCATTTACCACTTGAAAAAACTCATTGATTACATTATGACGATATAGAAAATACCTGCCGACTCCCCAACCTTTTACCGTAGGTTTGATAATGCCGTATGGTTCAAAATCAACGTACTCTGCATCCTTAAGGCGGTTTACCATCTTAGAAACGGAACTTGGTCTGACATTTAGGCGCTCCGCCAAATCATTTACGCGAACATACTTATTTGAACAGCAAGCTCTGCAGATCATTTCAAGATAGTCTTCCATGGCATAAGACAATTCATTATGTTCCTTTTTCTCATACCCCTTTAACGTATAATAATCGTTTTCACCCATCCGCTCTCAAATCCTTACTTTACAATTTTTTGATTAGTTTAATATATGAGCGGAACTCTCTATTCATTCTTTAAGTATTGCTTTATCTCATCCATTCTCCTTACTGCCATATCATATCCCATCTGGTATGATTTTGTAAGCTCATCCACGTCCTTTTCAAATGATTCAATTGGTCGGTCTGGACGAAATACGATTGCCTTCTTATCATCCTCTAACTCTTTGATAAACTTTGTAGTCTCATTGTATGCAATATGGCGGTTTAACATATCCTCAGTGATTTTTGGATATTTATGCTGATACAGCCTTGCTGCAAACTTTGCTTCCTTGCTTACATCCTTTACATAATCGTATGGTCTTGTCAAGATAATGATATGCTTATCGCATCCATCTGCAATGGCCTTTCGAATTGGAATTGGATCACTAAGTCCTCCATCATAATATGGAGTATCATCAATCATGATTGCTGGAAATACCAGTGGTAATGCACAGGTAGCACGAAGCATATTGCAACGTTTGTCCATCTTAAGGCCATCCATATATTCTGGCTTTCCGGTCAGTGCATTGGTTGTAACGACCACCACCTTACCTTTATAAGCTCGATATGTCTTCCAATCAAACTTTATCAGTTGATTTGGCACCTGGTTATACACAAAATCAAGCCCGAATATGCTTCGCTGCTTGATAAGATTACGCCTTCCTATATAGCGTTTATCGTTTCTATACTTTTTAAAAACCTCTAAATTCCTTTTTGGCTGTTTTGAAATATAAGAAACCCCATTACTGATTCCTGCAGAAGCTCCTATACAATAATCTACCATAATGCCATGATCTAATAATGCATCCATGACCCCAGCACTAAAAATAGCTCGAAAGCTTCCTCCTTCTAATACTAAGCTGACCATCCTAGTTCCTCCTATTCTATTTATGTACTCAAGTACTTTCGTACTTGATTAATATCGAAATATTACTTTTAATCGTTTTGTGATTTCCCCACCAACAATTCCAATTACTACACCAGAAACAATACCAAAAACAAGTAAAAAAGGCAAGTAGCCAATTAATGCTTTTGTCTCCAGGATAATCATTGCAACTGCAATTTGTCCTACGTTGTGGAAGATGGCCCCTAATACGCTGACCCCAATGATACTGAAGAGATTAAAGCGTTTTGCCAATGCCATTACTGCAAAGCTTAATAACCCGCCTGCAAGACTATAAAGCATCGTATTTAGATTACCAAACGTAAATCCAACTAAGACCACGCGGATAATGGATACCACAAATGCTTCCTTTGCACCTAACAAATATAAGGTAGCAAGCACAACGATGTTAGCTAACCCCAGCTTCATGCCAGGAACAGCAAAGTTAAATGGTATTAATGCTTCCACATAACTGAATATAAATGCGAGTGCTACTAAAACACCGAACGTAGATATTTTTTTAGTTGACACCTTAGCTCTCCGCCTTTCTTAACCCTAATTAGCAACGGAATCTAATGATATATCCTCATTACTTTCAATTGTAACCAAAACTAAATGTGGTAAACATACGATAGTTTCACCGTTATAATGAATTTGTTTTTGATGTACACAGATTTGATCTGTACAATCTGCATCAGTCATCTTTGCATATCCATCTTTGATTTCTAATGTATTAGAATAATCACCATATTTGATTTCAATTGTTTGGTCTTCATATAAATCTGCTTCTTTGTAAACATGTCCATTTACTGTAACTACAACCTTTGCATTTTTAGGTTCTTCTCGATTAAGCAGAATATATCCGCCAATTCCAAGAGCCAATACAGCAATGATTGCAATTAGTATTATATCATTCTTTTTCATGTATTCCTCCAAAAAGCTTATATTATCTTAAAATATAATAAGGGTGTACGTATAAATGGTACACCCTTTTTCTTATTCCTATGCAATACGTAAGCTTTTATTTGTTAGATTGAATAAAGTTGTAAGCGTTGTTGATGCTTGTTGCTGCTGCTTGAGAAGTAAGTGTAGCGCCAGATACAGCCTCAACTTCAGTTCCTTCACCTACAGTTCCGATTTTAACTGGAGCAGTAACTCCTGTTACAGAACCAACGAAAGCAGCTTCACCAATTTGTCCACCTAATGTTGGAGTTTCATTGTTTGCACCAAGTTCAAAACCAGCAATCTTTGTACCATCAGCTTCAAAGCTTACTGTAATTTCAACGTCTTCACCAGCAAAACCTTTAGATACAGTTACTACTTTATATCCAGTAACGTTACCATCTTTATCTTGCATTGAAGATGCTTCTTTGATTCCTTCTGTTCCTTTAACGTCCATTGCAACTGCTTCAGCTGCATTTCTTGATCCTAAGAAATCTGTCCCCCAGATTGTAAAAGCAGTGATTGCTACTACGAACAAACCTGCGATAATTCCTGCATATTTTTTATCTCTCATATTTCCTCCATAGATTACGTCACTAGAATTTGTTAATGTATTGCATAATTTCCTAGCAAAAGCCATTGTGAAAATAATATCATAAATGAGGTTTTCTGTAAAGAAGTATTTATTGAAACTTTTTTCTAATTTTTGAGTATCCTTGACATTTCTATATAATATTTAATACAATCGAAATATCAACAAAATATAAAGGAGTAGTCATGACCCAAAAGAAATTAATACATCATGGAAACAGAATACTTTCCCTTCTTTGCATTACCATCCTAATGATTGGTACGCTTAGCGGATGTTCCACTTCGAAAAAGCAGGAAGCATGGAATGGTTCTTATATTACAGATTCACAATTTTTATTAAATACGATTGTACAAATCTCATTATACGATCTACAAGATGAAAAGATCTTACAAGGAGCTTTCGATGTATGTGAAAGCTACGAAGAAGTATATAGCAGAACATTAGAAAGTAGTGAGCTCTATAAGCTTAACAACCGTACATTAGAGTCTAAAGACGGTAAATTCACCGTTTCAGACAACTTGGCAGAACTTATTTCAAAAGCTCTTTATTACAGTAAGCTTAGCGATGGTGCGTTTGACCTTACGATTGCACCAGTAAGCTCTCTCTGGGACTTTACCAGTTCTACTCCATCCATTCCGGATGCCAACGAAATTAAAGAAAATCTGAAACATATAGATTACAATAAAGTACATGTTGACGGCAATACGATTTGGTTCGATGATGAAAAGACTACCATTGATCTTGGAGCAATTGCAAAAGGGTATATAGCGGATCGCATCAAAGATTACCTTGTTGAAAATGGTGTAAACAGTGCCATGATCAACCTTGGCGGAAATGTACTTTGTGTAGGTAAAAAACCTGATGGTTCCCCATTCAATGTAGGAATCCAAAAGCCATTTGCTGACCGTAACGAAACCTGTGCCATTATGGAGTTAGATGATGTATCCGTGGTTAGTTCCGGTATTTATGAGCGTCGTATTACTGTTGACGGAAAAAGCTATCATCATATCTTAAATCCTAAGACAGGATATTCTTACGAGAATGACTTAGTTGCTGTAACAATCATCAGTAAGGAATCCGTAGTTGGAGATGGACTTAGCACATCTACGTTTGCTCTTGGATTAGAAAAAGGCTTAGAATTGATTGACTCCTTAGATGATGTATATGCTGTATTTATTACAGAGGATTATGAATTACATTACTCAAAAGGATTTAAAGAAGCAATTACTGTAAAAGAGTCTTAAATCCCGCTCTACAAATCTGCATCACAAAGAAGGAGCTTGTAACAATATTCGCGTGTTGTTACAAGCTCCTTTTTATTAAGATTTCTTTTTAATTAAGACATGTTCTAAAGAGAGCGTTTCTGCTAGTTCGATCGGCTGTAACTCAAAATGTAGCTCTACATTGTGCAGCTTATTGAAGTCGTAAAAATCATTTATAATGCTCTCCATCATCATGACGGCCTGATCATATGCGGTGCAAGGCAACAAGACTGCATACTGCGTTTCACTCAGCTTACAAAAGACATCCTCAATACATAAATTACTCATAATCATTTCCTGGAGCTGCTGCATCAGCCTTATCTTTTGTGGTTCGATCAAATAACTTTTATTCTCCATATTGATAATACAAAGATAAGCCGTCTCCCCATTTTGTATCATTCTCCTAGAGCATAGCTGATACACATTTTTGAATACATGTAAATCACAGTAGTAGGCGCCTGCTGCCAGATCTGTTTCTTTCAGCAACGATTCAACCTGTCCAATTCCATATCTTTGCTCATCACTGCTCTCCAAAATCTCCAGATAAAGATTTAAGATGCTCTCTGGAGGCGTAATTCCCAAAACGGTATAATACTCCTGCTCTATATATTCAAAATGTTCTAATGCTTCTTTATTGCGTTTCAATTGGATAAGCGCCCGTAGATAATAATAATGGATGCGGCTGTCAAAGGCTTCTAGGAAGATTACTTTTCTGCTCAGCTCGATAATCTTAATATATTCCTCACGAGCATAGCAAATGGACAGCAAGGTCGATAAAATCTCATAATACATACTGCGATAGCGCTCCCTAAGGTCATTTACCCATTTGATATTCAGGACTTTAGAAAGGTAATCACCTTGATATAACTCCACTGCCCTCTCGCATAGACGGTATACGTTGTCTCCCTCTTGCTCATTTTGTATCTGTGTATACAGGTTTTCAAACAGCTCAGTATCTACAATGCACATGTAACTGGTGTTCCAATGATACGTGCCATTTCTCATTACGATCAAATCATGTAGAAATGAGAGCTTCAAAACGCCAAGTTCTTCCTTCGCATCCTCTAATAGTTTCTTTAGCTGATAATTCTCATCCTGAATTTTATCATATGGCCAGATTGCCTGAACTAATTCCTGTTTCGTATATTCCTTTTGGCGGTTGGTAATTAGAAATACAAGCATCAAAAGTACATGGCTCATTTTTTCATTTTTAGGAGTCATAGTGCCCTGTCTGGATAACAAGCGCAAGCGCCCAAATAAAAATACCTCGATCTGCCCCTTATTCTGCTCCTGGTCATCCCAGACAATCTGGTTTCTACCAAGGCTCTTTGCACGATACAGACGTTTATCTACGCTGTCTACATTTTTCTCAATTTCATGAGTATTCGGGATAAGCGTATTGCCTCCAATGCTGACGGTAACCACTTTGTCAGCCCTGCTATGGAGATGCTCAATCTGAAGTGCCTTCACATTCTTACGCATTCCATCCATAATCTGATACGCTTCTTTTTCATCATAGCCCCATAGCACAACGACAAACTCCTCTCCTCCGTATCGAGCAACAAAGTCTCTCTTGTTTGGCAGGCTCTGCTTCAAAACTTGGGCTACTCTTTTTAGTACCACATCCCCTTGTAAATGCCCATAATTATCGTTATATTCTTTAAAACAGTCAATATCCACAATGGATATGCTAATCTTTGTCCCTGTTGAAAGTGCCTTGCACCAGTATTCTTTAATTTTCTCATTATAGCTTCTCCGATTGGGCACTGCCGTAAGTCCATCTAACATGGCAATATTCTCAATCGTCTTACGATATTCAAATAACTCAATATGATTTTTTACCTTCGCCTTGATCACACTTGGATTAAATGGCTTTGTTATGTAGTCTACGGCTCCTAAGCGTAATCCTTTTTCTTCGTATTTATCCTCTTTTAAACTAGTGATAAACATTACTGGTACAGATTTTGTCGTAGGATTTTCCATCAGCACATTAAGTACCTCAAATCCATTCATTTCCGGCATAAGAATATCTAAGAAAATCAGGCTGCATGGAATATTAGATGCCAGCTTGATCCCTTCTTTTCCGTTTTTTGCTACAACTACATGGTACTGTTCTTTTAACATGACATATAACGCATTAATATTTACTGCGCTGTCATCTATAATCAATATCGTATGTTTCATTCTTCCACCCCTAATAACTGTCTGGTTTTCTCCAGCGTTTGTTTTGCTATTTCAAAATCGTAATGTTCAATCTGAGTAATCAAGAGATTTACTTGCCCAATCAGGTCTTCCCTATATAGATACCGATATAAGTTTTCGGTCTCATCTACCGCATTGGCACTATGGGATAAGATCAGTTTCTCCAACCTGTCTAGCAGCTGCTCTGCCTTGTCCCTTTGAAATCCCTTTTTGTACGTTGTCATCCTTATGGACTGTGCATATGGAATCAGCTCCTCATTTACAAGCTTAAGTTCTGTCGTAAAAAGCAGGCAGACATTCTTGTCCACATTATCCTTTATTATCATTCCTTCCAGACGTTGCGCCAGCTTTGCAAGCTCAAAAGCTCCAATTGTATTAGCTAGCCCCTTGATGGTATGGACATACAGCCTTGCTTCTTTTTGTTCTTTACGAATCAGCTGGTTAATCTTAGTCAAATCCTTCTGATATTCTTTAATAAAATTAAATACAATCTTGTTATAAAGATAATAATCATTATCCAGCTGCTTTAGAGCCGTTACATAGTCAATATGTTTGAACGGGTAACTCTTTCTTTCCTTCTTTGCCTCACCAAGCTCCACTGTACTTGCAATCTCTTCTTGATAGGGTCCTTCAAACTGCAGATATTTTTGCAGTATATATTCTATGCTCTTCTGATTTACCGGTTTGGTCAGGCAGCCGCTCATCTGTCCTTCATTTACCTGCTCTTTTACCTCTTCAAAGGTATTGGCTGTCATTGCAATAATCGGAATATCCTTTTTTAAGTTCCTAATTCGCCTGCTCGTTTCCCAGCCAGAAAGCTTAGGCAGGTATAAGTCCATGATAATCAGGTCAAACGGTCTGTTTTTTACAAGCGACAATGCCTTATATCCATCTTTTACAACCGTTGTATTCACGCCAAAACGTTCTAGCAGTTCACACAGTACCATCTGGCTTGTACTGTTCTCCTCTACTACAAGTATGTCACCTTTGTATTGGCAAGGCGGTTTACTAATACTTGTGTCCACTTCCGTATTCCTAACAAGATCCTGCTTGCATTGTTTTAATGGCAACGCAAAATAAACCTTGGTGCCTTCATTCTCTTTGCTAAAAACTTTGATACGGCCTCCCATTGCTTCAATTAATTCCTTAGAAATCAGCATGCCGAGCCCCGTTCCATTCTGTCCTTTCTTCCTAGCCTGTCCCTGACTGCTAAATGGATCAAATATATGGGATACAAAGTCTTCTGACATTCCTGTTCCTGAGTCCTTTACTATAAACAACAGGCCCTTGTCACGTTTTCTTACGATTAGCTTTACGTACCCCATCATCGTATATTTCACAGCATTTCCAAGTAAGTTCATAAGAACCTGCTGCAGACGCAGGCTGTCCCCGCTATAGGTGTCCGGCACATGCTCTTCGATTTCCACAATCAGACGCAGGTCCTTCTCAACCGCCTTGTTATTTAACAAGGTGATTACTTTCTGGATTACCAGCTTCAAGGAAAATGCCTCCTCATAAACCTTAATCTCTTCCTCTGCAATCTTTGAATACTCTAAAATATTATTGATCACTTCTAATAGGTCAACAGCGCTTTCTTCAATCTTCTCAAGATAGTTGTAGACCTTATAGGTGCGTGGTTCTTCAAGCGCAAGGCTGGCAAGTCCGATCATTCCTGACAAAGGCGTCCGAATCTCATGGCTCATCTTGGCTAAAATATTAGCACTATTTGCAAGTGCTGCCTCAGCATCAAGCTTCTGCTGTTCCATATGGGTAACCTCCAGATATGCTCCCCGATAACCAATGCATTCTCCATTCTCCTCATATAGGAAGACTCCAGTAAGAAGCATCCAATGGGGAATTCCCTGCTTATCATTCACTTGCATAAGGCTGCCATTTGCCTGTTCCTCCGGTTTCTCATACATTTGATTAATTTTTTCTATTGCCTTTTCCCTTGCCTCTACCGGAAACAGCTCATAGTAGTATTTCCCCAGAAATTCTTCCGCTTCATAGCCAAGAACCTTTAAAATTCCCTCACTAATATAAATAAACTGTCCGTTCACATCTAATTCAAAAACAATTTCATTCCTTGCCATTGATAAGGTGTGATAGCGTTCTTCACTGTCCTGTATCATCTTTTCTGCAAGAAAGCTGTCTGTAACATCCACAAAGATACAGGCGCATCGGTCTTCACCTACTGCATAACAAGTAATCTTGATATACGTCTCCTCGGCTTCGTCAAATTCAATAAATGCCATCCGATTTCCTTCTGAAACGACTTCTCCGCAGACCTTTAGCAGTCGTTGGCTAAACCTTGGAATAACCTCTTTGACTGACTGCTCTAAAATCTCTTGGTCTTTATTGTAATAACATTCTAAAAATTCGTTATTTGCATATTCAAAAATTAAATCTGCTGGCTTCTTTGATTCTTCCATGACTACACGAAACAATACAACTCCCATGCTCATCTCACAAAATACATGAGTAAGCTGCTTTTGTTCTTTCTCGCATTTTTCATATTGGCTTTTCAAATTTTCATACTCTTCTTTTAGTAAGGTGTTTTCATTCATCAACTTTTTCATTTTTTTGAACATAGTTTTTCCCCTTACAATTTTTTCCATATTTTTATTATATCATATTGATGCAAAAAAAGCTTTGTAGAAATAGTAGATATTTCGTCTCCCATTTCTACAAAGCTTCTAGTTCTAGCTTACTATGATATTGTAAAACCTAAGATTGTAAAGTAATCCTGCCTTGAGTCCACAGACCGCCTGATTTCTACCTTATGTACCTTTTCCTGACTACTTCGATATACTTCCCGATAATCGGCAAAGTTTCCCCATTCTGTCACAAAATCAGCGTCCAGAGCCATCTTAAACTCCCCATCTACCAGCACGTCGAATTTTCCGCTAAGTCCATCTTGGGTACCATAATAAACGACTCCGATATTCTTTGCATATAACTCAAACACAATAAGTCCCCCAGTTGTGGTACGAAATCCATTATGAAATGGCACATAGGACAGTCTGATTGGATCAAACATATCGACCTCGCATGGAAACGCATTGGTATTGTTCACCATCTTTGCTTCTTTATAAATATCCTCTGTATAGGCAGGCTTTAACTCATCTTCCGGCAATTCATCCAAATGATTGATTAACTCCATTGTCTCTTCAAAATAAGTAGTAAGAAAATGAGCAATCATAAAATGTCCTGTATTCTCCGGGTGAATGCCATCTGCATCGGAAGCAATCAAATTCCATCCCAGCCTTCCATTTTTCAGCTCCTCTATAATGGCATTACGGTAGCTGATCATAGGAAATCCATAATATGCTCCGATTTCCTGCTGCACGCCCTGATTATCGACGCCATCCCGGTTCGTTAAGAACAACAGGACCACAGCCGGATTACTAGACCATAAATAGATTTTTCGAAGCAGGCTGTCGTAACTCTCTTTATTCCATTCTTTTTTATCGTCTACTGCAAACTCCACAATTACAATATCCGGATTATACTCTAATAAATCTTTTTCAACTCTATGTACTCCCAAATAAGAATCAGTTGCCCCAATTCCTGCATTTACATATTTCACATGTGCTGTTTTAAACGTGTTATTAAACCATTTATAGGTAAGTGCTGCATAGCTGTTTTCATCCCTTGGTATCGCATTATATCCAGCAGTGATGGCCCCTCCGATAAATCCAACCGTAATTGTCTGCCCCTCTTTTGCCTTACGTAATGCCTTGACCAATCGCCGTCCATTACCTTTACTTATGACTGCCTTTTCGTACATCTTCTTTATGTCGGGTAATGTAATCATAAAATCACTCCCATCCTAATGATAACACCAGCATTATTATAGCAAAGAAAAGGGACAAACTACAACGATTGTTTGAATATTTTTACATTTATTTGGAATTGTTGTATTTCTCCACAATCGGATCCTTCATATTCTGAATTCGCTTCCATTCCTTCGTATCAGCCACCTTTGCTGTCTCTGAACGATTTTGATATAGGAAACGGACAATGTTATAACAGTCAATCCAGATTTCGTTATTTCCTTCTTTCTGTGACTCATCAAATATAATCTGCATACCAAAGTGTAAATGTGCGGTATCAATATTATTTACATTCTCTTTAGCGCTATATCCGGTTCTTCCCAGATATCCAATTACGTCGCCGGCCGTAACAGTGCTTCCAACAGCCAGATTGCTTGCATAAGGATAGTTTTGACGCAAATGTGCATAGTAATAGTACCTCTTCTTGTCAAAGCTTCGTATGCCAATTCTCCAGCCCCCGTACTGGTTCCATCCCAATGCCTCCACATATCCGGACTCAACTGCCACGATTGGCGTCCCGATCTGGCCCATCATATCATGGCCTAAATGTTTTCTTTTATATCCATAGGATCTAGAAACTCCAAAATCATCAAAATCGCTATATGGGAAATTCTTTGCGATTGGAAGAAATGCTTTCAGACCATATTTTGTCTCCCAGGTCTTTGCCACCTTGCCATCTTCGGCTTCTGTTTCCACTTGATATTCTCCTACAAATCCTCCTAAAATTGCTTCATAACTGTCATGATAATACTCATAATACTTTTGTCCCTTTACAAGTTCTTCCATGGTAGTCTCCTTGTTTTTAATCTGATCTACTACCTTGGTTAAATCGCTGGTTTTATATTTCTGAAAATTGCCCCCATTTTTACATGCCAGATAGGAAAGCAATTGGATCCAGTCAATATGTACATCGCTTTGATAGGTCTCGACATCTGCCTTATATGCATCATTTAACGCAGTGTAGTTCACATTAAAGTCAACCCATTTTATATATTTTTCTGTGGGGCCCTCAGTTGCCACTACTTCGGCGTCTTCCATATTTTCCGTTGTACTGCTATTGGCAAAACGAGCATCATCTCCACTGTTTGCCATATCATTTCCCATATAGTAAATTACGAACAGGACAAATAAAAGCACTACCTCTCCTGCAACTAAGTACTTCATCTTTCCCTTTTTCATCATTTCCTCCAAATCTTAAGTCCTAATATTTTATGTGGGAATCTAAAATAAAATACTAGCTTTATCCAGGGAATGTTTGTATTGTAAAAGATTTACAATTCTTGTACAATAAAAGTAGTATTTAGGAGGGGGTATGTTTATGGATCTAACGGAAATGAAAGTTAGCTGTTCCTATAATTCTGCATTGCAGATAAAGGTCGTTGCAGGACACTTCGCTACAAATCATTCCCACATCAATTACTATCTCGATCTTAACACAACCAAAGTACGTCAGAAAGAAGCATTTGCCGTTGCAAGAACTATGGCAAATGAGTATGTAGCCAATACGGTAATCGACACCATTGTCTGTATGGATGGCATGGAGATTATCGGAGCCTATCTCGCAGAAGAATTGACTGCTGCTGGTATTATGTCGATGAACGCCCATCAGTCGATTTATATCATCACGCCAGAAGTCAATCGAAATGGCCAGCTGATCTTTCGTGACAACATTAAGCCAATGGTCAAAAACAAGCACATCTTATTGTTACTTGCCAGTGCAACAACAGGCATTACCATTGCCAAGAGTCTAGAGTGTATTGAATACTATGGTGGCGAAATTCAGGGAATTAGTGCAATCTTTAGTGCCGTTTCCGAGATTCGTGACCATACCATCAACTCCATCTTTCGTGCCAAAGACTTGTATGACTACGAAACCTACCCTCAGAACGATTGTCCTCTATGCAAACGTGGCATAAAGCTTGATGCAATGATTAATAGTTATGGTTATTCTGAATTGACAAACACAAAGCCATCAGACCATTAAACTAACTAGTACTTGCATTCTTTTTCCACTTTCATTACAATGGAGTTGTTTAAGGGTTAGCAGTATTTGGTATTTTTATCATCTATGTTGACTTATACTTTACAATAGGAGGTTTCATTATGTCAAAAATCGATGTTGTACGTGGAGAAATGATGGCTGCCATGAAAGCAAAGAACAAACCACGTAAAGACGCTCTTTCCATGTTACTAACCGTACTTAAAAACAAGCAGATTGATAAGCGCGCTGAATTAACGGAAGAAGAGGAAAACGAAGTAGTATTAAAAGAGATTAAGCAAACGAAGGAAAGTATAGAAACATCTCCTTTAGACCGTACTGATTTTATTAAAGAATGTGAATATCGTATCAGTGTCTATGAAGAATTTGCTCCTAAGTTCTTATCCGAAGATGAAATCAAAGAAATCATCAAAGAAGTTCTTGCTTCTCTTTCCATCACTGCTCCAACTGCAAAGGACAAAGGAAAGATCATGAAAGAGCTTATGCCTAAAGTAAAAGGAAAATCCGATGGCAAAGTGGTAAATCAGCTAGTTAGCTCCTTTATTGCAGACTAGTTCTTATAAACAAAAACCCGCCAGCATTTTAGCTGACGGGTTTTTCTAATATTGTCTCCCATAATCAAATCCATACAATACCGTTTCATTATTGTCTTTATCTTTCACCAGAATATCTTTTTCACTCTTATACCACGGCATTGCTAGTTTTCCTGTGAAATATGCTCTTCCCACCAGAAGATTTCCAATACCTCCGGCCTCAGTTCCAGGGAGTCCACACATAAGGACAGCATCCCAATCTTTCTCATACTCATCAATTCTGACATTTCTTCCTGCCACGATCAAGGTTACTGTCGGATGGCCAAGTTTCTTTGCAAGGTTGATGGCCTCTTTATTTCCCTCAAGTCCTAAAGGACCTGTGATACTAATATTGTCTGTATTTCCAGAATCTAAAGCATATGGCTTTTCCCCCAAGCATAGCAAGGTAATGTCTGCATTCTTCGCCTTCTTCTCATCTGTAATTATGGTCAGGTTATAGGACTTAGCTAACTCCTTTAAAGCTCCTTGTATGGTAGTTCCTCCGGCAATCACTTGCTTATTCTCTTTACCTGAACCAGTCAGAGCGGCATCCGTCTTTCCTTCTTTTGTCATTGTATAGCCGCCACACTGTACGTCAATATCATTTGCAGCCGGACCAGTGACAAATACCTTCAGATGATCTGATGCATTAAATGGAAGCACTGTTTTCTTATTTTTCAACAATACGGTACTTTTTTCAACCAGCTCCTTAGCGGTATCACGCACTTTGCTTGTCCCTGCCTTCTTTAACGATGATTTCAACTTGCTATTGTTTGGATCGTCCAATAACCCCATATCCTTTTTTACCTTTAAAATTCTTTGGATGGCATCATTAATGCGATCCATGCTGATTGATCCTTCCTGGACTCCCTCAATAATATACTTATAACACTGTTCATAATCTTTTGTCTCCATCAACACATCCACTCCGGCATTTACAGCCTTGATGACCTGAGCCTTTAAGTCTCCATCCAGTGTATGGATTCCGTCAAAGTCACTGATTACAATGCCTTTGTACTCCATGGTGTCACCTTTTAGTGTCTTGGTAATCAGCTCCTTGTGTTCATGCATCTTAATACCATTTACACTGCCGCTTCCAAGCATGATGGTCTCACATCCGGCATCAATTACTTCTCGATAGGCAAGCAAGGCATTATATATCTCTGCTTCTGACATTGCCACATCGTCTGTCTTGGTCTTTTTATTATTGTCCACTGTCATATAGGAACCACTATAACCTGTAATAAAATACTTGGCACAGCTCATTACACCAGCTTCCGTTAATCCTTCCACATAAGAAGCTGCCAATGATTTTACTCGGTCTAAGTCAGTGGAGTAACTTTCAAAAGTCGCTCCCCATCTTGGGTCCTTTACATTGACAAGACAAGGGGTAAGTGCCCATCTGATTCCCGTATGCTTAAGCTCCTCCCCTACTTGTTTTCCCATCTTCTTTGTAAGGTCACTGTCATTTGCAATGCCGATGTTTATATTCTGTGGAAATACAACGCTCTTGTCCAAATAGCCGACACCATGCTCACTTTCCAGTCCATACATGGCAGGAATGCCGCTGTCAGACTGTTTTGCAGATGCCTGGAATTTCTTAATCACATCTTTCCAGGCGGTTTCTGTTGTCTTTTGCTTGGAAGATGTTCCAAATACTCCTCCGTATCCATACTTTAACATTTCATCTGCTGTCATATATTCTGCCGATCCTTGAACCATCTGGGCTGCCTTCTCTTCCAATGTCATTGCCTTTATCAAAGATTTCACTTCTTTTGTCTTTGTAAATACTGCCTCTGGACGTTTTGTGGGTCCCGCAATTGGTGCCTTCGTAGCATTTGGATCTACAGTTACCATAGGTGTTGGTGTCTCCACCATAGTTTTCTTTGAATTAGAGCAGCTGCATGCCATTGCTGCTATGATCAGACTCATGGAAATTTCTATGTATTTTCTAACCTTCATCTTCCCTCCACCTTTACCAAAATATGTATATAACTATAATATACCTTTTTTTGACAATCGTAAAGAAAAAATACCATATGGTCGAGCCTTTCCCTTTCACTAAAAAAAATGGAGCCACTAACAATGCGAATTGCACTGTTAATAGATCCATTTCTTTTCCTTATGTTTATGAACACCCTATCTCTCTCTGCGAAAAGGGGTAAAGCTATCAAAAATAATGTAATCAAAATGATGTCTGTTATTATCATGATCATACTGATTTTGCACTGTCCATGCTGCTATTGGAAGCTTAAATACTTTCTTTAGCACACGTAAAGAAAAAGTGGATGCATATTTATGGTTATATGCTATAAAATCAGGTCTTCCTAAAAAGTTAAACATCAATTTAGACAAACCAAATAGGACGATTTTATTTCCTTTTTCTTTTTCCTTGATGAACTGATCCGAAAGCTGCCCCCTCATAATGGCATTACGATGTTTCTTAAACCAACGCACCACTAATGGGTTAAAGCTTTCCATGCAATATGCTCCGGTATACTGATCCAAAAGCAAAACAGCCTTTTCGCATAATGCCAGGTCAAACCTCTCTACCTTAAACTCAATGATAAGAGGAACCATCCCCTCCACAAGCTGTAACACTTCTTCAAGGGTTGGGATCTGCTGATTGCTTTTATATAGGGTAAGTTGCTTCAAGTCTGATAACGTAAGATCAGATACCTTTTTGTCAACTCCAGTAACTCTTTTTAATGAATAATCATGAAATACAACCGGTATTCCATCTTTTGATAACTGGATATCCAGTTCAATGCCATATCCATAATCAATTGCATTTGAAAATGCTTGTAATGAATTTTCCGGCGCATCACTTTCATTATCATGAAAGCCTCTATGTGCATATAGCCAGCCGTCAAATCCTGTACGTTCAGGTCGATTTGTAATTCTTGGCATAATTAAGTACAAATACAGTAATAAAATTCCAACTAGAATACAGGTTATTATTATAAATTCCATAGAACTCCTCCTAACTCTGATTCATTCTTATAGACAAATATACCATATTTTCTACATAATGTCCAATTTGAAATCTTACAAAGCGACTCAAATACAGTTTTTATGCTTTTACAATTTCCTTTGCACGAGCTAATGCTGCATCAATATTCACTAAAATATTTTCTTCTCCAACCATTTTGTCGAAGCCAGCCTTTCTCATTGCACGCATAGGTTGTTCATTTACGTGGGAAAGAACTAATGTTACATGATCTTTCTGACATTGTTTATATAAATCAACCAAGCTGTTCATACCTGTCATATCGATTGCCGGAACACTTCTCATACGAAGAATTAACACATCGTGTTTTTCACTAAATACGATATTGGTAAACTCTTCACTTGCACCAAAGAAGATTGGTCCTGTAATCTCATAAACTAATGTATTCTTAGGAACTTCTTTATATCCGATATATTCAGGATCATTTTCTTCGTTGTCGTCTTCTTCCTGCTCTTTATGATTTTCATCTACATATACCCAGCTGTTTACTTCTGTAACATCTGCCATACGTTTCATAAATAATAAACATGCAAGAACGATACCTACAACGATTGCCACAACAAGGTCAAATACTACAGTTAACACTAATGTAGTTACGAACACTGCAATATCACTTTTTGGTGAAGACTTAAGAAGATGACCACATGATTTTAATCCGCTCATATTATAAGCAACTACAAATAAAATTGCTGCAATTGTTGGCATTGGAATTAATGCTGCATATGGCATTAAAACAACAAGTACGATTAATAAGGTAACTGCATGTACCATACCTGCGATTGGAGTACGTCCGCCATTTTTGATGTTTGCTGCAGTTCTTGCAATTGCCCCTGTTGCTGGGATACCACCAAATAAAGCTGATGCTGTATTACCAACTCCTTGTGCTACTAATTCCATATTGGAGTTATGCTTGCTTCCGATCATACCATCGGCAACAACACAAGATAATAAGGATTCAATTGCTGCTAAGATTGCGATTGTAAATGCATCTGGCAGGATGTTGCGAATTGTCTTATAGTCTACTGCTGGAATATGAAATGTTGGTAGAGACGAAGAAACTGAATTTCCGATTGTTACAACATTTAGATTTCCGATTTTAACAATTGCTGCACATACAACAACTGCAATAAGAGAAGATGGAATCTTCTTAAAGAATTTAGGCCAGATCACTAAGATGGCTAAAGATAAAATACCGATAAGCAATGCGGTATAATTTATAGTCGAAATACTGCTAGCGATAGCTTTTACTTTATCAACAGTCTCAATTGGACTTGTAGTAAATTTCAGACCTAAAAAGTCTTTTACCTGACCAATCAAAAGTGTGATTGCGATACCAAGGGTAAACCCTTCGGTAATTGTATAAGGAATAAAGCGAATAAGACTTCCTAATCGACAAAATCCCATGATCATTAATATGATACCGGCAATAATCGTTGCCCAGATCAAACCATCCATGCCATTTTCGGCTTTAATGCCTGCTACGATGGTTGCAAAAGCTGCAGTTGGTCCAGCAATCTGTACCCTGCTGCCTCCAAGAAATGAAATAATGAAACCTGCAATAATTGCAGTATAGATACCTTCATTAGGCGTTACACCAGATGCAATACCTAATGCAATGGATAATGGTAAGGCGATGATCGCGACGATAATACCTGCAATCACGTCTTTTATTGCTTGTTCTTTTGTATAATTCTTCATAACCGAGAATAATTTCGGTCTAAGCTGATTCATAAAAATATGCCTCCCATATAATAAAGTTGTCAATTAAAAAGTTTATTCCTTTCTTCTTAATATTTCAAGTCGAAATTTAGAATTTTTTAATATTTCTTCATAATTGTAAACTTTTCATAAAATCAGGAGGCATTAAATACCTATTTTTGCTTTCTAAAGTAGGATAAAATCAATCCAGTTACCTGATTGTAACTATTGGTTCCTTCCGTCTGGGCATTGGCCTTCAGATAAACATCATTTACCTTATTGGAGATCGTAGCGATCTTTGTCTCGTATTTATCCCAAAAGGCACGTTTGTTCATAATGTCGTGGTTTGCCTGTTCGCAAAGCTGTTTGCGAATTTCTGAAAATCCTTCCGGATCATAGTTAATCAGCTCGTTCATACAATAAGTATATGCGTTCATCAGTCCACTGTATCTGACTCCTGGATCGTCTGCATTCATACATGCTAAAAATGCAACGAAGTTGGCTTCTTCCTCTCGCATAATCCCTTTTAGATGGCTTAATTCATGACACATGGTAAATGGCTGCAAATAGATCGGGATATCGCTATTATAATTTGCCTCTACAGTAAATGGCACATATATTCCGGTGATATCCTGATAGCTTAAAATTTCAGAAAACAACAGTCCTTTAGGAGATGGATAATATCCCTTTAGCGAACTATATGTATTAGAAATCGATTGCATTGCCTCCTTCACATGGGAAACCATGTCTCCTGCTATCACAGTGTTTCCATCTTCATCTTTGGTAAGCTGGTCTTCTAATCCATTAATTTCATTGGTAAGCGTATTACAAACCGTTAAAAGTTCCTCTTTGTCATAGGCCTTTACCTCAAAGCCTTCTTGTTCTGCAAATCCTGTCTTATGATAATTGACACCGCAATTTACCACGTATAATACACAAAGGATTGAACTAAACAAAAATAAATTCTGAAGTCCTTTTAGAATGCTTTGCTTTGTTGCCCTTCGTTTTTTCATCCTTACTCGATATACCACTGCTCTTCCAATTAAAAATACCAAATAAAGCAGAATTGCATATAACAAGAATTCTACCACAGAAAAAGGAAGCCACCCAAAGACATAGGCAAATACGGTAGAAATAGGACGATATATGGTTACATAATACCAATCTGCAAATGCTGTACTTTGCCTTGCTATTAAGGTCAATACTATGCTGATTGCAAATAATACACACGCTATTTTACTTTTTTTCAAATCATTCACCTCTTTTCACTCTAGTATATCATATTCTTTCTGCTAATTCTCTGGTAAAACGAAGCAGCTTTTATCAATAAAATAGTATATACACGGTTACATTTGTAGTGTAGTATATACCTAGCGTTTGGATTTAATTTCCATACGCAATACTTACATAAAGGGGCGATTTTTTTGTTATATAAACTAAGGAAAATGTTCTCCATGCTAGTAATGGCCCTGCTGGTCATACTAGAACTAGCAGTACCAAATGTGTCTGCTTCGGCAGCACAAACCCACATGGTATTTACCCAAAAAGTAACTACATTAAAAGCGGGAAAGACCTATACTTTTAAGACAAATATATCAAAAGAACATACAAAATGGACAGTCTCTAATTCAAAAATTGCATCCATCTCAAAAGATGGAAAACTGACTGCCAAAAAATACGGAAAAGTGACAGTAACTGCAACCAACAACAACAAGACAGTCTCCTGCAAAGTTACCATTACTCCAAAAAGAATCGTCGGCATTGACGCCGGCCATCAAGCACATCAAAACAGAGGATTAGAACCAATTGGCCCTGGTTCAAAGACAAAGAAGCCCAAAGTCTCCTCCGGTACCTGTGGCGTTGCTACCAGAGTAAATGAATACGAACTGAACTTAACCATTGCAAAAAAGCTACGGACTGAATTAGAAAATAACGGCTATAAGGTGGTCATAACCCGTACTAGCCACAAAGTGAACATAAGCAATAAACAAAGAGCACAACTACTTAATAAAAGTGGATGTGAAATTGTAATACGCCTCCATGCCGATGGTGCAAATAACCGTCATACTGTTGGCGCAACCACCCTTTACACTTCTACATCAAACCGCTATGTCAAAAAGTCTGTCAGCAAGAAAAGCAAGAAATTAGCCACTACGATTTTATCTTCGTACTGTAAAGAGACAAAGATCAAAAACCGTGGAGCAGTTGTTAGGGATGACCTGACTGGAAACAACTATAGCAAAGTACCAACCATCGTATTAGAGATGGGGTTTATGTCCAATCCCAAAGAAGATAAAAATATGCAAAAATCCTCTACCCAGAAGAAAATGGTCCGCGGTATCGTATCCGGGATTAACAAATATTTCGCCTAGCATTTCGTAGCCTTTTTTCTGCT
This sequence comes from bacterium, assembly GCA_030535455.1. Classification (GTDB taxonomy): domain Bacteria; phylum Bacillota; class Clostridia; order Lachnospirales; family Lachnospiraceae; genus KM106-2. The sequence continues at coordinate 25,432 of JAUNJY010000047.1, forward strand.
GTACTGGTAGGAGCAGGCCCTGATTTGGCATATCATTCATTTATACTGTATTTTTGCACATCCACGCATGTTTTTAAAGGTTACTGTGTCCTTTTAGGCTAATAGGTTATTTTTCGTATGCGAATGCCCACTGTTTTTGTCGCTTCCCTGACATCTCAATGGATTTTTTCTATATATGCCCAAACATCCACTTTTTCTTTTATTTCAAGTCATACTTTGGGCTATCGGGAGCGTATTTACACTTATGATGCCCAATCGGTCACAACTTTGCCCGCACAATCGGTTTGGGTAAACGACAAGTTTCTTTCCAAATTCAAAAAAATGGAGTCCCTGTACAGGAACTCCATTTTTTCTTATCTTTTTAACTATTTTAATACTTCTAGTTTAGAATTCTATTTAGCAGCAGTCTCTTCAAATACTTCTGTAGGTACAAAACGTAAGCGAACATCTGGAAGCTTCTTGATTACAGTATAGCTGTTTTCCATCCAGTCCTCTCCTGCTTCTTCACTATTTTCACCGGTTGCAGGTGGTGCAAATACATTTAGACTCAAGTCACAAGCGCCATCCAAAGGTCTTTCAAAGAAAGCACTCATCATATCGATTGTCTTTACTCCAGGTGCCTTATAGAACCATCTGCCGTTTAGTTCCATCATTAAATTAAGATCCACTAATTCCTCGTCAAAATTAACTTCTGCAAATACAGGATTGCTGTCAAAATGTAATGGAATAGAAAGTCCTGTGGAGTCTTCCGCACTGCCCCATCTTAATGTAACTGGGAATGTTACTTCTTCCTTTGTTTCCATTTCTGGTTTAAAGTAGTCATCATGTAAGATTTCTTTATATACTGCTAATTCTGGCTGCTCAATACCAACCTGGCTGTTATTAGGATCAGTAATCTCAAGACCAAGTCTTCCGTCATCACGGAATTGGTAGAACGTAAATCCGCTAAACCAGTCTTCCTCATCTGCTTTTAACATCTCACAGAAATCTTTTACCATTTTTGCTTGATTATATGGGCCTGTTACATCGCCGTCTGCATTAAACTCACTCATAACCATAGGTTTGGATACGCCATTGTTTAACTCTTTAAAACGCTTATAGCTAAGCTTTGTCAGGTTATAGATTGACTCCACTGTATACAGCTTATGACTCGTTCCGCCTGGTTCTGCAACATCATAAGGCCAGCCCCAGTGAAGTGCCATATATTTATCAACAGACCAGATATCTGTTGCCTTAACTGCCTCTTTGAACTCTTCTTCTTTTTCAATCTTTGTTGCATTTTCATCTTCAATACCACCAATACAAAGAATTGTCTTTACATTTGGTGCATATTCTTTGATGATGTTATGAAATCTCACATAAAAATCTGCAATTTCTTGATAGGTTGCACGTTTGGTAAAGGAGAACCAGTCCCCGGTTGCTTCATGATTGATACGGATCTGCATTCTTCCAAAAGTTCTTAAATCTTTTGCAATTGCAATTAGATGCTCATCAGTTACAGTTGGGTCAATTGTCAATGTCAAGATAACATCTTGTCCATGTTTACGGACATCTCTCATAAATGTGAATGGCTCGTCTTGTAAATTGCCATTTAATCCGCCTTTATATGTAAAATAATCATCATATGGATAATCCCATGCAAAGGATACTTCCTGATCTGCAAACGCCTCGCTTACACGTTGTGGCCATCCCTTGTCTAATGGATAATAGCAATACATCAAGTTGATTGCTCTATGAGGTCTTCCTAATTTATTCAATATATAATCCTGATTTACATAAAGTCCACGCTCACTGCCATCACTTAAGTCCAGTGCGCATTTTGCTGGTCCCATATGTAATCCATATGCTTTTAAGTTCTGTTCCATCTTGATAATTCCTCCTCGATATCAGTTTTCTTCACTATAACATGCAGCATTTTGACAGACAATGTAGATTATCATATAGACCATAGGCTATCTTATCTTTCTTTCCAAAATGCTATAATCCCCTATTATAACCAGTTTTTCTCCACTTTCTAATTTTATTAATTAGCACTACTTATATATTATAAAGTTTTTATTAATACTGATTGACTAATTTAAAAGAGTTTGCTACTATCATTATGTTTCTTAATATTTTTCGACAAAATAAATGAAAAGTATGTTATACATGAAGGAGGAAAAATCATGTTAGAGAAGTTCTTTAAATTAAAGGAGAACAATACCACTGTAAGAACCGAAGTACTTGCCGGTCTTACAACATTTATGACAATGGCTTACATAATTGCACTTAATCCAAACATCATTGCAGCGCCTACAAACGGAGCATCCACAAACTTATGGAATGCCGTATTTATTGCCACAGCATTATCTGCTGCAATTGGTACACTTTTTATGGCATTTTTAGCAAACAAACCATTTGCATTGGCTCCCGGTATGGGATTAAATGCTTACTTTGCAACTGTTGTATTAACAATCATGGCTTCTACTTCAGACAAGACTTACGATGAAGCATTTAAAGGTGCATTAGCAATCATCGTTGTATCCGGTATCTTATTCACTATCTTAACACTTTTTAAAGTACGTGAAAAAATCGTAGATGCTATTCCTGTCGGAATTCGCTTTGGTATTACCGCAGGTATCGGCTTAATGCTGATCAATGTTGGTATGACAACAAACGCAGGTATTTACTATGATGACAAAGGAAACTTCATCACAATCCTTGATTTCTTTACAAATGGTGCAAGCGTGAGCCACAACATGATTGGATCCGCTTCCTATAAACTATTAATCTTATATATTATTACATTCTTCGTTGGTTTATTTACTATCGTAGTATTAAATCACAAGAAAATCAAAGGTTCTATCCTTTACGGTATGTTAGTGGCTTCCTTAGTATACTTTGCAGGGGATGCAATGCTTGGAAATGATCCTTTCTTAGTAGTAAAACATACTACTTGGTTACCACAGTTTACCGACCTTGTAGACAAGACATTATTTAAATTCCACTTTGATACTTTATTTAGCATGGGCTTCTTATCTGCCATCATGACAATCGTTACTTTCTGTATGGTTGATATGTTTGATACCATCGGAACTTTACTCGGTACTGCTACAAAAGCTGGCATGATCGACGAAACAGGTAAAATGCCAGATATGAATAAAGCAATGTTATCAGATTCCTTAGCTACATGTGTTGGTGCTTGTACTGGTACTTCCACAGTTACAACATTTATCGAAAGTGCTTCCGGTGTAGAAGAAGGCGGTCGTACTGGTTTTGCTTCTGTCGTTACTGGTCTTTGCTTCTTAGCTTGTTTATTCTTAGCTCCAGTGGCTAAATTAATTCCAGCTCCAGCAACTTCAGCTGCTTTAGTATTTGTTGGTATCTTAATGATCAGTTCCTTAAAGAACGTAGATTATGACGATTTCTCTCAATCTGTACCAGTTGTTCTTATGATCGTATTCATGATGGTTACAAGCGGTATCGGAAATGGTATTGGTATTGGTTTAATCTCTTACTCAATCATCAAGATTTGTTCCGGAAAGATCAAAGAAGTATCCATCTTGACAATTATCCTGTCTTTACTCTTTGTCGGAAAATTCTTTATTATTTTCTAATAAAGCTATCTAGAACAGCTTTTTAAAATATAAGAAGCTCCAATCAGCACTGTTACCTAGCTGATTGGAGCTTCTTTTTTTTGTTATATAATATAAGACATATGATCTGTATGACAGCAATTACTGTGGTAAATATTCCAGCCTCTGGTCCAAAATCTCCACCATTTAAAAACGCACTCCCAACAATATTAACATTTACAATATGGGGTACCGCATATCCACTTACAGAAAATCCTAACATTGCCTGGACGAAGTTCCAGGAGAAATGCATGCCTATGCACATTGCCAAGCTTTTGGTAATGGAATACATTAAGGCAAAAGAAATTCCAAATATGGTCAGATTAGCAAATGCCATGATTGAAAATCCTTGATTTCCTATATGCGCAAATCCAAATGCAAGGGAAGACAAAAGGATTGCTTCCTGCTTAGTTCTTCCGCTCTGCCTTACCACGCCCATTATAAATCCGCGAAATACCATCTCTTCTTCAATTGCAACCACTATGTAACAAATAAACCAAAGTAAAATAGAAGGGAACGATAGTTCTGCATTGTTTTCTATCGTTCCACTTTTTGAAAGAAGGATTGCTGCCCATATCAAACCAATCGATACGGCCCCAATTACAAAGCCTGCACTTCCTTGTCCAACTAACTTTGCTGTCTTATACCTGGTTCCATAGCCACCGGCCGGAACATTACTCTTTTTATAATACTGATATAATAAAAAAATGACACAAATGCCTGTAACAATCTGCAGTAGTACTGTAATCTCAATCACTTCCCTTAACTATTCTTCAATTTTTTCTGTATTTAATATACGGCAGTTCTCCGTTGCTATTAATGTATTCAGATATTCTGCTTCTTCTACAATACAACGTTTGGATAACTCAATGTCTTCCGCCTTGATACTAGACACCCCGATTGACTCTGCATAAATACGGTTACACTCAATATGGTCCACCGTAAAGATATCTCGGTAGATTAAGGATGTTGGATGCATTAAGAAAAATGGATGCATCAGCTCAATCTGACCAGCCTTTAGCACTTTGATATAGCCGCGATGGAATGCCTTTGCAATAAATACTTCTGCTTCAATGGTTCCATCAAATTCAATTCTTCCCACGACTTCCATATGGCCTGCTCGTATCGTATCTTTCCCTGTTAATACAAGCTCCATCTTTATTTTTTCTGCCGTCAGTACCGACTCTGACTGCACGTTCCCCTTGAACGTAATTTCCTTTGCCGTTACCTCATCCTTAATCTCTGCATTTCCATCAATCACAATATTCTCTGCTTCAATTTTCCCTAATATTTCAGCATTACCACGAATGATTAATTGCTCCGTTCTAATAATGCCTGTCAAAGACAAATCACCATCTATTGTTATGGATGCTGCTTCTACCGTTTCATTAAACGTAGCATTCCCTTTAATCTCAATTGTATTTGCACAAACAAATCCTGAGTTTGTTGCGTTCCCATTGACTTTGACCGATTGGTATTCCCCCTCCGGTATCATGCCATCTGCCTCAATGTTTAGTACTTGATCTTCCATGGTTCTCCTTCCCTTTACCGCTTTCCCTTTATAATATATGATAACTTTATTATATCATATATTATCACAAATACATACTTTTTTCTACACAGTCCGAACCATTGGAAGCTGATTATTTACTCCTTTAGACATTAAAATCTGGTGTAAGTCAATGACCCCATTATCAAAGGTAGATGCACAGGATGCAAGATAAAGATCCCACATTCGATAAAATTCCCCTCCAAACATCTCAATGACTTTTTCTTTATTGGCATTATAGTTCTTTCTCCAACATAAAAGTGTTTTATTATAGTGACGACGCAGGCTTTCTACGTCCAATGTATAAAAATTATACTCTGGTAAAAGATTGATTATTTCACGTAATGAAGGAATCATACCACCCGGGAAAATGTATTTCTTAATCCAAGGGTCTCCCGGATACTCTTTTAATGCACTGATATAATGTAGCAAGAATAATCCCTGTGGCTTTAAGACTTTGTCTGCCTGTTCTAAGAACTCCTTATATTGGTCTCTTCCAACATGTTCAATCATCCCTACACTGACGATTCGGTCAAATAAAAGCCCGCTGTCTCCTAGCTCACGATAGTCCATAAGCTTGACTGTAAGGTAATCTTCTAGATGTTCTGTCTTAATTCGTTCCTCAAACTTCTTAAATTGTTCCTCGCTTAGTGTTATTCCGACGCCCTTTACCTTATATTTCTTAGCCGCCTCTATTAATAGAAAGCCCCATCCACAGCCGATATCCAGTAACGACATTCCTTCTTTTAACTGTAGCTTTTCTAAGATATGATCCACCTTATTAATCTGCGCCTGAGTAAGGGTATCTGCTTCAGTTTTAAAATAAGCGCAGGAATAGCTCATTGTTTCATCCAGCCATAGACGATAAAAATCATTTCCGATGTCATAGTGAGACGTTACCTCCTTCTTCTGATTTTTTCTAGAGGAAGAGGTAAATAATAGCTTTTTAAGATGTGAATGGTTTGTCGTAAATTTATCCATATGCCCCATAAATAAATCCAGGACTTCGTATAGGTCACGATCTACTTCGATCTCACCACGCATATATGCTTCGCCAAGTGCCAATGAAGTAGATGTCATAAGTTCCGCCTTAGAAGGCATTTTATGAATGGTAACTGTAAATTCAGGTTTACCATCTCCCAATGTGGTTGTTCCTTCCTCAGTAACAATATTGCAAGGAACTGGAATAATTCGTTCCAAATACTCTTTCACAAATTCTTTCATAGACAACCTCTTTCTATTCTTATTTTTATTCATCTATGTATTTTGATGTTTTTTTCCATGTTTTATACAATTTAAGAATATTTTGGTATTTTTCATCTATCAGAAGAAACATACTTCGCAAGTTTCTCTGGTTATCGCGACAGTCGCCAAGGTCATGTTCACATGACTTTGGCTCGTTGTTCGCATAAATTTAAAAAATGGAGGTGTCGCATTAACGATTTTTAATCGTTAGTGTGGCACCACCTTTTTGCCTT
>JAUNJY010000007.1 GCA_030535455.1 bacterium
AATTGTAAGATTGTCATAACATGTAATGCTACTGAGAATTTTGTATTCATATACAGCCTCCATCGATGTAACCATTATAGTTACAGGCTGTGCATCTGTCAACTATTAATTTTTAAAAAAAACATTGACTATTTATAATATTAAATGATAGAATAGTTTCGTTGCTCACTAATTAGTGTCCTATGAAACTATTTTATTTACATCTAGAGGGAGAAGCTATGGAAAAATTAAATAAGCTTTTAGGAATAACAGCTAGGAAAAGTCAGGTGTATTATGGAAATGAATTATCACATTTAAATATATCTACAGGCCAATATATGTTTATTGTAACTGTTTGTGAAAATGCTGGTTTATCTCAAGAAGAGCTAGGTGAATTAATCGGCATCAATAAGAGCACCGTTGCAAAAGTAGTAGCCCAGCTTATAAAAGATGGGTATATCGTGCGAGAGGTCGACGAGTTTGATAAACGAGGATATAAATTATATCCAACAGAAAAAGCAAAAGACATATATCCCAAAATTATTGAAGTGTTGGAACAATGGAAAGAGTATTTGATCATGGGACTGACAGCGGATGAAGTAACAACATTAATTACATTAATGACTAAGGTTGAAAGCAATGCAAGAAAGTACTCAAAAGTGAATAGGAGAAAAAAAAATGAATCAGAATAAGCAAGAGGATTTAAACCCGATGGCGACGGAGCCCATAAAGAAATTACTTTTAAAATTTTCGATTCCATGCATTATATCGATGCTTGTAAGTGCATTATATAATATTGTGGATCAGATCTTTATTGGTCAAGGTGTTGGATATTTAGGAAATGCAGCAACAAGTGTAGCGTTTCCACTTGTTGTGATTGCCCTGGCATTAGCGCTAATGATTGGCGATGGTGGTGGTGCATTCTTCAGTTTAAAAGTCGGAGAGAAAGACGAAGCAACAACAGAACGTATCGTTGGAAATGTAGTTAGCATGTTAGTAATTGCAGGTGTAGTATTAGCAATTTTCAGCAGTATCTTCCTTAAACAGATTTTAGTATTATTTGGTGCAACAGAAGCAGTTATGCCATATGCAGTCGATTATACAAGAATTATTGCAATCGGTTTACCATTTGCAATCTTTGGAACAGGATTTAACTCTGTAATTCGTGCTGACGGTAATCCAAAGTATGCTGCAATCGCCATGTTAAGCGGTGCACTTTTAAATACAGTATTAGATCCAATCTTCATTTTTGTATTTAAAATGGGTGTACAAGGTGCAGCAATTGCTACAATTATTGGACAGATTGTTACAGCAGTAATGGGATTTTTATATTTAAAGAAATTCAATAACATTACTTTTTCCTTTAAATATTTAAAATTAAAAGGGGAAGTATGCAAGACTACTATGATGTATGGTATTTCAAGTCTTATTACACAGTTATCCATAGCAATCGTAGCAATTTGTACGAATAATGTATTAACAAAATACGGTGCAACATCTGTCTATGGACAGGATATTCCATTATCCGTATTTGGTATTGTAACAAAAGTTAACCAAATCGTATTATCCATCTTACTTGGTATCGCCGTAGGCGCTCAGCCAATCTATGGATTTAACTATGGAGCTGGAAAATTAGATCGTGTAAAAGAGACCTTTAAGACAGCATTAGCAAGTGCAGTGATTATTTCTCTTGTAGGAGTATTCTTCTTTGAAGTATTCCCACAACAAATCATTAATATTTTTGGTGCAGGAGAGGAATTGTACAATGAATTTGCAGTAATGTACTTTAGAATCTTCTTAGCATTTATTGCATTTAATGCAGTTCAAGTTGTATGTACAATCTTCTTCCAAGCAATCGGACAGTCTGGGCATGCAGCAATCCTGTCTCTTTCAAGACAGATTATCTTCTACTTGCCATTTTTATATATCTTACCTAAGTTTGTAGGAATTAAAGGTGCGTTATATGCAGGTCCAATCGCAGATTTCTTAGCATTTATGCTATCTGCTGTATTTATGGTGATAAAATTAAAAAGCATGAATATTGCAATTAAAAAGAACGAAAATACAGCTACAGATGATGAGCTACTCAACGAAGTCTGTATTGAATCATAAAAAATATAATTCTTAAGAGGTACTTCTCATTGTATGTAATGAGAAGTACCTCTTTCAGCTTGTCGACAAGGTCGCCAAGCTTTGGATGAAATCAGGCTTTCATCCAGCTCCAAAGGAAATGATTAGTGCTCATTCGTGCAAGTCCTTAAAAATAAGGACCTATTCGCACTAATCCGATATCCGAAAAGCGCGGTTTCCGGATATCGATTACAATGAAAACCTATGGTTTTCAAACTTTCCTATAAGCAGTGCACTGGAAGTGAGAGCAAGAGTTTTTTTGTATTCGTTTGGAGAAGAAACAATAAAAATGTACATAATACGAAAGGTGTTATTTTCTTAATGGTAAAAATTTACTTCATAAAGACTATCTCTATCATGTAAAATTAGGAATAAAGAATACTAAAAATATAAAGATGGAGGGAAAAGGAATGGAGCAGATTTTTCTTGTGGAAGATGAAATAAAATTAAGAAATGAATTATCGACTCTCCTTCAGCGAAATGGATATAAATGTTTGAGCAGTGATAATTATGAGGGAATTGTGGAAGAAATTCTAACGGCGCATCCCGATTTAATTTTGCTAGACCTTAATCTTCCGGTATACGATGGATTTTATATTTGCAGAGAAGTAAGGAAGAATACTGATATCCCCATAATTGCAGTAACTAGCAGCAAAAGTGATTTAGATGAGCTTGATATGTTCCATATTGGAGCAGACGATTTTATAACGAAACCATTTAATCCAAGGATATTAATGGCTAGGATTGCAACGGTTTTAAAAAGAAAATCAGGAGAGAATAAATCTATGCTTCTATCCCATAAGGGAGCTGTACTTGATCTATTAAAGGGACAAGTAACCCATGATGGAAGGACAGTTGAGCTTACAAAAAATGAGATTGGCATTTTAAAGATACTTATCGAGAATAAAGGAGCAATAATTCCTAGAAATGAGATAATCAGTTCATTGTGGGAGATGGCGGAATTCGTGGAAGACAGCACGCTTACAGTGAATATCAATCGAATTCGCAAAAAACTAGAGGAAATCGGACTAAAAGAGTATTTAATCACAAAGAGAGGATTAGGGTATATGGTATGACATTTGCAACGTACGCAAGAGATCGAATAATAAGTATCCTTCTCTTTTTTATGTGCACGATCCTGTCCTATCTATTTATGCTGGCAGTTGGAATGGATTATTATGTAGCAATCTATGTGGAAATCATATATTGCTTCTTTTCAATCGTAAGCTTTATTTATGAATTCATTCGAAGAAGGCAGTTTTATAATGAGGTAATCAGACTATTTAATCAGGTTGAGGAAAAGTCTTATATTATCGAGATGATAGATAGACCTGATTTCACAGACGGAAAAATCCTATATGAGTTATTAAGAAAAGAAAGTAAGTATTTAAATGACTGTAATCAAAAGCATAATGAACAGTATTTGGAATATCGCCACTATATTGAGACTTGGGTCCATGAAGTGAAGACCCCCATTGCAACTTCAAAGTTACTGATTGAGAATAATAAGAATATCGTAACCTTAAGTATTGAAGAGGAAATTACAAAGATTGATGATTATATAGAACAAGTCCTTTACGTATCCAAAAGTGATACAGCTGAGAAGGATTATCATATCAATCGGATCTATATGAAAACTCTTATTATGGATGTGGTAAAAAGAAAGTCAAAAGAGATGATTAATGAGGGAATTCGGCCTAGTTTACATGAATTAGAGTATTATGTGCTGACAGACGAAAAATGGATGTCTTTTATTATTGGTCAGATTGTCAGCAATGCAATTAAATATAAAAATGAGTCCCCGATGATTGAGTTTTACTGTGAGGAAGAGGGCAATAAGGTTCATCTGTATATTAAGGACAACGGAATTGGAATCCCTGAACAGGATATAACAAGGGTGTTTGAAAAAGGGTTCACAGGAATAAATGGCAGGCGGAAGCATTCGTCTTCTACGGGAATTGGCCTTTATTTATGCAAGCGCCTATGTGACAAATTAGAGATTGGGATTGAGATTGCCTCAGAGCTTTCCATCGGTACCACGATCAGGCTTACATTTTTAAAAGACAGGAGATAATGAATATTACAAAACTGTAATGTTTCTGTTATGTAGATACGTGGATGAATTTCTCGATGCATGTTACCATAAGACACATAAAAGGGAGGATTCACACATGAACAAAATACTTTCAGTTAATAAAATCGAAAAATATTATAAAAATAAAGGCAGCCTTACAAAGGCAGTTGACCATATTAGTTTTGATGTTGCAAAAGGAGAATATATCGGTATTATGGGTGCATCAGGCAGTGGTAAGACAACATTGCTAAATTGCATTTCCACAATTGATACGATTACTGCCGGGGAAATCATAATTGATGGACAGGATATCACTAAAATGAGTGAAGACCAACTAGCAGAATTTCGAAGAGAAAAACTTGGATTTATCTTTCAGGACTTTAACTTATTAGACACGTTAAATGCACATGATAATATAGCGCTAGCATTGGCCATTACAGGAGTAAAGCCAGAAGAAATCGATGGGCCAATCAATCAGATTGCAGACAGACTAGGAATTAGAGAAGTATTAGAGAAATATCCATATGAGATGTCTGGCGGACAGCGCCAAAGGGTTGCTTGTGCAAGGGCGATGATTACCAATCCATCTTTAATCTTAGCGGATGAGCCTACGGGAGCGTTGGATTCAAAGAGTGCAAGAATGTTTTTAGAAAACTTAGAAGTCCTAAATGAAGAGCTAAATGCAACCATATTAATGGTAACCCATGATTCCTTTACAGCAAGTTATTGTAATCGAATTTTATTCATTAAGGATGGAAAGATATTTAATGAATTGGTACGTGGCAATGATACCCGTAAGGAGTTCTTTGATAAGATTATCAATGTAATCTCCATACTTGGAGGTGACCATCAGCATGTCTTCTAAGAAAAATAGTTATGTATCGTCTATCTCCAATGCATCTTTTAAACAGCTGGCAAAGAACAATGTTAAGAAAAGTATAAAGGATTATATGATTTACTTTATAACACTTGCCTTTGGAGCAGCGCTACTATATAGCTTTAACTCTATTGACACGGTGTTATCCAAACTTCTTAACAATGGATTTTTAGATGCCTATGTAAACACCGCAAGAGGAGTATTAGCCTTATTTTCGATTATTATCTGTGTAATCTTTGGATTTTTAATTACGTATGCTAATAATTATCTTATGAAGCGTAGAAAGAGAGAATTTGGAATTTACGCTATCCTAGGGATGGACAAACGTGATATTAATAAATTAATGCTTTTAGAAAACATTTTCATCGGTATCTTTTCATTAGCAGCAGGTTTAGTATTTGGGATCATCGCTTCACAAGGAATTAGCATCATTGCATTTAAAATGATTGGCCTAGAATTCAGTGAAGTAGGGTTTGTGATTTCCATCAGTGCTATCATTAAGACAATTCTACTATTTGGCCTTGTCTTAGTACTGGTTAATAAATTCAATAAGAAAAATATTGAAAAGTATCAGTTAATCGATTTAGTGAACGCGAATGTAACGAATGAGCAGATTGTTACAAAATCATATAAAACGAATCTTATTATATTTATAAGCTCATTTGCTCTGATCATGGGAACTTATACAGTAATAAAATCTTTATCTGCACCAAATATAATTCTAATTGGAGCTGCTATTTTAATGATTGCAGCAGGAACCTATCTTTTTTTCCTTTCCATTGCAGATTTAGTGATGTGCCAATTAAAACAGCGTAAAACGTTGTATTATAAAAAACTTACCATGTTTACGATGGGACAGTTAAGCAGCCGTATCAAGTCAATGAGTTTGCTTATTACAGTTATTTGCATGATTATGTTTACCGCGTTAATTACCATGCCATTTGGTATGGGAATGGCCAATTATATGAAGCAGGGATTAGGGACTACGACTCCATTTGACGGGACTGTAGTAAGATATAACAGTACGGAAATTGATGAGGATGGGTTTTCTCTAAAAGAGATTTATAGTGATGACCCTTTTTATACAAATAGGAACTATAACACGATTCAGGACGAGATGATTGCATCAAAAATTCCATTTTCCACAATGGTAGCGAACTCTTCTGAAATCAGAGTGTATCAGTTTAATAACCTTACTATCGATCAGTTAACAGACAAGGTGAATTGTGATTATGATTATGCCATCTCGGTTGTTAGTCTTTCTGAGTACAATGTCATGAGAAGCTTACAAGGATTAGAGGAGATTAACCTTGCAGAGGATACGTTTGCATTAAATGGATCTGGAGAGCAAGAGGATAAGATTATAGAACAAATGCAAAAAGAAGGTTCTGCATTATCATTAACTGTAAACCAAAGTAAGCTTCAATTTTCAGGTATCGTCTCAGATGTCTACTATTATAATTATAATGTGACGACCAACCCAATCACTATCATTGTTCCTGACAAAGTAATATCTGGTTTATACCCAGTACGAACGTATCTAAATGTATACTATCTTGAAGCAAACAATGACTACGACAGCATGTTTGCACTTTCCGTAGCGGATTATAGAAATTATCAAAATGTAGATGTTCATTTTGACTCTAAAATCGTAGTAGAAGGGGAGAAAATAGCATTAAATGTGGTGTTTGCATTTACGTCCATCTATATGGGAGTTATTCTGCTAATCTCAGCAGGAGCAATACTAGCACTTCAGCTAATTTCCCATGCTACCGAAGCAAAGAAACAGTTTTTAGTATTAAGAAAAATTGGCGTGAAAGAAAAGGATATGAAACAGGCAATCTTTATCCAGGTAGTACTAATATTCTTACTTCCGCTTTTATTAGCCAGCATGCACTATATCATGCTTTCTAGTGTGTTAAGAACACTTATCGTAGAGTTATCTGCAGTAGGTATCATGAAAAATATATTGATTTCTACAATGATTATTGTCATTGTGTATGGGGCATATTTCTTCTTAAGTTATTGGGAGAGTGTCAATATAATGTTAGAAACCAAAAAGAAATAGATAAGCAGTGAAAGGGGAAGACTTAATAAAGGCCTTCCCCTTCAGCTTGTCGACAGTCTGAGGGGAAGAACAAAAACACTAGGATAATAGAATTTCGATATGTATACATAAATTTAAAAGTCTATTTTTGAACTTCTTTTCATATATTATTAATAGTAAGTTTTTTTATACGTATTAACGGAACATTTGTCACTAAAAAACGAATTAAGAGAAATAGAAAAGGTGGTATATATGGAAGAGATGTTAGTAAGAGAGAAACTATGGGTAAATAATATACCTGCAATTGTTTGGGGTGAACAATCTGAAAAAGCGTTTATTTTTGTACATGGAAAGATGTCTTATAAAGAAAGTGCAGAGGAGTTTGCCATTCTTGCTCAGCAGAAAGGATATCAGACCATAAGTTTTGATTTGCCAGAGCACGGAGAACGTGCAGAGGAAAAGAATTATCCTTGTGATATTTGGAATGGAGTGAATGACTTAAATCAGATCGCAGAATACGCATTTAATCGATGGAACACATTGTCTTTATATGCATGTAGTCTGGGAGCACATTTTGCCCTATATGCATATAAAGACAGAAGCTTTTTATCCTGTCTGTTCCAGTCGCCTATTTTGGATATGGAGTATTTAATTCATCAAATGTTTCGATGGTTTCATCTTTCTGAGGAGATTTTACGTGAAAGACGGATCATTCAAACACCATTCCATGTAATGAGCTGGGATTACTTTATGTATGTGAAAGATCATCCTATTGTGAAATGGGATGTTCCGACCAATATTTTGTATGGCACAAGGGATACGATGCAGAGCCGGGAATTGGTAGAGGAGTTTTCTGAGAAGTTTCATTGCAAACTTAATGTAATTGAGAATGGCAGCCATGGCTTTGCAAAAGAACAGGACCTTCCGCTTGCACATGAGTGGTTGAAGGATAGCATTATATAAATCAGGAGAGGTGAATTTCATAGAAGAGGGCATTATAAGAGAGAACTATTATGTAGATCATATTCCAGCAATTATTTGGGGAGAAAAAGCGAAAAAAGCGTACATATATGTCCATGGAAAAATGTCATGGAAGGAAAGTGCAGAAGAGTTTGCAAAAATTGCTTCTAAGAAAGGGTACCAGACCATAAGCTTTGATTTACCAGAGCATGGGGAACGTGCCCAAGAAGATACCCCTTGTGATATATGGAATGGAGTGGATAATCTTAATCAAATTGCTGATTATGCATCACAGCGATGGGATACATTATCCCTATATGCATGCAGCATTGGAGCACATTTTTCTCTATATGCTTATCAAGACAGAAGTTTTCTAAACTGTTTATTTCAATCTCCTATTCTTGATATAGAGTATTTAATTGGTCAGATTTTTAAATGGTATCATATTACTCCTGAAATGCTAAGGGAGCAGCGGGTCATAGATACAACGTTACACAAGCTTTCCTGGGATTACTATATGTATGTGAAGGAGCATCCCATTAAAGAGTGGAGGATACCGACCTGTATTCTATATGCAGGGCATGATGTATTGCAAAGCAGGGAAGTGATGCAGCAGTTCTGTCGAAACTATGAAGCCCAGCTCACTGTGGCAGAAGACAGCGATCATGGATTTGCCCAGGGAAATGATATTCAAATAGAAAAAGAATGGCTGAATAACATGATCAATGAATAAAAAACAACATAAAAAATAGTCCGTATCATTATAAACTTGATACGGATTATTTTTTGTGATTGAATATGAGGTATAAAAAGGAAAGGGAGAAAGGGGAGAGCTATATGATGGAACAGAGAAGATTTACAATGGATGAAGTAGCAGCATACTGTAATCAGTATGGATTTATTTTTCAGGGAAGCGAGATTTATGGCGGCCTTGCAAATACATGGGATTACGGACCGTTGGGAACAAGGTTGAAAAATAATATTAAAGATGCTTGGCGCTATTATTTTATACAAAAAAGAGAAAACAGCTTTGAATTAGATGCAGATATCCTGATGAATCCTAGAGTATGGGAAGCTAGTGGACATGTTTTAGGCTTCTCAGATCCCTTAATTGACTGCAAAGACTGTAAGACTCGCCATAGAGCAGATAGTTTGATTGAGGCATTTGATGAAAATGCAAATGCAGATGGAATGAGCCAAGAAGAGATGATGGAATATATAAGGGTAAATAAAGTAAAGTGTCCGGTGTGCAAAGGAACTAATTTTACTACTATCAGGCAGTTTAATCTGATGTTTGCAACCAATCGAGGGGTAACTTCTGGCACCACATCTACGATCTATCTAAGACCTGAGAATGCGCAGGGGGAGTATGTAAATTATTTAAATGTGTTAAGGACCATGAGGACCAAGCTTCCGTTTAGCATTGGGCAGATTGGAAAGGCCTTTCGTAATGAAATTACACCAGGAAACTTTACATTTCGGACAATTGAGTTTGAACAGATGGAGTTTCAGACCTTTTGTAAAAAAGGAACAGATAGTCAGGTCTACCAGTATTTTAAAGACTATGGAAAAGAGTTTTTCAACTACTTGGGATTACCAAGTGAACGGCTGAGGTTTCATGATCATGAGAAGCTGGCTCATTATGCAAAAGAAGCCTGCGATATTGAATATAAATTCCCATTTGGCTGGGGTGAAATTAATGGGACACATAATCGAACCGATTTTGACTTAAGAAGACATCAAGAATACAGTAAGAAATCCATGGAGTATTTAGATGAAGTAACAAAAGAAAGGTATATCCCTTATATCATAGAGTCTACCTATGGATTAGATCGTATCTTGCTGGCACTTTTATTTGAGCATTTGCAAGAGGAAAGAATAAATGATAATGATACGCGTATTGTTTTCAAAATTTCACCTAGACTGGCACCTATAAAGGTAAATGTATTGCCATTGATCAAAAAGAAACATAGTGAGAAGGCAAAGGAAATTTATCAGCAGCTATGTCAAAAGATGATGGCTCAGTATGATGAGACCGGAAGCATAGGAAAGCGGTATCGTCGTGGAGATGCAATTGGCATACCATATGCAGTTACCATAGATGACCAGACACTACAAAATCAGCTTGTAACAGTAAGAAATCGTGATACAATGAAACAAGAGAATGTGAAACTGGACGAATTAGTGAAGTATCTTAAGGAAGGGGACTAAGAATTGATTTGGAAGGTAAAACGTACATAAAATAGTTAGGAGAATATATGAGAAAATATAGAAAAATGGTTGGCATCATGGGCTTAGTAATGATACATATAATCGGGCTGACAGCGTGTGAGTCGGCAGGTTTAAATAAGCCTTTAGAGGCGACAGCGCCACCGGTTAAAAAAGAACAACAAGAAGAAACGGCAGTGCAAAAAGAAACACCAACAGAAGAAACGGCTGTAATCCAGCCATCAGGAATGACTCTTAGCGAACGATTTGCAGTACCGAATCAATATAAAAGAGATATTTATAAAGAAGGAAGCTTTGGAGCATTTGTGCGTGGATATGCTATGCAAAAAGATAGGGCTAAAGTACATTTATATGATGGCACTGAAAAAGGAAATCAGTCCTCTGCTGCAGCAGTCTTTGCAATGAAGCTTGGAAGTCGCGACTTACAGCAGTGTGCGGACTCTGTAATTCGTATGTATGCAGAATATTATTATCAATCAAAGCAATATGACCATATGAAGTTTCATTTTGTAGATGGTTTTGAATGCTCTTATCAGAAGTGGGCATATGGATATCGGGTGTCATTTGAAAATGACAAAGCCTCATGGAAAAAGAAAGCGGACAAGCATACATCGTATGAAAGCTTTGAAAAATATCTCAATGTAGTATTTGCATATGCAAGCACCCTTTCGTTGGAGAAGGAGTGTAAAGAAGTGGATATTGCAAATGTGAAAATTGGGGATGTATTTATTAAGGCAGGAAGTCCAGGCCATGTGGTAATGGTAGTAGATGTCAGTTCCAATGCGCAAGGAAAGAAAGCGGTGCTGTTGGCGCAAGGGTATATGCCGGCACAGGAATTCCATGTCATAACGAATCCTTTACACCATGAGGACCCTTGGTATTATCAGGAGGAAATGGGAAGTCCTTTTAGGACAGCGGAATATACATTTCCAGATAGTATTTGTAAACGACCACAGTATTAAAGAGAGCAAGGCAAGAAATTTTATACAGACAAATAAATAGAAAGTATATAAAACCGGCTTAATGACTCCTACTTCAAATGAAAAGCTAAGAATTAGTAGTTTACCACTTACCATTCAGTATTTATAACTTTACTTTTGGTAGCTTAGTATGCAATAATTACTCTACGTATTTTATTATATAGACTAGAGAAGTACTGGAGTAAAAGTGACATATGGCGAAAATTACAGTTAGCAAAATGAGCTATCATTATGAGGATTATTACTATCCTGTATATGAAAATATAGATTTAACTCTTAAAACAGAGTGGAAACTAGGACTGATTGGAAGAAATGGCAGAGGAAAGACTACCTTGTTAAAATTGTTAAGCGGTGAGCTAGAACCAACAGCTGGAACGATTACGGTACCAGGCCCGGTAGAATATTTTCCATATAACAAAGAATGTGTTTATACCAATACCATGGATTTAATCAAAGAGAATGTTGGAACATTTAAATCCATGGAAGATACAATGGAGCAAATCCTTTCGGAAAACGATGAGACCAGATTTGACGAGTACTCTAATTTACAGGAACAGTATCAGGAAATGGGCGGATACGAGATTGAGAGCAAAATTCTAAAAGAAATGGATGAAATGAAGTTAAGTCAAGACTTATTAGACCGAGAGTTTGCAAGCCTATCTGGTGGCGAGAAAACAAGAATTATGTTATTAACGTTGTTCTTACGTAAGAATTCCTTCCTCTTATTAGATGAGCCTACCAACCACTTGGACGAAGCGGGAAAAGAGGCAGTGACTGAGTATCTGAAGAAGAAAAGCGGATTTATCGTAGTATCTCATGACAGAGTATTTTTAGATCAAGTAATTGACCATGTGATTTCCATAAATAAGAAGGATATTACATTAGAAAAAGGAAATTATACGAGCTGGAAACTGAATAAGGAGAAAAAGGAAGAGTTTGAGTTAAGGACAAGGGAGCGACTTGAAGAAGAGATTGCCCAGTTAGAACGAAGTGCAAGGTGCAGCAGAACCTGGGCTGGCATTGGAAATACGCAGAAGTATTCTTATGCAAGCAATGGCAGGGCAAATGGCGTGGAGACCTATATGAAACAGGCGAAGCGGTCAGAAGCAAGAATGCAGGAAAACCTAGAGCAGAAAAAAGAGCTGCTAAAGAATTACGAAGAAGTGAAACCACTTGTCATTCATCAAAAGGCAGGATTGGAAGATCAATGTCTTGTAAAGATCAAAGAGTTGAATTTTCAATATGACAAGCATTCAAAACAGATTTTAAAAGGATTTAATTATGAAATCCACGTAGGTGACCGTCTATGGGTAAAAGGAGAAAACGGTGCAGGAAAGAGTACGTTTCTTAATTTACTACATGGAACTATTCCGACCGATGCTATAGAGTACGCAGAGGGCGTAAAGATCGCCATGGTAACACAAGAACCTTCCTGGAAATCAGGATATATAAAAGATGGATTTGATGAAATCGTAGGAAATCCAAAGTATCAGAACTTTTTAGAATTGTGCGATTACTTTGAACTTCCAGAGGATTTCTTAGAACGTCCGCTGGAAACGTACAGCAGTGGTGAGCTTAAGAAGGTGAATATTGCACGTACCTTGACCGAAGAAAATCACATTATTTTATTTGATGAGCCATTAAACTATATGGATTTATATTTTAGCGAGCAGTTAGAAAATGCAATTCTTGATTATAAGCCAACAATAGTTTTCGTAGAACATGATGGTTATTTCGGAAAAACGGTTGCAACTAAAACCATTGAGCTACATTAAGATTAGATAAGAAAAAGACGGAGTTTCTAATAAGGGAGGCTTCGTCTTTTTTTATTGAGGAGACTTCTCTTCGTTCAGCCTCCTCGGTAAAAAAAGCCCCCTGAAATGAAACGGGTGCAAGAGGCGCACTCACCTGACAGGAGAATGTCGCTAGCGGGACCAGGTTCGGCCCAGACAAAGTGTCTTCTCCTGGGGGATTGAGGGGTAAGGAAGCAACGAGTGTACAAAGCACACTATGTTTTGATTAGAAGAGAGGGCATTCCTCTTGCACAAAAAATAATAATAGATTATAGTAATAATAAATACTATTTGATAAGAGAAAGAAGGAGAAATAATGAAAATCATTGTATTAGATGGAATTACTGAAAATCCTGGGGATTTAAGCTGGAGTGCATTACAAGCCCTTGGAGAGGTTACCGTATATGAGAGGACTTCTTACATAGAATCTCCACTGATCAAAGAAAGAATCGGCGATGCAGAAATCGTTGTAACAAATAAGACTCCAATTTCAAAAGAAACAATCGATTGCTGTCCAAATATAAAGTTAATTGCAGTATTGGCAACGGGATATAATGTAATTGATTGCGAGTATGCAAAAGAGAAAGGAATTACAGTAGTCAATGTACCAAATTACGGAACACAAGTGGTTGCTCAATATGCCGTGAGTCTACTAATGGAAATCTGCTCCCATATCGGACATCATGACCAGACGGTAAAAGAGGGAACATGGGAAAATCATATTGACTGGTGCTATTGGGACTATCCAATGATTGAATTGTTTGGTAAGACAGCTGGAATCATTGGACTTGGCAGGATTGGACAGGCAACGGCAAGGATCTTATCCGCAATGGGAATGAAGGTGCTTGCAGATGAGACACATCAGAGTGAAGAGGGTAGAAAGATTGCAGAATATGTATCAATGGACAGGTTATTTGCAGAATCGGATGTAATCTTCTTACATTGTCCGCTTACTCCTGAGTCAGAAGGCATCATTAACAAGAATACCATTTCCAAGATGAAAGATGGCGTTATTCTAATCAACAACAGCCGCGGTCCTCTTATTGTGGAGCAGGACTTGGCGGATGCATTAAATTCCGGAAAAGTATATGCAGCAGGACTTGATGTTGTATCAACAGAGCCGGTAACCGCAGATAACCCACTGCTTAAGGCAAAGAACTGCATCATTACTCCACATATTTCATGGGCAGCAAAAGAAGCAAGACAGAGAATTATGGATATTACGGTAAATAATATAAAAGCATTTATGGAAGGGTCTCCGGTAAATGTGGTAAATTAGTAGATGAAATAACAATAGCGTATGTTTCCTGTAAGAGGGAAGCATACGCTATAAAAATATGAGTTATATAGAATGATATATCATATAATAAGCAAATTGTTTTGGTTAACACTTAGTATTTGGTGTTTTGCCTTAATGCGTCTGCAATCTGATAGAACCAGGAGTATAAATCATCTTCAGTCAGTGAGTTAAGCAGATCGTATTGGAATGAGATAGTATCCCCATTAAGTTTGATCAATTTATTAAGTGGGTCATAATTTAATTCATCAATGGAGTGGTGCATGGACCAATCTTTACGGCTGATCTCTCCTTGTTCATACAGTGAGTACAACGATTGATAGGAACTTAAGTGCATTAGGTTAATTCCGGCAGGGCAAACGGTTAATTCGCATAGTTTAGCATCTAGCTCTGTCCATAGCTGATGAAAGACCAACTGACGATCAATCAGGCATTGAAGCGAGGAGTCTTTTATACAAATAAGTTGTTCCAATTGCCGCTCGTAATCATTAGGGCGCCATGCCAAAGAACGACTCATATGGATCAGCCATTTCTCATGAGGGATATATACCTTATTAATAATAAATAGAGCAGAAAGCAATGGTGCAATTGCTGCATTTAAAATAAAATGTCCTTGTGCAGTATCCATGCGAGTAATCCAGATGTCTCCTGCAAGCCGGTAATGCCACCAGGCATCAAATAAATAGCCGCCTGCGCTTGTATACTCTACAGTAGTCTTTAATTTTTCTTCAAACAGCTGTTTCAATTCTTCGTTTGGGTCATATATAATCTGCGCATAGGATAAGTCCCAGAGTTCCAGTTGTTCATATGTCCTTTCCATTTCTTCTTCATAACAGCATAATTTGATATCATATAGATAATGATCAATCTTTGTGATACCAAGTGCAGTCGGGGTAATTTCATTTTTGTATGTATAAAACTGTTCTTTATGTAAGAAAATCACAACATCAATTTCAGAAAGGGAGTCAGCAAAACCACGGGAAATCCCGCCATTAAGCATAATTCCGGCAATATCTTTAAATTGTAAGAAAAGTTGCAGGTGATTGTTCAATTCCTTCTTTAATTCCATTGATCTATTTATTCCTTTTGCCTGTACATATGGTCGTTTCATTTTAGTCTCCTCTCTTTCTCTTTCCTTTGAGTTCGAAATTCGGTTGGAGTCATTCCCGTTTGAGATTTAAATACACGTACAAAATAACTTAAGCTATGAAACCCGCAGATTTCCTGTATTTGAGGAAGATTACGGTTAGAGTATTCAAGTTCCCGTTTGGCATGCCGAATACGTAAATAGTTGATATATTGTTTGGGTGTCATGGTGGTGTTTGCCTTTACTACCTGATAGATGTAGGCTTCAGAAATAGATAGTACGGTGCTAATTTCTGAAACCGCAGAAATCACTGTATAGTGCTGATGTATGTAGTTTAAAATTTTCTCCTGCATTGAACCGGATGGAGTACAATTTAAAGCAGTGTTTCCAGTACAAAATTTTGTATGGAAGATATTCAAGTTATGTAGTATTTGTGCCAGAAGCAGATAATTTCCCGGATTGTCATGGTTAAAGCTTTTTGCTTTGGAACACAGCTCTTTTCTATATTCTTCAGGAAGAAAGATTACCGGAGCTTGAAAGCAGCTCATCAATTCTTTGATGGCAGATGGAAGGAAATAGTGGATTAAAAAGTCTCCGGAAAAGTGAATACATATGCCGGAAAAATCAGTAGTGCCACAACTATGATGAAGTACATTTTTAGGAAAAAGAGTTGCATATCCCTTTGATACGGCATAGGTATCTTCACCAATTGTAACTGTACGTTCTCCGGATAATAAAATATAAATTTCGTAATGGCTGTGAAAATGTGAATAGGGCATTTCCCAGCCATGTTCTATTTCCTCACAAGTGAGATCAAAGTCACGAAAGACTAGCGCATGTTTTGTTGGCATGCCAGTTCTCCTTTTTATTTTTAGTATACCGAAAAGTATAGAATAGTTCAATAAATAGCTGCTTCAGTTTATAAGAGTGAATTGTTTAAAAAGGTCAGTTGGATATAATGCAATAAGAGAGTAAATAGGAGGAAAGAGTATGAAGTCACTGATTGCAGAAAATGATAAATATAAGATGAACTGGATACAAGGGGCAACGGAATGGGGGACAGTGAAAGCGCCTAAGACGCTTCAGGTCCAGCGGGTGTTTTGTCAACACAAGGATTATTTTGTCGAGCGATATACGTTTACCAATATTAGCAAGTTGCCTGTTTTTACATCTCTAAAGGAGATTGCAATTTACACCCCATTTAATGATGACTATTGCGGATCTGATGTCTGTATCCATAAGCGTTGTCATACTCATATCTGGTGTGGCGGAAACATTTCGTATATCATGGCCCTTCGAATGGGCGGCGAGGCACCACACCTGGGGCTTGTGCTGACGAAGGGAAGCCTTGAAGGATATAGTGTGGAGAGGGACCTTTCCAGAAAGAGTAATGATCGGGGAGATTTCTTGTTGCACCCAACTCCACAGGAACTAGATCCTGGTGAAAGCTTTGTTATAGAGTGGAAGTTATTCTGGCATAATGGAAAAGCTGATTTTTATCGTAAATTGTCAGTTCTCCAGCCTCGATTTATTGAAGTTAGAGCAGAGCAGTATATTGTGTTTGAGGGAGAGACAACAGGAATTGAGATTACCCCAAAGTTTTCGTTTACATCTGATAGCGTTCATATAACTGTAGAAGATCAGGAAATACCATTTACAATAGAAAAAGGGAAAATATTAATTAAAAACAAAGAAACTGACATAAAACAGTATGGAGAAAGAGTCTATCACATATGTGTAGAAGAGATTGAGACGATTTTAAGAATTATGATACTGCCTCCATTTTTAGAAGTAGTAAAAAGAAGGTGTCATTTTATTGTAGAAAAGCAGCAGTTTCATCGAAAAGGAAGTCCGCTGGATGGGGCGTATCTTATTTATGATAAGGAGGAGTCACATACCTACTATAGCCCTGAATATGATTATAACGGTGGCAGAGAGCGTATTGGAATGGGGATCTTGATTGCATGTTTTCTAAAGGTAACTCCTGATAAGGAGCTGGAGAAAAGTTTAAGGAAATATACCGATTACATAGAACGGGAGATTTACAACGAAAAAGCTCATAAAGTAACCAATGACATAGAATATAATGACACCTATAAGCGTCTTTATAACTATCCTTGGGTGGCTGTGTTTTATCTAGAACTTTACGAATTATGGCAAAAAGACTCCTTTCTAACGAAGGCCTACCAGATCATTCAGGCCTTTTATGAACAGGGAGGAGAACAGTTTTATGCCATCGAGCTGCCACTGGAAAGAATTCTAACAGAATTAGACAAGGCAAATAGAAAGGACGAATATAAGGAGCTGTTAACCTATTTTAGAAAGCATGGAGATACTATCTTAAAAAATGATATTTTATATCCGGCACATGAAGTCAACTTTGAACAAAGCATTGTAGCCCCTGCCACGCAAGTTTTGATGCAGCTTTATTTTGTGACAGGAGAGGAGCAATATAAAAGCGGTGCAATTCGTCAGATGCAGGTATTAGAATTGTTTTCCGGAACCCAGCCAGACTATCATTTATATGAAGTTGCAATTCGACATTGGGATGGGTACTGGTTTGGCAAAAGGAAACAGTTTGGAGATACCTTTCCCCATTACTGGAGTGCATTGACTGGAAACGCCTATATGGAGTATGCGAGAATGACGGGAGAAGAGCAGTGTTACAAAAAGTCGGAAGCATCCTTGCGTGGAGTACTCAGCCTGTTTTTCCCTGATGGCAGTGCATCCTGTGCGTATGTTTATCCGGTACAGGTCAATGGGGAAGACGCACAACGTTTCGATGCCTATGCAAATGATCAAGACTGGGGATTGTATTTTTATTTGCGGCAGCAGACAAACCGTCATTATAGTCACCGTGCTAAGACCATTTGAAAGTTTGGTCCTATATAAAAAGATTACTCACTAAACATGTAAAAATAAAAATAGCCGAAGCAGATTATCACCCTTATTTATAGGAATGAGTATCTACTTCGGCTATTACTATTTAAAGAGATTTTTAAATACCTATTGCAATTAAGGAATAATATGGTAGTATCTATTTAAAGAAAATTTTAAATAGAAAGGAGAACTGGATGGGAATTGCACAAAGCTTTAAAGTCTTATCGGATCAACAGAGAAGAGAAGTCTTAATGCTGTTAAAAAACGGTCGAATGAGCGCAGGAGAGATTGCGGAAGCGTTAAAGATCACGCCAGCTGCATTGTCCTATCACTTAAAGTTATTAAAGCAAGCAGAACTGTTATTAGAATACAGAGAAAAGAATTTTATCTATTATGAGCTAAACACATCCGTATTTGATGAATTAATTATATGGATACAACAATTTGGAGGGATAGACAATGAAAAATAAACTTTTGTGGTTTTTTACCATATTACCTCTCGTAGTGACGGCATTCGTTAACCGAATTATGCCAGATACCATACCAATGCATTACGATGCATCAGGGAACATTAATCGGTGGGGGTCAAAAAATGAGAATTTTATCTTCCCTGTAATCATTATGATGATGAGTATCTTCTGGGGATTTTTCTTATTTTATTATAAAAAGAAACAAAAAAATGCAGTGGAGGAGAAAGAACGCCTTGCCGCAAAAAATAATGAAATAATTTTTTATTGGGTTGCAGTAGGAATGGCAATTATGTTTGGAATTATGCATTATACGTTTATGTATCAGGCATATGTGGAAGCAAACCAAGGTTTGACAATGGCAGCGATTGATTCGTACATAGTTACCAATATGGTAGCAGGACTTTTTATGATTTTTATAGGCAATGTTCTTCCAAAATCCAAGAACAATTCAGTAGCAGGCGTAAGAACCATGTGGAGCCAGTATAATGACCAGACATGGGCTGAGAGCAACCGGTTTGGAGGAGTTGCATCAGTAGTCACGGGAGTACTGATTGTCATTGAAACGCTGATGTTTGGAGGAATGATGTCAACGATGATTATGCTTGCACTTCTTCTTATATTTGCGGGAGTATGTGTCTGGTATTCTTACAAGTCTTACTGTAAACATCGTGCAGAATAGAGCTGGCTAATATATTCACAGGTTGCTAAAAGCTCATCAAAGGTTCCTCTGTCATATCGCACCATAAAATGGAATTTAAAAAGCCGAATTTTAATCATTTATGTGATAAAATACTGATAGCAGTAAAACTATATAAAAGGCGGAGAAAAACAATGAAAATTAAACTTATTCCAGTATACGAAAGTCTAGAAATCTATTTAGAAAAACTTGAAAACAAAGAACAAGGGGCCAATGAATTATGGGAGCAATATGCCATTGCACCGTATTGGAAGACATTATGTCAGTATGCCCCTATGGACTTATCGGATCGAAAGCCTGTACCAATTACTGATAGCATGATCTTAAGGCAACAGATTAAGCAATTACATACTCTCGATTTAGAAAAGCTGCAAAGAGAATTTGAACGCATTGTATCTATACTGCCAAATTATGATGATGACCCAATTTATGTGGCACTTTATCCGATTTCGGATGAAAACTGGTCTGTAAAAGAGCGTCAGAATGGCGTAGTAGGAACCTCCTTGTTTGGAAATCTGATTATTCAGATTAATCCACTTGCTATGGACTATGAACAATGGATTCCCTATGTATTTGCCCACGAATATCATCACACCGTATGGGGAAACTACTGGTTTGTCAATCATGGCGGGGAGTTAACCAATCGATTTATTAATTCTTTAGTGATTGATGGAGAGGCAGACAGTTTTTCTTTGTCCTTATATCCTAAATTAAAGCCGAAATGGCTTTTTAGTATGAGCAAACAGACCGAAGAGTTGCTTTGGAAAGACGTTTATTCAAACCTAGTAGAGAAAACAGAGGTTGATTACTGTAAATACATGTTTGGTCAAGAAGGAAGTGAAATACCTTGGTGTGCAGGGTATGTCATTGGATTTCAAATAGTACAAAGCTATTTAAAATATCATGAAAATATTTCATTTTCTGAATTAGTAGAAAAGAGACCAGAACAAATCTTAGATGAAAGTGGTTATTATTCAACGTTAGAAGAGATTAGAAATAAGTAAGGCAAGCAGCCGGATGTATTAATAGTGTGTCATTATTGTGGAACGTTGAAAAGTGAGAGAAAAAAATTAAAGAAATTATCTAAAAATGTCGATATAACTAGTGAAAGAAGTGATACAAAGGAGAAAGATTATGAAAAGATACTCATTACTGACGTGTTCCCTGCTTCTTTGCGGTGGAATGCTATTCAATGGATGTAGTACCAAAGAGACATCTAGTCAGACTAGCACAACCAACGTGGAGACAGCAGAGAATGACAAAAATAAGGAAACGATTACCCTTCGACTATGGGGAGCAGAGGAAGATGGAGAACTTCTGCAGGAAATGATTAATAGCTTCAAGGATACATACCAAAATGAAGCCAATTTAGATATTCAGATCGAAGCACAAACAGAGGGAGATTGTAAAAATGCAATACTTGGTGATATAAACGAAGCACCAGATGTATTTACCTTTGCGGATGATCAGCTACGTTCGTTAATTGCTGGCGGAGTTTTAGAACCAATTCAATATGAAGACGATGTAAAAGCGAATAATATCACGGCGGCAGTAGATGCAGCCACATTAAATGAGAAAGTATATGCATATCCAATCACTGCAGATAACGGATATTTCATGTTCTATAATAAGAAATACTTTTCAGATCAGGACGTAGAGTCACTTGATAAAATGTTGGAAATTGCTGACAAGGCAGGAAAGAAAGTATCTATGGACTGGACGTCCGGCTGGTACTTATATTCTTTCTTTGGAAATACCGGCTTGACCTTGTCACTTAATGATGATGGAGTGACAAATACCTGCGATTGGAACAGTACAAAGACTGCCATTAAAGGTATAGACGTTGCAAAGAGCATGCTTTCCATAAGCAACCATAAAAGTTTTGCAGCAGTTCCAGATGAAGACTTTATCAAAGGCCTTAAAGATGAGTCGGTGATTGCAGGGGTTAGTGGAACATGGAATGCAACTGTAGCAGAACAGTATATGGGAAAAAATTATGGTGCAGTCAAACTGCCAACCTATACATGCGCTGGTCAACAAGTGCAAATGGCTTCTTTTGCTGGATATAAGATGGTAGGGGTAAATTCTTATTCTGCCAATAGAGAATGGGCAGAGAAGTTAGCAAACTGGATTTCCAGTGAGGACAATCAGAAATTACGATTTGTAAAGAGATCCCAAGGCCCTTCCAATACAAATGCTGCAGAATCAGAAGAGGTTAAGAGTTCCTTAGCCATTAAGGCAATTCTTGCACAATCCGAATATGCAAGCCTTCAACGTGTTGGCGAAGGATATTGGGATGCAGTCAGCAACTATGGACAGTCCTTTATTGATAAGACAGCAACAGAGAAAAATCTGCAAAAATTACTAGATAAGATGGTAAGTGGAATTACGACCTTGCCATCTGCAAACTAGATCAATTGGAGGAGAGAGAAGATGCAAAAGAAAAATACACAAAAGCGTAACAGTGTCAAGCTGTTACTCTTACTACCAGTGTTACTGCTTGGAATTGTTGCGATGATTTCGAATATATTTGCAATTACAAATACGAAAAAAGTAAATAATGAAGTATCCAAGATTGTAGATCATTATATGTATGGAAATGATTTATTGGTTGATATCCAAAATGATTATCAAGGAATTTATAAGAACGCATTATCCCATATCATTGCTAATCAATACGATACAATGATTGAGTTATCCAATGGAAATAAAGAATTCCAGAAGAAGATGGATGCAAGCCTGAAGGAATTTACTTCTTATATGGATGATGACTTAAAGGATACGTATGATGCCTTATTAAATAATTATGAAGATTTTAAGAAGGCAACCATGAACTTAATTGCATACAGTGCAAATGGACAAAACGAAGCAGCCAATACTTACGCCAATACTCATGTAGCAGAGGCTGCCAAGGCAATGGAAGAAAATGTTCAGTCATTAATCGAAGCAAATAATATAGCGACCCAAAGAGCAACAGACGATGTAAATACTGCATATCGAGTTTCATTGTTTACCAATATTTTATTTACAGTGTTTATCCTCTTATTAATTGCATTTGTAGTTGCAATTGTATTACTTCGAGTAATAGGCCCGATCGTTCATGCCCAGAACCAAATCAATATGGTCGTTGCAAGTATTGAAAACAGGGAAGGTGACCTTACAAAACGTATTGAAAGCAAGTTTAATGATGAAATTGGAGACTTATCCAATGGTATCAATGTCTTCCTAGAAAAATTACAGCATATCTTTAGCATGTTACGAAACGATTCTGAGCAAATGGACCGAGTAGTGGAAGAAGTACTTTCCAATGTAAATAATTCCAATGAAAGTGTAGCAGAGTTATCTGCATTGACAGAAGAATTATCAGCAACTATGGAAGAAGTGGAATCAAGCAGTTCGATCATCAATACAAATGCATCTGAAATCAAGGCTGAAGTGCTTAATTTCTCAGCACAATCAGGAAAGATTAACGAGTATTCAGTGAAGATGAAAGAACAGGCAGACGGCTTAGAAAAATCCGCTCGTGAAACTATGGAAAGCACCAGTGGAAAGGTACAGGATATCGTATCTGTTTTAGACCAGGCAATTCAAGATAGCAAAAATGTGGAACAAGTAAATCAGTTAACGACTGAAATCCTTGAGATATCTTCAAAGACCAACTTACTTGCCTTAAATGCTTCCATAGAAGCGGCAAGGGCAGGAGAAGCAGGCCGAGGCTTTGCAGTCGTAGCAGAAGAAATCAGTCAGCTGGCAGCTTCTAGTCGTGAAACTGCAAACCGAATTCAGCAAGTAAACGGCGTCGTAATCGGAGCCGTGGACAATTTAGCTAACAATGCAGGACATTTGGTAGAATTCTTAAATAAATCCGTATTACCAGGATTTGAAACATTTGTATCCATTGGTGGAAGATACAAGGAAGATGCTTCCTTTGTAAAATCAGAGATGGAAGAATTTACGAAACGTTCCGAACAATTAGAAATCGTAGTAACTGAGATTGCAAGATCCATCCAGATGATTACTACTGCAATTGAAGACGGGGTAAATGGTATTAATGGTGCAACGGAAAGCACACAGCTCCTTGTAAACGATATGGAAAATATCGCCCTTCGTATGGAAGAAAATAATAGAATTACAAAAGAACTAAAAGAAGAAGCATCTGTATTTACAACGCTTTAAGGTATTTAGTCAATGATGAGAAGAGAGGTTACCTAATTATATTTGGGTAACCTCTTTTTTAGTTGACGAGGAAACTTCTATTTGAGAAGCCTCCGATCAATAAAAAGGCTTTCTAAAAACAGAAAGCCAATATGCACACTCACCTGACAGGAGAATGTCGCTAGTGCGACCAGATTCGGAGCAGACAAAGTGTGAACGATTGGGCATATGCAAAGAAAAACTTGCCGAGAACCCCAAAGTAGGACTTGAGATAAAGGAAAAATGGGGTGTTTGGGCAGAGATGAAAAATAATTAATCAATATGCCGTGAAACGACATGAACCGTGGATATTTGCAAACTAAAATACAGTAGCCAATGCCGTGCTTGAATAACTCTTGCATAGCATTTAAGATTAAAGCACGTTTTGTCACAATGAAATGTAATCGAAGCAAGAATTATATGATGCTATAAGAAAGTTGAGCAATGTTCAAAAATATGCTAGAGTAAAAATGTAAAGAATGACCAGCGTATGGAAAATGAAAGGAGTAGTGCATGGTTAAACTAATACTAAGTGTCGTATTACTGCTAGGCAGTGCAGTGATACTAGTGATGTTCTTGATTAATAGTATTCGGTTCGGAGTTGCTGCAAGACGAAAGAAAGAGACTACAAAACATAAGAGAATATGGAAGATCAACGGATTGCTCTTGCTTGGAACACTTGCCTTATTTACATTCATGATCTGGATGACACAGCTAACAGCATCTACACCTAAGATAATAGACAGTAATGGAAAGACTATGGAGAAAAGCATAGCAGAGCTAACAACGATCGAGGTAAATGGACATAAGGAATGGGTCAGTATTCGTGGACAAACAAAAGAGGCACCAATTCTATTATTTTTAGCCGGTGGACCAGGTGGAACACAGCTGGCAGCTACCAGGTTTTCGTTAGAAGAATTGGAGAAACATTTTATAGTAGTAAACTGGGACCAGCCAGGAAGCGGCAAATCTTATAACTGTATGGAACGAAATGACATAACCCTAGATACATACATAAATGATGGGATTGCACTTACTGAATATTTGAAAGAACGGTTTGGACAGCAAAAAATCTATCTCATTGGAGAGTCCTGGGGAAGTGCATTAGGTGTCTTTTTAATCAATCAGAAGCCTGAGTATTATGCTGGATTTATTGGAACTGGGCAAATGGTTGATTTTAAGGAGACAGAGATCTACGATTATGGTAAAGCGATGGAAATTGCCAAAAGCAAAGGCGACGATAGCATGGTCAAAAAGTTGGAAGCACAAGGGGAACCACCTTATTATAGTGGAAATATTGCATGGACCTCGAATACTTTTTATAACTATTTATCCACCTATATGGCAAATAATCCTGAGATTACCAATGGCGGTTACCATACATTTCGAGACATGTTTGCATCAGAATATGGAATATTTGATTCCATACATTATATGTTAGGAGTGATGAATACTTTTAACGTAGTGTATCCACAGCTTTATGAGATAGATTTGCGAAAAGAAATTCCGAGAGTGGAAGTGCCTGTATACTTCTTTATCGGAAGGCACGATATCAATGCGCCAACAGCTCTGGCAGAGGACTACTATAAGTTGCTGGATGCTCCAAAGAAAGAGCTGGTCTGGTTTGAACATTCCGGGCATAGTCCTTGGCTAAATGAATCAGACTTATTT
Source organism: bacterium (assembly GCA_030535455.1). Lineage (GTDB taxonomy): Bacteria > Bacillota > Clostridia > Lachnospirales > Lachnospiraceae > KM106-2. The sequence goes on from JAUNJY010000007.1 coordinate 25,366, forward strand.
GTCAGTGAGACCTTACGAGTATTTCAACAAAACTAGAATACAATAATAGAACAAAGACACAGGAGGCATAACGAAATGGAATTTACGTATAATCAGATCGTTCATCTGAATGCAGAACTTGGTGAGAAAGGACTGCCTTTTCACATTCATTTAAAAAACAGCAGGAGTGCAGGAATTGAAGGATACGGAGCTTGTGCATGTAGTGGAAAGGAAGAGCTATTAAACCAGACAATTGAAGAGTTTTTCTTAAAAGAAGGGATTCCAATTGAATTTTCGGAAAATGGTTATATGTTTTCACCGATTAACTAGCAGAGAAAGCCTTTGCCAAATATAAACTAAAATAGTATCATTGCGTACTACTTAGAGATGTGCTACAGTAAGGACAAAATAAAAAAACGACAGGAAGATATAAAAAATGGGGAGCAACATGATAAGAAGGCTAGAGTACAGCATAAAAGAGAAGGATATGGGAAAGCCAATTGGTAAATTTCTAAAAGAAAAGGGTTATTCTACAACGATTTTAACTTCTTTAAAAAAGACCACATATGGGATACAAAAAAATCAGGTCCATGCCTTTGTAAACGAAAGGCTAGCAGTGGGAGACACGCTTACAATCTGCATCGAGGAGCAAGTGGAAGCAGAGGAACTAATCTCTCTTAACTGTGAGCTAGACATCCTATATGAGGATGAAGATCTTCTAGTGGTAAATAAGCCTTATAACATGCCAATCCATCCATCAATTAATAATTATCATAATACGTTGGCCAATGCGGTTTCTAATTATTATAAGAAGAAAAACGAAGCCTATGTCTTTCGCTGTATCAACCGTTTAGACCGAGATACCACAGGAGCTACCATCATTGCAAAGAATGTCTTAAGTGCAAGCATATTGTCAGATCAGGTGAAAGACAGAAAAATTCATCGAACGTATTTGGCATTGGTAGAGGGGGAGACAAAGGAACAGGGGATCATTGACTTACCCATTGGAAGAAAAGAAGGCAGCGTCATTGAACGAATGGTAGATATTAAGAATGGAAAACGTGCAGTCACCCATTTTCATCGGGTAAAGACTATCAAGGTCAAAGATAAGCAGGTTTCGCTTGCCAAACTTAAGCTAGAGACGGGGCGAACCCATCAGATCCGTGTGCATATGTCATATGTCGGACATCCTTTGCTTGGTGATTTTTTATATAATGAGGAGTGCAGGCTGATGAAACGTCAGGCGCTGCATTCGGCAGAACTAAGATTTATTCATCCGATTTCCGGCAGGGAGATAAAGATCTTGGCACCACTGCCTGAGGATATGGAGGGCGTGTTGCAAGAAGGCAGCGTAAGATAATATAACCTGCAGTTAAATTTTATAAAGCAAAACATGAAGAAAAGTCACTTGTTCATTTAAGTGACTTTTGTTACTGTATAAATATAAATTTAAGGAAGTATTCTTTAGGGCAGAAAGAAGGACAATGAATATGAATATAGGTAAAGTAATCCGCCAATATCGGAAGCAACAGAATTTGACACAGGAGCAGATCGCCAATTATCTGGGAGTCTCAGCTCCTGCCGTAAATAAATGGGAAAATGATAATTCCTATCCGGATATTACGTTGTTGCCACCATTGGCAAGAATTCTAAAGACGGATGTGGATACATTGCTCTCATTTCATGAGGAACTTTCGGATTTGGAAATTAATCAGTTTATAAAGGAGATTTCATCAGAGGTAACAATTGCAGGATATGAAAAAACTTTTGACAAGGCAGCTTCAAAGATAAAAGAGTATCCAACCTGTGACAAACTGATACTGTTTATTGCACAGATTATGAATGGATATTTGATGATGGGAAAAGATACGCTTCCTGGCAAGAAAAAATATCAGAAGCAGATCACAGCGTGGTTTGAGGTCGTTGCTGAGAGCAGCAGCAAAGAGTTAGCCAATATGGCGATTACGTCCTTGTCCCAGAATTATATGAATCAGAAAGAGTATGAGGCAGCACAAAAGCTGTTAGATCGAATTCCACCTGCCGGTTTTGATAAACGCATGATGCAGGCTAATTTATACGGTAATCAGGGATTGCATGACAAGGCTTACCAGGTTTATGAGGAAATGATCTATCAGTATTCCAATAATTTGATTGGAAGCTTGATGCAGGTAATCAACCTATTATGTGAGCAAGAGCAGTATGAGAAGGCATTACAATATGCTCAGTTGGCAGAAACGGTAGCAGATAGTTTTGCGCTGGGAAGTTATGTTGGCATTTCAGCCAGATTACCAATTTTCCTGAAAGAGAAAAAGGTTGAGGAATCGTTGCAAACATTGGGAGAAATGATCAAAGGAATCGATACGATGGATCGCCCCTTAAAGTCTGACTTATACAGGCATATGAAATTCAAAGAAAGCGACGGATTTGATGAGATGAAACAGCTTCTACGTAAATCAATAGAACTAGATCCTGAGCTGGAGTTCCTAAAAGAGGATGTAAGGTTTCAGAGAATTATAAAACAGCTTTAATTGCTAGATAATTTCAAAAAAGGAAAACAAATTGTCACTTTGTATCGAATAAAATACATTTTAGGGTTTGTGTATTTAGTTAATGTCGATTATAATATACATGTTATTTTATTCACAAACTTAGAAAGGTATTTTAAAATATGGAAAAAATGTATTTTACGCAAGGTGAAATTGTTGATAATACAATTCATGATTATGCGAAAAAAGCAAACTACAATGTAGTGAAAATGGCTTTATACGGCTTAATGGCAGGTATGTTTATTGCAATCGGCGCACAAGGAAGTTTAGTGTCCATACATAACATTTCTGACCCGGGTGTTGCAAAGACCGTTGCAGGCGTTGTATTCCCAATTGGATTAATGTTGATCGTATTGATTGGCGGGCAATTATTTACTGGTAACTGTTTGTTATTTATGAGCGCTTGGGACAAGCAAATCTCTTGGTCAAAAGTAGCAAAGAACTTAGCAATTATCTGGGTATCTAATATTATTGGTGCAACCTTTATTGCAGCAATGTGCTATTTCTCAGGACAATATGACTTTAATCATGGTACATTAGGTGCCTACACAATTAAAAATGCAGTCGCAAAGGCAAATACAGTGCCATATCAAGGCTTTTTATCTGGTATCCTTTGTAACATCACAGTTTGTGCAGCTATTTTAATGGCAGGAAGTGCAAAAGATGTTTCAGGTAAAATTCTTGGTATTTTCTTCACAATCTTTGTGTTCGTAATCTCAGGCTTTGAACACTGCATCGCAAATGCATACTATTTACCAGCTGGTTTATTTGCAAAGATGAATCCAGAATATGTGGAGATTGCAAAAGAAACATATCATTTAACAGCGGAACAGATCGATTCCTTATCGATTTCTAATGCATTCCTTCATAACTTAGCGCCAGTTACAATTGGCAATATTATCGGTGGTGGCGTAATCGTTGGTGGACTTATGTTCCTTTGCCATAAGAGCAAGAGATTCCACTAGAAATAAGCCGGCTTGTCGACAGTCTGAGCAGTTCGTCATAGACGAGCTGCTTTTTTAATAGGGGTAATTATAGTCTTTCTGACATTTCGCTATGGATGGAAATTATTTGGATTTTCTCTATGCGAAAGTAGCGTCGGAGTAGAAGTGATCGAGATTGGGGAAAATGAAGTAACGCTTAGCTGTTTTAATCCAAGCAGTTTTCCGGCAGGTGTAATTATTGGTCATATTTCGAAGCAAGAGGGGGATACCCTTTATGTGGGGGTGAAATATCGTATTCTAATAGGTGCATTTTTAGGAGATGATATGACTAGTGAGTTTCGTCTCCCTGTGGAAGGACAGGTTAATCAGATTGTCCTAAAAGGCGGTAACGAGGAAAGGATTGTCTGGAACCGAGAGGATATGGGCAAATAGAGAGTATAGGACAATTGGTAATTGCGTATTGACATCTTTAAATTGCTGTATTAACATTAAGAAAGCAAATTGAATACGAACTTCGGGGCAGGGTGTAATTCCCTACTGGCGGTAAAGTCCGCGAACCTTTTTAGGCCGATTTGGTGACTATTGCAACGAGCAATGGAATTCCAAAACCAACAGTATAGTCTGGATGATAGAAGTAAGTGTGCATTAAAGTAAGGACAGAGTGAACAGCAAATAAACCGTTGTATTTATCTGTACCTTGTTTTGGTGTATTTTAAGGCCGAAGATAGTTTTATCTTCGGCCTTTCTTTAATTTACGCGAACAACGAGCCAAAGTCATGTTCACATGACCTTGGCGACTGTCGCGATAACCAGAGAAACTCGCAAAGCGTGTTTCTTCTGATTTATAGAAAATAATACCCATTCGCTCAATTTGCCAATAAAAAGCGAGTGCCCAATGTGGCAGAAAGGATTTTCTATGAGTAAAAAAAGAGATTTAAAGAAGTTTGTTGCAACAGCAATGCTTGCAGCACTGGCGGGGGTATTGATGAGTTTAGAAATCTCTATCCCATTTATGCCTCCATTTTATAAGCTTGACTTTAGTGATGTACCTTCGATCATTGCATTATTTGCATTTGGACCGGCATCAGGTGCTGCAGTTGAGATTATGAAGATATTAATTAAAGTAGTAACGGTGGGAACCAACACTGCATATGTAGGGGAATTTGCTAATTTAATTGGTGTCGTGCTCTTTATCGTTCCATTATGGCTGGTATTCCGAGGGATGAAGTATACAAGGAAAGGAGCAAAGGTGGCACTGATTACGTCGGTTCCTATTCGAGTTGCCTTTTCCTGCGCAGTCAATGCGTTTATTACACTGCCACTTTATGCAAAAGCCATGAATATTTCCCTTGATGCGGTAGTTCAGATTGTTGGCAAGGTAAATCCGGGAATTACAAACTTAACCACATTTATTATTCTGGCGACCATACCCTTTAACCTAATAAAGAATTCCTTAAATTGCATTATTGCATATGCGTTATTTGATGCGCTTTCTACAACGCAAGTATTTGAACGGAGGTTTAATTAAGCATGATACGCAATTACAGAGATTTAACACGACTAGAAATGGAACAGGTTGATAAAAAGAATACCATCGTAATGATACCGGTGGGAGCATTAGAACAGCACGGAAACCAGGCACCACTTGGCACCGATGACATAATTGCAGAGGCAATGCTTGATTATCTGAAGGAAGAACTTCCAGAAGAGTTTCCTATGCTTTATTTTCCAGTAATACCAGTTGGGCTTAGTACAGAACATAAGAATTTCTGCGGTTCCATCACATTGAAACCAGATACTTATTACCATATGCTTCATGATATTTGTGAAAGCTTAAACCATCATGGATTTAAGAAAATCGCATTTTTAGTATGCCATGGTGGAAATGCGCCAATTATTCAGGTTTTAAGCAGAGAACTACGAAGCGAATATGGGATGTCGGCATTTATCTTATCCTCGGGAGCATTCAGTCATCCAGACGTGAAGGCAACCATATCAGAGGGAAATGTATGGGACTTCCATGGTGGAGAGATGGAGACTTCTATGGTAATGGCAGTACATCCGGAGTGCGTAAAGTTAGAAACCTCAGTTGCAGGACGTCCGGAGGCTTTTGTAAACAATAAGGCATTGCTTCCGTATGGAGCAGTTTCCATTGGTTGGGTATCCGAGGATTGGAAAGATGCAGATGGAAATCCAATTGGCATTGGGGGAGATCCATCAGGGGCAACTGCAAAAAAGGGAGATATTATTCTAAGAACAAGTGCAAGACAGCTTGTTCCAGGACTTATGGAAATTTTAGAATGGAACGAATAGCCGTATAATAAAAGAAAAGATAAAGGGGGATAAGATGGACACAATCCTAGTGGTAGACGATAATAAAGAGATTACAGATTTAATTGAATCAATCCTTGTAAAGGAAGGCTATAATGTGATTAAGGCATATTCAGGAATAGAAGCATTGGGTAAATTCAGTGAGCAAACCGTTCTTTGTATTCTAGATGTTATGATGCCAGGAATAGATGGCTGTGAAGTATGCAGGCGCATTCGTAAGAAAAGTAATGTTCCCATCCTTTATCTTAGTGCAAAAGGGACGGATGTTGACAAAGTGATTGGCTTGTCTGCCGGCGGTGATGATTATATGGTAAAACCATTTAGTTCCATTGAGTTAGTTGCCAGAGTGAAAGCGCTGCTCAGACGGTATTTATATCATAGAATAGATAAGCCAAATGCGGCTAATTGTGTTACCATTGATTCTCTTACAATAGATCTGGATGCCCATACAGTCATGAAATACCAAGAAAAAGTCAGCCTGACAAAAACAGAATATGATATCCTTGTGTTACTTGCCACCAATCCGAACCGTGTGTTTAGCACAGAGGAAATCTTTAAGAATGTCTGGAAGGAAAAATATTATGAAGGAAACAACACGGTTATGGTGCATATCGCAAGGCTGCGGGAAAAAATCGAGGATAGCCCTAGAAATGCTAAAATTGTGAAGAATGTATGGGGAGTTGGATATAAGGTAGAAGCATAGAAAGGGAAAGGATAAGTTAAAAATGAAACACAGATTACAATGGAAGTTTATTGGGATTATGTTTTTTAGTGTATTCATTGGAGTTGCCGCAATGGCTGTGGCGGAGAATGCATTTCCTGGAAAATCCTATCTACTTAATCTTATGTTCTTAATTGTGACAGCTCTAGTTTTCTTCCTTATGTCAAGACCCCTGATCAGGCGAATTGAAAATATGAATGACAATATTGAGAAAATAGCCAATGGCCAGATGCGGGGGCTTAATACGGATAAACATCAAGATGAACTGGGAAGTCTTTCGTGTCATATTAACAAGATGGCCATGGATATGGAGAAGTCTCTTCAGAAGGAAAGGAATATGGTATGCAATCTTGCCCATGATTTGCGTACCCCGATTACTTCTATTTGCGGCTATGTGGAGCTGCTAGAGAAACAGGAGGAGTTATCGCCTCAAAGCAGACAATATACAGATATCATCTTAAGAAAGAGTATGGAATTGTCGGAACAGGTCAGCCAGTTACTTGAATATTCGCTCTTAACATTTCAGGAGAAAGAGTATGAGATGCGGGAACTGTCAATCAGCAGTCTATTAGAACAGGTGCTGATTGATTTTATTCCTACACTGGAAAAAGAGGGATTTACCTATTACCTGAAAGGAAACCAAAATCCTTGCACCTGTATAGGAAATCAAAACCTATTAATTCGCTTGTTTGATAATTTGATTACCAATAGCATTCGTTATGGAAAAGGGGAAAGAAGGATAGAGCTAGAATTATCAGAGGAAAATAAGAAAATCGTCATTTATATATCTAATTATGGAGAGACGCTTTCGAAAGAAGAAGAGGAACATATCTTTGATTATCTGTACCAAGGGCAATCAGGCAAATCCTATCAGACAGAAAGCAAGGGATTAGGACTTTCTATTGCAAAGGAAATAGTAAAGATACATAATGGGGCAATTCAAGTGAGCAATGATTCGGATCTTCATAAAGTTACATTTGAGATTACATTAAAAAGAGAATAATGAAAAACCGTATAAAAGTTGTAAGTATTTCTTACAACTTTTTTTAGTATCTGAGAATAAAATAAGAGTTATGAAGATGAAAGAAAATGAGGAGAGTATCATGATAAAAAAGAGTATTTTTTATGTATTACTTGGATGGATCAGCATTTGCGTGGTGGGAATTTGGCTGATCGGGGGAAAAGCAGCAATTTATTTATGGAACGCATCAATCTTCCTAGTTGCACCGGCAGCTATCCTGGCATTGGTAGTGCAGCTTGCCCTATTGATAAAAGCATTGTATCAGAAGAGAAAAATCAGATGGAATGTGTTAATTCTTGGACTGACCGTTATATTGGCACTACCAATTGTGGCTCTAATTGGAATTTCCCCAATCACATATCCAGCCAAGGAAAACTCGAAAGAAAGTTTAAGCGTACTACTTCCGGTTAAGAATGCCGTATTGTTTGGAGGAAAAGACTATAAGACTCACGCCATGTGGCCATCAGAATGCTATGCATATGATATTTTGTGTGAACCTTATGAAGTTGGAAGTTCAAGACTTAGTGATTATGGCAGCTTTGGAGCAGATGTCATGGCTCCGGTATCTGGCACGGTCATAGGCATGGAAAATGGAGAACCGGACATTATACCAAATAGTGATAAATTCACAAGTTCACTTGGCAATTATGTATATATAAAGATTGATCATTCGGACTCCTATATGATTTTAGCACATTTAAAGAAAGACAGTATTGTAGTTAAGGTAAACATGCATATCGAAGAAGGTCAAATCATTGGAAAGATAGGAAATTCAGGGACTACCTCGGAACCACATCTGCATCTCCAGCGCCAGAAAGATAATCCTTTGGAATTGCAAATACCAATTTGTGCAGAAGGGTTACCGATTACTTTTCATGAGGAAAGTAAAGGAGATAATTAGGGGGGAATAAGAGGTATGAAACTAAAGTTTATGACCAGCATGGCAACAAGATTAGAAAGATTTCACCGAATACAGCCTTATTTTCTCTTTAAAAAGAAACAGAAAGAGTGGTAAAATAAAAAGTAAAAGGAGGAATAGAACATGGAACAAGAAACGTATTTAGGACAAGACATTAAAAAACTGGGCTTTGGTTTAATGAGACTTCCAAAGAATGGGGAAGATATTGATGTTGAACAGACCAAGGTGATGGTAGATAAATTTATGGAAGCAGGATTTACATATTTTGATACGGCATGGGCATATGCTGGCAGTGAGGATGCAATTCGTCAGGCACTTGTAGAGCGTTATCCAAGAGAAAGCTTCCAGCTGGCAACAAAGAATGCAGCATGGATTAATTGCAAGACAAGAGAGGAAGCCATTGCACAGTTTGATACCTCGTTAAAACAGACTGGCGCAGGATATTTTGATTTTTATTTATTACATAATCTTGGAGAAACAAGAACCAAATTTTTTGATGAATTTAATATGTGGGACTTTGTGCAGCAAAAAAAGAAGGAAGGGCTGATTAAGCATGTGGGCTTCTCTTTCCACTCAACACCAGAAGAATTAGAGGCAATCTTATCTGCCCATCCGGAAATGGAATTTGTCCAGCTGCAGATCAATTATTCCGATTGGGAAAATCCAGCCATTCAGTCTAAGGCTTGTTATGAAGTAGCAAGAAAGCATCAAAAACCTGTAATCATTATGGAACCTGTAAAAGGTGGAATGCTTGCAAATCCACCAGAAACAGTTCAGGAAATCTTTAGGGCCGCAGATCAAAATGCTTCGTTTGCCTCTTGGGCAATTCGATTTGCAGCAAGCTTAGAGGGGATCATAACTGTTTTATCTGGAATGAGCAATGTAGAACAGATGGAGAATAACCTTTCTTATATGAAGGATTTTAACGGATTATCAGCAGAGGAGCAAAAGACCATTGAAAAAGCGCAAGAGGCGTTAAAAGCCATGCCATTAATTCCTTGCACTACTTGTAATTATTGTGCAAAGGTATGTCCAATGGACATTGGGATTTCTGGAACCTTTACTGCAAACAACATCTTAACGCTGTCCCGAGACAAAGATGCAGCACGTTATCAGCAACAATGGCTAGTGGAAGGCCATGGAAGAAAAAGTGCCACGGAGTGCATTAAATGTGGAAAATGCGAGCAAGTCTGTCCACAGCATATTATGATACGTCAGGAATTAGTAAAATGTGTGGAAGCTTTGCAATAGACGAACTAAATGTTGTAAAAGGAGGAGTTATTACATGAGTAAGAAATTAGTAGCATATTTTTCAGCAAGCGGAGTAACGGAAGGGGTGGCTAAGAAGTTAGCCACTGTTGCAGAGGCAGATCTATTTCAGATTATGCCGGAAACACCATACACAGTAGCAGATTTGGATTGGCATAATAAGAATAGCAGAAGCAGCGTGGAGATGAGCAATCCATCCTCACGTCCAGCCATAGCGAGCAAGGTCCAGGATATGAGTCAATATGAGACCGTATTTGTTGGATTTCCGGTATGGTGGTATGTAGCACCAACAATTATCAATACATTTTTGGAAAGCTATGATTTTGCAGGAAAAAATATTGTCTTATTTGCTACTTCAGGAAGCAGTGGCCTGGGAAATAGTCAGAAGATGCTGGAAAGCAGTGTTGCAAAAACAGTAAACTGGATTCCTGGCAAGAGAGTCTCAAGCAGCATTACAAAACAGGAATTAGCAGACTGGGTAAAAGAATTAGGTTTGTAAAGAAAACAAGAGAATAGCAGCAGTACATATGCAAAAGAAAGGTAGGAATAAAAGATGCGTCTATTAATCATTCGTCATGCAGATCCGGATTACAGCATTGACTCACTGACTGAGACTGGCTGGAAAGAGGCCGAGCTGCTTGCCGATAAAATGATACATATTAAGGCTAAGGAATACTATGTTTCTCCTTTAGGAAGGGCAAAAGATACAGCATCCTGTACCTTAAATAAAATTGGAAGAGAAGCAATTGTGTGTGAGTGGCTGAAAGAATTTCCTGCATTGGTGTTGCGTCCTGACAGCAATGGGGTAAGACGATGCGCCTGGGACTGGCTTCCTGAAGACTGGGCACAAAGGCCAATGCTTTTAGATAGAGACAATTGGATGAACGTACCTGAATATATAGAAGCAGGGGTAGGTGATCAGTATAAAGCGGTTTGTGATCAATTCGATAAGCTTCTTAAGAAACACGGTTATGTGCGAAATGGATTGATTTATCAAGCAGAGGAGTCCAATGAAGATACCATTGTATTGTTCTGTCATTTTGGATTGGAGTGTGTATTGCTTAGTCACTTGCTAAATGTTTCGCCATTTGTGTTGTGGCATGGAATGTGTGCAGCGCCAAGTTCTGTTACTACCGTCTATACAGAAGAACGAAGAGAGGGCATTGCAAGCTTTCGCATGCAGTCATTTGGAGATGTGTCTCATCTATATGCGGCAGGACGGGAGCCATCTTTTGCAGCACGTTTCTGTGAATGTTATGGTAACAAAGAGGAGCGACATGATTAAGTTAGAACAAAGTGTTTTGCTTGCAAAACACTCCGCCTGTGCCGAACTCGGTCGCGCAAGCGACATCTTCGCATAGAGTAAAAAATGAGCCAATGTCTTGATAACAGGACATTGGCTCGTTTTTTCATAGCGAATTTATTTAGTTTGTAGTTACTTCGTATGGCCAGTCATTGATACCGCCAAAATCAAGGATATTGGTATATCCAAGGGAAGCAAGTTCTTTTGCGGCAATGGCACTGCGGTTTCCGCTACGGCAGTATACAAGTATGGTTGCGTCCTTATTTGTTAGTGTTGCCTCTGCTTTTTTTGAAATCTCATCATAAGGAAGCAAGATTGCATTTGCGATATGGCTGGTTTGATATTCTTCCTCGGTTCTGACATCTAGAATTACAACATCGTTTTGTGCAGAAATGATTTCCTGTGCCTTGCTTGCAGTTATGGTTTGGTAACGAGCAGCCTGTCTAATTTCATTGCTCGCTTCTTGTGCTGGAGTACTTGTGTTACAACCGGTAAATAAGAACATGGTCAGTACTGAGATAAGTAGCATGGATCTTAGTTTCATTTTACATAATTCCTTTTAGTTTTATAGGGATAAATAATCCTTTTGTGTTTGGCTAGTACTAGTATAACCAATGCGGATGTGCTTGTAAATAATATATAATAATAGGAAATTCGATTGAAATAAGGTATAATTAGTCTAAATAACCATAAGAATGAGGTACTAAGGAGAAAGCGATGAGCTGGCTAAGCCAATTAATTGATGACAACTATGACGAGCTGGTAAAAATATTAGATCAGCATCTAGAAAAGGCTGAATTAGAGGTATTTCCAGATGAACTGTTGGAGGACTTTGTTTTAAAGAAGGCCAAGGAAGAAGATAGATCAGTCGAAGAGCAGATTGCAGAGGATTATTATAAATTACTTCTGCATTTATATAAAGAAAAGAGACCCAATCAGTTTAAACTAGATAGAGAGGATTATCTAATAGTTGAGCTAGATGGAATACGTTATGAGTTAACATCCTATATTACTCATGATGATATAGAACTTACGGAATGCCTAATGGAAATTGAAACATTATTCGCTGATAATGTTTCAATAGAAATTGTAGAACAAGAAGTGTGTAAATATATTGATGAAAGATAACGAAAAAAGGAAACCAATCGAAAAAGATAGATGGTTTCCTTTTGATATTTTATAGATTACCGGATGCGTGGAAGAAAATTTTGTTATTCATCTTCATCTTTTGCATCGTCATCAAATTTATAAGTCCTTGCAAGGCCGCCTTCGGAAGTCTCTTTATAATGAGAGTGCATGTCTTTCCCGGTTTGATACATGGTCTCGATTACAGTATCGAAGGAAATCTTTCTTGTATCAGATAGGAAGTTAGCGATTGTCAAAGCATTGATTGCACGCATAGCTGCAACGGCATTACGCTCGATACAAGGGATTTGTACCATACCTTTGACTGGATCACAAGTAAGACCTAAGTGATGTTCCATAGCAACTTCAGCGGCATATTCAATCTGATTAAGGCCAAGACCAAATAATTCACCAAGGGCAGCAGCAGCCATACAGCAGGCAGAACCAACCTCAGCCTGGCATCCGCATTCAGCACCGGAAATAGATGCATTGGTTTTAATCAAGTTACCAATGATACCGCCCGTTGCAAGAGCATGCAGGATTTCTTCATCACTAAATCCATCTTTATCCTGCATATATTTAAGGACAGCAGGTACAACGCCGCAGGCACCACAAGTAGGAGCAGTGACAACGATGCCATTTGCTGCATTTTGCTCAGTTACGGCATAGGCATAGGAACAGACAATACGCATTTCCTTTGTTTGTGGTGATTCATCTATATGACGCTGGTTATATAGATAGTTTGCTTTTCGCTCCAGTTTAATGATGCCAGGAAGCACACCTGTTGCAGCAAGACCTTCTGCTATAGAGGTCTTCATGATAGTCCAGACATCAGCAAGATAGTTCCAGATATCAGGGCCTTCTACTTGATCAACATATTGCCAAATTCTTATATTGTGATTTCTACAATATTCTGAAATATCGTGAAATGAATTCAAATCATAAATTTCGGGAAGAGCCTGTGCCTCTCTGCCAACGATTTGGATTGCACCACCACCAACACTAAGAACGCGCCAATATCCAACTTGGTTTCCATCTTTATAAGCATAGAAATCTAATGTATTAGGATGAGGAAGTCCTGTTGTTTCGGGGTCAAACACGATATCTAATGGGTGAGGTTCAAATGCCATTAAAAGTGCTCGGTCCGTACGGTGACCTTTGCCTGTCTTAGCAAGGGAATCGTAAAGGATTACCTTATAAGAGTCTGCATCTGGATATTCCATAAGGAATAAACGTCCCGCAGTAGAAGGACCCATGGTATGTGAACTGGAAGGTCCATTACCAGCTTTATATAAATCTTTTAATGTTTTCATTTATTTCGTCCCTTTCCATATTGTTTAAGAAAGCATCCTACGATGCCTATCGTTCTTTATTATGACGATTTTACTGCTTTTTAGACATTAACACTAAAAACAAATGTCGAAAATAGTTGGTAAAAATGGAATGAAATTTATTTTGAAAATCAATTGAGCAGATGAAGATTAGAAGAAGGAAACAGCCGGATTTAATAGTTGTGTGTCTGGTTGATAGGAAGAAGTTAGAGTGATAGAATATTGAGTAAAGTTAGAAAAATAAGTGAATGGGGAGCAATAGTTATATTGATCCAATTTTTTAATAAAAGTAGTAATCAGAAGGGAGCTGGAGTAATGGCCGAACTATGGGAGCTATTAGATGTAAACAGACAAAAGACAGGAGTTTTACATGAGAGGGGAAGTCAGGCACCGATACCTGAAGGCATGTACCATGTGGTGGTAGAAATATGGGTAAAGACTACGGATGGCAAGCTTTTATTAACCAAACGTCATCCCGACAAGTCTTATGGCCTGATGTGGGAGTGTACCGGAGGTGCAGTTGTTTGCGGAGAAGACAGCAAGGAAGGTGCAATCAGAGAACTTAAGGAAGAGACCGGAATTGTGGCTGATCCAAATAAGTTAGTTTATCTTGGAGAAATAAAGGCTAGCAATGCGTTGATCGATACATATCTTTATGTGTTAGAACAAGAAAATCCAAAGTTAAAGTTACAACCAGAAGAAGTGATTGATGCTTGCTTTGTCACATTTCAAGAGCTAGAAGCGCGTAAAGACAGTATTGTGGATAATGTATGGAGATGCTACCAGGAATATAAGATGCAACTACATTTGTTCACGAAACGATTGGCATTTGAGGAGGCAAGAAAAGAGGATGCTCCATTGCTGGTCTCCTTATATAATGCTGCATTTTATGAGGATTATTTAAAATATGGAGAATGTCCTGCATATGGAAGAACGGTAGAACAGATGGAAAAATCTATTCAAACTTATAAAAAACAGATTATTCGTTATCACCATATTCCGGTGGGAGTAATTTCAGCGGAACAAAAGGCAGACGGAGAATATGAGATTGGCTGCCTATGCATCATCCCCAAATATCAGGGGCATGGCTTAGGGACACAGGCGTTACAGTACTTAAGAAATTTACATAAGGACTGGAGAAAGATTACACTGATCACTCCTACGGATAAAGAACAAAACATAAGATTTTATACAGAAAAGAACAGCTTCCATATTGATGGAGTTGAGAAGGATGGAAATGTACATGTTGCGCGCTTGGTCATGGTAAAACAATAGAAGGTTGTATGGAAGCTGCTTCAGGAGAACGAACGACGGTTATCGGAATGAGGTGTATTCCCATGAAAAATCATGAGGGATACACCTTTTTTAAAATTATAGGAAACTTCTCTTCGAGTAGCTTCCTATAATTTTAAAATGCCCTAAAAGATAGGGCATACGTTGTGCACTCACTCGAGAGGAAGATGTCACTGTCGCGACCGAGTTCGGCACGGGCAAAGTGTCTTCTCCCTCATGATTGAGGGGTAGGGGAGTTGAGAGTGTCGAAGACACTTTTTTATTGAGGAAACTTCTCTTCGCGCAGCCTACTATTCATGAAAGAATGCCCTTGCAGGACCGAACAGGAAGATGTCACTAGCGCACCTTGATTCTGTGGGGATAAATTGTGATCAATTGGGCATATTCAAAAAAATACTTATCGAGAGACCCAAAGTAGGACTTGAAGTAAAGGATAAATGGGATGTTTGGGCGTCCATGGGAAAAACTCATCGATATGCCCGAGATACGACAAGAACCGTGGACATTTGTATTCCCAAAATACTGAACAAGTCCAAAAGGACACAAAATCCTTTGATATCACGAAAGAATTTGGCATATATACAGTAGAAAACCACTATATGCCAAAACGAGGACTCCCCCAAGCAGTACTACAGAAAAAAGCGTGCGCATACCAATTTATAATAAATATTTATTGAATTACAATAAAAATTTATTGACTCATATGGTAGTATATGGCATACTGTTTTCATCAATAAACAATATAAAGGAGTGATTATGAAATGAATGAAAAGCGATATCATAGGTTAGTTACCTTATGTGTGTATCTGTTACGAGCGGCAATGCTCTTAATCGCTATATTATTACCGGTTGTCATGACAATTGACAATTCCATCCTAAACAGAATCATCAGTAAGGCAATATTGAGACCCCGTGTCTACTTTTATTATGAATTAATCTATATGGAAATTGTATTAGGATACTTAGTAAGTATGTTTTTAAATTTCCGAGACAAAGAAATTTTTGTAATTGAGAATACAGGATATTTAAAACGAATTGGTCAGCTGATTATAGCAAAGGATTTTATCTATATTCCACTTAATCTGATAGCAAATCAGACATTATCCATTAACTTTAACGCAACTGCCTGGATGATTGGCTTCATCCTGATTTTATTTTCTGAATTGCTTGCCCATGGGATTCAAATGGCAGAAGAACAGAAGTATACGGTTTAAGGAATAAGGAGGAACTATGAAAAAACCAAAATTTACTCAGGTAGCAGCACCAGCAATCGTTGCATTTCTTATTTCATTTATTTTTCTGATTGAGGTAAGGCCGGGGGCGATTTCCTGGAACTGGAATAATGTTGAACAAAAGGATGAAGAGTATGACGATGAGGAATACATAGATAGATCAAATTATAATGATGAACAGTATATGGAAGTAGACCACTATGAATTTTATAATGCAGATTCTTATTTTACCGAGGAAAGAGAAAACAATATTACAGAATTGAAGCTAACTGACATTAGCAATGAAGAAGAGGAAGAGAATTTCTATGAGAACGAGGAAGCTCCTTCCCCAGAAAAGAAGATTTCTTTGGATCTTTCACCGTTATCCAATTATCCAAATGTAGAAACACTTACGATTTTGCCGGTAGAGTTGAGTGAAGATAATTATAATGAAGATGAGGAGGAGTATATTGGTACTACGTACCAGTACTATGCACTAGATGCAAATTCATTAACAAAAATGACAAAGCTAAAAGAGCTTACCATTGAATTTATGGAGATAGATAATCTTTCCTTTTTGGCAAGTTCAAATATTGAGCAAGTAACGTTTAAGAATTGCAGCTTTAGGGCATTAACGAAGTCCCAATATAAAGAATTTAAGAAGCTTATATCTATTGGAATAGAAAATACGCACGAAGGCTTGAATATCGATGAGATGCTTGTATGTGCCAACAATTTAAAAAGTCTAAATCTCAATGGAGTAAAGATTGACAAAAGGAACTTGCTGAAGCAGTTACCACATCCAGAAAGACTGGAAAGCTTTTCATTTAATGTTCAGACCAAAGATCAAAGCTTATATGAAGCATTATTACTTCCGGTATCCCAGTTAACAAGCCTGTCTATTCAGTTTGATGAGGAGATTTCAGATGCAGAAGATGCCTTTTATGAACTTCGGTTCTTAGGAGGACTTAAAAATTTGGAATATCTATGGATACAGGGAAATGACCGGAACAATCTTAGCTACGAGTATGAAGAGGATTTCGTAGATCATGACTATAGTTATTTAGCAAGGTTAACGAAGTTAAAATCATTAACTATGAAGTATATGGAGATTTCGGATATTTCCTTTGTAGAACAGCTTACAGCACTTGAAAAACTTGATATATCCAATAATTTTATTAAGGATATCACACCAATGGAGGGACTGACCTGTATGAACGAATTAGATCTTTCCTTTAACCACATTACGGACATCCATGCCCTTTCTAATATGAAAGAGTTAACAAGTCTCTCCATAGGAAATAATAACATTGCCTCTATTGAAGCAGTTAAAAATATGCCAAAGCTAGAAACCTTTGATGCATCTTCAGGATTTTATTATAAGGATAATCCACTCTGTGATGCTTCCAATATTTTAAATACCTATTATGGTACATCTAATTCGACGACATATGATCACACAGATTACTTTATTTTGGATGGATACAATCCAAAGAGTATGAAAGATTTACGAGATTACTCAAAGTATGTATTTGAACAAGAATATAGTTCAGGCTTCTTTACTACGGACTCTATTATGTTTAATGTAAATCAAGAAGCAAGATTTAATTATGTTACGTTACATCCATATAATTCAAGTACAATCTGGGGAAGAAATAAGAATGCCATAGAAGATATATCTCCTTTGGAAAATGCCACGAATCTAGTTTTCTTAGATTTAAGCGGTAATCAGATTAGAGATATTACCTCATTGCAGCAGTTAGAAAACCTTAGATTTTTATCTTGCATGGATAATCAGATTGAGGACATATCAATCCTGTCACCAAAGAACTTCCCAAACCTGGATAATCTGTATCTGTCACAAAATAACTTTACGGACGGTTCTGTATTTCGATATCTAAATGATTACATCAATGAATTATATTTACAGTATTATATGACTCCATTTTACAATAAATCATATTTGGGAATTGTAGACCAAAAAGAAGTACAGCTACATGTAAAGGTTATGGGGTTTGATATAAGTGAACTGTTAGCGAATATAGGAACAGGAATGGAGGAGTAGCATGGAAAATCAGAGAAAGACAATAAAACGGATAAAGACATTTGCAGCATGGGCAGCCACGTTTAATATGATAGGTTTGTTGGCCGCTGTTGTAGTAGTCGTGCAGAATAAAGCAGCACTTGCTGCTGTGTTTGAAGCATTGGTAATGTTCTACCTACTACTACAAATTATTGCATGTTGTGATGCGCTTATGGAAGCACCATTATTTTCACCTGTAATTACAGGATATTTTCGTAAGGTCTCTTATGCTTGCTTTATAAGTGGGATTGGAAGCACATGCATCCAGACCATTGTAAATTCCATTGAACATAAGAAGTTCATGCTAACCTTGGATCTCACCATGATTGGCGTTGGATTATTGATTTATGTAGGAGCCTATATCTATGAATTTGGCTGTGAAATGAAACAGGAAGCAGAGTTTACCATATAATACGAAATCAATTAGTAAAGAAAGGAAGGCATTTCATGGCATTAATCATACGACTAGATCGTGTAATGGCAGATCGAAAGATGTCACTTGGAGAATTATCTGAAAAAGTGGATATTACAATGGCAAATCTATCTATCTTAAAAAATGGAAAAGCCAAGGCAGTTCGATTATCTACCTTAAATGCAATTTGTAAGGCTTTAGAATGTCAGCCAGGTGATCTGATTGAGTATGTAGAAGATGAAATATAAATGACAATATTCTCCAAATAACTATTGACTTTATGCTTATTTTTGGCTGTAATAGAAGAATAAGCGTAAAGTCATAGGAGGGAGAGTATGATTAAGTTAAATGCAGATTTATTAAAGGGGAAAATACTACAGTCGCTTCTAATATTTGCATTTCCTATTTTTATATCCAACGTATTTCAACAATTGTATAATACGGTGGATACCATGATTGTAGGAAATTTTCTGGGAGATGAGTCCTTGGCTGCAATTGGGGCATGTTCAGCAATCTTTGAGCTGTTAGTAGGATTTGCAATTGGCATTAGCAGTGGATTAGGCATTGTAACGGCAAGAAGTTATGGCTCTGGAGATAAGGAACTGTTAAAGCGTTCCGTAGCAGGTTCCATTATCATTGGAGTAATTGTAACGACCGTCATAATGATATTGTCAACCATGTTTTTATCTCCACTATTAAGGCTTCTAAATACACCAGAAGATATTATGGAAGAGGCATATTCCTATATTTCAGTAGTAACCTTGCTGGTAGGCGTGATGTTTGCCTATAATTTATGTGCGGGACTGCTTCGAGCAATCGGTAATAGCATTATGCCGCTTGTATTTTTAATTATTTCATCGGTACTTAATATTGTTTTAGATCTGGCATTTATTACCCAGTTTCATATGGGAATACGAGGAGCTGCAGTTGCAACGGTAATATCCCAATGCGTGTCAGCGATCTTTTGTATTTTCTATATTATAAAGAAATGTCCTATGTTATTGCCACAGAGGAGACATTTCCATGTAGAAAAAGAATTGTACATAGAATTAATTGGACAGGGGCTATCCTCAGGATTTATGGTATCTATTGTATCGATGGGTACTGTAATCTTGCAGACTGCAATTAACGGTTTAGGTTATCTTGTCATTGCAGGACATGTTTCTGCCCGTAAATTAAATAGTTTTTGTATTATGCCACTTACAACGATGGCTCTTGCCATATCCACCTTTGTTTCGCAGAATAAAGGTGCCAACCAGGGAGAACGAATCCGAAAGGCGGTAAAATATGCAACTATATTTAGCATATGCTGGGGCGCATTAATCTCTTTGATCTTGTTATTTGCAGCACCTATATTGGTAAAGGTATTGTCAGGTTCTAGCGAGTCGGTGGTCATTAATAACGGTTCTGCTTATCTTAGAATAAACTCACCATTTTATATGATCCTTGGAATGCTGTTTACATTTCGGTATTCTTTACAAGGAATAGGGAAAAAGTTTGTACCGTTGATTTCTAGCATTATCGAGCTTGGAGGAAAAATCATATTTGTAGCAATCTTTATTCCCATACTGAACTATATGGGAGTTATCTTATGCGAACCAATTATCTGGTGCTTTATGTGCGCGCAGCTGGCCTACTCGTTCTATCATAATGACTATATACGGTCATTTAAGGCAAAAAATAATACTTCATTGAAACAAAGAGATCTGCAAATATAAGATAAAATTAGGAAACGACACAAAGAGTACATAGGAACCAAGTATGATGTCCCTGTGAAAGAAACAGGGGGAACAAAGGAAAGAAAGAAGAGGAGAATAAGATGAATATCGAACTTATAAAAGTAGAAGAGGAACAAAGGGAGATTCTTGCACATTTAACGGAACTATATCAATATGACTTTTCAGAATACGACAATCAGGATGTGAATTCTTATGGGTTATACGGTTACAGTTATTTGGACTATTACTGGACCGAACCAAATCGATATGCCTATTTCATCAAGGTAGATGGAAAGCTGGCCGGATTTGTCATGGTTTGCGGATTTTGTTATGTTTCTAAAGAGCCAGGAACACTATGCATGTCCGAGTTCTTTGTCTTAAAGAAATACAGGAAGCAGGGGATTGGAAAATATGCCGCAACCAAAGTCCTTATGATGCATCCTGGTAAATGGGAGCTGGAAGTGCATCCAAATAATCACGGATCTCATATCTTTTGGTACAGTGTCATTCAGGATGTCTGCAAAGGGAAAATACAGGTAGTGGAACACGTGGAAGATGTTTACGATGACGCATTAGCAACGGCATATTTATTTACCGTTTAAAAAAGGAAGGATGAATGGAGTGAAAGCGACCATATATGAGAACTGCCCAACTTTAGAGAATAGCAACTACTACATACGACGTACGAAAGTGGAGGATGCAGCAGATCTAGTTAAAGTGTATTCTGACAAAAACGCGTTGCCTTTTATGAATAGTGACAACTGCAATGGAGACAACTTTTATACGCCGACAGTCGAAAAAATGAGACAGCGGATTGAGGGATGGAACTGGATATATGAACACAAAGAATTTGTTCGGTTTTCTATTGTTGATAAGAAAAACAATACAGCAATCGGCACAATAGAATTGTTTCACCGGGATGCCGAAGACTATTTTACCAACTGTGGTTTGTTAAGGATTGACGTAAGGAGTGATTATGAGGAGACAGACATACTTAATGAAATTATCACGCTCATTTCACCAAAAATCTATGAATGGTTTGATTGCGCCATGATAGCAACCAAAGCGCCAGTTTACGCAATCAATCGAGTAGAAGCACTGAAACAGTCAGGCTATACAAAGACAGAAGAAAAATTTTATGGACAAGATAAAACCATATATTCCGACTATTGGTATCTTGCTAAAGAGGATGAAAGTAAAAATGTTTAAAATATTAGTGGTAGAAGATGATGAAAGGCTGCTAGAGGCCATGACGGATTATATGAGGGCAAGAGGTCTTGATGTGTATTGTGCAGCAGATGGGGCGAAAGCAATGGCACAACTAGACAGCAATGTATTTGATTTGTTGTTATAGGGAGAGGGCTTAAAAGGCATATTAGATTATTTGGTAGAAAAGTATGAGGCATCCAGGGCAAATAAAATTCAGGCTTATAATGAGGCACAGTTTCAGGAGTGCGGAATAAATGGAGCAGGAGATGTCAGTGCAGAGTGGTTAGAAGGAAGTTCAGGAGATGCAGGTACTCATGAATTTACCTATAAGGGGGAACCCTATCGCCTTGTCTATTCATATATGATGGACTGTAACTATATTGGTCTGGTCGATTCCTGGTTTACCCTTGTTCTTGCTCGCATTATTTATTTCTTACAGGCTGCAGCCATTGTATTAAGTATTTTGTTTTATAAGATCTTTCAAAAGAAAAGACAGCTAGATTATGCCAAAGTAGTCTTAACCAACGGGGTTGCACATGAGTTAAAGACACCGCTTGCAGTGATTAAGAATTACGGAGAATGTATTTTGGAGAAAGTCAATCCAGAGAAGGAGAGCTATTATCTGTCGTCCATTCTTAAGGAAGCGGATCAAATGAATGACAAGGTAGTAGAGCTTTTAAATTACACCAGGTTTTCCAATGCAGATTATAAGATAAAAAAAGATCTGTTTGCAGTGGATGAACTGGTGGATGAGGTATTAAAGGAGAAAGCGGAAGCACTTAGTCAGAAGAAGCTTATGGTAACAGTGGACTGTAATGGAAGTATGGAAGCAGAATGTGACGGCCCATTGATCAAGATGGTAATTGAAAACTATATAAGCAATGCCATCGCCTATACGCCGGAACATAAGACGATCAAGATCACATTGAAAGAAGAAAAGATAGGAATATGGAAAGGGATAACCTGTAAGGTTTATAATCCGGGAAGCTATCTTAGCACGGAACATATGAGATATATTTGGGATGTATTCTATCGGGGAGACAAGGCTAGAAACAGGAAGGCTGGCTCAACCGGTTTCGGTCTGGCAATCTGCAAGCATATCGTTAAGCTTCATAAAGGAAGATATGGATGTGCCAATAAGGAAGAAGGAATAGAATTCTACTTTACACTGCCTAAGGGGAGGAAGAAGTTCTAAACGAAACGTTTCCTTCGGCACTGGATGAAAGTCTGATTTCATCCAAAGCTTGGCGACTTTGTCGACAAGCTAAAAGGACAGGCACATTATCGCGTGCCTGTCCTTTTTATTAATACATAGGAAACTTCTCTTCGAGAAGCCTCCTATGTATTAATAAAGGCTTTCTAAAAACTAGAAAGCCAAGATGCGCACTTACGCGGAAGGAGTTTATCACTTCGTGATCGCGTTCGGCGCGGCAAAGTGTGTGTTCTTTGCAGTGATTTTAAGCCCGAGAGTGTGTGGAACACACACTTTGTTCAGTGCTGCTAGAAGTCTGCAAAAGGGATATCAGCTGTTCAATCACCAACTCTTTTAATACTTCAGGATTGATTTCCTTATGTTTATGAAAGGTGATCTCATGACATAAATCTTCAATCATATGGTACACCAGATGCACTCGTTCAAAGGGATGGTCTAAGGTAATTCCAAAGGAAGGAAGCAGGCTGGCTACCTTCATGGTGATTTCTTTCTCTAAATCATAGAGGTAGTCCATAGCCTCTGGCACTGCATATAAAATTAACTCAAACTGTTCATGGGCAGTATAGGAGTTTTGATGGTAATCTAATAGCTCGTCCACTGCAAAATGTATAAAGTCAGAAAGGGTACTGTCTGGAGTCATTTTCTCTTTAAAAGCATCGAAAATCATATGCTGGATTGCTTCGGTTACAATCGGAAGGCCTTCCATCAAAATTCCTTTTTTATCAGGAAAATAACGATACACGATACCTGTGGATACACCGGCAGCCTTTGCAATGTCAGCCGTATTTGTTTTGTGGTATCCATCGGTAAAGAAGAGATCCATTGCAGCCGAAATGATTTTTTCCTTTTTTTCAATGGAACGCTTCTGTTGGGGCTCTTTGATATTGTTTGATTTCATAGTCATACTCCTTTATAAAAACCGCTCCCGGCACATTGTTATGTATTTTGAAACAATTAAAGTATAGTGGATAACAAAAACAGAGTCAATTAAAAACATGAAATAAGTTTCAAGTTATTAATTGACAACTGGTAAAAACAGGAATATAATCACGGTAGTTAAAGAACATGAAAGATATTTCAGGTTTATACATAGCACATCGTAATGGAAATAGAAATAAATAAAAGGAGAATAAATATGGGAAAGACGGTAGTGGAATTTCAAGATGTTACAAAGGCTTATGGAAACAAGGAGCACACGCAGATAGCGGTAAACCACGTAAACTTTACGATAGAAGAAGGGGAGTTTGTTGTAATCCTTGGACAGAGCGGTGCCGGAAAATCCACAGTCCTAAATATGCTTGGAGGGATGGACCAGCCAACCAGTGGAAAAGTACTGATTAACGGCAAGGAAATCTCCACCTATACGGATAATCAGCTATCCGATTATCGAGCATTTACGGTTGGATTTATCTTTCAATTTTATAACTTGCTCCCAAGCCTTACAGCATATGAAAATGTTGCACTTACCAAAGATATTGTGAAAAATGCACTGAGTGCAGATGAGATGTTAGAAGCGGTTGGTTTAAGTGACCATAAGCATAAATTCCCTGCCCAGATGTCCGGTGGTGAGCAGCAGAGAGTATCCATTGCCCGCGCCATAAGTAAAAATCCGGATATTATCTTAGGAGATGAGCCAACCGGCGCCCTAGATTCGGAAACTGGTGTTTCCGTATTAAAGCTACTTAAAAGTATGTGTAAAGAGAGAGGGAAAACGGTGATCTTAGTTACTCATAATGCAGATTTTGCAAAATGCGCAGACCGTGTCATCCGAATGAAAAATGGAAAGATTCGTGAGATGTATCTGAATGACCATCCACTTAAAATTGAGGAGGTGGAGTGGTAATGCTATATCGAAAAATGTTTCGGGATATAAAGCATAATGCCATGCAGTTTATTACAATCTTTCTGCTTGCCTTTATGGCCATCTTTGTTTATGCCGGAATTGCAAGTTCCAATGTGGGAATAAATCAGACAAGAAATAACTACCATAAGATAACAAATCTTGCATCTGCCTGGGTGTATGGGGCTGAATTTGAGGAAGAAGATCTTTTGAAAATAAAAGAGATTGACCATGTAACGGGAGCACAGCTACGGTCTATGCTGACGACAAAAGGAGAAGGAGAAAAAAAGCCAGACATTTATCTATATATGGAGAAAGAAAATCTAATTACAAAGCCATATACAGTGGAAGGAGAGCCTTTTGATCCAACCAATCCAAATGGCATCTGGCTAAATAATAGATTTGCAGAAGAAACAGGAGTAAAGGTGGGAGATACCTATACACTTACCTATAACAATGGAGTAACGGACATAGAGATTACTAAGACCATTAAAGGACTGATTATGAGTCCGGAATATGAATATTACATAGCAGACGGAGACATAGAGGCTGATTTTTCTAAAGTGGGTTATGCGTATATGGCTTATGAGGAAGGAAATCAGATACCAATGAACCAGATTGTGCTGACCACAGACAAGAAAGATGTTATGTCACTTGAGGACAAGGTAAGGGAAGCATTAAATGGAAACTATGCCGTGATGTTGGATGAAAGCGGGATGTCAGGAATTACCGTATTAAATGATGAGATGGCACAGCATGAGGCATTCGCATTTTTGTTTCCTCTGATCTTCGTTATTATTTCCATCCTTACCATTATGACAACAATGAACCGTGTCATTACCGAGCAAAGGATACAGATTGGTACATTAAAAGCATTAGGAATGAAAAAAAGAAAGATCTTATTTCATTATTTAAGCTATAGTTTTGTTTTATCTTTATTAGGTGCAATTGCAGGATTAATCGTTGGTCCGCTTACCCTGTCTCCATTATTTGGTGACTTTATGCCTTCCATGTATACATTGCCAGAATGGAAGAGTGGATACTCCATTTCCTTTTATATGGTATGTGTAATCGTAGTTGCTGCATGTTGTTTAGCAACGTATCATAGCTGTCGAAAATTACTAAAAATCAATCCAGCGGACACGTTACGACCAGTTACTCCAAAGACAGGCAAGGCATGTATTTTTGAAAAACTTCCATTTTGGGAACATCTTGGTTTTTCCAATCAGTATAATCTGAGAGATATTGCAAGGTCCAAGCTTCGTGCATTTATGTGTTTATTTGGAACCATCAGTGGGATGATGTTGTTAGTAGCTGCTTTGGGGGCAAATGACTCCATTTCCTATGTATCAGATTGGCAGTTTGATAAGTTAGCGACCTATAAAAATCAAATCCTTTTAAATAATACTGCTGACAGCAAAAAGGTGGATGAATTTTCAGAAAAGAACAATGGCGAATTAATTATGAGCGCAGGCATCGAAGTATCAAAAAATAAAGAAAATAAGCGGGGAGACAAAGAGACTGCAGCCATATCCGTTTGTGAAGGAAAAGGCATTTATAAGATGATGGATGCTGAACTAAAAGAGCAGGAATTTCACGATGGGGAGATTGCATTGACCAAGAAATTGGCTGAAAAATTAGGCGTAAAGGCTGGAGATACGGTGGATTGGCATTTATATGAGGATGAAAAATGGGTGACATCCAAGGTAACCATGATTAACCGCAATCCTCAGTTTGTGGGGATGACCATGACAAGAAATACATTTGAACAGACCGGTCATACGTTTGCAGCAACAATGTGCATTACCAATAATGAGACAGTAGTGGATAAAGACAATGAACTGGTAAAGTCCGTATTTACCATGGACGATATTAAAAAAGCATTTGATACCAGCATGGCCAGCATGATCATTATCGTGGTCGTCTTAATCATTATGGCTGTTCTGCTTACCATAATCGTACTCTATAATTCAGGAATTCTTTCTTATAATGAGCGCCAGAAAGAGCTTGCGACACTTAAGGTAATGGGATTTCGTACTGGACGTATACGAAGACTTTTGTTCAAGCAAAACCTATGGCTGTCACTGATTGGCGTGGTAATTGGCATTCCTCTTGGCAAAGTGTTGTTGCAGTATATGTTTGACTCCAACGGAGACTCCTTTGATTTTGTTGCTTATATCTCCATACCATCTTATTTGATCAGTGCCATTCTGTTATTAAGTGTTTCGACAATTGTCAGCATTGCATTTTCAAGACGGTTAAAGAAACTGGATATGGTGGAAGTACTGAAAGGATTAGAATAGGGAACATAAAATATTAAAAAAACGTAAAAAAAAGTTGAAAAAAATAAAAAATAATATTGACAACATTTTTTACATATACTATACTAAACACCTGTAAAGTAAAAAACTTTACAGCATAATAAAATCGAAAATAAAACATATAGATATATTGCATAAACGTATTGCATGTTTATGTAATAGAGTTTTATTTCAGGAGGAAATTAACATGGCAGTTAAAATCAGATTAAAAAGAATGGGACAAAAAAAAGCTCCTTTCTACAGAATTATCGTAGCAGATTCTAGATCTCCAAGAGATGGTAAATTCATCGATCAAATCGGTACTTACAACCCAACAGTTGAACCAAGTGCTTTCAACGTAGATGAAGAAAAAGCAAAAACTTGGTTAGCTAACGGAGCTCAACCTACTGAAACAGTAGCTAAATTATTCAAAAACGCTGGCGTTCTTTAATTAGCGCGAACAAAGAGCCGATGTAATGATTGTATTATCTTGGCGACTGTCGCAGTGACGTCTGAAACTCGCAAAGCGTGTTTCAAGCGTAAGAACTTTTATAGCGATAAAGACCTTCTGGCAATTTGCCTGGAGGTTTTTTTAGTATATAGGAGGCTTTCTAAAAAACAGAAAGCCAAGATGCATACTCACCTGACAGGAGAATGTTGCTTGTTCAAACCGACTTGGTGCAATACTAGGAGAAACTCACAAAGCATGTCTCTTCTGGTTACTTCATGACGAGAACTGAGAATTACAAATACATAACAGGAATAAAACATATAATGAATATAAGAACAAGATATATTGCATATTGTATACGAGCAAAGGAGGAGATAGTATGCACAAAAAAATAGGTCTGATATTATGTTTCATACTTGCGATTACAGCATTATCTGGCTGTATGTCTCATGGGGAAAAGGATACAGTAAAAGACGATGACCTGCTTACAGACAAAGAGGAAAGAATAACTCCAGCCTCAAGCCTGCTTCCTTACCTGCCACGAGAGACAGTGAATGAAACACAGTCACCAGCCATAGCCACAGAAAAAGTATTACAAAGCCAGACTCCGGATAATCGGATCATTGCTGACCAAAGTTTTGATGCCACATTGACGCCATTAGGAGATGTACGTTTTGTTTCATATCAGCCTCTAAAAGTCAAAAGCAAGTTTGAAGACGTTACCTTTCAGATTGAGAGGAATGGACAGGCCGTATTGGTATTGCCTGGCGTAGAGGAAAACAATATAAGGGAGAGTGAAAGCTTTCAGTCAGTGGAGGCAGTATCGTTTCCTGATTATAACAATGATGGGTATTCTGACATCATTACCATATGTAAGTACATAAATTTGTCAGATAATAAGAGTGAAACCTCTTATACCGAGGCAAGAATATACAGTGGATCCAAGAAGGGAACATTTTCTCTTGAAAAGACACTGATGAAGAAAATAAATGACACCATGGTGAAAAAGACAATTCAGGATATATTATCTGTAATCAAGTCAAAACAAGAGGAACCAGAGAATAAGGAAACTCCATGGAAACAAGCATACTTAAACTATTTAAAATCAGAAACAACAGAAGTTTATGAGGGGTATAACTTAATTTACGTCAATAACGATGATATTCCGGAACTTGTAGAGGTGGGAGAGAGTGAAGCAATCGGATGCAAGGTCTTAACTTATTACAATGGGCAGGTAAATGCCACTCAGCTAAGCAGACTCTATTTTTCCTATATTCCAAAACAGAACCTTCTTTGTAATTCCGATGGAAATATGGGTGTATATTACGACGTGGTGTACAGTATAAAAAATGGGAAACTGACACAGATTGCAGAGGGGATTTATGGCGATGAAGATAACGCAAAGCCACAGTTCGATGAAAATGGAAATGAAATCTTTGTCTATAAATGGAATGGAAACAGTGTAACAAAAGAAGATTATGAGCAGTCATTAAATGCCATTTATAACACAAAAAAGGCCATAGTTGGCGGTGTTGCAAGCTTTACGCTGGAGGAACTTAAGGCAAAATTAAAATAGAATATAAAGTCGAAAAATAGTATTGACAATCTGATTTTCATATACTATACTAACTGGTGTAAAGAAAAAAACTTTACACCATAAAAATTGTAAAAAATAATTAATATATAAATTTATTGCAAGCGCAGTAAAACACATTTTAGGAGGAAATAACAATGGCAGTAAAAATCAGATTAAAACGTATGGGACAAAAGAAAGCACCTTTCTATAGAATTATCGTAGCAGATTCAAGATCTCCAAGAGATGGTAAATTCATCGATCAAATCGGTACTTACAACCCAACAGTTGAACCAAGTGCTTTCAACGTAGATGAAGAAAAAGCAAAAACTTGGTTAGCTAACGGAGCTCAACCTACTGAAACAGTAGCTAAATTATTCAAAAACGCTGGCGTTCTTTAATTAGCGCGAACAACGAGCCAATGTAATGCTTGCATTACCCTGGTGACTGTAGCGGTGATGTTTGAAACGCACAATGTGTGTATCAAACGTAAGGACTTTAATATGGAAAACCTTCAGGCAGATTGCCTGGAGGTTTTTTTTAATGGATAGAAAACTGCTCTTCGAGCAGTCTCCTATCCATTAAAAAAGGCCTTCTAAAAAACAGAAAGCCAAGATGCACACTCACCTGATAGGAGAATGTCGCTAGCGCGAGTAGGTTCGGCGCGTGCAAAGTGCCTTCTCCCGGGAGATTGAGGGTAAGGGGAGCCACGAATGTCGAAGACACTTTGTTCTGGATAGAAAACTGCAGGGCGGGGATGTATCTCAGGAGCAAATTGTGGCCGATTGGACACCTGCATAAAAAAAACTCACTGAGTGCCCAAAGTATCACATAAAACAAAGAAAAATTATTGATATGCCTGGGATGTGACAAGAACCGCGGACATTCGCAAACAACTGATACTATATCTGGCTAAAAGGACACAAAAATCATTAGAAATCTTTGGAGATTTGGCAAAATTACAGTAGAAAAGTCCTACATGCAAAAACGAGGATTGCCCCGATAAAGTCTCTTTACATAATTACCCAGGAAATCTATAATTGTAGAAAAAAGGAGGTAGGGACGATGGAGAATTTAGGCTATTATAATGGAACCTATGGATTGATTGAAGAAATGAGTATTCCAATGAATGACAGGGTACATTTCTTTGGGGATGGTGTCTATGATGCAACTTGCAGCAGAAACCATGTGATTTACCTGATAGACGAACATATTGATCGCTTTTTTGAAAGCTGCAGCCTACTGGAGATTACATGTCCATGCAGTAAGGAAGAGTTAAAACAGATATTAAATGAAATGATTCAAAAAGTGGAAGGAGAGGAGTTATTTGTCTACTGGCAGGTGACAAGAGGAACCGGACCTAGAAAACATGCATTTTTGGAAGGAAAGGCAAATCTTTGGATTACCATAACTCCAATGGAGTTTTCAGACCTTACAAAGAGAATACGGCTTACTACCATGGAAGACAGGCGATATGAATATTGCAATATTAAGACACTTAATTTAATTCCAAGCGTACTGGCTGCTCAAAAGGCTGCAAAAGAGGAGTGCTTTGAAACTGTATTTCATCGGGGAGAGATAGTAACAGAATGTGCCCATAGCAATGTTTCTATTTTACAGAATGGATGTCTGAAGACCCATCCAAATGACTGCCATATCTTAAACGGGATTGCAAAACGACATTTGATCAAAGCCTGTAATCAGCTAGGCATTCCAGTAGTCGAAGAAGCATTTACGTTAAAGGAATTAAAAGAGGCAGATGAAATCATTGTCACAAGTTCGAGCAATTTCTGTCTTGCAGCCGATACCTTAGAGGGCCATAAGGTGGGTGGAAAGGCGTCAGAGTTACTTACACAGTTGCAACAAGTTTTAATTAAAGAATTCAATGAATATTGCATTGAAGAAAAGCAACTTATTTTGAAATAAAAACAAAGAATATAAAGTGAATACATAGAAAAAAATGATTAAATATGGAAAAAGTGAAACCTTCTTGCAATATCAATCCTCTTTGTTATAATTTGCCTTATTAAAAAGCAGAGGAAATGAGATGGCAAGGAGGAATGTCCATGGATAGATTTGTGATTGCAGTTACCAGGACTTGTGGAAGTGGTGGTACGACCATTAGCAAGATGCTGGCTGAGAAATTTGAAATTGATTTGTACGATCGAAAGTTACTTCGCCTGGCATCACAAGATAGTGGGATTAATGAGGAGCTGTTTGCCAGAGCCGATGAGAATACAAGAAAAAGTCTGTTATATAATGTAGAGAAAAAGGTGTATCATGGAGAAATCATTCCTCCGGAAAGCAATGATTTTGTATCAGATCAGAATTTATTTAATTACCAGGCCAAAGTGTTAAAAGAACTGGCAAGGCAAGAGTCTTATATCTGTGTTGGAAGGGCTTGTGATTATGTCTTACGTGAGTTTTCAAATGTATTAAGGGTGTTTGTATATGCACCGGAGGCAGTTTGTTTTATAAGGGAAGCCGAACGGCAAGGGATTTCCATTAATGAGGCAAAACGGTATGTCAGGATGAATGACCGTTACCGAAGAAGGTATTACCGCTATCATACCAGCAATGAATGGGAAAATCCTTATAACTATGATGTCTGTATTAACACAGGCAATATTACCTATGAGGAAAGTGTATCGATTATCAGTAGATTGGTGGAAGAAAAATTTTGTATAAAAAATGTAGTATAGCAAGAAAGAAACGAGGAGGTTTTCTTAATTAGAAAGCTTCCTCGTTTTTTAATGAAAAGGAAATCATAGTGCACAATGCACTTTGATCATATAACAAAGAATAAAGGAGGAAATGATATGAAAAAAAGAAAATTAGCAAGTATGATAGTTTGCATATCGATGATTGGCACCATGCTTATGGGGTGTCAAAAGAAAGAGGAAGCAACAACAACCTCACAGACAACGCCTCTTGGAGCAGCGGCAACGACTGATAAAAAAGATAATGTCATTCGAATTGGCGTAGTTTCTTCCTTAACCGGTGGATCCGCAATATATGGAGAAGGAGCACAGAATTCTATCACGATGGCTGCAGAAGAAATTAATAGCAGCGATAGTGCGTATAAGGTTGAGATTGTAAATGGAGGCAAGGTCGTAGATGATGCAGGCGACTCCAAACAAGCAGTAAATGCCTATAACAGTCTGGAGGCAGAGAAGCCAGATGCAGTAGTAGGAGCGTTTTTCTCCTCAGTTACCCTTCCAATGGCAGAAATCGCAAAAGGACAGAATATGCTCTTACTTGCAACCGGTGCAACCAACTATAAAGTGACCCAAGTTGGACCAACCATCTTTCGTGATTGCTTTATTGACCCTTATCAAGGAAAGATGGCTGCCGCATTTGCAAAAGACCAAGGGGCGAAGAAAGCAGCAATCATTTACGCAAAAGACGATGATTATTCCAATGGATTAAAAGATGCATTTGTGGAAAATGCAAAAACAGCAGGTATTGAGATCGTATATACCGGCGAGTGTACCACAAAAGACACTGATTTTTCAGCACAGGCATCCCAAGTAGTAGCATCAGGCGCTGACTTCTTATTTTATCCTTGTTTCCTTGATACCGTGCCACTTTTTGTACAACAGGCAAGAGGTGCCGGCTATGAGGGCGTAATCATGGGTGGTGACGGCTGGGATGGTGCAGACACTACAGGTTTAGAAACAGACTTTGAAAAATGCTACTTTACGAACCATTATTCTTCAGAAGATACGGCTCCTGCAGTGCAGCAGTTTGTAACCAAATACAAAGAAAAATATGGTGAAAAGAGCTTAAATGCATGTGCAGCCCTATATTATGATGCAATCTACATGTTAGTGGAAGCTGCTAAAAATGGCGGTGGTTCCGATACTGCGTCCTTGGTAAAAGGCATGACAGGCATGAAGTTTACAGGTGTAGGCGGCACATTCACATTAGACAAGAATGGTGACCCGGCAAAGAGTGTGGTAGTAAATACCTACGAAAATGGAAAGGTAAAATGGTTTAAGACCATCGAACCAGAAAGTAACTAGAAAACGTGCAATTAGCCTTTTAAAAGGAGGTGCGTATTTGTGTCATTATTTATTCAGAGTTTAATAAATGGATTAAATCAAGGAGCTATTTATGCATTGATTGCACTTGGATATACCATGGTATACGGCATTATCCGGATGATTAATTTTGCCCACGGCGATTTTATCATGGTAGGTGCCTATACATTGTTTTATACGGTTCCCTTGATGATACATCAAGGAATGCCACCGTGGATTGCAGTCATCTTTGCTATTGTGATCTGCACCGCGGTCGGTGTATTGGTAGAAAGGATTGCTTACCGCCCAGTTCGGGCGGCAGGCTCCATGTCAGCATTGATTACCGCATTGGCCATGAGTCTGTTTTTGGAGAATTTGGCAATGGTCTTATTTGGTGCCAATCCAAAATCAGTGACTGCTATTTTTAATCTTCCCTATATTACCATCTTTGGTGCTAAATTACAGGAGAAGTATTTATTGACCATAGGTATTGGTGTTCTGATGATGGTGGGATTACAGCTGTTTGTAAAAAAGACAAAGTTAGGAAAGGCAATGCGTGCCGTTCCCCAAGATAAAGAAGCCTCAGTCTTGATGGGAGTCAATGTAAATAAAATTATTTCCACTACATTTGCAATTGGTTCCGCCCTTGCAGCAGTGGCAGCCCTAATGTATTGTTCTACCTATCCTAGATGTACTACAGATATGGGCTCCATGATGGGACTTAAAGCATTTATTGCGGCCGTTCTTGGCGGTATTGGAAGTATTCCGGGTGCCATGGTCGGCGGAATTATCGTAGGACTTGTTGAAATCTTTGTAAAAGTATATGTGGCACCGGGATGGTATGAGGCCATAACCTATAGCCTGTTGATCTTTGTATTATTAGTTAAACCTTCCGGCATTCTTGGTAAGAGTGTTGGAGAGAAAGTGTAGGTGAGGAGCATGAATAAGAAAAAGAAACGATCCTATTTGATTAATTTTGCTGGAATCCTTTTCGTATTTTTCCTGCTTACAGGCCTGTTCCAATCCGGCATTTTAGGAGATCGAAGTGATTATATCAAAGGGATTTGTACAACTGCATGTTATACCATTATCATGGTGGCATCCTTAAATCTGCTGGTAGGATTTATGGGAGAGTTTTCACTGGGACATGCAGGGTTTATGTCAGTGGGGGCGTATGCTTCTGCAATCGTAACGAATTATTTATATCAATATGTCATACCAGATGGAGCCTTATTTGTCATTGCTCTTTTAGTGGGAGGTGTTGCGGCAGCCATAGCAGGTGTCCTAGTAGGCATTCCTGCACTACGGCTACGTGGGGATTATCTTGCCATAGTGACCGTTGCATTTGCAGAAATCATCCGAGTTGCATTTTGTAACTTTAAGATTACAGGATCAGGAAGGACAATGAGTGGAATAGCCAAATTATCTACATTTAACTGGTGCTTCTGGGCAATGGTCCTTTGTCTGACCTTTATGTTTATGTATACCCGTTCCAGATTCGGTAGAACGGTCGTGGCAATTCGTGAAGATTATATTGCGGCAAGTACAAGTGGAATCAATGTTACTTTCTACAAAGTATTAAACTTCGCTATTTCAGCATTTTTTGCAGGTGTTGGAGGTGCCATGTATGCTCATTATATGACAGCCATGATCCCAACCAACTTTAACTTTAACTATTCTGCTGAGATGCTGACCGAAGTAATCATTGGTGGTACTGGTTCACTGACAGGGTCAATTATAGGAGCAGCATTCTTGTCCTCTTTGCCAGAGCTTATGAGACAGTTTGCAAGTTACCGTATGTTAGCATATTCGGTGGTATTAGTTTTGGTTATGATTTTTAAGCCAGGCGGGATATTTGGAAAATGGGAGTTTTCTTTGACAAGGATGCTTGTACATATTAAAAACTTCTTTACCAATCCACCAAAAAAGCAGAAGCGGAAAGGGGGAACCTTAGATGGAGAGACAGATTATTCCGGTACTGAAAACGCATGATCTTGGAATTTCCTTTGGCGGATTAAAGGCAGTTGATTGTTTTAATATAGAAATTGGACAAAGTGAGTTAGTTGGCTTGATCGGACCTAATGGAGCTGGCAAGACAACTGTCTTTAATCTGCTGACGGGAGTATATAAGCCAACAGAGGGTTCCTTTTACTTAAATGGAGAAAAAATGAATGGTAAGAATACGCATCAGATTGTAGCGGCAGGCATATCTAGAACTTTTCAGAATATTCGCCTATTTAAGAAAATGACTGTAGCAGAAAATGTCATGGTTGCATTGAATATGCATATGTCGTATTCCCTTGTTTCCTCTGTATTTCGCTTGAAAAAATATTTTAGGGAAGAGGAAAGAGCTCGAAAGAAGGCAATGGAGTTGCTTCAAATCGTTCATTTGGAAGAGAAAGCGGATGTGGTTGCCGAAAATCTTCCTTATGGCCAGCAGAGACGGTTAGAGATTGCTCGTGCCCTTGCAACAGGAATGAAGCTGTTATTGTTGGATGAACCGGCAGCAGGCATGAATCCAACAGAGACAGAAGAGCTATTGGAAATTATCAATGTCATCCGCGATAAGTTTAAGATATCTGTCTTACTCATTGAACATGATATGAACTTTGTCATGAAAATCTGTGAACGGATCCAAGTAATCGATTATGGAGTTACCATTGCATCCGGTACTCCAGAAGAGATTGCCAATAATCCAAAGGTAATCGAGGCATATTTAGGAAAAGATGAGGAAGAAGAGGAAGGAGTGGTCCTATGTTAGAATTAAAAAATGTGGATATCAGTTATGGGGCCATTCATGCCGTCCATAATGTAAGCCTTTGTGTAAACGATGGGGAGATTGTATCCCTGATTGGTGCAAATGGGGCAGGTAAGACGACGATCTTACATACCATTACCGGCCTGAAGAAAGCGAATAAGGGAACCATTACTTACGATGGACTGGACTTGCAAAAGACCGAAGCAAGCAAGATTATTCAACTGGGTATTGCCCATGTACCGGAAGGACGGCATATCTTTCCAGATATGACGGTAACAGAGAATTTGGAGATGGGTGCGTATATTAGAAATGATAAGGATGAAATTCAAGAAACAATGCAAGAAATCTTTGAACGGTTTCCAAGATTAAAGGAGCGTAGAAAACAGATTGCAGGGACCCTGTCGGGAGGGGAACAGCAAATGCTGGCAGTTGGAAGGGCCCTTATGAGCAAGCCTAAAATATTATTGATGGATGAGCCGTCCATGGGCCTTTCCCCTTTATTAGTTAAAGAAATCTTTCGCATTATCAAGGAAGTACATAAACAGGGGATTACGGTACTGTTAGTGGAACAGAATGCCAAGATGGCCCTATCGATTGCAAACCGTGCCTATGTACTAGAAACAGGGAGTATTTCAATGGACGGAGATGCAAATAAGTTATTAAATGACGAAAAAGTGAAAAAGGCATATTTAGGTCTATAAAAATCATTGACAATTCGATTTATTTCGACTATACTAATGGGTGTAAAGAAAAAAACTTTACACCCATTAAAATTGTAAAAAATAGTACATTATATAGAGTTATTGCAAACGCAGTAAATCACATTTTAGGAGGAAACAACAATGGCAGTAAAAATCAGATTAAAACGTATGGGACAAAAGAAAGCACCTTTCTATAGAATTATCGTAGCAGATTCAAGATCTCCAAGAGATGGTAAATTCATCGATCAAATCGGTACTTACAACCCAACAGTTGAACCAAGTGCTTTCAACGTAGATGAAGAAAAAGCAAAAACTTGGTTAGCTAACGGAGCTCAACCTACTGAAACAGTAGCTAAATTATTCAAAAACGCTGGTGTTCTTTAATTCATAGGAACAACATAATGATAAAGAAGTCCCCTTTAGGCAATCTGCCTAAAGGGGGCTTTTTCGATTTGTGAAAACTTCTCTTCGAGCAGCCAACACGTTATATTACTGATTGTTTTTCTCATATTTAATGTTTCTCATTAAAACATCAATTATAAGGAGGTTAACTATGAGAAAAACAATTTTTAACTGAGTACAGAAAACCATCTAGAATAATTTTTTCAGATAGAGCCGTATCGATTATTATACCACGCGTGCTGTTGATCATTTTGGAATGTTTAATTAAAGAAGGATTCAGAATGCAAAAAAAATCTGAGGAGATATTATAAAAAGTATAGTAAAATAAGTGTTGAGAAACTGTATCATGTAAATACTTGTAAAACAAAAGTAACATCGTTATAATAAGAAATGTGTTAGATGTAACTAACTCGTGCGTGAAACATAGCAGACTCCTGTTAGAAGAGCATTCTTCCCATGGGAGTTTTTTTCATTGATAGAGAATTTGTCGTCGAGAACTTTCCTATCAATGAAAAAGCATCCGAAAAAGCGGGTGTAAGATGCACACTCACTGGAAAGGCAGATTTCGCTTGTTAACGTTACCAAGTTCGACGCAAAAAAATAAAAGAGAAGGAGTACAAGAAGGATGATAGAATTTAGATATGATACACAATTGTTAATAGAAGGAACAGATCTTGATGAAGATACAATCAATGAATACTTTACAAAGAACTTTAAGGGAGACTGTCTCTTGGCTGTTGGAGATGAGGAACTGATTAAAATCCATTACCATACCAATGAACCATGGAAAGTGCTAGAGTATTGCGCTTCGTTGGGAGAAATCTATGATATCGTGATAGAAGATATGGACCGCCAGTCACGAGGATTGAAAGGGTAGAAAGAACAGATAGGCTTTTTGTTGTAAAATGCAATGTTAACTAACAGTAAAGCTAAAAAGGGGGCTGGATTGTAAATGGAAAAACCAGATTACAAGAACTGGGTACCAAAAGGAATGCTGATTGCATTAAGCACGGCATCCATTATTTCCATTTTATGCATACTGCTATTGGGAACGATTTCGACTTCATTAAGTGGCACAGCTCAAGCAATCATTATTGCCTTGCTTGGGATAGTGTTTTTAGTATGTGGAATAAGTTCGGTCTGGTGTATTATAGCATACCGGGCATTTTCCTATAATGGGAAAAGGAAACTTTCCAGACAAATAGTGAACGGTACGGCAGCATACATCACAATCCCTGAGGGTGGAAAGGGATTGGATATTGGATGCGGAAGTGGTGCGCTAACAATAGCCTGTGCAAAAAGAAATCGACAGGGAACTATGATGGGGGTAGATCGATGGGGAAAGGACTATGCCTCATTTAGTAAAGGTCTTTGTGAGCATAATGCAGAACTAGAAGGAGTTCATAACGTTAGTTTTGCTAGGGGAAATGCAATAAAGCTGCAGTTTCCTGATGAAAGTTTTGATGCAGTGACGAGCAACTATGTGTACCACAATATTACCGGAATGGATAAGCAAAGGCTGCTATTGGAAAGCTTACGTGTTCTAAAAAAAGGGGGAGTATTTGCAATACATGATTTAATGTCACCATCCAGGTATGGAGATATGAATTCCTTTGTAAAAGCGTTAAAGGATATGGGGTATGAGGAAGTAAATTTAATCGATACCACCAAGAATATGTTTATGACTTCCAGCGAGGCAAGGAAATTCATGCTAACAGGATCTAGTCTTCTTGTTGGACGAAAATGATGATCTTATACATAAGCAGTCGTTAAGATAAGGTAAAGTTTTACCTGTTGGTTAGTTGTAACTAACGATGCAAAAGAGAAGCCTAACCAAATGATAGAAAAGGAGCGTTATTGATTATGAATGGGAAAAAGAAAGGTTCCATGTCTAGGCTGTTTCAATATGCAGGAAAATTTAAATATCTGACAATATCGTCATGGGTACTGTCAGCAATCAGTGCTTGGGTCGCACTTGTACCATTTTATTATATTTGGAGGATTATAAAGGAGGTATTAGAAGTATCTCCAAATTACAGTGAGGCGGAGAATTTAAGCCATTATGGGTGGTGTGCAGTAGGATTTGCTGTGTTATCCATGTTGCTTTATATCTGTGGCCTGATGTGTTCTCATATTGCTGCATTTCGAGTGCAGGCCAATATGCGTTCCCAGACCATGAAATATATCCTAACGCTTCCCATCGGATTTATGGATGACATAGGAAGTGGAAAGGTTCGAAAGATTGTAAATGAATCCAGCGCTGCTACAGAGTCTTATCTGGCTCACCAGCTTCCCGATCGGGCAGCTGCAATGGCTACCCCTGTGGGACTGCTGATTTTGCTTCTCACCTTTGACTGGCGATTAGGTTTGCTAAGCCTTATTCCGATTATCATTGCATTCTTCATTATGGCTTCTATGACAGGCAGCAGTATGAAGGAAAAGATGAAACAATATTAGAATTCTCTGGAGGAGATGTCCAATGAGGCAGTTGAATACGTACGTGGCATTCCGGTTGTAAAGACATTTGGCCAGTCAGTATTTTCATTTAAAAGGTTTAAGGCCTCCATTGAGAACTATGAGAAATGGGTGATTGCCTATACGAAAGAACTAAGGATTCCGATGGTTTGTTATACCACCGTCATTAATGCAGTTTTTGCAGTCTTAATCGGTGCAGCCTTTGCTTTTACGGTAAATGGAAGTTCCAAGACCTTTTTGTTAAACCTGATTTTTTATATTATCATTACTCCAATTATTACAGTGACTTTAAATAAGATTATGTATTCAAGTGAGAATGCCATGATTGTTGAAGATGCCATTAAAAGAATTGATAGTATTATGGGGCAAAAACCATTAGAAGAGCCAGTAAGATCAAAGCATCCCCAAAATCCTTCTGTCACATTTCGTCATGTTTCATTTCGCTACCCACATGCATCTAAAGAGGCATTGCATGACATTAATCTATCCATAGGACAGGGAGAACATGTTGCCTTTGTTGGACCATCAGGAGGTGGAAAGACCACCTTGGCAAGTCTGGTTGCAAGATTTTGGGATACTACAGGTGGAAGTATTTTGATTGGCGGAGTAAATGTAAAGGATATTTCAAGCAAAGAGCTGATGGATACGGTATCATTTGTATTTCAAGACAGCAAGCTTTTAAAGATGTCAATCTTTGATAATGTCCGCATGGGAAGGCCAGATGCCACTAGAGCGGAAGTTATGGAGGCACTAAAAAAAGCTCAGTGCGAAGATATTATTGCTAAGTTGCCAAAGGGAATAGATACCATAATTGGATCAAGCGGAACCTATGTATCTGGAGGAGAAGCGCAACGGTTATCTATTGCAAGGGCAATGCTTAAGAATGCACCTATTATAATTCTGGATGAAGCAACTGCATTTGCTGATCCGGACAATGAGGCAAAAGTGCAAGAAGCCTTTGCTAAACTGTCTGCTGGTAAGACTGTGATCATGATAGCCCACAGGCTGACTACCGTGACTGGGGCAGATCGGATTTATGTGGTAAAAGAGGGCAAGATCGAGGAACAAGGAAGCCATGAACAATTAGAACGGTTCCATGGATTATACAGCCGTATGTGGAAAGAATATAATAACTCAGCAAACTGGAAAGTAGGAGGTGAAAGCACATGGGCATAATTGAACGGTTACAGCACAAATTTGCACTTTCTGAAAACGGAGCAAAGGATATGGTGAAGGCATTTGTATCGGTCACAGTATCCGATGTGGTGTTGATGTTTCCAGTAGGACTTCTTTATTCTCTTGTCGGAGATTTTATAAATAATCGTCTGACCAATGAAAGAATTCCGTTTTATGTAGTCGGAAGTATTCTTTGCCTTGTCTTGATTTCCATCACGACATACATACAATATAATGCAACATTTTTTGCAACCTATATCGAAAGCGGTATCCGCAGAACCTCGCTGGCAGAAAAATTAAGAAAGCTTCCATTGTCCTTCTTTGGAAAGAGAGACTTAGCAGACCTTACAAGTACGATCATGGCAGACTGTGCAACGTTGGAGACTGCATCCTCTCACTGGATTCCTGAGCTGATTGGAGCAATTGCCTCTACGTTTCTTGTGGCAATCTCATTATTTGTATTTGACTGGAGAATGGCAATAGCAGCCCTTTGGGTTTTGCCCGTAGCATTTGTCATCGTTTTATGCTCTTCTAGCCTGGTGCATAAATTAGGAAAGAAACATATGGAATTAAAGATGGATTGCGCCGATGGAATACAAGAATGCTTGGAAACCGTCCGTGATTTAAAGGCAAATAATGCACAGACAAAATATATGGATGATTTAGAGAAAAAGATCCGTGCCGTCGAAAAGCATGCAATCATTAATGAACTGGGAACTGCTGTCTTTGTTTCTTCGGCTCAAATGATCTTAAAGCTTGGAATTGCTACGGTTGCCTTGGTAGGAGGTATCTTACTGGTAGATGGAAGTCTGGATATCCTTACGTTTTTCATGTTCTTATTACTGGTATCCAGATTATATGACCCAATGCAGATCGCCTTGCAAAACCTTGCGGCCATTATTGCGGCAGAGGTCCAGTGTGAACGTATGGATGAGATCCTTTCCCATGAACAGCAGACAGGAGTAGAGGAACTTACCAATCATGGGTGTGACATTGTATTTGACCATGTGGGATTTACGTATAACGGAGAAGAAGATGTGCTGTCTGAGGTGTCCTTTAAAGCAAAACAGGGCGAGGTAACAGCCTTGATTGGCCCATCTGGTGGTGGCAAGACAACAATAACCAGACTTGTAGCAAGATTTTGGGATATCAATAAAGGTAAGATTACGGTTGGTGGCATGAATATATCACAGATTGATCCGGAGACATTGATGTCCTTATACTCCATCGTATTCCAGGATGTAACCTTATTTAATAACACGGTGTTGGAAAATATTCGTATTGGACGTAAAGATGCAACCGATGAAGAGGTTCTTGTTGCTGCAAGATTGGCACACTGTGAGGAATTTGCAGAACGGCTTCCGGACAAATGGAATACCATGATTGGTGAAAATGGATCTGAATTATCAGGTGGTGAACGGCAACGGATTTCCATTGCAAGAGCATTCTTAAAAAATGCTCCAATTATTTTGCTTGATGAGGCAACCGCATCCCTTGATGTGGAGAATGAAACATTAATTCAGGAGTCGCTGTCCAACTTAATTAAAGATAAGACGGTTTTGGTAATTGCACATCGCATGAGAACCGTAGAGGGTGCTGATAAGATCGTAGTCTTAAAAGATGGAGTGGTTGCAGAACAGGGAAGCCCTGCATGGCTCGGACAGCGAAATGGAATTTATCAGCAGATGCGAAAGAGACAAATGAAAGCTGCTGAATGGGCACTTTAGATAAAGGAGGGGATAATATCAAACTTCGTGCATCAGGTGAGGATTACTTAGAAGCAATATTGATACTTCGAAAGAAAAAGGGCATGGTCCGTTCCATTGACCTTGCTCAGCATATGGAATATAGCAAAGCTAGCATTAGTCATGCCGTTTCTGTACTTAAAGACGGTGGATTTTTGACAATGGGCTCCAATGGCTATCTATATTTAACAGAGCAAGGGAGGGAAATCGCAGAAAAAGTATATGAGAAACATCAGTTTTTTACCAGGCAGCTTATGGAAGCAGGTGTTGAACCAAAGATTGCAGAGGAAGAGGCCTGCAGGATGGAACACACCATCAGCGATGCCAGCTTTTTGAAACTAAAAGAAGCAGCAAAAGAAAGCAGTTAGGTTTGTCATAGGAGAGAAAGAGCTTTGACCATCTCCACAAATCGCTTAACATCTTCTGGCGGATCAAGACTATAAAGTAAGCCATAGGGAATTGCATACTCCCACTCCACAGGGATCGTTACAAGGCCTGGATGTACGTCCTGCCAGCATTCTAAGGATAAGAGCATTTTATTACTTTCTGCACATTTACTAAAAACCGATAGATCATAGAAACATGGAGCGTCCTCAATATGGATTCTAGGATGGTGCTTCTCCAATTCATTTCTAAGAAAATCATTGATTACGGAGTCACCACGTTTTACCATTAAAAGAGTTTCATCATAAAGGTCTTTAATGGAGAGCAGTTTCTTACTTGCAAGTCGGTGATCTCTTGAAACAGCAATCATTTTCTTATATCTGCCTAACGGAAGAAAGTTACATAAACTTAACCATGCTCTTGAATCACAAACACCAATCAAAAAATCAAAGCTTT
The DNA here is from genome assembly GCA_030535455.1 of bacterium. Classification (GTDB taxonomy): domain Bacteria; phylum Bacillota; class Clostridia; order Lachnospirales; family Lachnospiraceae; genus KM106-2. The sequence continues at coordinate 68,277 of JAUNJY010000007.1, forward strand.
CTCCTAAGTTTTTGATCACGTGTAAGATATCATTATGATTATCATCAAATGAAACAAGGTGTAGTTTATAGTTTGAAAAGTCACTGTTCAGACGGTACCATAAATCCATAAATGGTCTTGCAGGATTTAACAAGGATGTTCCAACACAAAATGTACGATTTGAATTCTCTTGATAGGCTCTGGCATCTGCCAGGGCTTTTCTTGAGTAGTCAACCATAAACTGAGCATCCTTATAGATCATCTTTCCCACACCGGTCAGTGTAATACCTGTGGGAGTTCGGTTAAGGAGCTTTAAATCAAGAGTTTTCTCTAAAGCATTCATTTGCTTCATTACAGCCGTTGACGAAATAAAGAGGCGTTCTGCAGCTTTGGTAAAACTGCCACAGTCCGCAACAGCAATAAAAGTATCTAGAATAGGATTATACATAAGCAACCTCCTTTAAGTATAAACATTTAGTTTATACTATGCTAACATATTGGAAATTCTATGTCAAAAGTGATCATGCTATAATAGGCGTAACAAAAGGAGAGGAGCTGTAAAAATGTCTGAATTAATCGCATTTTTCTCACGTAGAGATGAAAATTATGTGAACGGAGAGATTAAGACTTTAGAAATTGGTAATACGGAAATTGCAGCAGGTATGATTAAGAAGTTGACAGGTGCAGATAGCATTCAGCTTATTCCAGAGCAGCCATATTCCAAGGATTACAATGAATGTACGGCAGAGGCAAAAGAGGATCAAAGACGGAATGCGCGCCCAGCATTAAAAACCTGTCCATCAAGTATTGCAGAATATGACACGATTTATCTTGGATACCCAAACTACTGGGGAACCATGCCAATGGCGGTAGTTACCTTTTTAGAAAAGTTTGATTTTTCAGGAAAGACCATACGCCCATTCTGTACTCATGAGGGAAGCGGGTTAGGAAGCAGTATTCAGGATATTAAGAAGTGCTGTCCCAATGCTATCGTTACAGAGGGGCTGGCTCTTCATGGAGGCAGCATAAAAAGAGCAGAAAAAGAAATTGAACAATGGATTTAGGAGGAATGAATGATGGAATATGTAACATTGAATAATGGTGTAAAGATGCCGATTTTGGGATATGGGGTATATCAGACACCACCAGAGGAAACAGAAAAATGCGTGTTGGAAGCTATCAAAATGGGATACCGCTTGATTGATACAGCACAAGCATATGGAAATGAAGAAGGTGTAGGAAATGCAATTGCAAACTGCGGTGTACCACGAGAAGAGTTATTTATCACTACGAAAGTCTGGATTACCAATGCAGGTTATGAAAAAGCAAAAGCCTCTATTGTAGAGTCATTAAAGAAGTTAAAGACAGACTATATTGACTTACTCTTAATCCATCAGCCATTTAACGATTACTACGGAACGTACAAAGCAATGGAAGAGGCGTATAAAGAAGGCAAAGTTCGTGCGATTGGAGTATCCAATTTCTATCCAGACCGCTTTATCGATTTAAGCAGTTTTAGTGAAATAAAGCCAACAGTAAATCAAGTAGAAACCCATGTGTTCTGTCAGCAAAAGAAGGCAAAAGAAATTATGAAAAAGCACGGAACACAGATTATGAGCTGGGGACCATTTGCAGAAGGAAAAAATGATTACTTTAATAATTCAGTGCTTGTGGAAATTGGAAAGGCACATGGAAAAACTGCAGCCCAGACAGCTCTTCGCTTCTTAATCCAAAGTGATGTGGTTGTGATCCCTAAATCTACCCATTGTGATCGTATGGAACAAAACTTCAATGTATTTGATTTTACGTTAACCAAAGATGAGATGGCAAGGATTGAGGCATTGGATGGTGGGGAAAGCTTATTCTTCTCTCATTATGATCCATCTACAGTAGAATGGTTTATGAGCATCGTAAAATAGAATGAATGACTGGGGAATATCAGAAATGACGGAAGAATAGTTGCGGAAAGCGCATGCAGTTTGCAGAAGGAGACACCGGCACAGCTGTCTCTTGCCTGGATGCTTTGTAAAAAGCCATACCTTGTACCGATTCCGGGACCAAGAAGAAGAGAGCGGATTACCGAAAATGCTGGAGCAGCAGACATTGAATTAGCGAAAGATGAAGTGGCTGCAATTGATAAACGATTGGACCAAATACAGATGTCTGACGTATTTGGCGTTTCACCAGTGCAGAAATAAGAATATCAAAATACCTCTTATTGAGCAGTTTCTAAGACTGTCGATAAGAGGTATTTTTATTGGTGTTACACAATGGTTTGAGTAAGTGCTCGAATAATTTACTTTTATTGGAATAAATGTAAATTATGTTATACTAGTAGTGTAATTGATAGAAACACTAAAGGAGTAGTTTGATGGAACATTATATGAAAATAGCTGGTCTTAAAAAGAAAGACCTGAAGGATCTTGGAGAGGATTTTTCCGCTACCAATGATAAAGGAAAAAAGATAGGGTTTACAAATTATTATATGGAGAAAGACCATAAGCCATTTTACGGAGTAAGCGGAGAATTCCATTTTAGCAGATGTGATGCAAAAAGATGGGAAGACGAGTTAGTGAAGATGAAACTAGGTGGGATCACGGTAATCTCAACCTATGTATTCTGGAATCATCACGAGGAGGAAGAGGGCGTCTTTGAGTTTAGTGGCAATAAAGACTTAAGGGCCTTTATTAAGCTGTGTAAAAAGCATTCATTGGATGTGATTCTTAGAATTGGGCCATTTGCCCATGGCGAAGTTAGAAATGGAGGAATGCCCGACTGGTTGTATGGAAAGCCATTCGAGGTACGACAGCTAAATGAGGGCTTTCTAACGTATACCAAACGATTGTACATAAAGATAGCAGAGCAGGTAAAAGGACTTTTCTTTTCAGACAATGGACCAATTATCGGAGTTCAGTTGGATAATGAATATATGCATTCTTCCGCACCATGGGAGAGTACAACCGGGATCTCCAACGAATGGGTTCCTACTGGGAAAGATGGTAAAGCTTATATGTTAAAGCTAAAAGAAATTGCAGAGGAATGTGGGATTAATCCGGTGTTTTATACATGCACTGGATGGGGAGGCGCTGCAACCCCGGATAACATGCTGCCACTTTGGGGCGGATACGCATTTCGTCCATGGCTGTTTTATTCTCATCATGGAAAACATCCAAGTACTGAAGAATATGTATATCAGGAGTTCCATAACAATGAGGTGCCATGTGTCCATGACTTTCAGCCAAGCTACAAACCAGAGGAACGTCCGTATGCTTGCTGTGAAATGGGCGGTGGCATGTTTAGCAGTTACAATTACCGGTTTGTCCTTCCGTTTAAAAGCGTAGATGCCATGGCCAATATCAAGATGGCGTCTGGATGCAATTTCCTTGGTTATTACATGTACCATGGCGGTACCAATCCGTTAGGGAAGCATGGAACATTTATGAATGAAAGTCAGGCACCCAAACGGTCTTATGATTTTCAGGCACCACTTGGAGAATTCGGTCAGATACGAGAGTCCTATGGACGCCTTAAGACCATTCACTATTTTGCAGAAACGTTTCAAGAGCAATTGTGCAGCTTAGTGACCGTTCTTCCACAAGGGGCATCCACCATAGAGCCAAATGACCTTACGACTCTTAGATATGCAGTCCGTACGGATGGAAAACGGGGATTTCTATTTATTAATAATTATCAGGATCATGAGGAAATGACAAAGAAATCCAGAGAGCAGATTACGTTGGAACTTGAGACGGAAAAAGTTGTATTTCCACCGATCGACATTGCAGCAGATGAAAATTGTATCCTTCCATTTCATATGGAATTACAGGGAATTGATCTGATTACAGCCACAGCACAGCCGGTTACTTTTGTAATGACGAAGAAGGGCGTACTGTATGTGTTTATGCGTCCCGAAGGAATGCAAGCGGAATTCCAGTTTTCTAAGGATGCTAAAATAAATGGAACAGACAGCAATCGATTTGTAATGGATGAGAACAGGGATGCAGAGGTGTTTTTTGTCGAAGAAGGAGAACAACAGATTCAGATTTTATGCGTGAGCAGGGAAGTATCCAACAATATGTATCGGTTAGAAGGAAAAGGCGTATTGTTTACCGATGCAGCATTGCTCGCCGATGAAGAAGGAATACAGATCGAAAGCAGGAAGCATTTCAATCAGATTACTACATATCCGTCCGACCTTTTAGAGAACAGTGCATATGTAACACGTATAGAAACGGATGATGATTTCGTACTTGGATGCTATAAGTCAGAGTGCAGAAAGGTTACCATAGAGCCTGAACTTAAACAAGTTGGAGAAAGCCGTTATACAGTACAGCTACCAATTGGACTAAAAAAGGACATCAAAGACCTGATCTTAAAGATTGAGTATGCGGGAGATATTGGTCAGGCATTTATCAATGGCCAGCTGATCCATGATAATTTCTGCAATGGAGCTGCCTGGGAGATTAGTGTGGGAACATACTTGGAACAATTGGAAAACGAACCGATTACCATTTATATCACTCCGTTAAAGGAAGGCGTCAATGTTAATGTAGAGTCTGCAATGGCAGCAAGAATTGAAGAAGTCGAGTTTATGATTGGAGCAATTAGCAGCATTTGTGCTGAACCGGTATATGAGCTTCGTGTAATGTAATGTCAGAAAGGACTGCGATATTCACTTGGCGTCATCTTTTCCCATTTCTTAAAGGTAGTGCAAAAGTTACTTTCATCAGAAAAACCGGAATGATAGGCAATTTCCTTAATGGAAAGGGACGTTGTCTTTAATAAAAACTTGGCGCAGTTGATACGTGTTGCAATCAAGTATTGATGTGGAGTCATTCCGGTTTCCTTTGTAAAGATCCTTGTAAAATAGAAAGGACTTAAAGAAGCTTCTTCTGCCAGTTTTTTTAGGGAAATCTGTTCCATAAAGTGTTCAGTGATATAGGAAATGACATTGGAAAGGGAATGTTCATTTTTCATGGCTATGTCATTGATGGAGTCTGAGAATAGTAGTTCTGTCATAATGTCATTGATATCACGGGAAATGCATTCTTCCTTTACTTGTGCGGAACTTTGAAAGGTGCCATAAAGGTTATGTAAGGTCTGTTCCACAAGCTGCAGATTTCTTGGAAATAAAACGTTGCCGGAGTTTTTTATAATATGTTCATAATAGCTTCGGCACAATGGTCCGTCAAAATGGAGCCATAACGCTTCACAGCCATTTATTGTTTCATATTGATGGGGCGCATAGCAATCAAGAAATAGTATACTGTTTTTTGGAACAGTCACCGTAGTTTTTTCAAGTGTCAGCAGACACTCTCCCTTTTTAATCAACATAATCAGGAAACTGTCATAGTTGTTTCGTGTAAGTTTATATCCGGCACCATAGGTATAACAACCGATGCAGACAGGGGAAAAGAATAACTTCTTAGCAAGGGAACTGGCCGTATATACATAATAATCCGAACCAGCAAGTACCAGAGGTTCATTTGGACGCATAATGCTTCTCCTTTCCTGAATAGAATTGTTACCTACTAGTATAGCAGAGTAGTGAATATAGTTCCATAAAAAGAAAGCAATTTTTAAAAATATATAGGCAAGTTTTACGAATGAAAATAAGGAAAAGTAAAGCTACAATGGAGCTAAAGAAAAGCAATTTACAATAATCAGGAGGAAGCAAAATGGATACAGTGAAGATCTGGGAAGAGGAAGTGCTAATCCCAACCTATGAAGTCGGTGAGCCGGACAAAAATCCTATGTTTTTAGAAAATAGAGTGTATCAGGGAAGTTCAGGCAAGGTATATCCATATCCAACCACGGAAAAAATCAGTCATGAGAAAAAAGACAAACTATGGCATGCCGTTTACTTGGAAAATGAATATTTGAAAGTCATGATTTTGCCGGAACTGGGTGGCCGCATCCAGAGAGCATTTGATAAGACCAATAACTATGATTTTGTATATTACAATCATGTCATAAAGCCAGCATTGGTAGGACTAGCAGGACCATGGATTTCAGGAGGAATTGAGTTTAACTGGCCTCAGCATCACAGGCCTACCACGTACATGCCGGTGGACCATATGATTGAAGAACATGAAGACGGAAGTAAGACATTATTAATTAATGATGTAGATCAAATGTATGGAACCAAAGGAATTGCCTCCTTTACGTTATATCCCGGAAAAGCATATATAGAAATTCAAGGGCAGTTATACAATCGAACCGCAATGCCACAGACCTTCCTATGGTGGGCAAATCCGGCCGTTCCAGTCAATGACCATACCCAGTCCATATTTCCGCCGGATGTACATAATGTTTATGACCATGGGAAACGAGATGTTTCCCGGTTCCCAATTGCAAAGGGAGTGTATTACAAGCATGACTATAGCGAAGGCGTAGACATATCCCGGTATAAAAATATTCCGGTGCCAACGTCCTATATGGCAGAGACCTCCAAGTATGATTTTGTTGGAGGATATGATTACAAAAAAGAAGCCGGTTTGCTCCATGTAGCAGACCACCATGTTTCACCTGGAAAAAAACAGTGGACTTGGGGGTGCGGAGAATTTGGAAAGGCATGGGACCGTAATCTGACGGATGAAGATGGTCCATATATTGAATTAATGACTGGTGTTTATACAGAAAACCAGCCGGATTTTTCATGGTTAAAGCCATTTGAAGAAAAGACATTCAAGCAGTATTTCATGCCTTATAAAAAAGTCGGTGCTGTAAAGAATGCAACCATTCATGCCGCGCTGAATGTGGAGATTGAAAAGCATGCCGTTGTAGTTACTGCGTACGGGACAGAACTGTATGACCATGCAGAGCTTATAATAAAAAATGCAAAAAAAGCTGTGTATCGGGAAACCTGCAGATTGTCTCCTGTAGATATTATCCAGCGAACGGTGAAAACAATGGTCGTAAATGCACAGGATATTTGTGTATCGATCATTTCCGACGGGGAACTTTTAGTGGAATACCAGCCGGAACAGGAGAAGATTCCAGAACTGGCAAAACCAGCAGAACCAGCCAAAGAGCCAGAAGAGATCATGACAAATGAAGAACTCTTTCTGATGGCACAGCATATTGAACAGCATCGCCATGCCACCTATCTTCCAGACCCATATTATCTAGAAGGATTAAAACGTGATCCAGGAGATAGCAGAATAAATACTGCATATGGACTACTACTTCTTAGAAGGGGAGACTTCATAAGTGCAGAAAAGCATTTTAAGACTGCAATTAAACGGATTACCTGGAGAAGCCCAAACCCATATAACAGTGAACCTTATTATAATCTAGGAGTAGCATTATTTTACCAAGAGAAACAGGAAGAGGCCTACGACGCCTTTTACAAGGCAACCTGGAGCAGTGAGCAGCAGGAAATGTCTTTCTATTATCTTGCGGCAATTGAAGCCCAACGAAACAACTATGAGTCTGCACTGGAACTGGTGGAGAAAGGCTTGGTAAAGAATACCCATAATAGCAAGGCTAGGGGATTGAAAACAGCAATTCTAAGGAAGCTTGGGAAGAAAGAAGAGGCCAAGAATTGGATTAAAGAAACTCTAAACATTGACCCGTTTGATTACCTGTCTCGATTTGAACTTGCTGGACTAACGGATTGCAAAGAAGAAATTATATCAGAGATAAATCAACTAATGCGCGGTTTTCAAGAAGCGTATCTGCAAGTGGCAAGAGATTACGCAGAGGCAGGCTTATATGAAGAAGCCATTGCAATACTAGGCCAGTGTAAAGCTGGCTATCCTATGTTGTCATACTACAAGGCATACTATCTAAAGAAACTAGGAAGGACGGAGGAAAGCAACGAAGTATATAAAAAAGCAGATGCCTGTTCGCCACTTTATTGTTTCCCAAACAAGCTAGAAGATATCGCTGTGTTAAATGAGGCGGTGGTACAGTTTCAAGAAGGGGCTAAGGCATATTACTATCTAGGATGCCTATACTATGACAAGCTTCAGTTTGAAAAGGCGATCTCTTTGTGGGAAAAATCAGTAGAACTGGATGCCTCATTTCCTACGGCACATCGTAACCTGGCACTTGCGTATTACAACAAACAGAAGGAACCACAAAAAGCAAAAATTGAATTAGAAAAGGCATTTTCATTAGATGAGACAGATGCCAGAATCTTCTTAGAACTGGACCAGCTCTATAAGAAGCTAGGCGTGGCAGTTACAAAGCGATTAAGAAATTATGAGTCACATCTTAATATTGTCAAAAAACGAGACGATGTCATGCTAGAGTATGTGACCCTTTATAATATGGCTGGAATGTATCATAAAGCATATGACACGATTATGTCTCATAAGTTTCGCCCATGGGAAGGGGCAGAAGGAAGGATATCCGGTCAGTATAAGATTGCACTAGTGGAACAGGCAAAAGAAGAGATTGCGCAGGAAAATTATAAAACGGCAGAGACCTTGCTTTGTAAGGCTCTTATCTATCCAGAAAACCTAGGTGAGGGCAGGCTGGAAGGGACAAAAGACAATCACATCTATTATTATCTAGGAGTCGTAAAGCAAGCACTTGGTGACCAAGAAGAGGCAGTCAAATGCTATGAAAAAGCAGAGCTTGGTGAAAATGAGCCGGCAGGAGCAATGTATTACTATGATCAGCCTGCAGATATGCTTCTTTATAAAGGATTGGCAAAGAAAGAACTTAAAAAGACCAAGGAGGCCTATTCCTGCTTTAATAAGCTGATGGATTATGGGGAACGGCATCTAAATGAGGAAGTAAAAAAAGATTATTTTGCAGTTTCCCTTCCTGATTTTCTAATCTTTGAGGATGACATGGAGAAAAGGAATAAGGCACACTGCTATTATTTAATGGGACTTGCAAGCATTGGGTTACAAGAGAAAGAAAAGGCAGCAGAATATTTTGATTTGGCACTGCAGTATGACTATAATCATCAGAACTGCCGTATTTACCGAAAAATGATAAGTTAGCTCATAAAAACAAAGAAACACATCTTTTCTTTTAAAAGTATTTGTGTTTTAATAGTTGTGGAAAAGGAAAAAAATGTTAATGGTAAAGATGAAAACAAATACAGGAGGAAGAAAAATATGAAGATTTTAGTTCTTGGAGGAGCCGGCTATATTGGTTCACATGTAGTAAGTGAGCTTATTGATCAAGGTGAGCAGGTTGTAATCGTAGATAGTTTGGAAACCGGACACATAGAAGCAGTACATAAAGAAGCAGTATTTTACCAAGGCGATATCCGTAATAAGGAGTTTATCGATGGCGTGTTTGAGAAAGAACAAATCGATGGTGTCATTCATTTCGCAGCAAACTCCTTAGTAGGAGAAAGCATGACCAACCCGTTAAAATATTATGATAATAATCTATATGGAACAAAAGTACTATTAGAGAGTATGGTGGAACACAATGTGAAAAAGATAGTATTTTCGTCTACTGCTGCTACATACGGAGAACCAGAGAGTATTCCGATTTTAGAGACTGACCGTACAGAGCCAACAAATCCATATGGTGAAACTAAATTATCTATGGAAAAAATGATGAAATGGACAGATAGGGCACATGGACTTCGCTATGTGGCACTTCGTTATTTTAATGCATGCGGTGCACATGCAAGTGGTAAGATTGGAGAAGCACATGATCCAGAGACACACCTTATTCCTTTAATCCTTCAGGTTCCAAATGGTAAGCGCGCTTCTATCAGTATTTACGGAGATGATTATGATACCAAGGACGGCACTTGCGTCAGAGACTATATTCATGTAACAGACTTGGCACAGGCTCATATCCTTGCATTAAAGTATCTGATGGAGGGAAATGACAGCAATGTGTTCAATTTGGGAAATGGCATAGGATTTACCGTAAAAGAAGTAATTGAAACAGCAAGAAAAGTAACAGGACATGCAATTCCAGCAGAAATTACACCAAGGCGTGCAGGGGATCCTGCTAAGCTGATTGCATCCAGCGAAAAAGCTAAGAAAGTGTTAGGATGGAACCCACAGCATGCAGACATAGAAGAAATCATTGCATCTGCATGGAACTGGCACAAAAATCATCCAAATGGATATGCCAAAAATCAAGAAGATGTTTCTCAAACTGAGAAAATTTTACAAAGAGGGTAAACAAAGTATAATTGCATAGATTATGGAAATAGTAAAAAATATTCCAGCATATACATTGTGAAAGATAAAAAGGAAACAATTAGTTGTTCAAAGATAACTCAGAACTTATGCTTGTCACTTCAGAACGAGAAGATCAGCGAACAAATGGCCAGTCCCCACATGTAGTTGCAATTTTTCGTTCTGCTTTCATGGCGACAATAGAGTAAGATTTAACGTAGGATTTTGTAAAAACTTTGATATTCCTTAGATGGCAGCAATACCGTATTTATGGATAGAAAGCGTCTCTTGGAGCCGCCTTCCATTCATAAAAAAGGCCCTAAAAAGACAGTGCGTACGATGCGCACTCACCGGAAATGAAAGTGTCGCAGTCGCGACCAGGTTCGGTACAAAAAAAGTGTGTGTGGAGCACACTTTTTTTAATACATAGGAGACTTCTCTTCGAGAAGTCTCCTATTCTTGAACAAAGCACCCTGAAAAGCGGGGGCAAGATGCGCAATCACTCGAGAGAAAGATGTCGCAATCGTAACCCGGTTCGGCGCGAGTAAAATGGTTCCTGAGGACTGAATACAGGATATGGATGCGCCCAATGTAAACAGATATTTCTTGCCGAAAGACCCCCTTCTATATAGGTAAAAAAAGTCGAAAATAATATTGACATCCTATTTTACATATACTATACTTACCACTGTAAAGAAAAATACTTTACAGGTGGTGATCAAATATGACAAACCAGGTTATTTTAGACAATAATGATGGTAAAAATAAAAAATCAAAAGCAACGACAAAGCTGGATCAGATCGTAGAATTATCATTACTATATGACTTCTACGGAGCATTACTGAAGGATCACCAGCGAGAAATTTACGAGGATTACATATTAAATGATCTCTCGTTAAGTGAAATTGCTTCAGAGCAGGATATTTCTAGACAAGGTGTACATGATATCATTAAGCGTTGCAGCAAGCAACTGATGGATTATGAAGCCAAGTTACAATTGATAGAAAAGTTTAATAATACAAAGGATAGAGTAAATCAAATTAATGTGTATGCGAAAAGCATAAAAGAGACAGGATGTCTTGACAAAATAGATGAGATTGAAAAATTATCATACCAAATATTAGACGAGTTTTAGAGAATTAGATGGGAGGTATGTGTATGGCATTCGACAGTTTAACGGATAAATTACAGAACGTATTTAAAAACCTTAGAGGTAAAGGAAAATTATCAGAAGCTGATGTAAAGGCTGCTTTAAAAGAAGTAAAGATGGCATTACTTGAAGCGGATGTTAACTTCAAAGTTGTAAAAAACTTTGTAAAGACAGTGCAAGAAAGAGCAATCGGTCAAGAGGTTATGACAAGTCTGACACCTGGCCAGATGGTAGTTAAGATCGTTAACGAAGAAATGGTTAACTTAATGGGAGCTGAGACTACTGAAATCGCTCTTAAACCAACACAAGAAATCACTGTATTATTAATGTGTGGTCTTCAAGGTGCTGGTAAGACAACAACAACTGCAAAGATTGCAGGAAAGTTAAAACAAAAAGGCAGAAAGCCTTTGCTTGTAGCATGTGATATTTATCGTCCGGCTGCAATCGAACAGTTACAGATCAACGGTGAAAAACAAGGTGTGCCAGTATTTGCAATGGGTACAAGTCACAAACCTGTTAACATCGCAAAAGCTGCCATTGAGCATGCAGCGAAAAATGGAAATAATGTAGTAATCTTAGATACTGCAGGTCGTCTTCACATTGATGAAGATATGATGAACGAGTTAATCGAAATCAAAGAAAATGTAGACGTAGACCAATCCATCTTAGTTGTTGATGCTATGACAGGTCAGGATGCTGTAAATGTATCTGAAATGTTTAATGATAAAATCGGTATCGATGGCGTTATCTTAACGAAATTAGATGGTGATACAAGAGGTGGTGCTGCACTTTCTATCCGTGCGGTAACAGGCAGACCAATCCTTTATGTAGGTATGGGTGAAAAACTTTCTGATTTAGAACAGTTTTATCCAGACCGTATGGCATCCAGAATCCTTGGAATGGGTGATATCTTAACTTTAATCGACAAAGCACAAGCAGAAATCGATGAAGACAAGGCAAAAGAATTAGAACAAAAGATCCGTAAAGCGGACTTTAACTTCAATGATTATCTGGAACAAATGCAACAGATCAAGAACATGGGTGGAATTGGTGATATCTTAAGCATGATGCCTGGCATGGGCGGTAAGATGAAAGACATCGAAATTCCGGAAAATCTTTTAACTGGCGTAGAAGCAATTATCCGCTCTATGACTGATGAAGAGAGAAACAACCCGGATCTTATCAATCCTTCCAGAAAGAAACGTATTGCCAAAGGTGCAGGCGTGGATATCAGCGAAGTAAATAAATTAATCAAACAGTTTGAACAAGGCAAAAAGATGATGAAGCAAATGTCTGGTATGATGTCAGGCAAAGGTGCAAAACGCGGTGGCGGCAAATTCAAATTACCTTTTGGCTTTTAATATGTAATTGTTTTTTGTATGGAAATGAGTCAGTTCATATTCAGCAAGTTACAATATAGATTTATTACATTTAATTGTAATAGCAGTTTAGACTTAAGGAGGTGAAAATAACATGGCAGTAAAAATGAGATTAAAAAGAATGGGTTCCAAAAAAGCTCCTTTCTATAGAATTATCGTAGCTGATGCTAGATCTCCAAGAGATGGTAAGTTCATCGACCAAATCGGTACTTATGATCCAACAGTTGAGCCAAGTGCTTTCAACGTTGATGAAGAAAAAGCAAAACAATGGTTAGCTAACGGTGCACAACCAACTGATACAGTAAACAAATTATTAAAAAATGCTGGTATCCTTTAATTTGGAACGTATGACTAGTTTCGATTATAACGCAGACTCAATTTTGTTTACTCCCTATCGTTGCTTAAAATATTAAGTCCGAGGTGAGAGATAATGAAAGAATTAGTTGAAGTAATTGCTATGTCGCTAGTTGATCATCCAGAAGAAGTTGTAGTTACGGAAAATGAAACTGATGATTCAATCATTGTTGAATTAAAAGTGGCTTCAGATGACATGGGTAAAGTAATTGGCAAACAAGGTCGTATTGCGAAAGCCATTCGTACTGTTGTTAAAGCAGCTGCAACCAAAGATGAAAAGAAAGTTATTGTTGAAATTCAGCAGTAGCGCGGGGGGAGCCCCCAGGCCTTTTGGCCTGGGGGCTTTTTTTCTTTCTCCCGAGGGAGGCTGTGAGCCTTTTTTATGCGCATGTTGTAATGATTGTTCTTCGGTTGCCTCTACAGTTTTTGAGTTGTGTTCGTGCCTGTCAGACTGTTCGTCTGCCATTCGCGGACACAACTCAAAAACAGTAACGGCAAACGAAGTACAATTTCATTTACAACATTGCGCATAAAAAGGGCGCTTCACTGTATTGGGGGGAGAAAGAAAAAAGATATAGAGTTTACGGCTATCGCACGAACGTGCGATAAGCGTAAACCTGAAGGTAGTGGCGAACGCAGAAAAGACGAGCAAGATGGCGAGTTTACGGCTATCGCGAAGGACGTGCGATAAGCGTAAACCTGAAGGTAGTGGCGAACGCGGAAAAGACGAGCAAGATGGCGAGTTTACGGCTATCGCGAGGGACGTGCGATAAGCGTAAACCTGAAGGTAGTGGCGAACGCGGAAAAGACGAGCAAGATGGTGAGTTTACGGCTATCGCCAAGGGCATGCGATAAGCGTAAACCTGAAGGCTGTGGTGAACGTGAAAAGACGAGCAAGTTGGTGAGTTTACGGCTATCGCACGAACGTGCGATAAGCGTAAACCTGAAGGTAGTGGCGAACGCAGAAAAGACTAAAGTGGCGTGGTGCCTTTTTTCTGTTGCACTGATGTGGTAGAATGCAGTTATAGCTTTGATTGTGTGAAGGAGAGGAGCAAGCAGTGTGATTATAGAAATGTTGGTTAAGTATGGGGTGTTTGGGATCATGCTTGCTGGATTTGCGGAGGCAATTCTTTTGCCGTTTCCCATGGAAGTGGTTTCTGTTCCGGTATATTTGGCTAGCCCTGAGAAGGCTGCTTTGTTTGCCTGTGTATTGGCATTATGTTCGGCAGTGGGCTCTTTGATTGGATATAAGATATGTAATCGTTGCAGTCATTTTTTTATAAAGAAGACGATAGATGTTGCTGCGGTTAAGAAAGTACAGGGATGGTATCAGAAAAATGTGATTTTTACATTGCTGACTTCAGCTATTACTCCGATACCATATGAAATCTATGTGCTAACGGCAGGAGTATTTGCAGTGGATCTTAAGTGCTTTTTTGTAGGGAGTCTTGTTAGCCGTGTTATCAGGCACGTGCCGCAGGGGTTGTTGATTTCCTATGGTGGAAATGGAGTAATACGTTGGTGTAAGGAGAATATGGTCTTTGTAATTGTTTGTATCCTTGGAGTTTGGGGTGTGAAAAGTATCTGTGATAGAAAAAAGCAGAAAGCAGAAGCAAAGGCGACTGAACAACAGGATGAGCGCTAAAGTAGCATTAATGATAAGACGATATGAATGATAGAGAAATTAATTAGGAAGAGGTATAAGAGGGACAACATGAAAAGAGCAATTGTACTAGCTGGTGGAGGTTCTAAGGGGGCATATCAGATTGGAGCATGGAAAGCACTTCGTGAACTGAATATTACATTTGATATTGTGACTGGAACATCAATTGGGGCAGTAAATGGTGCCATGATCGTGCAAGATGATTTCGAGAAGGCATATGAATTCTGGGAAAAGCTTTCGATGGATCAGGTCATTAATAATGGCCTGAATATTAATAATGGATTGGAAACATTAAGACAGCAAAAAGAGCAGATTGTACCGTTTATTAAGGTGTTTATGTCGAATAAAGGAGCAGATATTCAGCCATTTAAAGATGGATTGGATGAATATTTGGATGAGAAACGTTTTATGGAATCAGAGATTGCATTTGGTCTAATGACGGTTAAGTTTCCCAATATGATGCCCGTAGAAATCACAAAGACAAAGATAAAGCCGGGGTATTTACAAAAGTGGGTTTTAGCATCTGCTTCTTGCTTTCCTGCATTTCCAATCTGTAAAATTGACGAGGAAAGCTACATTGATGGTGGTTATTATGATAATCTTCCAATTGATACAGCGTTTCGTTTAGGGGCAGAGGAAGTGATTGCAATTTCCTTAAAGTCTCCGGCGCCAACAAAGAGCTACATGGGAAATCCATTGGTGACCATAATTGAGCCATCTCATTCATTAGGAGGGTTCCTTGAATTTGAGTCAGAAGGAATTGTAAATAATATGAGCTTAGGATATAATGACACCATGAAGACGTTTGGAAAATTGTGTGGCAAGTTATACTCGTTTCGTATTGTGGAAAAAGCAGCCTATGAAGAGATTGCAAGAAAGCTGATCCAAACGTTATTAAAAATGGAACTGGGCAAGAGCTGTAAAAATGACCGATGGAGTCTGCGAAATGAAAAGAGATTGTCAGGTGTTGACCTTATCTTAGGAAATGACAGACAGCAAGATTTATTCACTTGCTTTATACGATTTTTAGAAAATTCAATGCAATTGCTGCAATATGATTATTACAAGATCTATAACATTGAAGCGGTACTTGAAGAGCTGAAAGCCCAGGAAAAAAGCAGAGTGTTTCATGACAGAGCTTTAGAATGCCTGTGTGCACGGGAGTTTATAAAAGCCATCAATGAAACAGTAGTAGAACAGTAGCAGATAGTAAGTAGAGAGCAGAAATAAAGATGCTGTCTACTTATTTTTAATTCATAAACCTATTTATATTAAAAAGCCAGTCAGGCAAATGAGTTGTTTTGTCCAGAATGCCACGGCACATTAGAATTATGTGCAGGTGTCATAATAGCCCCCTATTTTCGACATAAATCAATTGCTGACTGTCCGATTTCACGAGAAATAAAGACTCAGGCAGGAAAACGTACATATTATGGGAAAAAGATGCTGTATTCTTTGGGAAAGACTGCTAATACCATTAGAAGATCAGGAAGAGAACGAAAAGGCTGCTAAAAGACGTGAAAAACAGGTTGAGGATTTTAATGAAGAGCTTATGCATACTCCTTTATACACACAGCCTAGGAAAGTGCAAAAGATGCTAGAATTCATAGAACAGCGAAATAAGGTATGGAACTGGATTTCTAAATGATAAGAATACCTTGACAATGCATTATGCTAAAGTCATAATTAAAATGATTAAATAAAATGGAAATAAGTGGGAGACTTATTATGGAAGAGAAACGATTTAACGGTAGTTTGATTGCCACTCTTGTGTTTGGCGGATTGTTTGCAACACTTGTAATATTTAATCTATTTAAAGGACAGGATGCCTATGCTCCATTGGCTGTACTATGGGTTGCCATTGGTGCAAAAGCATGTCCAAAAAAAGGACTACTTACAAAATAGTAGATTAATTAGGATAAAGGTAAGGAGAAGATACGATGAAGATAGAAATGAGAAGAAAAGATAGACAGTTAACAGAAGAAGAGACAATTCAGTTATTAGAAGCCACAGAGTATGGCATACTCTCGACAGTAAGTGAAGATGGAACACCTTATGGTGTACCGATTAGTTTTGCATTCAAGGACCATTGTATCTATATGCATGGTGCAAAAGCAGAGGGACATAAGCTACGTAATGTTGCATCCAATGCAGAGGGCTGCTTTACCGTTGTAGACCATGTACAGGCGCTACCTGAAAAGTTTTCCACACAGTATATGTCTGCCATTGCCTTCGGTAAGCTGCAAGTGGTTACTGAAGAAAAGGAAAAGCATGGAGCTCTTGAAGCATTAATTCAAAAGTATTCACCGGACTTTTATGAAAGCGGACTTGCTTATATAGAACGTGCCGCAGCAAATACGACTGTCATAAAGCTTGAAGTCAGCCATATGACTGGAAAAGGAAGAAAGTAGGGAGTAATTATGTTTCTGACTTTTGAAGAACTATTTGCCATAGAAGGTATGAAACAGGCAAGGCTGATTGCAGGAAATGAGGGCATCCATCGATTGATCAAGGGTGCCCACGTAGTAGAAATGATTGATGCAAAAAAGTGGGTCAAAAGCGGCGAGCTGTTATTTATTAGTGGTGTCGGCCTTGAAAATATGGAACAAGATCTGCTCCATATCATTCAGGATGTATATGAGAAAGGTGCAGCTGGTATTGTCGTTGAAGTTGGGCCATACATTAAGGAAATTACAAAGAAAGAGAAAGATCTGGCAGATCATCTTGGTTTTCCAGTACTTGCTCTTCCTTTTGAAGTAAATATAAGCGATATTATATCGAAGACATTTTACATGATTTATGAGAAAGAAAAAGGAAATAAGGTACTTAGCGACTTTATGAAGGAAGTCATGATAACCAACCATCCGGAAGAACTTGAGGATAAGGCAAAGCTTCTTGGATATCATTGCGAGCAAGGCCATATCGCCATTGTTTGGTCAGTAGAGGACTTGAAGTGCCAAAAACAAGAACCTATAGACTTAGAACAGGTCTATACCTATGTAAGAAATGAATTCTCTTCTGAGAAAACACTATTTTATGTGATGGAAGAACATTGTATTACAACGATTGTCTCTTATTCAAAAGAGGAAAAGGCAATCTTGGACCGCAAGATTAAAAGGGTATGTTCTAAGATGCCGCAAATGGTAGTCAGCATTGGAGTGGGTACCTTGTTTCATGGAATCAAGCATCTCCCAAACAGCGTCATTGCAGCAAAGAAAGCGTTGGAATTGATTGCGGACAGCACAGCATCTGGTGAAGTCTGTTACTATAATGAAATGGGCATTTATCGTATCTTTGCTGAATTACAAAAACAGAATTTGTTAAAAAAAGTCATGAATGAAGAACTTGGAGTGCTTTTTGCGTATGATGAAAAAAATAAAAGTGAGCTTGTACATACTTTAGAGGTGTATCTTCAAACAGGAAGCAATATCAGCAGGGCAACAGAGCTTTTATTTGTGCATAGAAATACGGTGAAACAGCGGATTAAGCGAATTGGTGAGCTGCTGGAGAAGGATCTTTCCGATAGTAATGAGGTATTTAACTTACAGCTGGCATTTAAGATAAAAAATTATCTAAAGATATAATGTGTCCACTGTACACAAACAATAGTTTTTATTTATGTCCACTATGGACATATCAATCCAAGTGAAATGATGATATCATTCCTATATCAGATAAATCAAGTATTTGAACAGACCAAAGGGGGTCAAATAAATCCTCTTTGGTCTTTTTTTTATTGATGGAAGCTCCTCTAGAAAGGGCATTCACACTTATGGGAAAGGAATGATAGAATGAGCAATACATTTGTTATGCCAAAGAAAATAATCTCTGGTGAAAATGCATTAGCAGGTGCAAAAGAGATCTTTCAGACGGCAGGAAAGAAAGCATTGATTGTAACGGGAAAGGTTATGGTCAAGGTAGGAAATGTAGACAAGGTTACTAAGATCTTAGATGAGCTTTCCATTGCCTATGCAGTATATTCAGATATTACCGGTGAACCAACTGATACGATGATTGAGGGAGGTTTACAAAAATATAAAGAAGAAGGTTGTGATTTTCTTATTGGACTTGGAGGAGGAAGTCCTCTAGACTCCATGAAGGCTATAGCGGCACTGGTAACCAATAAAGGAAGCATTTCCGATTATATGGGAAAATCAATCACTACCAAAGTGCCAACCATGATTGCAATTCCTACTACAGCAGGTACCGGCTCAGAAGCAACTTGGTTTACCATCATTACAGATACGAAAAAAGATATCAAGATGTTGTTAAAAGGACCTGTGTTGCTGCCAGATGTGGCAATCGTTGATTATAAGTTTTCATTGACGGCTCCTAAATCAGTTACCTCAGCCACAGGATTAGATGCTCTAACCCATGCAATCGAAGGTTATACCTCCAAAAAGGCACAGCCAATGACAGATACTTTTGCAATCTCTGCAATCAAACGTATCTTCAGATACCTTCCAATTGCATATCAGGAGGGAAGCAATGAGGAAGCAAGGGAACAGATGGCACTTGCAGCATTAGAAGCTGGCATTGTTATTAATAATTCCTCAGTTACCATTGTTCATGGAATGAGCAGACCAATTGGCGCACTGTTCCATGTGCCTCACGGGCTGTCCAATGCAATGCTGCTAAAGGAATGTTTCACTTATGCATTGGATGGAACCTATGAGAGATTTGGAAGATTAGGACGAGAAATTGACGTAGCAGATATTGAAGACTCCGATGAAGAAGCAGCAAAGAAATTCTTACAGGCAGTAATCGATCTTTGCAAGGTATGTGAAGTTCCAACCCTTGAGGAATACGGAATTGATAAGCAGGAATTCTTTAGCTCTATCATCAAGATGAGTGAAGATGCCATTGCC
This sequence comes from bacterium, assembly GCA_030535455.1. Taxonomy (GTDB): domain Bacteria; phylum Bacillota; class Clostridia; order Lachnospirales; family Lachnospiraceae; genus KM106-2. Next base: position 87,779 of record JAUNJY010000007.1, read on the forward strand.
AGTGGAAGTCCTGGCAATACAATCAAGCCAGTTCACAAAGAGGATGTGGTAGAGATTTATCGCAAGTTATGGAGCAAATAATAAAATGTTAAAATAGAAAGGGCCTAGAAAGGTAAAAAGGTGGATACTATGAGAGAAATGTCAAAAGAAGAAATCAAACAATTAGACAGGGAGCATGTATTGCATTCCTGGTCGGTACAAGGAAAATTAGATCCTACAGTTGTAACAGATGCTGAGGGTATTTATTTCTATGATGCCGATGGCAATAAATATTATGATATGAGTTCTCAATTGGTTAACTTAAATATCGGGTTTGGGAACACGAAAGTGGCAGATGCCATTGCCGAACAGGCACATAAGCTTCCATTTATCGGACCTGGTTATGCAGTAGATGTAAAATCAGAATTGGCAAGAAGGATCATTGAACTTGCTCCTGATAATATGAGTAAGGTATTCTTTACCCTTGGTGGAGCAGATGCCAATGAAAATGCATTAAAGATGGCAAGGTTATACACTGGCAGAAATAAAGTGTTCAGCCGTTATCGTTCTTATCATGGTTCTACCATGGGTGCTGGTAACTTAACCGGTGAACCAAGAAGATTTAACTGTGAGACAAATGGTGTTTCCGGTTATATTAAGTTCTTCGATCCATATATTTACCGTGAAGCCATTGAATTTAAAAGCGAGCAAGAAGCAACCAAATTCTATCTTTCCAAATTAAGAGAGCAGATTATTTATGAAGATCCGAATACCGTTGCAGCAATCGAATGTGAGACAATTACAGGAAGTAATGGCTGTATCATCCCTCCAGATGGATATTTACAAGGTATTCGTGATATTTGTGACGAATTCGGCATTATGATGATATGCGATGAAGTAATGATGGGCTGGGGCCGCACCGGAGAAACCTTTGCCTTTATGAACTGGGATGTAAAACCAGATTTAGTATCCTTTGCAAAAGGTATTACTTGCGGATATGCTCCACTTGGCGGCGTCATCGTAGATAAAAAGATTGCAGATTATTTCGATGATCATAAATTACTTTGTGGCCTTACTTACAGTGGACATCCATTATCATGTGCTGCCGGTATTGCAACCTTAGATGTATATGAAGAAGAGCATTTAGTTGAAAATTCCAGAGCGATGGGTAAGATCTTAGGAGAAATCGAAGAAGAGTTAAAAGAGAAACATCCATGTGTAGGCGATGTACGTTATAAAGGGTTATTCTCAGCATTAGAATTAGTGAAAGATAAAGAAACAAGAGAGCCATTGGTAGAATACAATAGCGACCCAGAAAACATCATGGGTGGAATTGTTGGTTCCTTAAAGAAAAAAGGATTTTCTACATATAGCCATGAAAACTGCATAATCGTCGCACCTCCACTGATCATCAATGAAACAGAATTAAGAGAGGCAATGACAATTCTTGATGAAGTACTTACAGAGGTAGACTCTTTGGTTTGCGTTGCAGTATAGGTAACCGTCAATTTGAGTAGCATGTGCTGGTGAAATCATATGCCAGCACAGGATGGGAGGAACATATGAAACATTTTGTAGTAACGATTGGTAGAGAGTTTGGAAGTAAGGGATGCGCCATTGGGACTGAACTTGCGAGACAGCTTGGCGTCAATCTGTATGACAAAGATCTTGTCGAGGAGGCAGCCAAGAAATTGCAGATGGATGCAGAAACGGTTCGCAGTGCCGATGAAGTGTCGGCAAAGGATATGGAAGATATAGCAACTACTTATGGAGTGCAAAATTTTTATATTTCCACTCAAGTACTTGCGGCACAGGCAGAGTTTATTGAAGAAGTAGCGGATAAAGAATCCTGTGTCATTATGGGAAGATGTGCAGACTATATTTTAAAGGATCGGTCTGATTGCCTTAAGATCTTTATCTATGCACCATTTGCATCTCGAGTGAAACATATTATGGAAGAGTATGATTTATCTGAATTTGCTGCAAAAAGAATGGTAAAACAGACAGATGCCAAACGGGATGAGTATTATCGATATGTAACAGGCATTAGCCGTGGCGAACATACCGGCAAAGATTTAATGATTGATAGCAGTCTGATGGGTGTAGAAGAAACTGTAAAAATGATCAAACAAATGGTAGAGAAGAAGTTTGCATAGAAGAAACCAAATCATCAAAGGTGATGGTAAGCTTTTAGGGATATGTCGTGAAGAGATATCGATGAAAGCTTGCAATCACCTATTTTTTTACTATTTTTAGGAGGTAGTAATATGAGTGCAATTATTCGAAGAATTAAGAAAATGAATCTTACGACAAAGATTATGATTGGTCTGTTGCTTGGTGTAGTGGCTGGGTTTTTAGTGCCATCTACATGGACAGGGCTAATCAAGGCATCACAGACAGTCGGAACCATATACATGAATGCATTGAAGATGATGATCTATCCATTAGTATTCTGCTCCCTGATTGTTGGTATAAAGAGTATGGGCAGTATTTCGGCTACAGGAAAAGTTGCAGGACGTGCCATGACATATTTTCTATCCACTACATTTTTAGCTTGTATCTTTGGTATCTTTGTTCCACAGTTTTTAGGTATAGGAAAAGGAGCATCCTTAAATTTGGTGGAAACCGATGTGGAAGTAAACAATGTATCCAATATTCTTGATACAGTGACCAACCTGATCCCTTCTAATCCAATCGCATCATTTGCAAATGGAGATATGTTGTCAATCCTTGTGTTTGCAGTAATCGTAGGATTTGCTATTCTTTCCTTAGGAAGAAAGGCTCAGCCATTTATGGATGTCGTTGTTTCCTTAAATGAAATCAGTATGAAAATCTTATTTGTGGTTATGAAATTCACACCAATCGGCGTATTCTGCACGATCTTGCCAGTTATTGCAAGCAATGGTTCCGATACTATCTTATCTGTTGGACAAGCATTGCTTACAACGTATCTTGTAATCATTGTGTATGCAATTATCGTTTATGGTTTTGTAGTGAAAGTCATTGCCAAAGGCAGTCCAATTAAGTTTGCCAAAGCAATCATGCCAGCTGCTTTAAATGCATTTGGTACTTGCAGCAGCTCAGCAACCATTCCAATCAGTATGCGATGTGCAGAAGACAATATGGGTGTGCCTAAGGAAGTAACAAGTATCGTATTGCCATTAGGTGCGACAATCAATATGGATGCCATTTCAATCCTTATGTCTATTATGATTACTTTCTTTGCCAATGCGTGTGGTATTCACCTTACAATTACCAATATGGTAGTCATTGTACTTTCCAACGTGTTATTATCCATTGGTACACCAGGTATTCCAAATGGACAGGTTGCATCCTTTGCTGCACTTGTGCAGATTGCAGGAATTCCAACAGGTGTCATGGGTATCTTTATCAGTGTAAGCACATTATCCGATATGATTGTAACTATGATCGATGTTGTTGGTGACATGGGATGCTGTGCTGTACTTACCCATATCCTTGGATATGATGGAAAAGGAAAACATAAGGGTTCCTTAGCAAATACAATGGATGATGCAAGAGATGTTATGATGGATCCAACAACCGTAGGTACCGTAGGTTCTGTCGCTGATATCTAAAATTAAAAGACGTGTTCTCTGAATTACTTAAGAGGATACGTCTTTTTTCTTTTGTTGCGTACAGGTTTTTCGTGGAGTATAATTTAAGTATTATGTAAAATTAAGTAAACAAAGGAGAGATATCCACGTGAAGCGTATAATAAGCCTTATCCTACTGGGGCTCCTATGTTTGAGCTGTACAGGCTGTCAGGAGAAGCGGAGAAATGAGATGAAAGAGTCCTACTCAAAAGAAGACATAAAACAGCTTACTTCAAAGTACCTAAAAGATAAATACCAGTTGGAAGACATTACATATGGCAAGATGGGGACATTTGATGAGATATATGGCGGTATCGATGCTACCCAGTTCATCGGTTTTAAAGGATTTATTGTTGAGGCAAATGACTTTAAGGTGTATATGGCATTTGACATCCATGGTGACTATGAGTTTTCAGATGATCGGCAAAGTAAGCAGATTGAAACAGATCTGAAACAAAAATTAAAGGAAGCCTATAGCAAAACCGCATATCTTAGCATGGAATATAACCATGTAAGAATTTATAACACAGACAAGGAACTGTATGGATACAATGATTATATGCATTCATATGAAACACTTTATGAAAATGACCTTGCAAAGCTGTTTAAGAATGAAATACATAAAGACCATCTAGCGATGATTTATATCGATGGTGAGCAAGAGAGTGAACGTATTACAAAACTTAAAAGCGAAATGGACAAAACAGGTGTAAGTTATTATGTATACCAATTGAAAGAAGGTGTATATGAGAAGCTGCAAGGTCATTTTGACGATTATGATTATATGGATCACTATCTGATAAATAATGGTTACGAAATAAGCTAGTAATATTTGGCGAGCAACATACCGTATGTTTTTTTCTAGATAAGCAAAAAATAGTGGTATTAGAAAATAATACTACTATTTTTTTATGTAGAAACATAGGAGGAAAAATGAAAAAGAAGTTTACATTTCCCACTGCATATACGGTATTGTTCGTAGTGCTTTTCTTGGCATGCTTGCTTACCTTCTTTATTAATGCAGGTTCCTACGCCAAATTATCTTATGATATGGATGCGGGAATATTTACAGAAGTACTACCGGATGGAACAGCCAAGGCATTTGAAGGGACGCAAGAGACATTAGATAAGCTTGGTGTGTCCAATGACATTGCAAAGTTTCAGGATGGCAGTATCAATAAGCCAGTGGCAGTTCCAGGAACTTATGAGCGGGTGGATCAAAATCCACAGGGTATCAAAGAGTTTTTGATTGCACCAATCCTTGGCGTCTACGATAGTATTGGCATAATCTTATTCGTTTTTATGATTGGCGGCGTAATTGGCGTAATCAATGAAAGCGGTGCCATTAATGCCGGTATAGCTGCATTATCAAGGGCAACCAAAGGACATGAGTATTTACTTATTATCTTTGTCACTGTATTGATTTCACTTGGCGGAACAACATTTGGTCTGGCAGAAGAGACAATTGCCTTTTATCCAATCTTAATTCCGGTCTATCTGGCTGCAGGCTATGATGCATTGGTCTGTATTGCGGCAATCTATATGGGGTCATCCATTGGTACTATGTTCTCAACGACCAATCCGTTTTCGGTGGTCATTGGTTCGAATGCAGCAGGAATTAGCTTTACCCAGGGGATTTTATATCGTCTGATAGGACTTGTTGTTGGTGTGGCAATTGTCATTTTCTATGTTGTCCGATACGCCAATAGGATCCATAAAAATCCGGAAAAATCACTGTTATATGATATGCGGGAAGAAATCAGCAAACATTTTAAGAGTGATGTAAAGGAAGAACCATTTACTACACGTAGGATTATCATCTTAATCATTTTCATCCTCAGCTTTGTCCTTATGATTTACGGCGTATCCAAGCTTGGCTGGTGGTTTGAAGAAATGACGGCCTTATTTATCGTGGCAGGAGTGCTCATTGGCATTATTGCAGGCGTTGGTGAAAAGACATTTGTCGGAACATTTATTGCAGGTGCTGCTGATTTTATGGGGGTTGGCCTAGTTATCGGCATCGCAAGAAGCATTAACATCATTCTGGAAAATGGCCGTGTTGCCGATACGATCTTATTTGGTCTGTCCAACCTGGTATCTGGAATGAGTCCAAACCTATTTATTATCTTGATGATGTTTGTCTTTATGATCTTAGGCTTCTTTATAGCCTCTTCTTCCGGTCTTGCAACACTTGCCATTCCAATTATGGCACCTCTTGCAGACTCTGTGGGAGTACCAAGGGATGTAATCATTACGGCATTTATCTTTGGCCAGGGCATCATGTCCTTTATTACACCGACTGGACTAATTCTTGCCAGCTTAGAAATGGTTCATGTTACGTATAATAAGTGGCTGCGGTTCGTTTTGCCACTGCTTGGCATAGTAATCGTACTGGCTGTTGCAATTCTTTTATTGGAAGTTAATATTTCTTAAACATGGCTGCCTTGCAGATACAAATATAATGATATTTGGACTGCAAGGCAGTTTCGCAAAAAAAGATAAAAAACAAGCAAATAATAGAATTGTTGCTATCGCCCTTCTATTCTATAATTTTATGTGAATTAAAATAGAAATTAGGGGGAAAAAAGAATGAAAAAGAACAAATTGATAGCAGCAGTATTAGGGTTTGCATTAACTTTATCAGCAACAACAATGTCCTTTACAACAAATGCATCTGCAGAAAAGGATCAATATGCAGGAGTTGGATCTTACATGGCATTCGCTCAAATGCAGACAGCAACATGGGTGTACCGTGATTCCTTTGACTCAGATTCAAGCGGATTTAAGAGCAAAGACTTTAACAGCGTAATGAATGCTACAACAGAAAAAGCTACAAAGACTAAAGTCATCGATACAAAAATCGATGGTGATGGCGACTATGTAATCGCGTTCAAAGACCTTGACTTAGCAGATTCTAAAGAATTTAACATGCTTGGTATCTCTACAAATATTGCAGCAGACTCAAAAATCAAAATTACAGCTGCTTCCGTAAGCTATGATGGAACAGAACTTACAAGCGAATTCAAACAGAAAAACGATGATAAGAAATACGTTCATCTTATGTTCATCAACCAATATGATGATACAATGAAGGGAAAAGTTAAAAATAATGTTCCTGCAGACGGATCTACAATTGTAATGAAATTTACAGTATCCGGATTTGGTTATGAGAAAAAAGTAGAAGACTCTGCTGAAATCTCAACAGCTACAGCTACACCAGCACCAACTCCAAAGTTACCAGAAGACAAATCCAATGAAACTGTAGCACCAAAAACACCAGTAGCTCAAGCAGCAAGCGCTGATAATAGTGATGGCGGTTCTAATATTGGAATTATCATAGGTGTAGTTGCTGCCGTTGTAGTAGTAGCAGGTGTAGTTGTGGTAGTCGTACGTAAACGTAAGAACTAGTAGCAGGGAGGAAAGAAAATGGCAAATCCATATTTACCAAATTGGGAGTACATACCGGACGGAGAGCCAAGAGTATTTGGAGACCGTGTGTATATTTATGGTTCACATGATAAAGCAGGAAGTGATCGCTTTTGTGATTATAAGCTGAAGGTATGGTCGGCAGATTGCAAAAATTTAAATCATTGGACCTGTCATGGCGATATCTTTCATACAAGGCCAGATGAAGATCATGGCTCGGATGTAGACTGGACAGATCATGAATTATATGCTCCTGATGTGGTATATAAGGATGGGAAGTATTATTTATATGCCTATATCGTTGATCAAAAAGGATGTGTGGCAGTAAGTGACAAGCCTGAAGGGCCATTTACCTTACTTTCGAAGTACCATGTAGGACCGGATGAAAATGAAATCCTCAAAGAAGGCATCTTCATTGATCCTGGGGTGTTAGTAGACGACGATGGAAGAGTGTATATCTACTGTGGATTTAATCACTCGTTTCTAGCAGAACTAGATGGCAACACAATGGTTGACGTATTGCCATCTAGCTTTGTTGACAGGTTCTTGCCAGAAGAAGAACCAACTGCATTTTTTGAAGCATGTTCTCCAAGAAAAGTGAATGGATTATATTACATGATTTAGTCACCAAAGCGTGGAAGCAGGCTGGTTTATGCGACCAGTAATTCTCCTGTTGGACCATTTAAGTATCGAGGGGTGCTGATTGACAATGGAGTAGAATATCCAGGCGGAAATGATCATGGTTCTATTTGCAATATCAATGGACAGTGGTATTTGTTTTATCACAGAACGACTAATAATACGGTTATGTCGAGACGAGGCTGTGTTGAAAAAATTCAGATCTTAGAAGATGGAACCATACCACAGGTAGAAATGACATCACTTGGATTTGAGGATGCGCTCTCTCCTTATGAGACCGTAAAGGCAGAAATTGCTTGTGTTTTAATAGGCGGGTGCTTTATCAGTGAAAGCAGTCCATTCTCACGCAGAATTCAAAATATAAAGAATGATGCAGTTATTGGTTATAAGTATTTTGAGTTTGGAGAGGATTATGGAAGCAGTACAATGCTGCTATCTATGCACCTTATTAGCTGTGGTGCCAGTGGAACGATACATGTCTTGCTAGATGACTATAAATCGGGAGAAGAAATCGGCATTATAGAATTTAATGGATCCGATGAGATCATTACTGCCCGTGTGAAAAATGTAACCGGCAGGCATGCACTATATTTTCTCTTTCAGGATAAGCTAGCAACTTGTTTATTATGCCAGGCTGTAGAACGTCCATTATGTCAATTGGAAGAGTTCGTATTTATGAAATAACATAGTATTCATTAAAAAAGGCCATTGCACTTAGATGTAATGGCCTTTTAGAGTGGAAAAATATGAAATTAGTGTTTGTACTGATTGCGATAAGAAAGCGGTGCCATTCCTGTAATTTGCTTAAACAGTCTGGTAAAATAGCTGGTACTTTCGATGCCAATGGCATTGGAAATCCATGCAACAGACATGGAGGTTGTAAGTAAGAGGGATTCTGCATGTCGAATACGTAAGATATTACAGTACTGAGTGTAGCTAAATCCTGTTACGGATTGAAATAATCGGCTAAAATGGTAATAACTGATACCTGACATATGTGCAGCTGTTTTCATATCCAGTTTTTCATCTGGGTGGGAGAGGATGTAATTAATTACGGTATCTAATTGCTGTAGTTGAGAAAAATCCGTTTCCTCCGGCTGGAAAGTAAGCACCTGATCCTCAACCAATTGGGAAAGCAAGGATAAAAGGAGGCTGCGCTGCTGCCATTCAAGACTTAAGGGAATCGGCTGTGAATTTTCCCTGCATTGCTGCTGTTTTTGACATATAGACGCAAGGGATAAGAGCAGCTGTTCGGTTTTCGAATTCTGTTTTATTTTTATATAGGGAACCATTCCTTCTTTTGTTGGAAGACTTAATATGGAAGGGAGGCTTGGCCCGTTTGCTTGTAAAAATGACTGTGAGAATTGTACATTTAAGTCGGTCACCTCTGTATAATTGCGATTGCTATGTACGATAAATGGGGGGATAAAAAATAGCGAACCATCAGTTATATCATATGGAATGCCATTGAATGTTTCATTGCGAGAGCCATGAATGACATAGGCAAGCTCATAATAAGAGTGACAATGAAGCGGAAATGAGAAGTTTGCGTTTGATGTATAAGAAAGACAGCTAATATTTGATTGTGCAGGTAATTCATTTCCCTGAAATGTAGTTTGATAATACATACTTTATACCTCCGATTTGGTGTAATATTCTCAGGTTTTTATATAAAACTATTGTAATGTAAGAAAAACTTACTTTCCATTTACATAATTATACAGACAATGGGATATATTATAATTTTTCACTGAAGGCAGAATAAAGCTTATTCAGATTTTGTATCATATTTACTTATGATTATAAAATATGGTATTATTTAGGAGGAAAAGTTTGGCAGATGTTTTTGGATGAACAGGGAAAAACCGTTCAGTTAGGAGGAAGCTATGCATTTTAAATACATCAAAAATAATAATTTAGAACTGATCAATCAGGTAAATAAAAGCAGCCATGCTGTGCCTGAATATGACATTAGCAAGAAGAAGGTACATCCGGAGTTCTATATGAGTGCAAAGAGAGAGGTTGTCATGATTGGAAGGATTGATTCCAACTATATCAGCTGGCTATCCTTTTCTAATCTGGACGACAAAGAGTTAAATGCAAAGATTTTCAATGCAATAATTAATGAACGGCATCCATATGTTTCGCAATCTTCAAAGGTATTAGGAAAACGTTACTTTGAAGTGAAGGGATGGCTGAAAGGGGAAATCCGTCATACTACCGTTGGAGGCATGTTATGGAATACGCCATTTGGACATTATTATGGTTCTGGAAATCCTGAAGAACATGGACGACATTTTGCAAATGATTTAGCCAACTATTTTGACAGTCAGCTTGAACTTTGCGATATGCGGATGGCAGATGGAAAATACGAGAAGATCTTATACTATTATTTAGGCATTTTACAGAAAAAAGATGTAGATTACATGTATTATGAGCAGGTAAAGCCGTTAATTCAGATTATTGAGAATGAAAGCTATCTGGTCTTGAGTCCAAACGAAGAAATCAAAGAGTTATATTTGCAATGTTTAAGGGAAATCAACCAATTATATAATGTATATATGACACTTGTGAAATAGGATAGGTCTATGAAAATAAATCGATTGTTTGAGATTGTCTATTTGCTGCTGGACCATAAGACGCTGACAGCAAAAGAACTGGCAGAGCGATTTGAGGTATCCACACGAACGATTTATCGTGATATCGAAAATCTATCCATAGCAGGAATTCCTATTTATATGAGCAAAGGAAAAGGCGGAGGCATATCCTTATTGCCTGATTTTATCTTTAATAAGTCCGTCCTTTCCGAAGAGGAGAAGTCAGGAATATTGGCATCTTTACAGGCAGTAAGTTCTGTCCGCCCTGAAGAGGCGGCCCCTGCACTGGCTAAATTAAGTACCATGTTGGGCGGCCACGACACAGACTGGATTGAGGTTGATTTTTCAAGCTGGGCCAACCTAGACTACGAAAATACCGTGTTTAGCCAGTTAAAAGAGGCTATCCTTCGAAAACAGATTGTATCCTTCGATTATGTAAGTGGGAAAAAAGAGTCAACTACACGGACTGTGCTGCCATTAAAATTATGTTTTAAGGGACAGGCTTGGTATTTATACGCATTTTGCAAGACAAGAAAAGAAGAACGTTTCTTTAAGCTGAGGCGGCTTCATCATCTATTTGTGACGGAAACTTCCTTTGAGTATCCTACACCTAAAAAGGTCCTGTCCAACACGAAAATTCCTGCAGAGCATATGGTTTCTATTCGACTAAAAGTATCTAAAGAAATGGCATTTCGAGTATATGACGAGGTGGAACAGTTTGAGGTGGACAAGGAAGGAAACTTCCTTTGTACGGTGTTGATGCCAAATGGACGATGGATAAGTGATTACATATGCTCTCTGGGAGAATACTGTGAAGTGATTGAGCCTGCCTGGCTCCGCAGCCAGATCAAAGAACAGTTAGAGCGTACATTAAAAAGATATGAATAGGATGAGAGGCGCGTTGGAGTGAATGCAAGATTTCATTTGTCTACAGTCTGAGAAGGGAGAATAATCCCCTTCTCTTTTTTTTATTGATAGGAAACTTCTCTTCGCGCAGCTTCCTATCAATAAAAAAAGGCTTTCTAAAAACCAGAAAGCCAAGATGCGCACTTACGCAGAAGGAGTTTATCACTTCGTGATCGCGTTCGGCGCGGAGTGTTTTGCAAGCAAAACACTTTGTTCTGAAAAGGAAACTACTCTTTGGCTTAGCGATATTCAAAGGAGAGCTCTGCCGAGTATGAATTTATGTAGCAGACGGTTCCAAATGGTATGGTTGCCATTGGCTTTTCATGGCCGGATTGAACTCCATATAACACTGGTTTTTTATAGCTGGAAAAGAAGTCCTTAAAAAAGTCAAACATGGTGTAGGAAGGATCATTTGGATTAGTGCAATCTTTAAATGTGCCAAGAATTACTCCATCAACCTGATCGAGCACGCAGGAGTGTGCAAGATGATGCATCAGCTTATCGCAGCGAGGCAGGGATTCGTCCACATCTTCCAAAAACAATATTTTTCCTTTAAAATCCGGCTGATAAAATGTTCCGATGGATGGACTGATTAAAGAAAGGCAACCGCCAATAACCCTTCCACATGCTGTTCCCTTGACAATTGAAATAGGTTTGCTTCCATCAGGGGAATGATAGGTCAATACATCAGGCATGGAGATGGCTTCCTCAAAGCATTGTTTTGTATACTCATCGTAATCATTAATCATATTGGAGGAGACCATAGGACCATGGAATGTAATAAAATCACAAAGTCTGTGAAACGCTAAATGAAAGGAGGTAACGTCGCTGTAACCAACAAAGAGTTTTGGATGTTTTGTAATGGTCTGGTAATCAAGCAATGACATTAGCGAAGTACTTCCATAACCTCCACGAAGGCAAAAGATTGCATCAATCGAAGAAGAATAAAACATTGCATTTAAGTCATCTGCACGGACTTGGTCTGAACCGGCAAGATACCCGTGCAAGGATTCGGTCACACTGTCACCAATTACGGCATTCATACCCATTGCCGTAATTGCATCGATACAAGCATTTAGTTTGGAAGGCTGAATCGGAGAGCATGGCGCAACAAGCCCCACGGTGTCTCCGGGATGTATTGGGTTTGGATAGTTCATAGTTCCTCCTTATTATGTAGTTAGTACATTATATGTGTACAAGCAAAAAAATATTTTTAATATGACATACAGCTGTCATATTAACTTCGTTACAATAGGGCTATCAAAAAGAAATGAGGTAATGTATATGAAACATATCGTAGTAACACTGGATGAGAAAGTTGTAGTAGGAGTTAGTGCAAAGACATCCAATGAAGATCCGAAAATGACAGAAATCATAGGCGGACTGTGGGACACTCTTTATAATACGGGGATCTATGGATTGATTAAGAACAAACGTAATGAATATGCGATTGGTTTATACTCGGATTACACAGAAGATGGCGGATATACTGTGACGGCTGGCGTAGAAGTGGGAACACCAGATAACAAAGATCTGACAGTAAAGGTAATTCCTGCCGGAAAATATGCTAAGTTTGAGGTGCGAGGAGATGTGCATACGGCAGTTAGTGAAGCCTGGAAGGATATTTGGAGTATGGATTTAGAACGAAGCTATACAGGCGATTTTGAGGAGTATCTGACTTCAGATATGGATAATGCGCAAATCGATATTTATATTGCATTAAAATAGTTTGACTGACAGGGGGCTTTCTAATTGGATAAGGTAGATTATAAGAAAAAACAGAAGGAGTTGTATTTCCCGGGAGGAACACCATCCATCGTAACTGTGCCTGAAATGATCTTTATTGCGGTGGATGGAAAGGGAGATCCCAATGTTTCAGAAGAATATAAGCAGGCAGTCCAATTGTTATATGGGCTTTCCTATACGATAAAAATGAATAAAAGCGGCCCAGCATGTCCAGATGGCTATTTTGAGTATGTAGTGCCACCACTGGAGGGCTTTTGGTGGTCTGACGATGAGCAGTTTGCAACCAATACTCAGATTAATAAAGAGTTGTTTTTGTGGACGTCTGTCATTCGCCAGCCGGAATTTGTTACAACGGAGGCATTTGAACAGGCAAAAACTATATTAAAGAAGAAAAAGCCTGAGCTTTCATGTTCTGATGCTAAGCTGATCAAATATACGGAAGGCCTTTGTGTGCAGATAATGCATTATGGTTCTTATGATGAGGAAGCGTCGACCATTCAAAAGATGGAAGCATTTTTGTCTAAGACAGAGTATCAGGTGGATTTGTCAGAAACCAGAAGACATCATGAAATCTATTTAAGTGATCCTAGGAGGACTTCGACTGAAAGGCTAAAGACAATTATTCGTTATCCGATTACATATAAAAACGATAAAAAATAAGAAGAAAAGGTAGTCCAGTGTTTATGTGGGGCTGCCTTTTATTTACGTCTCAAAGAACAATTACGTGTGAATGTTAAAAAATGGTTAGGAAAATAAAAATATGTTATAATAGATATATATGAAGTGTGCATAGGGAGTGAGCAGTTTGAAGTTTGAAATTCTTAGCGGGAAATTTGAAACTGGTACTGATGAGCAGCAGGAAGGCTATATTCACTTATTTGGCGAGGAGCAGGTACAGCATAGATTTGATCTCTATTTTCATTGGTTTAATTTAATTCATGAAGTGGGACATGTCTTGGTAGAACAGCAGAAGTTACATATAAATCCAGTAGAAGAAGAGTTATTTGTCAATCAGTTTGCAGTTGCTTATTGGAGACAGGTTGGTGCAGACGAGTATTTGGCAGAGTTAAAGAAGATTATCGAAGAGGTAATTACGAGACTTCCTAATCCGGTTCCAAGTAAGCAGAGTTTTGTTGAGTTTTTTAGACGGATTTGGGGTACGGCAGAGCTATATACAGTATCCATGTATGGATATTTTCAGTTGTCCTGTGTCATTCAGGCTCTGACAGAGGAACGAACACTAGAGGAAATATTAAAAAGACTAGGAATTGATGAGCCGGATATCAGTATGATGGAGCTTACCTATATTGAGGCCTCTGCTGACAATGCCGTTCAGATACTTTCTAGTTGTATTAGTAATTTACATAACGCAGGAATACCAATGCCTGCCATAAGGCTGGAGTTGGTAGATAATCCGCAAATACAGTGTTGCCAGCCGGTCAAGCCGGAAAAAAGCAGAGAGAAAAAACGGTAAAGAAGGAGCGTGAAACGTATAAACAGTAGGAAAGGGGAATGAAAAGATGGATAACGTATATTTTGATCAAGTGGCATCCTCATGGGACAGTAAGCGACGGATACGAAGAGCGGAGACGCTTGCTAACATCATAAAAGAAGAAGTGCCGGATATGGAAAATAAGAAAGTGTTAGAGTTTGGATGCGGCACCGGATTATTGACTTTTCAGTTATATCAGGAAAATGCAATTCAGATATATGGATATGACCTGTCACCTAAAATGTGCAGTATTTACGAGAAGAAAATTGAGCTTTATGAGGCATTTTATAATGTACATTTGATTAAGGAATTAACGGAGGAAAAGGACTATGATTTAATTTATAGTTCTATGGTATTTCATCATATTATCAATTTAAAGGAAAAATTAGAAGAGGTGATTGGATTACTTGCAGCGGGAGGTACCTTCTTGATGATTGATTTAGATAAGGAGGATGGTACATTTCATAAAAATGAAGAGGATTTTCATGGACATAATGGATTTGGGCATAAGGAAGTGAAAACCTTACTTCAAGACTCGGGATTAGTAAATATTTCAGTAAAAACAGTTTATCAGGGAACAAAATATATTAATAATCAAGAAATTCCGTATTCTTTATTTGTTGCAAAAGGAACAAAGAGGTAATTGCAGTGTATTAAGAAGTATTATAGGTTAGAGCGCATAGAAGCGCTCTTTTTTTTGAATAGGAAACTTTTCTTCGAGAAGCCTCCTATTCTTGAACAAAGCACCATGAAAAGCGGGTGCAAGATGCGCACTCACTCGAAAGGAGAATGTCGCTGTCGCAACCGAGTTCGGCACGGAGTGGTTTGTAAGCAAAACACTTTTTTTACGAAAACAACGAGTCAAAGGCAGAGAACCAAGAAACGTACCCATTGTACTGGTGAAAAAGTTACTTAA
Source organism: bacterium (assembly GCA_030535455.1). Lineage (GTDB taxonomy): Bacteria > Bacillota > Clostridia > Lachnospirales > Lachnospiraceae > KM106-2. Next base: position 103,094 of record JAUNJY010000007.1, read on the forward strand.
AATTAAAGTTGTTGACAAATCAACATCTTTGATTTATGATAACGATATCGCAAAAACAGATAAGGAGAACATTATGATTAATCGCTTTGAAACATTTGTAACGATGATGAATAAAATCAATCGTAGCATTCAGATAATAAAGAATAAAGAGATGGAGGACTATGGTTTAAAAGGCTCTCAAGTAATGTGCCTGTATCAGCTGAAGCAGCATGAAGATGGAGTTACATCAAAAGACCTTGCTTCCTTATGTGGTGAAGACAAGGCGGCAATTTCAAGAACACTAGCAAAATTAGAAGAGGCTGGGCTTGTGTCCTTTATTGATAATCTGGAGGGCAAAAAACGCTACCGTACCTTGATTAAGCTAACCAAGGAAGGACGAACGGTCTGTGAGAAAATCAACGAGAAGATTGGTCGAGTTGTTGAAAACAGCGGAGAAGGCTTTAGCGAGGAAGAACGAGAAGTATTTTATCGCGTATTAAGCGTAATTGCAGAAAATTTAGAACGACAGGTATAGCCACTAAATAAAAAAATAGAAGAAGAAGCTTTTAAAGAAGCAGGGGGATAAAAATGAGTATAAGAATAATATGTGATTCGGCAAGTGATATAGCAGCAGAGAAGGCCAGAGACTGGAAGGTAACCGTATTACCAATCAAGACAATCTTTGGAGACCAAGAGTATTTGGATGGCGTAACAATGAGTCATAAAGAATTTTATGAGAAATTAATTGAGACAGACGAGCTTCCAAAAACAAGTCAAATCTCACCATTTGATTATGAGGAAGCATTTAAAGAAGTTGTAGAGGCGGGGGATACTGCTATTTGCATCACATTGTCTTCTAAATTGTCAGGATGCTATCAAAGTGCGCATATTGCTGCTCAAGAGTTCAAAGATCAGATTATGATTGTAGACAGTGAAAATGTGTGTATAGGGGAGCAGCTATTGGTTGAATTAGCAGTCCAGTTACGAGAAGAAGGAAAAACTGCAGGAGAGATTGTATCCATTTTAAATCAGGAAAAGAAAAATATTCGTCTAATCGCTTTATTAGACACTCTCGAATATTTGAAAAAGGGAGGTCGTATCTCTGCAACTGCAGCATTTGCAGGAACTTTGCTTTCGATTAAACCGGTGATTACTATAACTGAAGGTGAGATTGCCATGCTTGGAAAAGCAAGGGGTTCAAAAAATGGCAGCAATATGCTGATACGCCTGGTGGAAGAGGAAGGTGGAATAAATCTGAATAAGCCAATCAATGTAGCTTACAGTGGATTATCAGATGACTGTCTGCAAAAATATCTTCAGGATAGTAAAAAACTATACGAAGGAAAAGAGGGGAGCTTGCCAATCTGTACAATTGGAAGCACAATCGGCACCCATGTAGGTCCCGGAGCCATTGCTGCAGCATTTTTTGTCAATCAATAAGGAAAAGGTACTAGAGTGAAAAATAAAATAAGAATTACCAAAAAGAAAGCCTTCATCATAGGTTTCGTCTGTATCATTCTTCTACTAGTGGCTGGAGCAGCAGTAGGAAATTATTTTTATAACCTGGCGTTAAATCCAGCAGTATCAAAAGACATGATCTTTGGTGAAGACGAAGAGACAGAGAAACAAGAAGTCAACTGGATTACAGAGCAGAGCGGCTACACGGATCAGTTTATCACTTCAGAAGATGGATTAAAGCTGCATGCGTATGAAATAACGAATACGAAGAAATCAGATGTATGGGTGCTTGTTGTACATGGATATACGGGACAGGGCAGTGACCAGTATGGTTATGCGAAAGGATTTTATGACATGGGATACAATGTTTTGGTTCCTGATTTACGTGGACATGGTTTAAGCGATGGAGACTATATCGGAATGGGATGGGACGACCGTCTCGATATTATGAAGTGGACTGACTACATTATTGCCAAAGACAGTGAAGCGCAAATTGTCCTTCATGGTGTTTCCATGGGAGGTGCTACCGTTATGATGGTTGCAGGAGAACAGCTTCCTAGCAATGTGAAATGTATTATTGAAGACTCTGGATATACATCCGTATGGAGTGAATTTTCCTATCAGCTAGATGCATTATTTAACTTACCAGCATTTCCAGTAATGCAGCTTGCCAATTTGGCTACTAAGGTTCGCGCAGGATATTGGATTTCTGATGCTTCTGCAATTGACCAGCTAGCTAGAGCAACAAGGCCAATGCTATTTATACATGGAGATAACGACGATTTTGTACCGTTCTTTATGCTAGATCAAGTGTACAATGCAGCAAATGTAGAAAAAGAAAAGCTGGTAATCGAGGGAGCAGCACATGCCAAAGCATTAGAGACAAATCCTGAAATTTATTGGAAGACAATCGACAGGTTTGTTACTCAATATGTAAAAACGCCCTAGATAACAGGGCGTACAAGGCACACTCACTGGGAAGATGGTTTATTCGTTTGATTTTTGGGCTTGAGATCATAGTAAAAGGCATACTGTTGAAACACTCCGGCGACCCCGCGATATCGTTCGAACGGAAAGCCATCCTTATAATTTTCATCTAATACGTGCTTGATATGTGTATCAACTGGAAATGCGTCTAAATGATGCAATCCATAGAGGCAGATGCATTCGGACACCTTAATCCCTATGCCGTAAAGTTTAAGAAGTTCATTTTTAGCCTCTTCGTAGGAAAGGGATGGCAAGGTCTCTAAAGAAAATTCACCGCTTGCAATTGCCTTAGAGACACGCTGTATATATTTGGCGCGATATCCAAGGTTGCAATCCCTTAATGCCTGTTCTGTTGGTAGTGAAAGTGCTTTAGGAGTGGGAAAGGCATAGTAAGCCTCGCCATAAGAGTTGAATTTTTTCTCGCCGTATTTCTCACAGATGGTCTGGATGCACTTTTGTATCCTTTGAATATTATTCTGCTGGCTGATCAGAAAGGAAATAATCATTTCCCATAAATCTTGTTTTAAAATGCGAATGCCGGAGCCGTATTCCATGGCCGTCAGCATATACTGATCATTGTGGTCAATTTGTTTCACAATTTCATCATAATCTTCATCCAACGAAAAATACCAGTTCCAATAGGTATAAAAGTCCTCTTCGGAGCACAGAAAAGTGACGATATCACCCTCTTGTTTTAGTTCCAAGTACTGACCAAAGGCGATAACTTCAAAGTAGCCACGGGTATTTTCTTTAATGCGGAAACATTGACCAGAGTGACAGATTTGTTCAATATCAAAGTGCTCCACTTTTAATTTAAACATAGTACCCTCCTTTATTTTAGAACGTTCATTAGTATGTACACGGAGAAGCATTGTTATTATATTGTATTTCTTTTATTGGTAGAGGGATAAAAAAGAGAAGAGACTCTGACGAAGAGCTTCTTCTCTTTTGTTTTTAGAATTTAATATTAGAAGTTTTTATTATTCCAGCCCCATTCACTAATCTCGGAATATTTGACATAAGTCCTAGATGGTGAAACGTTTAGATGGGTTTCTACTACCTTGCAGATTGCTTTTGTTAATTTTTCGTAGTCAGCAGGGGTAGCGTTGCCGAAGATTGAGACTTCAACCATGGCAGCAGGATCTTTTGTTCCTTTAAACCAAAGACTGCTGTCTGGCTCTAATCCGACCATAAGCCAGTCCTCGCTTTTTCCTGGAATTGCAGTGATGGCATGTCCGAAATCAGTTTTGATAGCCTCTTTCGTCTGTTCAGACACAGCGACATTTGTTTTCATATTAATAAATGGCATATACGATTAACTCCTTTCCATGCATTTTATACGGTCATTATAGAATACCTAGGCAGGATTTTCAATCAACTCATAGAAAATGCGGTAGAAATGAGAAAAATACTTACGTTTCTAATGAATTTTGTGGTACAATTATAGTGTAGTGAGAAAGGATGAGTAAAAATGATCAAGAAGGCAGTCGTACATAAAACATTTGGTAAGGGTACCATTGTTGAAAAAAAGCAAAACTACATAAAAGTTCAGTTTGAAGCCTTTAGAGAACGAAAAACATTTTTATATCCAGATTCATTCGAAAAGTTCTTGACATTCGAAGAACCTGATTTGCAAAAAAAAGCATTGGAAGAGTTAAAGAAGATACAAGAAAAGAAAGAAGCCGAGCATGAAGCAAAGCGCTTGTTATATCAGCAGCAGATTGAGGAAGCTCAGGCACCACCTAAGAAGTCGAAAAGAGCAACTGCTGCAAGCAAAAAAACAGAACAGTAATTTAGGACAACAGAATAATATGTATAGAAGAACCTGGTATACTCTCAATTAAGAAAGTAGGTCAGGTTCTTTATAGTTTAGGGAAGATTTCTGCATTTGTTGAAGTATTGGTCCTTAAATCCTTGTTAATACTAGGAATGTATTTGACAAACGATATAGAGTTAGATAGAATTTAAAAGATAATGCCAAGATAAAGCAAGGAGACTACGATGGAACAATTATTACGTGTTGGCGTAATTTCAAATACGCACGGAATTCGAGGAGAGGTAAAGGTATTCCCTACAACAAATGATGCCTCTCGTTTTGACTATTTAAAAGAAGTAATCTTAGATACAGGAAAAGAGCAAATGACGCTACATGTATCCAATGTAAAATACTTCAAACAATTTGTAATCTTAAAATTTAAAGAATTTGATAATATCAATGACATTGAACGTTATAAAGGAAAAGATTTATTTGTAACTCGTGAAAATGCAGTACCATTAGAAGAAGGCGAATATTATATCGCAGATCTTATCGGCTGTAAAGTGGTAACTGACGAAGGAAACGACCTTGGTGAGTTAATCGATGTAATGGAAACAGGTGCAAACGATGTTTATGTTGTTAAGACAAAAGACAGAGGCGAAGTACTTCTTCCATATATCGACGAATGTATCCTTAATATCGATATTGATAATAAAGAAATTACGGCTCACATCATGCCAGGTCTTTTAGACTAACGGGGGGAATTGAATGAATTTTTACATCCTGACGTTATTTCCTGAGATGGTCGAAGATACGTTTCATACAAGCATAATGAAGCGCGCAGCAGAGAAAGAGCTAGTTAGCCTTACTGCTGTCAATATCCGTGATTTCTCTGAAAATAAACATTTGAAAGTGGATGATTATCCATATGGCGGTGGTGCCGGCATGGTAATGCAGCCAGGGCCTGTTTACAGTGCCTATGAGTCAATCAAAGAAAAAGCAAAAGGTGCCCGTGTGGTGTACATGACACCTCAAGGAAAAGTATTTAATCAGAAGATGGCTGAAGAATTTGCAAAGGAAGAGAACTTAATCTTCCTATGCGGACATTATGAAGGAATCGATGAGCGAGTATTAGAGGAAATCGTGACAGACGAAGTATCCATTGGTGATTATGTACTGACAGGCGGCGAACTTCCATCCCTAGTTATGATGGATGCCATTGGCCGTTTAGTGCCAGGAGTATTAAATAATGATGTATCCGCGGAAATCGAATCCTTCCACGATAACTTATTAGAATACCCACAGTACACAAGACCAGTAACGTTCCACGATAAGGAGGTTCCAGAAGTATTACGTTCTGGACACCATGGAAACGTAGAGAAATGGAGACGAGAACAGTCCATCATTCGTACGTTAAAGAAACGTCCTGATCTGTTAGAAGAGGCTAATCTAACAAAAAAAGAAAAGCAATTTTTAGAAACTCTTAAAAATAAGAATAAGAAATAATTAAATTGCGAAAACTTGGTAATAGAACTATGAAATTTATTCTTGCAATTATCGACTATTTATGATAAAGTATGGTTGTTGTGAGATTAAGGGTGTTCCTCTGCTACTTACTAGCGTATTAAGAACATCTAATATAAATTAGGAGGTCGCACAAATGAATCAAATTATTAAAAATATCGAAGCTGCTCAATTAAAAGCAGAAGTACCTAGCTTTTCCGTTGGTGATACTGTTAAAGTATACGCTAAAGTAAAAGAAGGTAACCGTGAAAGAACTCAGGTTTTCGAAGGTACAGTATTAAAGAGACAAAATGGTGGAGCAAGAGAAACTTTTACAGTTAGAAAAACTTCTAACGGTATCGGTGTAGAAAAAACTTGGCCATTACACTCTCCAATCGTAGAAAAAGTTGAAGTTGTAAGATACGGTAAAGTTAGAAGAGCTAAACTTAACTACTTACGTCAAAGAGTTGGTAAAGCTGCTAAGGTTAAAGAATTAGTTAAATAATTTTTCTTAGTGATCTAGCTTTGAATCATATTTTAAAAATGTTAAGGGGCTGTCGTACTGTATTTGCTATAGTACGTAGCCCCTTTTTATTTCATAGGGGACTTCTTATAAAAGAAGCCTTCTGTCAAATAAAGCCTCTGAGACAATGGCATTTCCTGGGGATGAAATAAGAGTTCGTTTCTTTTTGGATTCGTGTTATAATAGGAATGTTATTGAGGACTTAAAAATACAAAAGTGTTGTAGAGGAGTAAGTTATGGCATTCGATTTTGATAATGGAAACCGTCAAGAAAAGAGAAAAAATCGCCTAGTACGACTGCTCATCTGGATCGTAGAAATCGCAATTGCAATATTCCTTGGATTTCTTGTAATTCACTTTGGGTTTCAAAAGATCAAGATGTACGGGGAGTCGATGAGCCCTACTCTGGCTGAAAGTGATTCTATTATGGTAAATAAGCTTGATTATCGTTTTTCTTCGCCAAAACGTGGAGACGTGATCGTGTTTAAACAAAGCGGACAAGAACACAGCTACTATAATGTGAAGCGTGTGATCGGACTCCCGGGAGAAACAATAGAGATCAAAGAAGGCATTGTTTATATTGACGGAACTAAGTATAAAGAAATTGTGGAAGTAGAAGAGATTAGCAACAGTGGTCTGGCAGCTACTCCATATAAGTTAGAAGATGGGGAATATTTTGTCCTCGGAGATAATCGAAATGGCAGTGTAGATAGCAGATTTGCCAGTTTCGGTACTGTAATAAAAGATGATATCATCGGTAAAGCGTGGATTCGTATGAACAAATTCGCATTTATCGGTAATTTGAATAGAAGAAAAGAGGTAGAGGAAACGGAGACGCCATCTGCAACACCGATTGGCGGTATCTCGGTAAGTCCAACACCGACAGCAAAATAAAAGACAAAATTAAGAACATGAGGTAAGGCAAATGCATTTTCAATGGTATCCAGGACATATGACGAAAGCAAAACGTCAGATGCAGGAAGATATAAAATTAATCGACGTTGTAATCGAGTTAGTAGATGCAAGAATTCCACTAGCAAGTAAAAATCCAGATATTGATGATTTAGCAAAGAATAAATCCAGAGTTATCCTTTTAAACAAATATGATTTAGCAGATCCTGAATGGTCTAGAAAATGGAAGGCTTGGTACGAAGCAAAAGGCTGGTATGTAGTAGGCCTTAACTCTAAAAAAGGGACTGGCGTAAAAGATGTTCAAAACATTATTTTAGAAGCATGTAAAGAAAAGATTGAACGTGACCGCAAACGTGGGATCATCAATCGTCCGGTGCGTGCTATGATCGTTGGAATTCCTAACGTTGGTAAGTCTACGTTTATCAACACATTTGCAGGAAAAGCATGTGCTAAGACTGGTAACAAGCCAGGTGTAACAAAAGGAAAGCAATGGATCCGTCTGAATAAGAACGTTGAATTATTAGATACACCAGGTATCTTATGGCCAAAATTTGAAGATCAGACAGTAGGTCTTAAATTAGCATTCATTGGTTCTATTAAAGAAGAATTATTAAATACGACTGAACTTGCAATGGAATTATTAGATTTCATGAATACGCATTATAAAGGCGTATTAGAAGAACGTTATGAAATGGAAGCATATGAAGATTCTGTTAAGACACTTTACCATATTGCAGAACTTCGTTCTTGCAAATTACGTGGAAATGAGCTTGATTTAAATAAAGCAGCAGGTATTATCATTGATGATTTCCGTAATGCAAAGTTAGGAAGAGTAACGTTAGAATTTCCTGAGGATGGTAACTCCGAAGAATAAGGAGGTTTCAGTTTGAAAAAGGGAAGCAGTATTGATGACAGCTTAGAATTTTGTAAAGAAATAAAATATTATGAAGAAAAAGATGATCCATTAGCATTTGATGAAAAGAATTTTCCAAAGCTAAAAGAATACATTCAGTGGATTAACGACACAGACCAGGCCGTACATAGTGATTATGTAGCCTACGAGTCTGCGCTTCGTAAGATAGAGCAGGAAACGCCGACACAAAAACCGATAAAGAAACAGGCAGAAATCATTGATTTTCCGATGGAGGAAATGGATGAGGAAGAGGAAGAAAAGACCACGCTTTTAGGTGTGATAGGTCAAATCTTAGCCTGTCTTTTAGTTGCAATTGTATTAGTATATGGAATTACCACCTTTGTTGTTACCTATTCAAGGGTAAATGGAGGCTCCATGGAAATCACATTACACGATGGCAATGTGGTAGCGATCAATCGCTTTACCTATCGCTTTCATGATCCGGAACAGTTTGATGTGATCGTATTCAAAAACGATACAGACATTAATTTGGTGAAACGAATCATTGCACTACCAGGACAAACCATTCAGATTGTGGATGGCAAGATCTATGTGGATGGGGAAGTAATCAATGAAAACTATGGTACGGAAGACATGTCCTACGCAGGAAATGCGGCCGAACCAATTACATTGGGAGTGGACGAGTACTTTGTGTTAGGAGATAACCGTAATAACAGTACGGACAGCCGTTCATCATATGTTGGACTAGTACGAAAAAAAGATATTATAGGAAAAGTCAGCGCAAGACTATATCCATTTAGCCAATTTGGCGGTATTGAATAAACCAGAGGTAAGATACATGAAGAGTTTAGCAATGATTAAACAGGAATTAGAACAGGCAGAAGCTTCTGTCCGTAAACAAATGCTTACAGAGTTAGAAAGTGACTCGAGAGTGGGTGTTAAAAACCTAATTCTACGCTATAAAAAGATAGAAGAAAAATATCTTGCAGAGCTTGAACGAATTGAAGTCATGAAACAGTTTGAATATGAATACGCAGACGCAAACTATATCTGTGGTATTGATGAAGTAGGACGTGGTCCGCTTGCAGGCCCTGTTGTTGCAGGTGCAGTAATCTTAGACCCGAATGTTGATATCCTTTATCTAAATGACTCCAAACAGCTCAGTGAGGCAAAGAGAAATGAATTATATCTTGAAATCAAAGAGAAAGCAATTGCTTGTAATATAGGCATTATGCCACCAAGCGTAATTGATGATATCAATATATTAAACGCTACGTATCAAGCGATGAGAGAAGCAGTGGAAGGGTTGGAAGTGACTCCGGACGTGCTTTTAAATGATGCAGTAATCATTCCTGGACTTCCTATGGAACAGGTCAAGATTATCAAAGGCGATGCCAGAAGTATCTCTATTGCAGCTGCAAGTATTCTTGCAAAGGTTGAGAGAGATGAGATGATGGTAGAATACGACAAGATTTATCCTGAGTACGGCTTTGCCCAAAACAAAGGATATGGTAGTAAGCAGCACATCGAAGCATTAAAAAAATATGGCCCTTGTCCAATTCATCGTAGAAGCTTCATTAAAAACTTTGTATAATTTTTAATAAGCAGTGAGGTAATCCTATGGAAGAAATGAGAAATAAAACTGCAGTTGCATTAGAATATAGCCCAGATGAACAGGCACCGAAGATCATTGCTTCTGGCAGGGGTTACCTGGCAGATAAGATTGTTACGGCTGCAAACGAGTCAAAGGTTCCGGTGCATCAAGATGCTCCTCTTGCAAAAACGCTGTCAAAGCTTGAAATTGGCGAGTATATTCCTAAGGAATTATACGGAGTGGTTGCAGATATTCTTGTGTATGTTGATGAAGCAGACCGAATTAAGAAAAAACTGAACTTAAAAAAGTAAAGTTGGGGGTATTTCATGTATAATAAGCGGGTAATTGGTAATGACAAAGAACAACTTGTCGTAAAACATCTAGAGACATTAGGATATCAGGTGATAATGACGAATTATTTCTGTCAGGCTGGAGAAATTGACATTATTGCAAAGGAGAATGGCTACCTTGTGTTTATCGAGGTAAAATACCGTTCTAATTTGAAAAATGGATATCCAGAAGAAGCAGTTACCAAGCGGAAGATGCATGCAATCATAAAAACAGCAAATCACTACTTATTAAGACATGGTTTATCGTTTGATAGCCCATGTCGTTTTGATGTTGCTGTCTTATTAAAGGACGATATCAAGGTATATCAGAATGCATTTATGATTGATGAAGGATATATTTTTTGAAAGGTAGCAAAATAGGCATGAACGAATATAATCCAGAGAGAATTTTTGATGCGAACAATGACCAGGTTCATTATAAGTACGAAAATTCTGTTTATAATATAAAGTATAACGATGACGATGCACATGCATTGCTAAATACAGATCATGAGACACCATTTGTCCATTTTGAAGCGCTTGACCGCGTAGAAGGAATTAGACATGGGTTTTCCACAAGACTTGGCGGCGTCAGTACAGGTGACTTTACAACACTTAACTTAAGCTTTGTTCGTGGAGATAAAGAAGAAGCAGTAAAGGAAAATTATGAACGTATACTTGCTGCCATGGGAATGAAGGAAACTGATCTTGCGTTCTCGGACCAAGTACACGATACGCTTGTTTATCGTATTACCAAGGCGGATATCAGTAAGGATAATCGCTTTGAACGTAGGCTAAAAGGCATTGATGGCCTGATAACCAATGAGCCGGGAGTGACATTGGTTACCTCTTACGCTGATTGTGTGCCATTATACTTTGTGGATCCGATAAAAAAGGCAATCGGCCTTAGCCATTCCGGCTGGAAGGGCACGGTTAATAAGATTGGCAAGAAGACAGTAGAAGCCATGACTGAGGAATTTGGATCAGATCCAAAGGATATTATTGCAGTGATTGGCCCTAGTATCTGCTTTGACTGTTATGAAGTCAGTGAAGATGTTGCAACAGCATTTATGGGTAATTTTACAAATGAAATAACATCCAAGATACTGTATAATAAAGGAAATGGAAAGTATCAATTAGACTTATGGCTGGTAAATAAGTATATCTTATTAGAAGCGGGCCTTGAGGAAACGAATATAACAAATTCGAATTTATGCACATGCTGTAATAACCGCTTACTGTTTTCGCATCGTGCAAGTGGCGGAAAACGCGGAAACCTAGCAGCTTTTATGTGTTTAGAATAGAGTTTTAACAACATGATTCGCATAAAGCGCTGGTTTTATGCAGACGGGAGAATGACATGAGTATAAAAGGACACATTATAACAAGCGTGCAGCCTGGAAGTATTGCAGAAGAGCTTGAAATCGAACGTGGCGACACCCTTCTTCGTATTAATAATCAAGAGATTAAAGATGTCTTTGATTATCATTACTTGGTAAATGATGAATACCTTACGGTTCTTATTATGAAACCAAACAATGAAGAGTGGGAATTAGAAATTGAAAAAGACTATGAAGAAGATTTAGGGATTGAGTTTGGCGAAAGCTTAATGGATAACTATCGTTCTTGTCGAAACAAATGTATTTTCTGCTTTATTGATCAAAATCCAGAAGGCATGAGAGAAACGATCTATTTTAAAGATGATGATGCCAGATTATCCTTCTTGCAAGGAAATTACATCACACTTACTAATATGAAGATGGAAGACATCGAACGTATTATTCTTTATAAATTGGCACCGATTAATATTTCTGTCCATACGACAAATCCTGAGCTTCGTCAAAAAATGCTCCATAACCGATTTGCGGGGGATGCTTTAGAAAAAATCAAGCGTCTTTACGAAGGCGGAATTGAAATGAATTCCCAAATCGTATTGTGTAAGGGTTACAATGATGGAAAAGAATTAGATCGTACCATTGAAGATTTAGGAAACATGATGCCTCATATGCGCAGTCTTTCTGTAGTGCCACTTGGAAAGACAAAGTTCAGAGACGGATTGGAGCAAATTCCATCCTTTACAAAAGAGGACGCAAGACAAGTGTTAGACCAAATACATTATTGGCAGGAAAAGTTCTTAGAACAGCATGGTACAAGATTTGTATTTGCCAGTGATGAATGGTATATTAAAGCTGAGTTAGACGTTCCAGAAGAAGATTACTATGAAGGATATGGACAGATTGAAAACGGTGTAGGAATGGTTCGTTCCTTAACGGAAGAAGTGCTATCCTACCTTGATGAAATCGAAGGGGATGACCGCTTAGGGAAAGTCTCCATGGTAACCGGTGTACTTGCGAGTTCTACAATTGATTATTTAAAATCAAAGGTGAATGAAAAATTCCCAAATATGACAATTGACCTGTATACGATTAAAAATGACTTCTTTGGTCATGAAATTACCGTAGCAGGGCTCTTAACTGGCGGAGATATTATCAACCAGTTAAAAGGAAAAGATTTAGGCGATTATCTAATTCTTCCAAGCGTTTTACTTCGAAGCGGCGAGGATGTACTTTTAGATGATCTTACCATAAATGATATTCAAAATGCTTTACAAACCGACATCCGTATTGTACAATCAGACGGAACGTCATTTGTTAATACAATTATTACCAAATAATAATTATTACGAACTAATAAGGAGAAAACAATGAGTAAACCAATCGTAGCGATTGTGGGTCGTCCTAATGTAGGTAAATCCACTTTATTTAATACTCTTGCCGGAGATAAAATATCTATCGTTAAAGATACTCCAGGTGTAACAAGAGATAGAATATATGCAGAGGTAGACTGGTTAAACTATCAGTTTACATTAATTGATACCGGCGGTATCGAACCAGATACAAGCGACTTAATCTTATCCCATATGAGACAACAGGCGGAAATCGCCATTGCAACAGCAGATGTAATCATGTTCGTTGTAGATGTTAGACAAGGGTTAGTAGATTCTGACTTCCAAGTTGCGAACATGCTTCGTAAATCCCATAAGCCAGTAGTCTTAGTTGTAAACAAAGTAGATAACTTTGACAAATTCATGCCAGACGTATATGAATTCTATAACTTAGGAATCGGTGAACCATTCCCAGTCAGTGGTGCATCCAAATTAGGTCTTGGTGACATGCTTGATGAAGTTGCAAAACACTTTGATCTTGAAAAGATGAAAGAAGAGGAAGAAGATGAAAGACCACGTGTTGCTATCGTAGGTAAGCCAAACGTAGGTAAATCTTCTCTTATCAACAAATTATTAGGTGAAGAACGTGTAATCGTTTCCAATATTGCAGGTACGACTCGTGATGCAGTCGATACAGAAGTAAAATACGGAGATAAAGAATATGTATTTATCGATACAGCAGGTCTTCGTCGTAAAAATAAAATCAAAGAAGAATTGGAACGTTATAGTATCATCCGTACTGTAACAGCGGTAGAACGCGCCGATGTTGTTATGGTTGTAATCGATGCAGAAGAAGGTGTTACTGAACAAGATGCAAAGATTGCAGGTATCGCACATGAACGTGGAAAAGGTATTATCGTTGTAGTAAACAAATGGGATGCTATTGAAAAGGATGATAAGACAATCTACAAATATTCACAAGAAATCCGTGACGTTCTTTCCTTCATGCCTTATGCAGAAATTATGTTTATTTCCGCTAAGACTGGACAAAGAGTGTTCAAGATGTTTGACTCCATTGAAACTGTAATTCAAAATAACCAATTACGTATTCAGACAGGTGTCTTAAATGAAATCATGATGGAAGCAACAGCTATGCATCAGCCACCTTCAGACAAAGGTAAGAGACTTAAGCTTTACTACATTACACAAGTTGCAGTTAAGCCACCTACATTTGTTATCTTTGTAAACAGTAAAGAATTAATGCATTATTCTTATACTAGATATATTGAGAATAAAATCCGTGAAGCATTTGGTTTTGCAGGTACTTCACTTAAATTTATCATACGTGAAAGAAAGGGCGATGAATAGAAATGATACCAGAAATCGTTATATGTCTAATTGTTGGATATTGTTTTGGATGTTTTTCAACAGGTTACTTCTATGGAAAGACACAAAATGTCGATGTACGACAACATGGGAGTGGTAATATTGGTTCTACCAATACACTCCGCACATTAGGTGTAAAAGCGGGTATCATCACATTGCTCGGTGATGTTTTTAAATGTCTGTTACCTTGCGCTGTTTTGAGTATTCTTTTTAAAGGCAAAGCACTAAGCTATGACCTGATCATCGGATACACTGGACTTGGCGTGGTACTTGGTCACAACTTTCCTTTCTGGCTTAAATTCAAAGGCGGAAAGGGAATTGCGGCTATGTCAGGAGTCATCATCATGTTCAGCTTAAAACTTACATTAATTGATATCATTATCTTTGTAAGTATTGTGGCATTGACAAGATATGTATCGCTTGGCTCTTTAATCGTATCCTTAAGTCTACCAATTTATGCAGCGATTGTTTGCAGAGGAGCTTCAGATTATATACATATAATTATTGTTTATTGTATGTTCACTATCTTAGCTTTTTATAAACATCGTTCCAATATTGCACGTTTAGTAAGCGGAACAGAAAATAAAATTGGTCAGAAAGCCAGTTAATTAGGAGGTTTTTATGAGTAAAATAGGAGTTATAGGTGCCGGTGCCTGGGGTACAGCGTTAGCAATCGTCTTAGCAGGTAAAGATCATGAGGTTATGCTTTGGACAAGATTTGAGTCGGAAGCAGAAGCGTTAAGAGAAAAACGTGAACTTGTAGATCGTCTGCCAGGTGTCAAACTTCCTGAAAATATCTCATTTACTTCTAGTATGGAAGAGGCTTGTACTGGTCAGGACATGTTAGTTCTTGCGGTTGCCTCTCCTTATATTCGAGCTACTGCACATACAATGAAGCCATTTGTAAAAGATGGACAAATTGTTGTTAACGTTGCAAAAGGAATTGAAGAAAGTACGTTATTTACTTTATCAGAAGTAATCGAAGATGAACTTCCAAATGCTGATGTTGCGGTCCTTAGTGGTCCAAGTCATGCAGAGGAAGTGAGTAAAGGAATTCCAACCACAGTAGTAGTTGGTGCAAAGACAAAAGAGACTGCTCTTTATATTCAAGACATGTTTATGACAGATACCTTCCGTGTCTATACAAGTCCTGATATCATCAGCATCGAGCTTGGCGGTTCTTTAAAGAATGTCATCGCTCTTGCAGCTGGTATTACAGACGGGTTAGGCTTTGGAGATAATACAAAGGCTGCCCTTATGACAAGAGGTGTTGCAGAAATTAGTCGTCTTGGATTAAAAATGGGCGGTAATCTTGAAACCTTTGCAGGTTTATCAGGAATTGGCGATTTAATCGTTACTTGTACAAGCAAGCACAGCCGTAACCGTAATGCCGGCTACCTAATTGGTAAAGGTTATACGATGCAAGATGCCATGGATGAGGTAAAGCAGGTAGTAGAAGGCGTTTACGCTGCCAAAGCTGCTTTAAAGCTTGCAAAAAAATATGAAGTTAATATGCCAATCGTAGAACAGATCAACAAAGTATTGTTTGAAGATGTTCCAGCGCTTGAGGCAGTTAAGAACTTATTGCTCCGTGATAAAGTAAGCGAGTATCAGACTCTTACTTGGGAATAAGGATGAAGCGTCTATATGACTACGGTTGTATGGACGCTTTTTTTTATTTATGGAAGAGTTGCTAGGCCTTTGTCAAGATTCCATACTACTTTT
>JAUNJY010000099.1 GCA_030535455.1 bacterium
CCTATAAGCAGTGCGCTGAAGTAACTGCTAGAGTTTAATTGTCTACAGTCTGAGACAGGAAAATAAATTTTCCTGTCTTTTTTTTTGCTATGCTCAATTAAATGTTCACAATAAATGTGATGATATAAAGAACTGGTCCTAACAAAGCCAGCCAAATCTTCTTATTTTCCTCTTCTGTATTTACATATGGCAATGATAATCCGACGGAAAGAAGAAACGGAATAATCAGTGCAAAGAATTTAGGTGATCTGGTTGCTGCTTCTCCTGAAAATCCCACCTGGGTCACAACCTGGTCCGGAAGAACAAACCAGCCGACCACCCCTAGAACAGCCGTAACAACAATTACTGTGACTGCAAATATCTTTTTGCTACTTTTTGTTTTCATAATTACCTCCCACGATCTTTCTATCATTATCCAAGCTGTTGTAAATCCACGCGATTATTTATATGGTAAAGGGTCCAGGTAAGTCCAAGGATGACTACACAGACTACTGTCATAATGATATTAGTGAAATTCTGTCCTGCTACAACTACCAATGCCAATGGGATGCCACAGCTTGCCATCCCAACAATAGAAGTAACTAGTACTGCTGCCCCTTGTTTTACCGCCACAGTCTCATTTTCCCAAGTAAAATTAGGAAACTGAAGGTTGATGGTAAGTCCTGTCACTGCCATAAATAAAATATAAATCGCAGGTATCAGGATAATCCAAATATGGCCCATAAAATCAGTCTTTACTCCAATGAAAAGAGCAATTTGTGATATTAGATAGAATGGCGCTGCTACTGCAAGGTTCCATAAGATCTTACTATCAAATACATCCTTAGTAGTTAGCGGAAGACTCTTGGTAATCCACCACTGTCTTCCCTCCATAGAAATGGAGCAAGAGGTTGTGGACACAATAGAGGCCATTAAGGACATTGCAAACGGCAATGCTTTTGACACCACTCCCGGCATCCCCAGTAACTGCTCTACTTCATTTCCGCCCTTTATCATAATGGCAATTGCTGCAACTGTCATTAATATATATCCGATTCCTGTATTGGTAACATAAATGCTTGATGCAAAGTATCGTTTCATTTCCTTCTTAAATAGTGCACTTCTAATACTTCCTGTCTTTAATGCCTGCATCTTATATGCACGGCCATTGCTTCTTGCCTGAAGCGCGCTGCAGATTGACACATAACTACGCTGTACGACTACTACAAACAGGCCAAAGATTCCAACGGAACCCAAGCTAAAGATTAAAAAGTCGATCACACTTCCCTTTACCATTGCATCACTATAAAATGCAACCGGAGGATAGATGGTTCTAAGCTGGTTTGAAATCAGTTCTGAAATCTCTGTAAATCCCTGTTCTGTAATTACTCCAGAACTATTTCCCAGTCCTGTCTCTGCCAATATAATGCCTAACACCAATACTATGGTTAACACAATGGTCACTAAGTTCTTATGTTTCATCCTTGCACTGATTGCAAAAATGACTGCACCAATGATGGAAGCAACGGTCATCGGCAAAAGAGGAACCAATAAGAGGCCTATAATTGCCATCAAATAGAAGGAAATATTAGGTTCTGTAATTACTGCATAGACTGCCAAGCTAGGCAATGTGGCAACCAAACTGATTGCCAGGTCTATTACATACATGGATAAAAATCTGCTGATGACTATGGCCGCCGGTGATACTGGCAAGGCAATCTGCTGCTCGTATGACTTTAAGTCAAAGATTACATTTCCTGCCTTAAATGTTGAAAAGAAAAAAATGATAATGCTGATCAATGCAAATGCATATGCCGGTATTAAACTTTCCATATGAACAACTGCCAAACCTATGGCAATGCTAATAGAGTAAAACAAAAACATTAGAATTAATGCCGCATAGGTAATAGCAAGACCAATAAAGCGATTACGTTTGCTTTTATCCTTGGAATGACGAATTACATTAAAGTTTGCCAGGTTACATAGCGACAACTTGGTAAGATACTTAATTTGTCTGTACATGGTTTACTACCTCCATAAAGACCTCTTCCAAAGACTGGCCATTTACCAGATCTTCTGTCTTACCTGAAGCAACTAATTTTCCCTCTTTGATAATGGCAACCTTGTTACATAACTTTTCTGCAACGTCTAAGACATGAGTCGAGAAGAAAATAGCTCCGCCTTCCTTACACATTTCATGCATCATTTCCTTTAATACAATGGATGCCTGTGGATCAAGCCCAACAAACGGTTCATCCATAATCAGTAATTTAGGATTATGAATAAATGCACCAATAATTGCAAGTTTCTGTTTCATTCCGTGTGAGTACGAAGAAATCAGGTCCCCAAGGGCACTTGTAAGTTCAAATCGATCGGCATATTCCTTAATTCTGTCTTCTCGTAACTCTTTAGAAACCTGAAAAATATCAGCTAAAAAGTTCAGATACTGAATTCCTGTCAAGTACTCGTATAGTTCTGGATTATCCGGGATATATGCAGTAATTGCCTTACATTGAAGAGGATTTGTCTTTACCGATATCCCATCAATGGTGATTTCTCCCTGTTCAAAGTCATGAATGCCAACCACTGCCTTAATTGTCGTTGTCTTGCCTGCTCCATTGTGTCCAATAAATCCATAGATATCGCCTGCCTTAATCTCAAGACTTAGGTTATCAACGGCATGTTTTCCTCCCTTATATGTCTTTGTTAAATTGTTAATTCGTAACATATCCTATCCCTCCTGCTATTTTCTATCCTCTTCCTCACATGGAGAAGAAATAATAGTAAACCTTCTAGGCTTTCGCCCCTCTTGTGGCTGATTTTTAATTACACCATTTATCGCTTCCCCAATTTTCATAAGGAACTGCATATACTCTTCATCACTAAGCATCAAGGTTGATGTAGAAAAGTTAAGCATATCTTTTACCGGGTCATTTCCCTCCTTTGAAAAATACTGCCCAAAGCTGGACATTAAGGAGAAAAGACCAGTTTGAATAATACTTCCTACATCTTGCTCCGTTACCTCACCCATTGGCTGTTTTTTAAGCCCATAGGTCTTTTCCATGGTCCCTCGTATCTTCTTCTCTTCCACTACTTCAATCAATCCTGCCTCCGCAAGTACCTTGATATGTCGATACAGACTAGCAGGCGGAATATCATTTAATTCCACTTTCATCTCCCCAGCTGTCCCAGTAGTATGAATCATTAGAAACTGTAAAATCCTTTGTCTTATGGGATTCATTATGATCTTTGTAATATCTTTCTTCATAAGTGAATCTGCCTCACTTCTTTTATTATTCTCATTTTTGGTATTATTATCACTTTTGATAATAATACTCTTAGTAGTAACTGTCAAGCCAGTTTTCCATATTTTTATAACGAACTCTATTTTTTTGTATCTCAAAAATGAGCAAGAAGATTCATCCTTCTTACTCTCGCACACCTCCTGTTCGCTATCCGGAGTGGTCCGGAGAACCTCTGGTGCTCCGTATCCTTTCTCTCCAACCCGCTACAAAAGAAAGAAGGCTCATCCTTCTTTCTCTCGCACACCTACCGTTCTCCATCCGGAGTGGTCCGGAGAACCTCTGGTGCTCCGTATCCTTTCTCTCCAACCCACTACAAAAGAAAGAAGGTTCATCCTTCTTTCTCTCGCACGCCTCCTGTTCGCCATCCGGAGTGGTCCGGAGAACCTCTGGTGCTCCGTATCCTTTCTCTCCAACCCACTACAAAAGAAAGAAGGTTCATCCTTCTTTCTCTCGCACGCCTCCTGTTCGCCATCCGGAGTGGTCCGGAGAACCTCTGGTGCTCCGTATCCTTTCTCTCCAACGCCCACTTATCTCACTTACAGCGCCTCGCCCGGGGGAAGGTATGGAAACCATCGGTGTCCTTTGGAATCAGTTTTCGGGGATTTACTCCCCGAAAACTGGAAAGAGCCAGATGAAAGCCTGATTTCATCTGAAGGAGGCGTCCTCGCCTCCGCCTATTTAGCTATTTTCTTATAACTCCACCCACAGAACTTATTAAATCCATATCCAATCACAAGGCAGACAATTAAGCTCACTCCAAAATAAACATATGGATTATAAGCAGCTAGGCCATAATGTCTTAACATCAGCATAGGAATTCTCTGTAAGATATAAAGCCCGAATAAATTTTCACCTACCCAAGCAAGCATTTTATTATTAAATGAAACTTTCATTGTAAGTAACACGATTAATAAAGCAAACGATACTGCCCAGAACTGAGCTCCTACTATTTCTGTTCTATATGGATAGCTATTGAAATAGCATACTCCTACTGCAATCACTAAGAACCAGTAACTTGCCTTATTCGATACGACAAATTCCTCAATTTGCTTCTTGTAATAAGAGAACCACATACCAGCCACATAACATAACACGGTATCATACCAATATGCCTGTTTGTGTCTCGACATAAATAAAATAAAGAATACCGATAATACTGTAGTTGCTAAAATTCCGGCAAAATGTTTGTCCTCAAACGCCTTAAAGGAAATCCAAGTAATCGCGTATAAAATAACAATTGCAAAGATATACCAGTTACTATTACCAATCCCCTCCCAACCAAGGAAGGACAATAAAATTACTTTCTTATCAAACACTCTACCAAGAATATGATTGACAATAACATATAAAATAATTGCAAGATCAAAGTTGAAAATAGTCTTTAAGATCCTATTCTTAGGCATTGTATCCACATAGCCCTTCTTCCTCTTAAGAGACTCTAAAACTCCATATCCTGAATAAAATAAAAACATGGCAACAATCAATTGTCCCATATATCTATTCACAATAAAATAATGCATATCCAGAGAACCATTTAATTTCACATATCCCTTAAAGTGACTCAAAAACACCAAGAGCAAGAAAAATCCCTTGATTGTATTTGTATTCCCTCTAGACATATACTCGTCCAACATAAAACCATTCACCTTTATTTTAGCCCTCCAAAATAAAAGCAAAAAAGACAATAGTAAAAAAATTGTCACAAAAGCCTCTCCTCTCTTTTTTCGCAATGTTTCTAGTATATCTTAATACTTACGTCAATTCAACTATGTTTTCTATGGCATCTAACAACAGCCACAAACCTCCCCTCTAGCTCCCACATACCTACCGTTTGCCAACCGGAGTGGTCCGGAGAACCTCTGGTGCTCCGTATTCTTTCTCTCCAACCCGCTACAAAAGAAAGAAGGTTCATCCTTCTTTCTTTCACACACCTCCTGTTCGCCATCCGGAGTGGTCCGGAGAACCAGCGGTGCTCCGT
>JAUNJY010000100.1 GCA_030535455.1 bacterium
TACAACACGATCTTGTGTTACTTTGATATAAGGAACAACTGGAGCTTCTGGGTAAACTGTATTGCTAAGTCCCATTTCAACCTGTTTCTTAACTGTTACAGGCGCTTTTTCATTGTTTCTTGTAAAGGATGCAATTGTTCCATCTTCGTTATAAGTTACATCGTAGAACATTGGAACATATAAACCTTCAATTTGTGCTGCTGCTTCTAAGAACTCATATCTGGAAGTGTTGTTTTTCTTATGCTCTTTGTAAGCATCTAATAATTCGTCGTAAACAGTTTCCCCTTCACCGATATAGAAGATGTCAAAATAATCTGTAATTGGTTCTGGATTGTAACTACATGGACCACCACCGATTACGATTGGATCTTCTTCAGTTCTGTCTTTTGCATTTAATGGGATACCAGATAAATCAAGTACTTGTAAGATGTTTGTATAACACATTTCGTATTGAAGGGTAATCCCTAAGAAATCGAAATCTTTAATTGGATCTTGTGATTCTAACGCAAATAATGGGATATTTTGTTCTCTCATAATTTTGTCTAAATCTGTCCATGGGGAGTATACACGTTCACAATATGTGTCTTCTCTACGGTTGAACATATCATAAAGGATTTGAATCCCTTGATGTGACATACCAATTTCGTATACATCTGGGAAACACATACAGAAACGAATGTCTATTTTATTAAGGTCTTTTACAACCATATTAACTTCATTACCGATATATCTAGCCGGTTTTTCTACTGTTAATAATATCTCATCGGAGAGAGCTAATTTTCTCATAGAAACCTCTTTCTTCTTGTTTTTATCGTATATTTTATATCTACACGATAGTATTCTTGACAAATAATGTAATCACATTCATCAATATCTCATGTATTTTAGCATAAATTGTAGAACACGTCTATATGAAGTCGTAGGGAATTTAATTTTAAGGGTATCTTTTGATCATGTTTTATTCTATCTTAGTTGCTGCAACATCACTTTCATTATTGCTTTTCTTTTGTTCCTCTCGCATAATGTAAGCTCTTGTATAAGGGCACACAACAAAGCATTTTCCGCACAGTGTGATCTGTTTTTGTATTTTCTCTGCTGCTAGCTCTCTAGCTTTCTTTCGACATGCAATTGGGTCAAAAAATTCATCCCGGTCCATATTGGCATTCCATAGCTTACCCGATATAGCTTTTCCAGGGCAGGCATCATGACATTTCATACATCCACCGCAACTGGAGTTTGTAATCGGAGTTGCGGTAAGTAATGGTGCATCTGTTAACAGAGATGTTAATCGGATTGCGGAACCATATTCCTTTGTAACAAGCAGTGCACTCTTTCCAATCCAGCCAAGTGCTGCCCTTGTCGCCACTGTCTTGAGTGGGAGTTTGGTGCGATAATTACCGTATTCTTCTACTACCTCTGTTGTCTGCGCTTTTGCTATGTATCCTTTTTCTCGCAAGAACCGTTCTCCTACCAGAGCAACATGATTTAACTTGCTTCGGTAATCATGATATAACGTGTAATAATCCATGTTAGGACCATCCTCAATTGATAAAATAAGTTGTGTTGGAATTGCAATTGCCATAGATACACCACATGGAAATCCATCTTCGACAATGCCTTTTAAGTCAGCAAATCCTACAAGACTTGCTCCCGCTTCCAACAAAACTTCTTTCAGTTCTTTTGTTAGCTGCTTCCTATACTCAATATCATTTTCCATTGCTTTCATCGCTCCTTACAAACTCATTTCTTACTCTTTCTTCCTTTTAAGGTGGCTGTCCATGAGGACATCTTTTTCCCTTCACAAAATGCCACACCGACATTGTAATAAGTAAAATCATCTTTCCAAAACAATGTTTCTGTCCCTGTATACCTTCCATCCTCTGATTGATAGGTTGATATCATACAATCACCTATTATTTCAAATGTTCCTGCCAAAGTTCCAAGTGCCGGATTATAAGATGTCCACGAAAGTGTTGTCTTGTCATTGGTTTCTTTTATTATATACTCATTGGTAAACCGCATTGGTATCTGTGTACGGACCTCCATAAATCCAGATAGTGTCCACTGATTTTCATTCTTAATGGTAGACACTTCTCCATATAGCGGAACCCCTTTGCCATGTTCATCATAATAGGTGCCTCTTGCTCTCCATTCTAATGTGGTGTAAAAATAGGTATGTTTCATCCCTATACCACCCCTTGCTATTTTCTATGTAGTTCTCATGTTTAATCTTATCACTTTTGGATATTTATGTAAATTACACTTTGCTTGTACTGAACCTGGTAACAGCCGTGACATACTGCTTTACAACGAGCTTTATTTTCCTTAAAAATAAGGCGTATGCCCTCCCATCCTACGACAGAAACACATACGCCTTTTAAACTTACTCTTGTCCTATTTTGTTTTATATTCTTCCAACGCAATTCCTTGCTTCATAATCTGTTGGGCTGCTTCCTTACCAACATAACGATAATGTGATGCCGAATAGTTCATTTCGGTAATCTCTTCCTTTTCTTCAGGATACCTTAAGATAAAGCCATACTCCCCACAATGTTCCTTCAACCAGCTTGCTGCATCCGTATCACCAAACTGACTATCCTCTTGTGTTTCGTCAGCGCTTAAAATATCTACTGCAAGTCCCGTCAGATATTCACTATGTTCTGGAAGGGCAACTTCCTTCTTTGCCATGAGTTCAGCCTCTTTTTTTGAATTTCCTTCACTTATGTATTCATTTACCTTGGCATCATATAATACTTGCTGTCTTTCTTTTGTATGATAGCCAGATGCTGCATATACATCATATCCTGCCTTATTCGCTGCCTCAATCATATTTGCTAACGGATCGGCTGCACATTTGTCCAAAAATATGCCATGATACACTTCAATTAGTTTCGGCGTAACGTCCTCCGATAACTTGTTCTTATTATTTACAAGGAGCAGAGGATCGATATCACTTTTAGCTTCTAAGGCTTCTGTTTGTGTCTCCTGTTCCTTTTCTTTGTCTGTCTCTTGATCAGCCGCAATCTTATTTGTTTCCTGTTTTTTAGAGGTCTGAGTTACTGATGGAAGCAAGGCATCAATCACCTTGATGCAGATTACCAGCAATATGGCTGCTGCAACCAATCGGATTGCAATTACGATTGCATTATGTATCATACGTTTTCTTTTCTTTTTCTTAATATACTCTCTTTTGTACGCTGCTTTTCTTCTCTCATAACCAATATCCCTTTGTACATCATGAGAATCCATTTTCATCACCATCCCATACTAATGCTGTCTTCATAAAGTATTCTACATGGAATAGCCATAAAATACTAGATTAAAACTCAATTTTATAGAAATTGGTTAAATCTTTTGGTGTACCAATGATCATGTCACATGGTTTACCTTCCTCTTGGGTTATAATCTGCTCTACCAACTTGAAACGAAGATTTTTCACTTGCAATAAACCGTCATTATTCTCTTCATAGACATCATATCCTTCAAACGTGCCTGCCTTCGCCACATGATAGTTATTCTTGTTATTATCCACAGCAACTACAGTTAATTCTTGTTCCTTACCTTTTTCCTTATATGCGTTTTGTTTTCCAAAGAAACGGATGCAATTTCCAAGGTATTGGTAACCTACGATATCCACAGACTGGCCTACAGAGTCACTTGCCTTTATATCAAGAGGTACAAACTTCATGTCTTCTTTATGAAATCCTGCTTCTTTAAAGGTATTCTCTACAACCACCTGTTCTTTTATCATTCCCTCATCTACCCTCATGTTCTCAAAGGAAAACTTCATCACCAGGTCATCACAATAAAACTTATTATTCAACAAGAAGACATATGTTTTTTCAATGGTGTATGCACTAAGACACTCTGTCTTTATATTATCTAGCGTCATAATTTTATTCTTTGTAACCGACTCTTCATTTACTGTTATTGTTGTTTTTGCAAACGCATACTCTTCAAAGCCAAGTAATTCATTTTCCATTCCGTTATCCGTAAAATTCTGATAGTTTTTAAAATTCGTGTATGCCAACTCCTGATCACGCATGGTCTCAACATAATTCTTTATTGGTGTTATTAACTTAAACCTTACTTTTACACTTACTTTATTGTCCTGTCTAGATGTATCCACAAGAGATACCTGAACATTAGATGTGTCTTTCATATCTACTCCTTGACTTGCAGTTTCCTTCTTCCATTCCCTTGGCAGCAGCCCGTTAATACCATTGCTGACATGTTTATAATTAATTCCTGCAATCATAAGCACTGCTGCAGCCGCTACAAGGCCAAACATTTTAACAGCAGAAGGTTTATGTGGAATGGATACAATTTGCTCCTGATTTGATGCTTTTCTGGTCTTATGTTTCTCTGTTTGTGAAAGCACAGTATGTAAAATATCTGCTTTTTCTTTTTTTGTTAATTCCACCGGCTCATATTCATCTAAATCAATGGAAACGTCGTTTAATAAGTCATAGATGTCTTTCATGAAATGCTCCCTCCTTCTAGCGCCCGTCTTAGCCGCTTCTTTCCTCGCATAATCCGATTATAAAGGACTGATTTCTTCATTCCTAATTCTTCGCTTACTTGATCACTTGACTTGTCCTCATAATACAATTTATAAAACATTTGTTTGTCTTCTTCTTTGAGGCATGATAACAGTCCATTAAATGCAATCTGATTTTCTTCCTCATAGACTGTTTCAAACACTTCCCTTTTATCTTCGATATCAAGTTCTTCAATATCATTATGTACTGGCGTATTTGCTACTTTTCGTAAATAATCGATAGCACGATACTTTGTCACTGCGGCAATCCAAGTTTCTAGCTTTGCCTTGCTGGGGTCAAATTGTCCGATATGGTTCCATATATTTAAAAATACATCATTCATACATTCTTCTAATTCCATCGGATGACTGGACAGCTTTTTATATAAAATAGTCTTCACAATCCATCCATAATGATCAATGAAGTACACCAATGCATCCTCATTGTGTAACTTCATCTCCTCAATCAAATTATGTTCTGTAATCTTCAAGTGCCTTCTCACTCTCCTTTATTACACATGTTTTTTATTCTCTTTTATATATACGACTATGATACTTGAAATCTATCAATATTTGCAAGTTTATCAAATTCTCATGTTAAAATAGAGCAAACAAAAAAAGAAAGAACCTTTTTACGGTTCTCCCAGACTGTAGACAACTAACCACACCATTTTGGTGTGATTAGTTGTCTTTTTTCTT
>JAUNJY010000101.1 GCA_030535455.1 bacterium
TGTTGGTGTTACTTCTGGTGTTGGAACGATTTCAATTCCATCAACCACTAATTTAATATCTGTGTAAGTGATATCTGCATTTTTAGCTGCAAACATCCCTACGTATACATAATCAGAATCTACGCTTGTTA
The DNA here is from genome assembly GCA_030535455.1 of bacterium. Lineage (GTDB taxonomy): Bacteria > Bacillota > Clostridia > Lachnospirales > Lachnospiraceae > KM106-2. The sequence continues at coordinate 132 of JAUNJY010000101.1, forward strand.
ATTGGAAGTCAAAGCCGCCAGCAACAGTCTTTTCTTCCCCCATGGTACAGGCATATCCATCGGAATTACTTTCAATCTTTAACTCAACTGTATCGCCTGCCTTAATCTGGCTTGTAGCTTTGCCGCCTGAAGTTAAGACTCCGCTCTTTCTAGCAAAACAATTCCATGCCTCGCCTTTGACCTTAACAGGACCTGCTGCCACATAATCGCCAAGTGGATTAGCATATGCAGTATCAATATACATATCATCTCTTGCCATCAATCCAAAGGCAACGTGATCGCTCTCTGCATCAAGACTGTTTACTTTTGCTGTTGCAGTTAAGGTGAATTTGCTGCCTACTGGTACTTTATAATAATACATTGCAATTCCATCTGTAGATGCTGAAATCTTTCCTTGATCATTGTTTGCCGCAATGTTCATATCGCCAGTGGCATCTGTTTGAAGTGTAAAGTCATTAAGTTTGATCTCACTTCCTAAATCACCAAATACAGTTCCTTTCCAAATGCCATGGTCTGTCCAGTTTTCACTGTCCTTTAAATTACTATCATATACCGGAACGATATAGCTTGGATTTGGTATTAATACTTCTTCTTTTACAGGAGCAGCTGCAATACTATCCGCCATCACATAATCTGCTAAACCATTTACATTTAAAGCCTTTACTTCTTTAGCAATAAAATATGCATTGTATGTTGCACCTAAAATATTAGTATGAGTATTGTCAACGCTTGTCTCTTTATAAGAAGTCCATGCATGATAGTTTAATGACTCTGCTGCACCAATCGCTTCATAGTGCTCTTTTGTCATAGTAGTAAGATCAACTACCGGGATAGATAACTCATTTCCTAGGGTACGGATCGCTTCAGGGTAATTTCCACCTGGATAAACATTTCCCTTGCTGTCTGTGCTAGTTGAAGTAATATGCTGGTCACTGTTTGTAAAGGTACCTGTTGCACTTCTTCTTACAATCGGAGTCATTAGTACTGGCGTACATCCTGCATCCTTAGCCGGTTTAATATAATTTTCATATAAAGAGTTTGCAAAGGAGCCTGCTGTCTTATAGTCTCCATTTGGATTTGTGTAGCGTGCTTCTTCCGCCTTTTCATCGTTATGTCCAAATCCAATAAATAGATAGTCTCCGGCTTTCATGCCTTCTAACAATGCTTTATATTCTTTTTCTGAAGTATAGCTCTTAGAACTTCTTCCAGATAATGCGATATTTTTAATTTCTACTTTGGATGTGTCAAAGAACTGGCCTAACTGAGTTCCCCATCCGTATCTTGGATAATAATAGCTATCGTTAAAGGAGCTTACTGTAGAGTCTCCCACTACCCAGATCGTTGGTGTCGTTGTAACTGGCTCTTCAGGAACCGCTGCAAAATCACCTAAATAGTTCTCAATAGTATATTGGCTTGCATCCGTAATTACCGTTCCTGCAATACGACCTGATGTATCTGCTTTTGTTCCATCCATATAAGTTGTGTTGTATTCTACAAACTTAGCTTCTTCCGGCTGAACGCCACTCATGCTGGTCCATCCTGCCTTGTCAATCATTGAAGCATCAGAAAGTAATGTATCGATAAATGCAACTTTTGCTGTTGCGCCCCAAGGTCGTCCAAAATATCCTGGAGTCACGGTAACGCCTTCCGCCTGATTTCCTGTTACTGTACAGTCTTTAAATAAATAACCATGTTCAGAAAGGGTATTTCTAGCTGCTGTAATATATCCTGCCGTACTTCCTGTCGTGTATCCATACCAGCTTAACGTACAAGTGTCGAACACTACATTTCCGTCACCGAAGATATAATCTGTATTTCCTTCAATAAAACAATCTTTAAAATATGATTTTGTGTTTGCATTTCCAGTAAATAACGTATCCTGGCTGCTTAAGAAGGAGCAGTTTACAAACTTGGCATTGTCACCTTCAATACACATTGCTGCCGCACGTTCTGTTGCTGCCTTTGATGCCACGTCTGCACCTAATTCACGTTTGAACTTAATGGATTCTGCTCCGGTAAGTTCCACACCATCTGCAATCTCTTCTTCCGTCACATAACGGTTAAAGGATGCTTCAAAGATAATATTCTCTGCGGTAAATCCAGTTGCTTTATTTTTAATATACGTTGTTGTACCCCATTTTACAGGAGCCGCTTTTTCATATAAATCATGGGCATTTTCTTTACTGTAATACCCTTTTTCATTAACACTGTAGTATTGGTATCCAATTCCATAATACCAAGTTAATGTAACCTGTTTGCTTGGATCATCATTGACAAAGGAAATGTAAGGAGTTTCCACAATGATCTGTTCACGATATAAGCCTGGTGCAATGTGAATCGTGATACGCTCTTCTTCTGATTTAGGGTTCATTGCCTTACATGCCAAAAGTGCTTCATTTACTGTTTCATAATTGTATTCTTTATTTTCATAGCCTACATAGATGTCGCTTACATGGGCCATGGCTGGAAGCTTGGAACTAGTCGATACAAATAATAAATCTTTTGTAACTGCCTGCCCCTTTACCACTATATGCGTATTTGTTGTGTATCCATTTACTGTTGCTTCTACATCATAAGCACCATCACGTAGCATTACATTAAACTGCTTACCTTCTACGTTACCAACATATCTGTATTCGTCATCTAAATGGATGAATTCTAACTTGTTTACTTGTAAATCGTCTGGTAATTCTAGCATTGTTCCAGACACTTCATACACAGCCTTCTTTGCCACTGTGATTTCCTGACTGGTATCTTCCATGATCTGCACTTGCTTTTCGCCCACAAGTTCATAATCATTGACACCATCAAGGATGATATTATATTCCACTGCAGGTTCAACCTCTGCCTGGAAAGAGCCGTCTGCTTTCACTTTTACAGTTACCGCATCTAAGTTTGAATCTTTCGCCGGTTCTAATGTTACTTTTAAATCCGTCGTATCCGTTCCTTCTAAAAAGCCTTTGATCGTTCCAGTTAATTCTACTAACTCTTTCTTTTCTGCCTGAAGGGTTACCACTTTTCCTGACTGGATTTCTTCTACTGTAGGAGTTACTACCTTTGTCTTAGACGTAATGCCAACTCCTGCAACTCCTGAGAGTACTGCTGTATAGCGGTATCCAGGTGTCAAGGATACTGTAAATGCATTTCCATCAGAGACTGCTTTAGTCACTTTCTCTGTTGTTTCATTGATAAAACTTACTGTATGGTCTCCACCAGCTAAGCTTCCAAATTCAACAGTTCCGCTTACGTCAACCGATGGAGTCTTCATAATACGGTAATACACTGGCTTTCCACCATTTCCTGCTGGAGTGTAGATCTTATAGCTGCCATCAAAGTCTGCAATAAACTCATACTTTAATTTGGTACCATCAAAGGAGCGTTCCACTGTCTGCTGCCCCTCTTTTCCTTGATATTCAAACACAAGACTAGAATCGTTGGGGTTACTAGACCCCATATAAACCGTGATTAAATCACCTGCTTTTACTTCATTCATAGTTATGTACCTAGTCTTTGAAGAACCTGTACCATTTGCGTAGTAACAACCTGCTGACTTATAGCCATCTTTAAAATCTACCTTGGATTGTCCCCATGTGCGATCCACTGATTTATCTGAATCTAAGCTGTTCACATACAATCTGTCGCTTTCTGTATAGAACAATGACAAATCTCCCATTTTCAAGGTAGTGCTATTGTCTACGCCCACAAATTTGCCATCCGCTCCAACATTTTCAATGCTGTTCCAGCTAGATGCCGTTATATTATTCTTATAGAGAGCTGTATCTTCTTCAGTGACACCACCGAAATCCCATACATTAATCTTTTTTGTTTCACTTTTTATTACTGCTGCCTGGGATGCTTGTACCTGAACATTGGAAAAAGTTGTCGATATGACGATACTAAATGCCATTGCCAGAGAAATCCCACGTTTTACAACGTTTCTCATTTGTTGATTTCCTCCGAAAAATGTATAAAATAATAAATCTTGTTTTAATTGTATGGACTTGTCGGCTATTCGTCAATAAAACTTAACCCTTTTTATGACATATTGATACTATTCGTTACTTTTTACTTATTCAGACGCTTATTTATTTTCTGTTTTTTGTATACTACTTACAAACTTTTTACCATTTTTTACATTTATTACTTTTATGCACTAAACCACAAAATCAAACACTATAAACTCAACTTATATTGATATCTACTTTTTCTTCAGTTCTTGCTTTTGAATTTACAATTTTCTACATATGTATTCTCTTTTTATATTCGATGAACCGGGTCGCGTTAACAGCATACTCCATTCCGGCGAGTGCGAATCAAAAAAAGACTGCGATGCCAGTTTAAGCATCACAGTCTTTTTTCAATATCAATCTATTTAGTCTTTATCCCAACTACTTTGCTGTAGCTTCCATAAACCTTTTTCCCGTTTACTACTTTATATGCTCTTATTTTGAAATAATAAGTCTTATTGGATTTCAATTTGATTGCTGTATATTTGGTAGTTTTTGATGTTACCTTTGCCTGGATCTTCTTGAAGTTCTTATCCTTTTTCGCAGATACATATAAATCATATCCATCTGCTCCAGTTACTTTCTTCCAAGAAAGATATGCTTTCTTTGTTCCCTTTTTCAAAGAAAGACTAGGCTTTCCAACAATTGTTGTTACTTTGACAGTAGAAGAACTTGCTCCATATACCTTTTTCCCTGCTTTTTCACGGTATGCCTGGGCACGGAACTTAACATTTGTGCCTGAAGGAAGCTTATCTACTGTTACTGATGTTTTCGTTGTCATCTTAACAGTAACCCATTTATTGTTTTTGTACTGCTGCACACGGTATCCAGTTGCACCAGAAACCTTTTTGAAAGTCAACTTACAAGAGTTGCTTGTTACCTTTGATGTGCTGATCTTCGTTGTAAGAGGTGCTGTTGTGGTAGTTAACGTAGCGGATGTTTTTCCATATACCTTTTTACCACCAACTACGCGGTATGCTCTTACTTTGTACTTCTGAGTCGTAGCAGCTTTTAAGCCTGTTTGTTTAAAGCTAGTACTTGTTACATTCTTTGTATATGCTTTATTGTTCTTGTAATAAGTCACTTCATATCCAGAAGC
>JAUNJY010000048.1 GCA_030535455.1 bacterium
AGGAAGAAATTGATTATTCTCAGGAAATGTCAAAAGAAACACTTGAATGGTTTGATAATTTTAATAATCTTATTCCGAATTGGTATATAGAAAAGGAGTAGTAAAATCCACTTTGCCGAGCTAAAGAAAGGAGCGCAAGCAAAGGAAAAATATTCACTAGAAAGAGTCATCCATGGTATACTAGCACTATGCAATTGGAAGATATAATCGAACCTATCAAGTTCAGCTTCCTAAGATTACACCTCATGTATGCAGGCATATTATTGTAGCAATATGGCGAGAGCCGGAATGAACCCTGAAACATTGCAGTATTTAATGGGGTACTAAACAGATGTCCAGTGGACATCTGTTTAGTACGGACCGAATAATGAAAGAAATATAAGGATTTTTAAGGGGATTTAAGAAACTGATGAAAATATCAGTTTTTAAAGAAACTAGAAAAATCAATGTCCCACGAGGATTTAAGGAGAGATAAAAGGATGATTAAAATCTTATTCGTCTGCCACGGCATTAGTGGTGGTTTGGTGATAGAATGTAGGAATGACAAGGGGTTGAAAGGTTGGAGAATTTAAAATCCCAAAAGCATCCCAAGATTGAAAATGTGTGATTGTTTGGATGGGAACGTAACAAGAAGATTAATTGAAAGAAAGTTGGCAGTGACATAACTTAATAATTGAATAATTGAGGTTAAGTATTTGGGAATGCGGACTTACGCTTAAGTGCTTAACTATGATGGAACAAGCCCAGACGGGAATGTCAAGAAGTACAAGGTTAGTTGTGTATGACTTGAGGTTTACGGCTGGTTTTGTTGTTTTAAGATTAAAAAATATCGGCAAAAAATACATAGTAAAGTTTTAGAGTTGCCGATAAAGTGTTATACTTAATATATAATAAAGTTTGGAGGTTTTCACAATGATATTTTTATCCGTGAAAGAAATAGCAGCAAAATGGGGCGTATCAGAACGTACGGTAAGAAATTATTGTCAATTAAAGAAGATACCGGGTGCGCATCTAAGGGGAAAGACGTGGTTTATTCCGGAGAATGCCAAGAGACCATTACGAAAAAATAGCATAGTGGCTTCCGCCTCTCCATTAGCTATAAGATTAATAGAAGAAAAAAATGAAAGAATGACAGGTGGGATCTATCATAAACTTCAGATTGAACTAACATATAATTCAAATCATATAGAAGGAAGTAGACTTACACATGATCAAACGCGATATATTTATGAAACCAATACAATTGGTGCAGACAAAACAAGTGTAAATGTAGATGATATTGTAGAGACGGTAAACCATTTTCGATGTATTGATTATATTATTGATCACTATGATAAATGTATTACAGAAAAGATGGTGAAAGAACTTCATTTCCTTTTGAAAAATGGAACTTCCGATAGTCGTAAATCGTGGTTTGCTGTAGGTGATTATAAGCAATTACCGAATGAGGTGGGAGGACTTATGACAACGGCACCTGAAAATGTATCAGGTGAGATGCAATCTCTCTTGCAAGAATACAAAAGGAAAGAAAGTTGCAGTTTAGAAGAGTTACTAGAGTTTCATTATAGATTTGAACGAATTCACCCTTTTCAGGACGGTAATGGCAGAGTAGGAAGATTGTTATTGTTTAAGGAGTGCCTAAGGTATCAAGTTGTCCCATTCATCATTACGGAAGAGCTGAAAATGTTTTACTATAGAGGGCTATCAGAATGGAAAATGGAGAAAGGATATTTATTAGATACATGTCTTACTGCACAAGATGTATTTAAACAATATTTAGAGTATTTTAGGATCGAGTATGATGAGAAGTAGGTAGGTGATGTTATGGATGAAAAGGATCAATTAATTGAGCGGCTTAGGCAACAAGTAAATAAATATGAGCGTAGAGTCCACTATCTTGAAAATCTTCTTAAGGAGGCTGATGTTTCATATAAAGTAACAGAGGTCATTGACTCGGATCAACCAATACTGATTGAAGAAAATCAAGGAGATAGAATCATACAAGAGATAATTACGAAAAATCACGCTAGATTTTTTTATACGATGTTTAAAGGCAGGACAGATGTATATAGCAAACGAGCTGGAAAGGCAAATAATAAGACGGGGAAGACAGGGTATTATACACAATGCTGGAACTTTTGGAAGGATGGTATTTGTCCAAAGCGTACTGGTAAACAAGTAAAATGTGGTGAATGCTCAAAACAAAGGTATAAGAAGCTTACAGGAGAGGATATATTAAATCATTTAATTGGAGCAAAAAATGATTGCTCAGATGTGATTGGATTATACCCAATGTTAGAGGATGAAACATGTAACTTTCTTGTTTTTGATTTTGATAATCATGATGCAGTGGCAAATAGTAAAGATACAGTAAATCAAGATAATGAGTGGGTTGATGAAGTGAATGCTATGCGTCTAATATGCAAAGAGCATGAAGTTCCAATACTTGTAGAACGTTCTAGGTCCGGGAAAGGAGCACATATCTGGATGTTTTTTGAAGAACCTGTAAAAGCATATGTTGCAAGAAAGTTTGGAGCGGCCTTACTAACAAAAGGTGCCGAATCTGTCAATCAAAAAGGGTTCCATTCCTATGATAGAATGGTGCCAACACAAGATACTAGGCCATTAGGTGGTCTAGGTAATCTTGTGGCGTTACCATTACAAGGGCAAGCATTAAAGAATGGGAATAGTGCATTTATTGATGAAAATTGGAATGCGTATCCGGACCAATGGAAAATTCTTAAAGATACAAAGAAAATATCGAAAGCATTTATTGAAGAAAGAAGCAAAGAGTGGACAAAAGATGGATTACTTGGAATCCTCGCAGATGATATGAGTAGATGTAAGGAAGAATATCAAAAGGAAACATGCAAACCATGGGAACAGAAAAGTCCAAGACTTGAATTGTCAGATGTTGATGGTGTATTAAGTATTACGATGTCCAATCAGATTTATATAGGAATAGAAAATGTGAAACCTCGTATGCAAAATCAGATTAGAAGATTAGCAGCGTTTAGCAATCCAGAGTATTATAAGACACAGGCAATGGGTTTCTCAACCCGCGGAATCCCTAGAATCATAGCATGTAGTCAAGAGTATGATAAATTCATTGGAATTCCACGTGGATGTAAGGAAAAATTGAAAGAACTTCTAAAGTCCAGCGATATACTATGTCACGAAAAAGACGAAAGGCAAGCAGGAAAATGCATCGCAGTATCATTTCGTGGAGAATTATATCCAGAACAGAAAAGAGCAGCTTTAAAAATGTTAGAGAGCGATATTGGAATCCTTGGAGCAGCAACTGCATTTGGAAAAACAGCGGTGGGTGCGTATTTGGTGGCTGAAAGAAAAGTGAATACCCTAGTTTTAGTTCATAATTCTGAAATTATGAAAAATTGGGTGGAGGACTTTGAAAAGTTTTTAGAGATACGTGAAGAGCTACCGGAGTATTTAACTCCAAAAGGGAGATTAAAGAAGAGAAAGAGTGTAATTGGAAGATTGTATGGAGGGCATAATTCTATCACTGGTATTCTTGATATTGCAATGATTTCATCATTAGGTAAGAAAGGTGAGATAAACCAAATTGTAAAGAATTATGGAATGGTCATTATGGATGAGTGTCATCATGGGGCTTCTCAAACAGCGGAAGATGTCTTAAATGAAGTGAGCGCAAAATATGTATATGGGCTTACAGCAACGCCAAAACGAGATGATGGACAGGAACAAAAGATTTTTATGCAGTTTGGACCAATCAGGTATCGTTATACCGCAAAAGATAGAGCAAAAGAACAAGGGGTGGAGCACTTTGTATATCCAAGATTTACACGTTTGGTAAACGTAAATGGAGAACAATTAGGTATTAATGAAGCATATAGGGAAGTTATTGCAAGTGAAGTGAGAAATAATCAAATAATCACTGATGTAGAGGAATGCATCTCTAAGGGACGTACGCCATTAGTTTTGACTCGGTTTAAGGAACATGCGGGAATCCTATATGAGCAGCTAAAAACTAAATCTGATCATATTTTTTTACTTCAAGGTGGTAGGAGCTCGAAGGAAAAAGAGCTAATTAGAGAAAATATGAAAGAAGTACCTTCTTCAGAGACAATCATACTTGTTGCAATCGGACAATATATAGGCGAAGGATTTAACTATCCAAGGTTAGATACGATGATGTTAGCTACACCAATAGCTTGGCAAGGAAATGTAGAACAGTATGCTGGACGACTTCACAGAGATTATGAAGGAAAACAAGATGTTGTCATTTACGATTACGTGGATACGCATATTCGTGTGCTGGAGAAAATGTATCATAAACGTTTACGAGCATACAAAAAAATTGGATATGAGTTGTGTATGAATCTGGTAGAGAAAAAGCAGAAGGCAAATGCCATTTTTGATCTAGAGTCATATAGAGAGGTATATAAAAAAGATTTATCAGAGGCTAATCAAGAAATTGTAATCTCTAGTCCTGGCATTAATCAAACTAAAGTAAAGGGTATCATTAAGCAATTAAAGGAACGTCAGGAAGCAGGTGTCAAAATCAATGTAATTACGCTACAACCAGAAAGTTATCCGGAAAGTAGAATTGAAAAGACAAGACATTTGGTAGATGAGTTGATAAATGCAGGCATTAAGGTGAAATTAATGCCAAGAATGCATGAACATTATGCAATAATTGATAGTGAAATCGTATGGTATGGAAGTATGAATCTTTTATCCTCAGAGAAAGAAGAGGATAATTTGATGCGTGTGGTTAGTAAAGAAGTGGCTTTGGAACTGCTTGAAATCACATTAAAGCCAATACGATTGAATATAGAAGGAAATAAAAAGATAAAGAATGGGAAGTAAAAGGACAAAGAAGAAATCTAAGAAGCAGCAAGAAGAAATATTTTGCAAAGATTGTGACCAAAATTCTGCATTTATTGAAGGTTATACTTTTCTAGGAGTATCATGCAGTATCATTATGGACGAAATTTAAGGATTTATCAAGGAACTAATTGATGCTGTGATACGAATACTGAGGGGTAGGTGATATTATGGGATTTTGTAAGAAAAGTATTAGAAGATGCAATAAACCAGAACATGTGGAAAAAAACTGAAAATCTTGGGACGAAACGGAGATTTACGAAAACTATAAGATAATACCTGCGTACAGTACACAGACAAAAACCTTGAAAAGCCCAGTATTATCAGTGTTTTGAAATAATATAAGGAGATACAAAACAATGACAAAGATACTTTTCTGTTGCCACGGCATTAGTGGTGGTTTGGGGATGGAAACTAGTGATTATAAGGGCTTGCGAGATTAGAGATTTTAAAATTCCAAGATCGTCCCAAGAATACGAATGGGTGATTGTTTGGATGGGAATGTAACAAGAAGATTGATTGAAAGTAAGATGACAGTGACATAACTTAATAATTGAATGATTGAGGTTAAGCATTTTGGAATGTGAACTTAGGCTTAAGTGCTTAACTACTATGGAACAAGCCCAGACGAGAATGTCAAGAAGTACAAGGTTAGTTGTGTATGACTTGAGGTTTACGGCTGGGTTTGTTATTACAAGTTATAAAATGAATAGTCCGTTCCTGTTTTAGAAAAATCCTGTTATAATTATACAAGATGTAATCATTAAACATAGATATGAAAGAAGTGAAAAAATGAATGAAATAAGATTTGAATCTACAGCTAAATTTTCAGATACAGCTGAAACATTGAAAAATAAGTTAAACAAGTCTATTGAAAAATATCAAGATGAGTGTACTTTTGATAACTCAGAAGCCTCGTTGGTATGGATTATACGAGGGGGAATTGAGTATTTCGATTGTATAGATTCTGATTTTCTGGGGGATGGAAACAGTAGTGGCATACCAAGTATGAAAGCTGATCATTTTGCTAACAATTTTTATAGATTTTATAATGCAATAGAAGAGTTAGCTAAGTTGTGGAAAGTTCAATTTTGTAAGCCTGATGAAATTAAGTTATTGAATGATATAAGAACACTTATTGTGCATTCAGGTGAACAATTATGTAATATAGAGTCCTTGGAATTGAAGGGGTATAAAGATAGTCAATTAGGAAGAATCTTTAAGAATGATGATAAAGAACCTTTGAATTTTATGAGGTTTAAAGAGCATTTTAGTAAGTATGACTATTGCATTCAAGTTTGGAATGATAGGCATAACAAGTCGAAACAAAAGCAGTTAGCAGAGGCTTATTATAACCAACAAAATAATGATTTTTATGACATTGATATTTATGTAAAAGCTGAGGATATAAGAGATACTTTACTCACAATGGTAGAGAACTTTTTAAATATAGGCGAAATGCAAAAATTGAAACTCAGAAAGGAGCACAAATTACCTGATATAAAAGAGAGAGTTATTGATCTTAATAATCATATGATTGATTTTGATAAAATCTCCAATTTGATTTCAAAAGATTGTCGAGGTGGTTATTTGATTGAAAATGGATTGACATATTGGGATGGATTTGGATTGCAAAAAATTATACAATTATGTTAAAAATCATATTGTCAGTTCAGAAAAAGTCTACAATATAGTATTATCCAGAATTGAAAAGAGCATATCTGAATACTGGGATAAATATCAAGACGATACGCTATCTGATGATGAGTTACCATGTTTGGATATTAGGAGTGTATTTGCAGATTATACTCCAGAGTATGAAAGAAAAGCATATATAGAAGGAGAAAAACTGTTCGAACATATTGCTCCATTTTTTTATGTAAAGGATAGATATGATTCGACGGACATTGATTACTTAGTAAAGTTTATTCTGGTAGTTAACAATGCACTTGATATTGAAATCAATTTAGAAAACACTGTTGATAGTTTGGTGTGTGACTATTTTGTTCAGTCTGTAAAGAAAAAGTATGTTGTATGACATTTTTATATTATAATAAATTAGAATACATAAAAGGAATTTGACATGAATATAAAATCGATTATTGTAGAAAAAGGAATGTGACTACTATCTTGAAACATTCCGTATATGAGAAAATATAACGATAGAAATATGGAGTGAAAAATGAGAGATAAAGAATATAGAGCATAGGTAATATAATTGGCTAATAATTTAGAAGGAGGTATGAAGATGGGCGTTAGATTAACCGGTGTAAGTACACCTGTTGGAGGAGTATCGTGGGAGTTTACTGAAAAAGAAAAAAATGAGAAAATAGAAATGTTGAGACCTGATAAAAAGATAAATGTTTTTATTAGTTCTATATGTGGAGAAAAAAAGTATGACGATGTTCGAAAAAAAATAAAGGAACATATTGAAAAGACTAATCTTGCAAATGTATATATATTTGAGCGAAAAGAAGCGTCAAGCATACCTGCTGGAACTCATTATACATATGCATTAGAAGATAGTGATGTTTGTATATTTCTTATTGATAATAAGGATGGAATAACACCTGGTGTTCAGAGGGAAATTGATATTGTAAAAAAGTATAACATTAAGGCAATTTACTATTTTTGTGATGAGAAAACCGAAAAAAAAACTGTCCTAGAAAAAAGCTTGATGGGGGCAGAATATGCAAAAAGTAAGACAATACATAAGTTTGAAGAACTGATTCAAGAAAGTGCATTAGCATTAATTAATGATATTGTGTCTGTTTATCATTATTATTGTAAAGATAAGATGTTTTTTAGAGAACAAAATGAAGAGTTACAGAAAATACATACAATTAAAATTAATTCAGTTTCTACCACAGTGGTTCCAAAGTCAGTTTTAGCAAATGTAGATAGGTGTAAATCGTATATTATGAAGTGTATTATGGGATTTGAGAATAGTAAGCATAATGATGAGGTTGAAAGTACTAGTGAAATTGATAGTTGGGGGATCGAATTTTTTGACATATTATATAAAGGAAAGTCTATTCGTCAATTTAATTTAAATTTATTTTTAGAATCTATAAAAGAACAGCAAAGTGAAATGTTTAAGGTGGTTTCGAAAAGGTGGTACGCAATTCAAGCATATTTTTTAGGAGATATTAAGAAGTGTATTGAGTATTTGCAGGAAGCACTTCAATATGCTAAGAACAGCAATGCCGAGTTATGGATTATAAAAGATATATTGATCGATTTGAGAAATCAGACAATTAGTTTGGATGCGATTAATAATAGAATTACAGAATCACAAGCACAGAGAGAACTAAGTAGTAGTGATGAAGAAGTATACTATCCACTATTAGACAGATTTAATGAAACATTACAAGAAAAATATATGGAGGGTTTATTACAAAAGAAAATAGAATCACCGTATACGATTAAATTTGGAAATGATTTAAATCAATATGTAGATTTGTTGACAAGTATATATATTGTTTCATTATTTAATGGATCGTTAACTCATTTAATATTGGTATATGAAAAAATAAAGATGTTTCTATTTTACTTGTGTAACAAATATGATGATTGGAATTTTAGAAGAGATTTATTAAAACTGTCTATTTTTGGCGGGAAAGAAAAAGAAGTGAAGGGGATTAAATCTGCATACCCAGAAATACTCAATAATTTATCAGAAAATGATGCTTCGGAAATTATGTCGTTTTGTAATAATGAGCCAATTTTATATAAGAAAAATAGAATAATTATGCTTGGATTAGCAACAGTAGGATACTATTTAAGTGATGCTGAATTTGAAAAGAATAAAACAAAAGCAATTGATATCATAAGAAAGTGGATGCATGAAGAAAGTCCAGTAATTGCAATGGGAGATTATATATTTGTGTTTCTTACTGAGTGCAGCTTTAGAATTTCACAGGATGAGTTATGTGATATCTGCTGCTTATTTATGGAAAAACACTTTGTTCGCTGGTATAGAGATATATTTAAATTCATTTATAAGTATATTAAGCTGAATAAATTAAAAGATGGTCGAGATGAAAAAATCTTAAACTGTATTTGTACTGTATTAAAAGATGAAAAGGAGATTCAGTTGATAAAGGATACCCCTTCTTTTTTATTTATGATGCGAAAGCAGAACAAAAGTTTAACAGAAGAATTGGATACACTAGTATGTGAAAAAATACCCCGATTTTATGAGAATGTATACAGATTAGAAACAACAGAAGCTCCCAAAAGTGATATGCCTACTTTTATTAAAGAATATTTGGAACGTATTGAAAAAAACAATATGTCGCAGGGTAAGAATGGTACATTTTTTGGTCATGGCACTAGACAAATCGCAACAATAAGAAATATATTAATTCAGGCGAATATTAAATATGATCGAGAATTATTTGGTTCTATAGTTCGAGTAGTGTCAAAGACATTGCTTGAATCGAAAGAAGGGATGACTGAGAAGCTCGATGCAGTTAGTTTATTAACAAGTATTCTTGTAAAATATCCAGAAGTACAGCAAGACGAGCATGAAATAATGAATACAATATACGAAAATAAAGAAAATATTAAGGCAAGCGAATTAGAATTTATATCATCAAACATTGATGATATAGCATTGAAAATTGGACTTCAGTTTATGTTTTCTGTTACGGGAAAGAATGTTGGAACAAAGATAATGGAATTAATGCCTTTTATAAGAAATAGTGTTGCAACTACAATATCAGTAACAGGAATGATAAAGGATTATTTGGAAATAAAAGAAGATTTACAATTCACAAATGGAATTGAAAATATAGTTTTACAAAACACTTTGCAGTGGATATATTCTGACAATCTTGATGTAAGATGGAATGCAACTAATATTTTATTTTTCCTATTAAGAAATCCAGAGAATGAAGGAATAATTAATCGCAAATTGGTAGAACTGATTAATACAGATAATGCATATATTAAGAATCTTATAATGCAAAATATATATACAATTTATGGGATAGATGATGATACTAGAAAATATATTGTTGAAAAGTGCTCTAATGATGCAAATTATGTTGTAAGAACGGTATGTAAGAATCAACGTGATTTGTATGAAGGCGAAGAAAAGATATGTATTTGGAATGAATAAAATCTTTCTAGTTTGCTTAGTTCAGTATGCAAAAATTACTTTATTATCCTAATTTTGAAATTCAAGATTTGAATTTTTTGAAATTTGCTCTTATTTATGTTGATGAAATAAAACCTATTATCCCAATATGTGCAATGAATTCAATAAGTGAAGATACAAGAAGGATATTAGGTTGTACGGATTTGTTAAAACCAATTAATCCAGGTTATGATGATGGTACACTAGCTTCAGCAGCAGCTATAAATTATTTGGAGGAACGTATGAATATTGAACAATATTCATACAAGCAACACAAAGATTATAGTTCTTTAGTTGAGAAAAGAGATTATGTATTATATGCAGATAAATATTCTTATCAATTTGAAAATTATTGTATGGAAAATAATTTTGGAGAAAGATGTTTAGAGGGAATGAGAGTTAATCAAGATGTTGCATATTCGTACATGAGTATCTTAGCAGATATCATTTCTAAGGATAAAGAAATTGATATGATAACTGATTGTAACAGATATGCAGATAATTGTTTTAGAAGACCTTATTCTGGAAGAACAAGGGTATACAGACAACTTAATGAAATAAAGAATGAAATTCAATTCCAAATACCGGTCGATATGAGAAAGATTCCATTAGAACAATTTATTAGTCTTAGAGCAAACGAGAAGTTTAACTCTGCGCGAATTAATTTCGCTAGAGAGTTAAACAAAGTATTAGAGATGCAGGACAGAGATATTACTGATATTGATTTATACGATTATATATGTTGTAAAAAAGAAATATATGGATTACTAAAGGAAATATTTATATCATGTGCTACTGGGGGAGTAGGGGTTTGCTCATTCAGAAATGCACTTGTTGATCCAACAAAATCTTTGGATTTTTTTAGTAATATTGGGGCGAGTGTAATTAGCTTAGGGTCTCTAAAATCCAGTATAAAAGATGCAAGCAATTATATTGAACAATTAGAGGGAAAAACACAAGCTAGAAGATATTTAGCAAAAATAAACAAATTAGGTTTGGGCACATTATAATATTCTGAATTACTAGTCTTGTTGAGGTGGAGAAGGTATACATAGCACAGGGTATATATACTAAGGCTATATTTGGTCAAGTTGACTAGAAGTTAGATAAAGTCTTTAATGAATAACTATAACTTGATTGGTATGCCGGACGACATAGGAGTACGTAATTCATTTGCGTAAATAGCCATGCAACTTTATGCGTATCCTGTTATTTTGATAATCTCTTATTTAATAATTAACCACCAACCAAGTTGTGTATTCCACAAATTGGTTGAGCCCTTATAAATTCAACATTTACAACCTACAATCAGGTTGTGATTTTGTTTTTTTCTCAATCAGATTAGACAGCCCCAAATACATAGCGTAAATCATATGTGCATTCAGTTTAACACCTGGCACAAGTGATTTACGCTTATTTTTTTGAAGAAAAAAGAATAAGTTTTTGCAATCAACATATTCATCCCCCAAGTACATATTGAAGGAAAGAATTCTTAACTAATACGTAAAGGATTACAGCTGAATCTTTTGCACCAAGAAAGGACATGAAGTATGTTTGAAAAAAGAAAAGACAATTACATCAAGATTGATACGAAACTACCTCAATACATTCCGTTACCGCAGTTCTTACTGACAATGAAGTTAAGCCAGACAGCAAAGCTTTTATATGGAATACTTCTAAGCAGGACAACCCTATCACAGAAAAACAATATGACCGATGACAGTGGTCATGCATCCGTAATCTATCCAATCAATCATTTAGCATATGATATGAATCGTACAGAAATGACGATCAAGAATGCATTACTAGAATTAGTGGAAGCAGACCTATTGAAAAAGAAACGACAGGGATTTGGAACACCAAACCATCTATATGTTCTTTTACCAGATCAAGTGATTAGAAAACAGAAAGAAAACATCCCCGCTGAAAAACAATCTGTATTAGGGAAAGAAAACACAACCTATAACAGTAAGAATGCTAACTCTATTACAGATAGTAAATTGTCTACTAACTATTATAGTAAAACAAATAATAAAGCTATTAGTTATGACTATGCGGAAGGAGAGAGTCTATAATGCAAGATAATAAAACAAGTGTATTCATCGGAACAGATTCAATAATGTATTGTAGCTCTTGCAAGGAACCGTTAGAGAAGATAATTGATGGTGGTCCAGTACTTGGCATGGATCGATATCCTCGTATGTGTGCTTGTCAAAGAGAAAAATATGAAATTGAGCAAAGGGAGCGAATAGAAAGAGAACATGATGATTTGTTTTCAAGGAATAGGAGTATCTGCTTTGAAGAGAAGAAAAAGTATCAATAGAAATTTGCCAATGATGACGGTTGTAATGCGGTCATTGATCGAGGAAAAGCATATGTTGCAAATTGGTTAGAGATGAAGAGACAGAATATCGGATATTTATTCTGGGGACCCGTTGGTACTGGAAAGAGTTATGCATCAGGTTGTATTGCTAATGCGCTTATTGAACAAGAAGTGACCGTTAAGATGACCACGTTAACAACCATTATTGATGATGTGTTTTCACTGGAAGATAAAACGGAGTATATCAATCAGTTGGCTAGATATGAGCTTTTAATCATCGATGATCTCGGGGCAGAACGAAGTAGTGATTATGCAATAGGAATTGTGTTCAGCGTAATAGATCGAAGATGGAGAGCAGGAAAGCCATTGCTCATAACGACTAATCTACCGCTTAAGGTATTAAAAGAAGAAATAAATCCAGATAAAAAGAGAATTTATGATCGAATCTTTCGCTTGTGTATACCTGTGTATGTGGGTGGGGAAAGTAAGAGAAGAGTATCCACAGAGAAAAAGATGCAATACATGAAAGCAGTATTGGATAAGGGAGGTGTACGATGAGTAATTATGAAATTCCATATTGGAAAAAGTACACCTTATCCATCGAAGAGGCAGCAGCTTATTTTCGAATTGGAGAAGGGAAACTTCGTAAACTGGTTAGCGAGAATCCGAGAGCAGAGTATCTTCTTTGGAATGGAAATCGTGTTCAAATTAAGCGAGAAAAGTTTGAAGCATTTGTTGACACCTTGAGTACGGTGTAACACGTGAAAAATGAGGATATGGAGCAAAATAAACGATAGAATAAGAGTGAGACCCGTGATATAATGAGCACAAGCGAGTCAAATGAGAATTTATTTTCATTTGACTCGCGGCGAATTGGCTTGCAGACTCTGTCTGCAAGATACTAATATTAAGTTATGTCACGGGTCTTATGAGGTAGATAATCTGAACAATAAGAAACGCGATAACAAAGAAAGACTCCTATTTATGGGTGAAACTCAGGAAAAGTCGGGGCGTTACAGATACAATTATGTAGATTCGCTTGGCAAACGAAGAGAAATATATAGCTGGCGACTTACAGAGGCAGATCCTGTTCCATCAGGTAAGCGAAAAGATAAACCATTACGAGATCGGGAAAAGGATATTCAGAAGAAGCAATTCCATGGAGTAGCGACTACCGATATGACGGTAAATGAATTGGTAGAACGATACTTAATGCTTAAGATGGCAGTTAAGCATAACACAAAGGCAAATTACAAGTTCGTTCAGAATCTGTTAGCAAAGCAGCCATTCGGCAATAAACGTATCGAAACAGTAAGGCTATCAGATGCAAAGCTTTTTCTCATTAAGTTACAGCGAGAAGATGGAAAGGGATATAGCTCTATTCACACATTAAGAGGAGTATTAAGACCGGCATTTCAAATGGCTGTTGATGATGATCTTTTGATGAAGAATCCGTTTGAATTTCAGCTTGGTACTGTTATTGTCAATGACAGTGTAAAGAGAGAAGCGATTACTACAGAGCAGAAAGAGAAGTTCTTAGATTTCGTAAAGAGTGATGAGTATTATTGCAAGTATTATGATGCATTTACTTTATTATTTGCAACAGGGCTTCGAATCTCAGAATTTTGCGGACTTACGGTGAAGGATCTTGATTTTACAAATGGTAGAATACAGATTAACAAACAGCTTCAACGTACACGAACCATGGAATACGTCATTGAGACAACCAAGACTTCCAGTGGAACAAGGCAACTTCCTATGACATCAGAAGTAAGAGCAATCTGTGAGAGGATGATAGCGAATCGTAAGAAGCCAAAAGTTGAACCAATTATAAAAGGACATTCCAGATTCCTTTTCTTTGATAAGGAAGGAAAGCCAATGGTGGCACTTCACTGGGAGAAGTATATGAAGCATGTAGTGGACAAGTATAACCGAGAGTATCAGGTTCTTCTTCCACGAATCACACCACATATATGCCGACATACCTATTGCAGTGAGATGGCGAAGACTGGAATGAACCCAAAGACACTGTAATATTTAATGGGACACTCAGAGATTAGCGTAACATTGAATGTTTACACTCACTTGGGATTTGATGATGCCAAGGAGGAAATCGAAAGACTATTTGCAGCAAACCAGTAGAAAATGATAGATTATTCCGTCAAACTTGAGATTTTAAACATCATGTAACCTCTTGTAACATCCCAGATACGTCCCAAAAACGACTAAGAAATGTTGGGACGAAACGGGGATTTACAAAAAAATATGAGAAACTAACTCTTTGAGAGTAAAAGAACAAAACATTGAAAAGCCTAGTATTAGCGGGATTTTGAGACAATATAAGGAGAAAAACCAACTATGACAAAAATCTTATTCGTTTGCCACAGCAACATCTGCCGTTCGCCAATGGCAGAATTCGTAATGAAAGACCTTGTAAAAAAAGCCGGACTGGAGGAACAAGTGAAAATTGCTTCCGCAGCCACAAGTCGCGAGGAAATCGGTAACGATGTCCATCCGGGGACAAAACAAAAGTTAAGAGAGATGGATATTCCATTTACAAAGAGGCATGCAAGACAGATTACCAAAGCAGATTATAAAGAATATGATTATATCATTGGTATGGACCATTATAATCTTCGTAATATGAAACGTATTTTAGGGGAAGATAGTGAACAGAAGATTTCGTTATTGTATCAGTTTGTAGGAGTCGATAAAGATATTGCAGACCCTTGGTATACAGGCAATTTCGACGAAACGTATAAAGACGTGGAAATAGGTTGTAAGGCGCTACTTAAGGAGTTAAAGGAGAAGTAAGGAAATAGTACATGGAGCAGATGGCGGCATACAATTAGTATGCCAAAGACCATAAAAATGGGAGTCTGTAATTATAATAAAAAACAAAAGTGAAGGAGAGTTATCATGAACGTAGTTATACAAGAGGAAAGAATTGAGAAGAATGAGTATATAGAATTTTTAAGCCGAACAGATTTAGGAAGTCAGTATCCAAAAGAAAGATTTGAAGAAAGAATTGAGAAATTAGTACATAATGCTTCGATCAGTCTGACAGCCAGAATAGACAAGAAGTTAATCGGTGTTTGTTTTGGCATTACTGATTTTGCATACTGGCTGTTTATTACGGACTTGGGGATTGACCGAGCATATGCAAAACAGGGGATAGGAACTAAGTTACTTAAATTGGCACATAAGACTGCCGGAGGAGAAAAAGACATTGCCATGTATACATGTGCAAATGAACAGGCAATTCCGTTTTATGAAAAAATGGGGATGTCGTTTACAAAAGATGTAATGGAATTAAATCATATTCAGTGGACTAGCTTTACGGTTGGAGAATAAGGGAGTACACTGGAACATATAGCAGCAGATGGAGGCAGATATGCAAAGAAGTTTAAAAATCACATGGCTGGGACATGCCTGTTTTAAAATAGAAAGAGATAATTATTCTATTATTTTCGATCCATATGAGGATGGAAGTGTTCCAGGATTGTCAAATATCAGGGAACATGCAAATAGTGTATTATGTAGTCATGAACATCATGATCATTGTTTTACAGAGGGAGTTACGATAGATCCTGTAGAAAGAAATCCTTTTGAGATAACATGGATCGACACCTTTCATGACGAGGTAAAAGGCAATAAAAGAGGTCCAAACCGTATCCATATTCTAAATGATGGAGTATTTAAAGTGGTTCATCTTGGCGACTTAGGCTGTGAACTTACCAAGGAGCAAGAGGAACTATTAAAGGATGCCGATGCAATTATGATTCCAGTTGGTGGGTTTTATACCATCGATGCGGTTCAAGCAAAAGAGCTTGTAGATCGTATTCAGCCAAGAGTAACAATACCAATGCATTATAGAGGTGAAAACTATGGGTATGATGAAATTGGAACGGTAGCGGAGTTTACAAAGCTATGTGATAATGTGATATATTATTCGGAAAACTCAATTGTAATTACAAAAGACACTGTAGAACAGACTGCAATTTTAGAGTATCAATAGAAAAAATATATAAAAAGTGAAAGAGAGGCTCTATGTCAAGTGGTGGGATGCGAGGTGCTATATAGTCGCACTAACACTGATATTGGAGCTTTCTTTATATGATGATGGGAAAATAATTGCAGTTCCAAATCATTAAACAGAATTGTAATTGGGATAAAATTCCTATAGAATAAAAGCTAAGTTAGTAGAATGAAGAGGAAATAGATAAGAAAAGAGTAGTTATATAGTGGAGAGGAGAATAAAAATGAAAAGGTGGATTTTAGGAGCAGTAATGGGGAACTCATATAGTATTCGACAGTCGTTATAATTCCGATTATACTAGTATAGGGTAATACAATATACCTACATAGAAAATTTATACAGACTTTAAATGAAAATAGAGGAAATAAGATGAAGAATAATTATAAAGTATCAATTATAGGAATGGGCGCACTTGGCCTAATGTATGGAAGCTTTATTAAAGAACATGCACAAGGAAAGTTTGAAAACATTATCGTTGAGTTTGTTTTGGATGAACATAGATTTGAAAAAAATAAAAATAAGAACTACAGATGCAATGGGAAAGAAGTTGCATTTACTATGACAAAGGCAAGTGAAGCAACTCCTTGTGATTTACTGATTGTTGCGACAAAGGCAACAGGCCTTGAGGCGGCACTTGATACCATGGAAAACTGTGTTGATGATCATACCACAATTATTTCTGTATTAAATGGGATTTCAAGCGAAGGAATTCTAGGTGAACGCTTCGGGAAAGAAAAAATTATATATACGGTTGCACAAGGAATGGATGCCATGAAGTTTGGTGACGAAGTAAAGTATAGCAACTTAGGAAAACTATGTATTGGAGTGGTTGACCCTAAGGTACAGAAACGATTACAGGAAGTAGAAGAATTTTTTGATATGATCCAGATGCCATATACAAAAGAAGGAGATATTTTATATCGTATGTGGAGCAAATTTATGCTAAATGTAGGTGTAAATCAAACATGTATGGTCTATAACACCAACTATAAAGGGGTACTTACGCCACAAACAGAAGAGAACCGTATGTTTATCGCTGCCATGAGAGAGGTAGTCGCTGTGGCAAATGCAGAAGGAGTTAAGCTAACGGAAGCAGATTTAACTGAGTACGTTAGAATTGTTGCTACATTAAACCCAACAAGTGTACCGTCCATGGCACAAGACCGCATTAATGGTAGAAGAAGCGAGGTGGAATCTTTTGCTGGAACAGTAAGAAGGCTGGCAAAGAAGCATAATATTTATGTACCGGCAAATGATTATCTATATGAGCGTGTTATGGAAATTGAAGCTAGTTTAAGGGAGTAGAAGAAATAAAAATCTTCTGCTCCCTTTTAATTTTTTTTACAATGACTTAGTCATTATCTACTGCTTTGAACGTCCCAGAAAGTGTCTTTGTACTACCATCTGCTTTAGAAGTAACGCCTGTGATTTTATATTTGTAAGAATTTCCTTTTGTCAATCCACTGACTCTAACGGATAATTCATCATTATCTTTTTCTAAAATTCTAGTTGTATATGCTTTAGAATTACTTGTGTTTGTAATTACAACTTTTGCATTTTTATAAGAAACGTTATTTCTGAAATCAAAAGTTACTTCGCGATCATCTACATCATAGTCAACGTCTTTTACAAGATTTGTAGATGCTTTTGGAATGCTGAAGGTAAGTGTAAGAGTGCCATATTTAGAAGCAGTAGACTTCTTAATTCCTGAGATTGTTACCGTATATTTCTTTCCTGCCTTTAAGTTGTTCACGTCAAGGTCAATCTCATTGTTGTCATGATCTTCGATATACGTAGTATAGCATTTACCGGAACTGTCTTTTACAGTTGCTTTTGCTGAAGATTTTAGTTTGATTTTAGATGAGAAATCGATTTCAATATCATCATCGGAATCATCATAATCATAGTTTACAGATTTCACTGGGATTTTTGTGGTGCTTTTTGTACTGGAGCTAAAGTTCGCTTTAGCGGCTAAAACCGAAGTTGAGGTTGCCAAAGTACAAAATGCTGTAATAATTGCTATATTTCTAATTTTCATAGTAATAGTCTCCTTAAACTAAGTTATTTTTTCATTATTCTTGCGACTTCTTACTTAGTATAAAATAGCAACATTAAAACCACATTAAAAGTAAAAAAGGATTTTATTTACATGCGCATATTAATGGTTGAAGATGAAATTGATTTAAACAATATAATATCAAAACGATTGAAACAGGCAGGGTATAACGTGGATTCCTGTTTGGATGGAAGAGAGGCCTTAGACTATATTTTTACAGGTGAATACGATGTAATTTTATTAGACATTATGCTTCCTGAATTAGATGGGTTAAGTGTAGTAAAAAAGATCCGCAAAAAACAGGACAAGACAAAGGTGCTTCTTCTGACTGCAAAGGATAGTATTGAGGACCGGGTAATGGGACTAGATTGTGGCGCAGATGATTACCTTGTTAAGCCATTTGCATTTGAAGAGCTGTTGGCAAGAATTCGAGTAATGACACGTCGTAGTACTGATGCCGTAACGAATATATATAAAGTGGCTGACCTTAGTGTAGATATAAAGTCACATATAGTGAAGAGAGGAGATACGGTAATTTCCCTATCTAGCAAAGAATTTGCATTGCTGGAATATATGATTCATAACCAAGGTGTCGTCTTAAGCCGGAGCAAGATAGAGCAGAAACTTTGGAACTTTGATTATGAAGGTGGCTCGAATGTAATTGATGTCTATATTAGATACTTAAGAAAGAAGATCGATCAGAATTTTGAGCCAAAGCTGATTCATACAGTCCGTGGTGCTGGATATGTGTTAAGGGTTGAAACATCATGAATGGGAAACGCAGAGTATCGATTATCTGGAAGATTACCATATGGTATACCATATTTTTATGTATATTAGCGGTTATGGTTGTATCAGTAACGTATCTGGTAAGTGTTAGGATTATTAAGACATCATCTAAGAATAATTTAATTACGATTGTGGAAGACGTAGCAGAGGAGATTGATTATGAGGATGGTATATTGGAAATTGATGATGAGATTGATTTTTTAGATCATGGTGTCTATGTGTCTGTGTATGATCAGGAGAATGAACTACTATTAGGTCTGTTGCCTAAGAATTATAATCCCTCGGCTTCTTATAAAAATGATACTGTTGAGATGATATCAATCTCACAAACTGATTGGTATGTATATGAGAAAACAATGAGAATTGATAACTATGGTGTAGTAAAAATACGTGGTCTAGTGGAGGTGGCATCCACATTCGAGAACCAATCAGTATCAACAAGAGTACTTCTTTTAATGTCACCCGTGATTATCTTGATTGCCACTGTAGGCGGCTATCTTTTAACGAAAGAAGGTTTTAAGCCAGTCAATCAGATGCGAAAGACTGTCGAACAAATCAGCAGTGGAAAAGATTTGACAAAACGAGTGAATCTTGGAGATGGAGAAGATGAATTATATAAATTAGCAAGAACCTTTGATCAGATGTTTGAACGGCTGGAAAATGCATTTGAGCGGGAAAAACAGTTTACATCGGATGTCTCTCACGAGCTCAGAACACCAATCAGTGTAATTATTTCTCAATGTGAGTATGCAATGGAGCAGCAGAATAGTTTAGAAACAAACGAGGCCTTAAAAAGTATTTATCAGCAGACACGAAGAATGTCAGCGATGATAGGCCAGCTCCTTGTGTTGTCACGAAGTGACAAAGGATTTCAAAAAATAGTGTTGGAAGAAGTTGATCTTAGCGAATTACTTGAAGTAATTATTGAGGATGTAAAAGAGAAGGCTGAGCAGAAAGATATAACGATTTATACTGAGATTTCCGAAAATGTCAAATTACAGGGAGATGAGACGATGCTTGTTAGATTCTTTCTAAATTTATTACAAAATGCAATAAAGTATGGAAGGAAAGGCGGATATATAAAGATAACGCTTGGCAAGGAAGATGAAATGATTTTTGGCATAATCAAAGACAATGGAATTGGGATAGCCAAAGAGGAGCAAGAGAAAATATGGCTTAGATTTTATCAGGTAAATCCATCAAGATCCTCTGAAATTGATGGGAATCTTGGACTAGGCTTATCCATGGTTCGATGGATAGCGGAGGCACATGGTGGTGGTGTCAGCGTAGAAAGCGAGTTGGGAGTGGGCAGTACATTCAGATATTGGTTCCCGAGAACTGATTAGTGGCACTTTATAGTATGTTATTTCCTTTTTTACATCCTTTGTATTGGATACAAAGGTCAGGTTGGTATGGCAGTCACTTTCTAGGGAACAGGTATGTCCTTATGGAATTAACCCAGGATATCTAATTGTCTTTTTAATCCAATTAAAGTATGATAAATATATACAGAAATCGAATACAAACATTTTAGGGCAATCAGGAACTAAGAAAAGGATCAAAGGAGAAATCATAGTGAAACGTATAGAAAAAGTATTACAGGAATTAAAGAATAGGGGAATGGAGCAGATGGTGGTAACCGATCCATTTGCAATTGATTATTTAATCGGGAAGTTTATCAGTCCGGGAGAGCGTTTTCTAGCATTATATATTACTGCAACCGGCGAACACAAATTATTTGTAAACCGCTTATTTACCGTTCCAGAGGAATTTGGTATGGAGAAGATCTGGTTTACTGATACAGAAAATCCAATCTCCATGTTAGCCAAGTTTGTAATGGAAGATAAGCCACTTGGAATTGACAAGAACATGCTTGCAAAGTTCTTACTTCCTTTAATGGATGAGGCAAAGGCTTCTGCTTATGTAAATGCGTCCATTTGTGTAGATAACGTACGTGCCTTAAAGGATGAAGAAGAGAAGGAATGTATGCGAGAAGCATCAAGAATTAATGATGCTGCAATGGCAAAATTTAAAGATTGTATTAAAGAAGGAATGACAGAAGTAGAACTTTCTAGCCAATTCTTAGATATTTATAAAAGCTTAGGTGCGGATGGGTTTTCCTTCCCACCATTAGTAGGATTTGGGGAAAGTGCAGCAATCGGCCATTATGAAGGTGGTGAAGCAAGACTTAAAAAAGGCGACTGTGTCTTAATTGATGTAGGATGCATAAAAAATGGATATTGTTCCGATATGACAAGAACTTTCTTTGTTGGTGAAGTCAGCGACAAGCACAGAGAAGTCTATGAAATCGTAAGAAAGGCGCAAGCCGCTGCACTTGCCATGATTAAGCCAGGGGTGAAATTCTCTGACATCGACAAGACAGCCAGAGACATAATTACAGAAGCTGGATATGGTCCTAACTTCACTCACCGTCTTGGACATTTCATCGGTAGAGAGGTCCATGAATATGGCGATGTTTCTTCGACAAACCAAAACCTTGTAAAAGAAGGAATGACCTTCTCCATTGAACCGGGCATCTATATCGAAGGAGATATAGGGATACGTATTGAGGATCTTGTCCTTGTAACAAAAGACGGTGTGGAAATCTTAAATAGTTTTCCTAAGGAATTAACCGTTGTTTAATTAAGACCGCAAGTTTATTACAAGGAGTTGCGATACTCTTTGGGAGAAACGCCGTGTTCGCGTTTAAAGGCATGAGAAAAGGTGTGCGCATCGGGATAGCCAAGGGAGTCGCTGACCTGACTAATCGTAAACGGAGTGTTTGTAAGCAGATATTCGGCTCGATGCATCCTTTCATTAGTTAAATATTGTTTTAGGGAGATACCTGTTTCATTGCAAAAGCAGTGGGACAGGTATTTTTTATTGTAACCAAACTGTTCAGCAATGGAGGAAATGGTAAGCTGGTTGGCAGGAGCAACCTTGATAAATCTTTGAATGGAGTTACAGAGGGAATTATGTGCAATGCTTGCCTGCCGGTGGGTGCTTGTTTGAAGCTCATACAATAGGGCAGTAATCAGATGGTCGCCTGCAATGGTTTGTTCCTTATTTAAGGACAAAAGCGCAGCATAGCTTTCAATGACTTCAGAATGATCAAAGGTTCCTTTGACAGGAATGTTAGAAGCCATGTCGTCAGAATAATAAAAATGAAACCAATAGAAGCTGCAGGCGGAAGGCTTCCAGCCATATTGATGTTTGGTGGGAGGCGTGATCAGATAGTCTCCTGGATGAAGTATGTACTTATTATCCCCTTCGGCAATATAAAGGGTCCCTTTCGTCATATAGAAAATCTCGTAGCTGTCACAGGCTCTTGTATCATGGATCCAATTGGGATTGGTGGTAGTGAACAGGCCACAGATATGCATATGGAAAGGCAAATCAAAATTAAATTTCATAATCTTCCCTTTTGACACTTTCATGTAGAATTTTAACATGTTTAATATATGGCCAATATACTATGATTTACTTAGAAAAACAATGGAATTTATAAAGATGTTTGGAAAGGAAAAGTAAAAATGACAAATAAATTCATAGTAAAGGATTCTTTTTGGAGCAAATATCAAAACTTGGTATGTAACGTGATGCTGCCTTATCAATATGCGGTTTTAAATGATGAGCTGCAGGAGGAGGATATGGAGAAAAGCCATTCCATTGAAAATTTCCGTATTGCAGCAGGGGAAAGCAAAGGAGCGTTTTATGGCTTTGTGTTTCAGGACAGCGACACAGCAAAATGGTTAGAAGCGGCAGCCTATTCTTTGTCAATCAAGCCAGACAAGAAGCTGGAAGAAAAAATGGATGACCTGATTGGATTGATTGGAAGGGCGCAACAGGAAGATGGCTATCTGGACACGTATTTTACGGTGGCACGTCCCAATGACAAATGGACAAATCTTCAGGAGGGGCATGAACTTTATTGTGCCGGCCATATGATTGAAGCAGCAGTTGCTTATTATGAAGCGACAGGAAAAAAGGAATTATTACATATTGTAAAGAAGAACGCAGACTTAATTTATCGAATATTTGTAGAAGAAGGAAAGGAAGGGATACCAGGACATCCTGAAATCGAGTTGGCATTGGTACGTCTATATCGAGTGACAAAAGAAGAAAAATACCTGCAGCTTGCAAAGCATTTTATCGATGCAAGAGGAAAAGATCCAAAGGTATTTGTAAGGGAAAAGGAAAACAGGGACTGGACAGTATGGAATTGCGATCCTAAGGATACGGACTATACCCAGAATACCCATCCAGTAAGAGATGAGACAAATGCAGTAGGACATGCAGTAAGAGCACTTTATTTATGCACCGGCATGGCAATGACTGCAGCTGAGACAAAGGATGAAACACTAGTGGATGGCTGTAAACGATGGTGGGACAGCGTGACAAAGAGGCGCATGTATATTACTGGAGGAGTTGGCAATTCTGCACCGGGCGAGGCATTTACAGAAGATTATTATTTACCAAATGATTTGGCCTATAATGAGACCTGCGCTTCCATTGCCTTGATTTTCTTTGCAAGAGAGATGGCAGAGCTGACCAATGAGGCATCTTACATTGATGTAATGGAGAAAGCCTTATATAATACGGTTCTTGCATCCTTCCAACTAGATGGGAAGCATTTCTTCTATACCAATCCATTAGAAGTAAATCCAAAGTATGCACATATCATTCCTGTGCTAAATCATGTATTTCCAAGAAGGCCAAAGTGGCACGGCTGTGCTTGTTGTCCACCAAATGCTGCACGGCTGATTACGTCACTGGACAAGTACGCCTGGCATCAAAGTGGCAAAACCGTGTATTCTGATTTAATGATCGGAGGAACATATCAACCGGAGGAAGGCGTAACAATAGAGGTTGAGAGTAGTTTTGAGCAGGATGGAAAGGTGACTTATCGCATTGCAAAAGAGAATGGAAAGTGTGTCAAGCTGGCAGTAAGGATTCCTGCTTGGAGCAAAGAGACCAGCATTATGGTAAATGGAGTAGGGAAAGAGATTTATACAGAGGGGGGCTATCAGATATTCTCAGACTTAGAAAATGGAACCATAATTCAGATACAGTTTGATATGACGCCACATAAGATGTATGCCAATCCAAAGATTGCAGAAGATACCGGTAAATGCGCCATTGTGGCAGGTCCATTTACCTATTGTATAGAAGATGTGGATCAAAAGGTTGAAGTGAACAGGGTGTATGTAAAGCGGGATTCCATGCCGAAAGTGAAGCAGACCATAGACGACCAGATTGGAAAGGTACATAAGCTTTCCATAGAGGGCAGGTATTATGAGGAGACAGACGAACTTTATATGGAACAAAGTCCAAAGACTTATCCCCTTACCTTGACCTTGGTTCCCTACTATGCATGGGGAAACCGTCAAGAAGGAAGTATGAAAGTATGGATACCTGAGAGATAAGAATAAGCGTTGTGGTAACAATCCAGTGATCTGTTACCACAACGCTTATTCTTATTAGCTATGAAATTGCTTTCTTTAATATCTCAAGAGAGCAGACTCCTTTT
Organism: bacterium; assembly: GCA_030535455.1. Classification (GTDB taxonomy): domain Bacteria; phylum Bacillota; class Clostridia; order Lachnospirales; family Lachnospiraceae; genus KM106-2. The sequence goes on from JAUNJY010000048.1 coordinate 24,750, forward strand.
CCTTCCCAGCCGCAGCCCTTGCAGCACGTATCATAAGCAGCCTCAATATTTCTTTCTATCCGCGTAAGGATTTCTTGATAGGAGTAAGTTCCACCAACTTCTAATCCTAACACTTCAAGTAGCTTGCCGTCTTTAACAGAGCTGTCAGGTTTTCCAGGACGACTCAGAGCACAGTGTTCTTCATCCAGCTTATTCGGGCATTTCTCACAAATATCATCCATACTTTTTAAGACAGTGACCTGCTGCAAAGGATTTTCTTGTAATTGCTTAATGACATCCGTCATATTTTTAGCAAATTCCTCGTTATAGCCTACCCCCTGGAACTGTTGCATGCAGACCAGGTGATGGCCACGCAGCCTATGCATGCTCCTCCAAAAGATCGGAAGCAAGTAAGGCCCTTCTTACTTGAAGTGCAATTCCATAAGCTAATACGATGCTGATGCTATCCTTGATTAAGAATGGGACAGAGACCGCAAGTAAGGAAGCGATAAAACTAACTTTTGCAACCATCATAAACTGAACTACACCAAATAAATGGCAGATCACTAAACCAATAATTCCATAGAATACTGACAGTAGCTTGTTTTTTTGACGGCATCCGACACCACAGAAGAATGCTAGGAATAAGAAGCCCCAGATAAATCCGCCAGCAGGGCTTGTAATAAATCCAGGTCCACCGGAAAAACCGGCAAAGACAGGAGCGCCGACACTACCAAGAGCAATATAGATGCCGATGGAATATGTAGCATATTTTGCGCCGAGAACAAAGCCTGCCAGTGCAATGCCAAGTGTCTGCAAGGTCACTGGAACACCAGAAGGAAGCGGAATGGAAATCTGGGAACAGATTGCAACCACTGCCGTAAATAATCCGATTTGTGCAATGGTTTTTGTTTGCATTTTTGATTTGTTTTTCATACGTATTATCCTTTCTTAAATGGTAGAAATATGTAATTTATAAGAAAATTATACCATATAAAATGAAATGGTCAACTGTTTTATGAAAATGGTTAACAATACAACAGAAAAATAGGACACATATTTTTCACAGTTAGTTCAGAGTTTTTTCACAGTCTTTTCAGTGGATGTTCAATCTTTTTATTTATGATAGCAGATGTAAAGTTTAGAAAAGGAAAAAAGGAGGGAGTACACCAGGTGAAAGGAATCAAGAAAAAGCTACAGTTATCGAAAAAACGTATGGTAATTGTAAGCGTTGTCCTAGTAATGGCGGTGAGCACGACTACGGTGGCTGTTGTTTATAAAGTGACTGCAGGACAGGGGCAGGAAGCAACCGTGGCAGAGACTACGACAGTAAAGGCACAACAAGGAAACCTTACTATTGGAATTACAGGTGATGGAACTACTTATGTTGGAAGTACAGATCAGACATTTGACTTATCGTACGGAAGTTCAGGATTAACATTAGCAGTTGCAGATGTTTTAGTGTCCTCAGGTGATACGGTTAAGAAGGGAGATTCTCTGATACAAGTATCCACCGATGATGTAAACAATCTGATTTCATATTATGAAGCGCAAATTAAGACAGCAAAGAGCACATTAAGTACAGCACAGTTAACATATGAAAGCAATTTGGCGCAGGCAAAATATGATTATGAGACAAATCTAAAATTAAAAGATACTTCTCTTTTACAGTATGAAGCCAGCATCGAAGAGCTTCAGAATGCTGTCGATGAAGCAAAAGAGGCAATTACCAATGCCAATGATAAGATTAGTGAATATACGAAAGCACTGGCAAATAACACATATTATACAAAATATAATGTGGCTGAGCTAAAATCTACAGCAAAGACGAAGGAAACAGCCCTTACGAAGGCAACAGAAAGCTTTAATAAGTTGAATAAGACATATCAATCCAGCAAGAAAACAGCAGAGTCTGCCATTAAGAAATTAGAAGAGCAGATGAAAAAGGCAGAAGAAAGCCAGAAGAAGCTGGATCAGGATTATACAAAGAAGCTGGAAGCGATTCTAAATCAAGTTGACAGCAAGAATGCTGCTGAATCCTATACATTACAAGGTTCATCATTAACCGAGTTAAAAGAAGCATATCAGGCAAAACAGAAACAAGAGCAGGAGACTGCTAAGATTGAAAAAGAATTAAAAGATGCTGAAGATAAGTTAAACAAGCTGACAAAAGAGTATCAGGAAGTATCCGAAGCAAAACAACAGGCAAATGAAGAAGCGCAAAATGCCACAAAAAAATATGAAGAAGCCCTTTCTAATTATAACAAGGCAGTAGAAGAAGCAAATTCAAATCTAAAGACGTTGAAAAACAATGCTTCTACCCTTCAGGCAAATTATGATGCGGCAGTGATTAACCAGGAAAAAGAAACGATTTCTTTAAATAAGGAGTACAAGATCAGTACCCTTACGTATGAAAATGCAAAATCTATTTACGATGCAGCAACAAAGGATCTTGATGCAGACGTGACAAAGGCACAAGAAACCTTAGATGATTTAAATGCAAACCTTTCTTTATTAACAGGAATTAAGAGTGACGGCATAATAAAAGCAAGTGAAGACGGAACCATTTACTCCGTATCCTATGAAAAAGAGGATGAAATGGTTGCAGGCGGTGCAGTCGTTGCGTATTCTAAGCCAGAAACCATTGATATTGATTTTACAGTTTCCCAAGATGACATTGCATCCATTAGTGTTGGCGATACTGCCTATATCACAGTGACAGGCAACAGAAATCAGATAGAAGGAAAAGTTAGTACTATTGCAACTTCTCCTACAAGTTCAGGCAGTGTATCCAATGTAACCTATACCGTTACTGTATCCGTGGATAACAGTGAAGGCAACTTGGCAGCAGACAGCGATGCCAGCATATCGATTGTAAAAGAAACATTGGAAAATGTTATTTATGTTCCCGTAAATGCAGTAAAGACATCCGGAACTACAAGTACAGTGGAACGTCAGAAAGATGATGGTTCTACTGAAAAAGTCACTGTTAAGACAGGAAAAGACAACGGAACCTATATTGAAATCACAGAGGGTCTAAGCGCAGGGGATGTCTGTGTTGTGGAACGTTAATAAGGAGGCTAAGAGATGAAAAAGGTAAAAAATAGCGGAAAGACAAAGATTAAAGTACTTTGTTCAGCTGTTGGAATTCTATGTATCGTATCAGGGGGGATTTATGGAGTTGCTCATTCCATGAAAAGCGATGATACGACACAAACAGTAAGTAAAGAAACAAAAGTAAGTAAAGGTAACCTTACGGTAGGTGTAACAGAAAGTGGTTCGGTAGAAATTGGTACTGTGACCCAAAGTTATGAGTTAGAGCCTGTTACCGTATCTGTATCCAGCGGAAGCAGCTCAAGTTCTTCTTCAGGAAGTTCAAGTTCCTCAGGTAGCAGTTCTTCAGGTAGTGCAAGTCAGGGAAGTTCTGGCGCAGGTTCCACGCAAGGCGGTTCCAGTGCAGGAGGAACACAGACAATGCCATCCGCAGGAACACAGTCTTCTGGAGGAACTAAGACAACGGCAAGCACAACTACATCAGGCGGCATTATTACAACTGCAACGACTAGTTCCACAAGTTCTTCCTCTAGCTCTAGTGCATTAGTTGTAGAACAAGTATTAGTTACCACTGGCCAGGTAGTAAAAGAAGGAGATGAAATCCTTAAGATCACATCTTCCAGCCTAAGTGCTTATAAAAAAGAATTACAAGCAACTGTTTCTACTGCAGAACTTGCATTAAAACAAGCAAAATTAGATCGTGACCAGAAAAAAGTAGAAGCAGAGTATGAATATAAAAGCAACAAGAAATTAGGCACCACAGCAAAAGCAGAATATGATGCTGCAATTGCCAAATTAAACAAGGCAGTATCTGATGCACAAACTGCAATTGATGATGCGGATGATAACTTAAGCAGTTTAAAGACTCAAATCAGCGCAGCTAAGAAGACTCTTTCTTCTTATAAATCAAAATTAAGCAGTGCGAAAGATGAGCAGACAAAATCTCAATTAGAGCAGCAAATCAGTTCTCAAGAACAAACAGTAGAATCCTTACAAAGTCAATATGACACAATTAAGAATAACTACAGCACATTAACTTCTAACTTAAGCTCTGCAAAGAGAAGTCTTTCAACAGACTCCATCACAGCAAAACAAGAGTATGAAACAAGCATGTTGACTTACAACAATGCAGATTCTATTTATAAAATTGCAATCGACGGCATTGATGACGATGTGACTAGTGCACAGACAACATTAACAGAAGCAAAACAAGTATTAACAGATTTTAATGATTATGTTGGTGACGGTGTAATCAAAGCAACAACTTCAGGAACTGTAATGTCAATCGGCTATAGTGCAGGAGATGAATTAAGTACTGAAACAGCAATTGCAACATATTCCAACTCTGAAAGTGTTACTATGACAGTATCCGTTTCTCAAGAAGATATTTCCGTAGTAAACATTGGTGACACAGTAAATGTAGAATTTACAGCATATGAAGATGAAACATATGAAGCTACCGTATCGAAGATCGAAACTGCTAAAAATGCATCATCCACAGTAAGTTACAATGTAACGGTCAATGTTTCTGGCGATGTATCTAAGATTTACACTGGAATGACAGGAAATGTTACCTTTATCACAAAAGAAATCAAAGATGTACTTTATGTTTCCAATAAAGCAATCACAACAAGTGGAACAGAGTCTTATGTAGTAAAACAAGAAAACGGGGTGAAGACAAAGACAAAAGTAACAACTGGTTTTTCTGATGGCAATAATGTTGAAATAGTATCCGGCTTAAAGGAAGGGGATACCGTAATTATTGAGAGCCAGGTGAATTTATCATGAGATTAGATGAATTAGTTCGCCTCGTATGGTTAAACATTGTACAAAATAAATTTAAAGTAATCCTTACATCCATTGGTATCGTAGTAGGTGCAGCGACCATCGTAATGGTAATTGCCATCGGCCAAGGAAGCCAGGCAGAAGTCGCAGAACAGTTTAAAAACTTAAATGCAGGTGCTATTGATATTTCCTATGAAACAGCAAGCACATCGACTAAGAAAAGTTCATCCAGTTCGTCAGGAACTAGCTCCGGTGGTGGCCAGATGCCATCCATGGGCGGGGGCGGCGGCCAAATGCCTTCTGGTGGAGGCGGTCAGATGCCATCTGGCAGTACTTCAGGAAAAGGAAGCAGTAGTTCAGGAAGCAGTGGGGCTGGTGGAAGAGACTTTGCTTCTGATCAAGGCGGCATGATGGGCGGCAATTTCGGCAGTATGATTATTGGCGGAGCCGGTGGTGATATGTCCGATCGTTTAAATCAAGAAAAGATCGTTTTAGAAGAAGAAGACATGGATGATATCCTTACCTTCGTTCCAGGTTTGACAGAAGCAACTATTTCCCTTTCTACAAAATCTTCTGTGGAAGGCGGAGACTTAGAAGAAGCAACATCTTATACCATTGGTGGTGTAAAACATAACTATGCTTCTATGAGTAATCTTACATTACAGATTGGTGATTTCATTACAGAGTCAGATGAAGAAGCAAAAAATAAAGTTTGTGTCATTGGTGCATCCGTAGCAAAAGAAATCTTCGGCTCTGTTGTAGATGCTTATGACTCAACTATTTACATTGATTCAAGACCTTATGTGGTAAATGGTGTATTATCTGATGTAGGATCAGTTTCCTCAGGCATCAGCCCAGATACTGCAATCTTTATTCCCTACTCTACAGGCGTAAAATATTTAACAGGAACCGATGTAAGTCCTATAATCACTGTAATTGCAGAAGACGTAAGCACAGTTGAGACATTAAAAGAAAATATTCAGACAGTGTTAGCAGAAACATACAGCAACGCTGAATTTACCATTACAGATGCAGGAAGCAAGATGGAAGCAGCAAGTTCTTCCAATGAAACACTTACCATTCTCTTAATTGCCATGGCAGTCATCGTATTTACGGTTGGTGGTATCGGTATTATGAACGTATTGTTTGTATCCGTAAAAGAACGTACCAATGAAATCGGTATTTTAAAAGCAATTGGTGCATCGAAGAAAGATATCTTGCTTGAGTTCTTATTAGAAGCAACTGCAATCAGCATTATCGGTGGTATCTTAGGCGTATTAGTAAGCTTTGGAATTACGCCAGTAGTCAGCCACTTTAACGTACGAGCAGATCTTTCCATTGCAGGTTCCATGCTTGCAGTAGGATTTGCACTTGTTACAGGTACGGTCTTTGGCTTCTATCCAGCATGGAAGGCATCCAGATTAATACCAATCGAAGCATTAAATCAAGACTAAGGAGGGACGTTCATGAAGAAAGGTATAGCAGTGCTTATAATGAGTTGCCTTGTACTGGCCGGTTGTGGGGCATCCTCCAAAGAGTCAGCAAGCGACGAATTGGTACTAGAAAGCAATCAGGAGATTAAATATGCTCAGGTAACAACAATTAATGGGAATGAGCTTACAGTAGCATGGGCAAACCAAGTATCCTCTTCGGATATGAGTTCCATGAAAGGCGGAAAGCGTCAGAATTCTACATCCGATGCAAGTACATCCGATAATGCAAATGCCACAGACAATGCTAATGCGGCAAATGGAAGTAATGCCTCTGGTGAAACAACACAAGGAGGAGGCGCCCCAAGCGGAGACATGCCAAGCG
>JAUNJY010000049.1 GCA_030535455.1 bacterium
AAATCTTTTGATAAGAAGCCTTTTGATAAAAGAAGAGATGAGCGTAATGGTTCTGACCGCAGAGAGTCAAAGAGAAGCAATGTGGATTGTCCAGTATACAACAGATGTGGAGGCTGTAGCCTTCGTCACGTATCCTACAAAGACCAGTTAGCTCACAAACAAGACAAAGTGAACCAGCTTCTTTGTAACTACGGATTTGTATCCGACATTATTGGCATGGAAAATCCATACCACTACCGTAACAAGGTACATGCTACGTTTGGACGTTTAAAGAATGGAACTTACATCTCAGGTGTATATGAAGAAGGAACTCATTTCATCGTACCAATCGAAAGCTGCTTAATCGAAGATGAAAAGGCAGATGCAATCGTAGGAACAATCCGAGGATTATTAAAATCCTTCAAGATCAGAACATACGATGAAGATACAGGATACGGCCTACTTCGCCATGTATTAATCCGTACAGGACATAAGTCTGGCGAAATCATGGTAGTTCTAGTATTAGCAGATCCAATCTTACCAAGTAAGAATAACTTCGTAAAAGCATTACGTAAAGAACATCCAGAGATTACAACAGTAGTAATCAATGTAAATGATAAAAAGACAAGCATGGTGCTTGGCGATAAGCAAACAACAATCTACGGAAAAGGATTTATCGAAGATGAATTATGCGGATGTACCTTTAGAATTTCTCCAAAGAGTTTCTATCAAGTAAATCCAATTCAGACAGAAATCCTTTACAACAAAGCAATTGAGTTAGCAGAACTTACAGGAAATGAACGTGTGATCGATGCTTACTGCGGTATTGGTACCATCGGTATGATTGCCAGCAAGCACGTAAAAGAAGTAATCGGTGTAGAATTAAACAAAGATGCCGTTCGTGATGCAGTCGTAAATGCAAAAGCAAATAACATCAAGAACATCTCCTTCTACAATAACGATGCCGGCAAATTCATGGTTGAGTTGGCAGAACAAAACGAACACGTAGACGTGGTATTTATGGATCCACCTCGTGCCGGAAGTGATGAAGCCTTCTTATCAAGCGTAGTAACACTTGCACCGGACAAAGTTATCTATGTAAGCTGTAGCCCAGAAACATTAGAAGAAGATTTAGCTTACCTTACTGACCATGGTTACAAGGCAAGAAAAATCGTTCCTGTGGATATGTTCCCTTGGACTTCCCATGTGGAAACTGTCGTGCGTTTAGATAAAGTAAAATAGGCTAAAAAGATTTTTGGAGGATATACTATGGATTTTAAAGGAACAAAATTAGAGGATATTATCGTGACGCTTCCTTTTGCAGATGGAACAAGTGTGGAATGTGGAGTTTATTCTTATTTTAAGGTTAACAATAAAGAATACTTTGCAATGCTTCCTCTTAAAGGGAAAAAGGAATTGGATTTCTCTCAAAGATATATGCTTTATGAGGTTCAAGAAGATGCGGAGCATAATCCTATCGTCTTATATATAGAAAATGATCAAGAATACGCGATGGCAGCATATCATTTCTCAAATCAGTTGAAGTCAAAATAGACGTAAAAAAGGGAACAGGTAAAACAACCTGTTCCTTTTTTGCGTTTTTATGTTATTTTAGCAGAACAAACGAGAAATATCTGGGTTGGAGCACATAGAGCGAATTAAATGTAGATATGGAAACTGTTACATCGGACCCAAAAGAGTCTGGAAGACCCGCTGCCATACCGTTTGCTGCATGACCATACCAATACTTCTATTTACCAGCAAATTACTACAAAAAATGCAACTGAGTTGCAATAAGGTATTGACGAATAAGGTCAGATTATGTATGATTAGAAATGCAACTCAGTTGCAATAAGCAAAGAACATAAAAATAATATAAGTATGATATTGAAGAACAAGTTTTAACATAGAGAAAGATGAGGGTCAGATATGGGGAACCTAAGCACAAAAGTAATATCGCTGATGCTTGCATGCGGTATTTTTCTGACTGGGTGTGGTGATGCTTCCGATAAGGCAGCTAAAAGCAGCATTCCGGGCGAAAAAATATTAAAAGTTTCAGAAACATTTGCATTAGAGACGTTAAATGCACACAAAGATTATATTGGATGGTATACGTCTATTTATGGCGTGACAGAGACCTTATTTGTGATGAATGACCAAGCAGCCATTGAACCCAAATTAGCAGAGTCCTATAAGGTAGACGGAAAAGTATGGACGATACAGTTAAAGAATAACATTACATTTTCCAATGGCAATGTAGTAACGCCGGAAATCGTGATTAAGAATTTAAAAGATGTGGCAGCAAGCAACACACGTTATGCTTATCTTTCAGAGTATGAATATACAGTGGTTGATGATACTACGTTCACCATCACAACAACAGAAAATCATCCGACGTTAATCAATGACCTTGCAAGTGCAGAAGTTGCCATTATAGATCTTGATGCAAGTGGTGATATGAGTAACGATGTAATCGGAACCGGACCATTTGTTGTATCTTCCTTTACACCAGGCGGGACAGTGGAAGTAAAGAAGAACGTTATGTACTGGGATGGCGATGTAAAATTAGACGGTGCAGTCTTTTATTATATGCCGGATGCAGATACATCGTTAATGGCAATGCAGAATAATGAGCTGGACACCTATTCTAGTGTCAGCGCAGATGCAAAAAATATCTTTGAATTGACTCCGGATATGTTTTCCGTTGTAACAGTACCCGCAAATCGACTTCAATTCTGTATTTTAAATGAGAACCGTTTAAATGACACAGTAAGAAAAGCAATTAACTTAACCATTAACTCGAAAGAAATGGAAGCATTTTTATCAGGAACCGTTTCTACCACAGATGGTCCGTTTAAGGCATCTTCAGCTTATGGAAAAGTGATGAGAGAAGCTGTAAATACAGAACAGGCAAAGGCATTGTTAGAACAAGATGGATATAGTTTAAATGCAGAGGGATACTATGAAAAGGATGGAAAGGTACTTTCACTTGAAATTGCCTATTATGCAGCTAGAAATTTAGATACAGTGGCAACTCTTATTCAGGAACAGCTTCGCAGGATTGGCGTTAATGCAACGCTTACAGCACAGGAAGATCCAGACAGCACATATGTTGCCACAGGAGAGTTTGATATTGCCTTATATTGTATGATTTCTGATAAGGCGGGAGATCCTTATGAATTTATCAGCGCAACCTTGTCGAAAGACGGACTATACAATTGTGGTGGATTTTCAAATGCAGAAGTGCAAGAAAAGATTGAGAAGATGGCATCCGAAATGGATATTAAGAAGCGTGCAGAACTTGCAAATGAAATTATTCAGACAGCAGTTGACGAAAATACGTTCAATTACCTTGCAGTATTTAATAGAACCACAGTAATGAAAAAAGGCGTTTCCAATGTGTCAGAAACTAGCCCATATGACTATTATTTCTTAACCAAAGACAGTGATAAAAACTAAATAGACAGAATGGTAGAGTATAGCTGTTTTCAGGGCTATGCTCTATTTATGTATACAGGAGCAATATGAAAAAGTATGTAATAAGACGATTAATACAATTAATTCCGATCCTTTTAGGGATAACGTTTCTAACATTTACGTTGTTATATCTTTCTCCAGGGGATCCGGCACAAAAGAAATTAAGTGCTCAGGGCGTAGCGGTAACAAGCGAGATGCTAGAGCGTACAAGAGAAGAAATGGGCTTAAATGAGCCATTTTTAAAACAATATTTTTCATGGCTAGGCAATGCCATGCGAGGTGACTTGGGGATTTCATACAAGGACGGTACATTAGTATCTACAAAATTAACCAATGGCTTAGTAAATACAGCAGTTTTAGCATTTGCCGCCTTAATTTGTGCAATAGCCATATCCATGCCATTGGGTGTATATACGGCGGTAAGAAAAAACAAGGCAGCAGATTATATCATCCGCTTTTTCTGTTTTGCAGGAAATGCAATTCCTAATTTTTTATTAGCCATCCTTTTAATGTATTTCTTATGCATTAAGATGAGGATATTTCCGGTGATTGCGCAACGAAGTGTAAAAGGATTATTCCTGCCCGTTGCAGCACTGACAATTCCTCTGATCAGCCGATTTATAAGACAAATACGAGTGGTAGTATTACAGGAGTTAGAAAAGGAATATGTAACATGTGCAAGAAGCCGAGGTATGAAAGGACGCTATATCTTATTTCACCATGTACTTCATAACTGTATGGTTTCTATAATTAGTGTGTTTGGTTTAGCCGTAGGAACTTTAATGGGCGGAAGCGTCATTATAGAGACAATCTTTATGTGGCCGGGAATTGGAAAGGCAGTAATGGATGCAATTACAGCAAGGGATTATCCGGTAATCCAGGGATTTGTTATTATATCCGCAGTCATTTATGTTGGGATAAATCTGTTGATTGATCTTAGTTATCATCAATTTAATGCAAAGATAAAGGGGTAAGTTATGTCGAATAGCAGAAAACAAAAAAAGAGAAACGTGTATATCCTATTGGCATTGGTGTTAGTGCTTACAGGGATTAGCTTGGCAGCTCCTTATCTGATCCCTAACGATCCGTATGAAACCAATGCATTATTTGCAAAGGCAGCCCCAAGTGCACAGTTCCCATTTGGTACAGATAAGCTGGGAAGATGTGTGTTTTCCAGAGTATTGATGGGAGCAAAGACATCCATATTTTCAGCACTGATCTTAGTAGTGATTACAATGGTTGTAGGAACGGCACTAGGAACCATTGCAGGATATTATGGAGGAATCGTGGATGGTGTGATTATGAGAATTGCGGACATCTTCTTATCCTTTCCACAAATGGTATTTGCCATTGCGGTTGCAGGTGTAATGGGAGGAACCATGATAAATGCAATGATTGCATTGGGACTTACAGGATGGACGCTGTTTGCAAGGCTTGCCAGAGGCCGTGTAATGGCTTTAAAAGAGGAAGAGTTTGTACAGGCAGCAAAGCTAACGGGAAACAACAGTGCTAGAATTATGCGTGTATACCTTCTTCCCAACTATATTGGTGAAATGGTAGTAAATGCATCGATCCAGATTGGAACGACTATGCTCGGATTTGCAGGATTATCCTTCTTAGGACTTGGCGTGCAGGTACCTCAGGCAGAATGGGGGTCTATGATCAGCGAGGCAAGAGGGTATTTGCAGTTAGCTCCATGGGCAGTAATTGCACCGGGAATTGCCCTCTTTATTACGGTATCTGTCTTTAACCTGTTAGGGGATGCACTGAGTGAGTATTTTGAGGTAGGAGGAAATGTACATGAGTAAGATACGTTTAGAGATTGAAGAACTAGAAGTACAATATGGAAGTAAAGTTGCCATATCAGACATTTCCTTTTCCTTAAATAAAGGCCAGATCGTTGCCATAGTAGGAGAAAGCGGAAGTGGAAAAAGTACATTATTAAAGAGTCTGTCTACGCTAAACCAGCTTGGTGGAACGCAGAGCCATGGTAAGATCAAATATTGTGGTAAGGACATTGCAGAGATGACACCTTCTGAGCGAAAGCAGCTATTAGGGGTAGAAATTGGGATGATTTTTCAAAACCCACAAGGTTCTTTTAACCCTCTTAGAACTTACCGAAAACAGTTTATTGAGACCCTAAAAAGTCATGGACTATATGATAAGAATACATTTGACATACAGATAGCAGAGTTGTTTGAAAAGCTTAATCTTACGGGTGCCTCTCGAATTTTAGCAAGCCGTCCTTATGAAATGAGCGGCGGAATGAATCAAAGGATTGCAATTGCTTTAGCCTTATTATTAGAGCCAAAGGTATTGTTAGCAGATGAACCAACAAGTGCGCTTGATGTATCATCTCAAATTCAGGTATTAGAGGAATTAATCCGTATCAAACAGTATTTTCAGACCTCTATATTATTTGTAACCCATAATGTCGGTGCAGCAGCAATGGTTGCGGATAAAATAGGCGTTATGTACAAAGGAAGGCTAGTTGAGTTTGGTAATTCCAGCGAAGTATTATATGAGCCAAAGCATGAGTACACCAAACGGCTGTTAGCTGCTGTTCCTAAGATGAAAAAGGAGGCTCCGGCAGAGCTTAGTTCAAGCAAGGACGCTTTATTGGAACTTAACGGGGTGAATAAGGTCTATTTTGAAAAAGAAGAGCCTTTCTTTGCACTTAACCACCTTCAGCTGTCAGTACGACAAGGAGAAATCCTTGGAGTGGTTGGAGAAAGCGGCAGTGGGAAAAGTACCTTGCTAAAGGTAGTTGCAGGGCTGCAGTCCCCTACGGATGGATCAATTTATTGGAAAGGAAAAGAAATTACCAATAAAAAGAGAACCAAGGAGGACTATCGTGAAATTCAGATGATTTTCCAGAATGCAAGGGAGTCATTAAATCCTAGACGAAAGATCCGTGATACCTTTGGAGAGACCATTAAAAATCTGCAAGGGATTAAGAAAAAGTCAGAACGTGATAAAATAATCGACCACTGGATGGAGCGAGTAGGACTACCAAAAGATCTTGCGGACCGCTATCCTTCTCAATTAAGTGGAGGTCAATGCCAACGTGTTGCAATTGCAAGAGCAATCGCTGTAAAGCCTAAACTTTTATTGTGCGATGAGATAACAAGTGCATTGGATGTCTCTGTACAGGAAGAAGTGGTAAGGCTGCTTATGAAACTTGTAAAGGAAGAGCAGATTACCATGATTTTCGTAACGCATGACCTTTCCCTTGTAAGCAATATCAGTGAAACCATTATGGTAATGCAAGGTGGAAATTGTGTAGAATATGGAAGCACCCATCAGGTAATCTGTCATTCAAAACATAGTTATACAAAACGTTTGCTTGATGCAGTAATAGATTAATATAATTAAAAAAAGAGAGGAGAAACTACAGTGGTGGGTTCTTCTCCCTTTTTAGGCTATGTATCAGAAGATGCCAAACTAGTGACATTGCACTTAGAAACTAATACATAAGTTTTACTTATCAATTAGCACTTATATTCAAATTGTTCTTAAGGGGAGAATTTCTTATAATTTAGTTAATAGAAAGGGGTAATACATAATATGAAAAAAGTAGCCATATCAGAATATTCAAAACAGTATCATGAAAAGATGTTTCCAGGGTATGTATCAGATTTTCTTCGAACTGATCCAGAATTTATTGAACGATTTGATAATTTTGCATTTGATGAAGTAATCAATGAACAGGGGAAAGGATTAGAGGATAAGACAAGATTTATGGTCATTCTATCCACTCTCCTTGGCTGTCAGGGAATTGATGAGTTCAAGGCAATGGTACCGGCAGCCCTTAACTTTGGCGTGACACCAGTTGAAATTAAGGAAATTGTATACCAGGCAGTGGATTATCTTGGAATTGGGAGAGTATTTCCGTTCTTAAAGGGAGTGAATGAAATCTTTGAGGAAAAAGGAATTAAGCTGCCACTCGAGGGACAGGCAACCACCACAACCGAAAATCGTCTGGAAGCAGGTATCCAGGCGCAGATAGACATTTTTGGTAATAGTATGAAAGAGTTTTACAAGTCAGGGCCAGGGGAGTCAAGGCATATTAATAAATGGCTGGCAGATAACTGTTTTGGTGACTATTACACAAGGAAAGGATTAGATTATAAACAACGAGAGATGATTACGTTTTGTTTCCTGGCAGCACAAGGAGGATGTGAGCCACAGCTAACAAGTCATGCAGGAGCAAATATGAAAATTGGAAATGACAAGCAGTTTTTGATTAATGTAATCTCACAGTGCTTGCCTTATATCGGCTATCCTAGAAGCCTGAATGCACTTACTTGTGTAAATAAGGCATATGAGAATATAGTATCAGCAAAATAAGGAGAGATCAAAGTATGAGTAAGACATGGTTAATTACAGGAATTAGCAGTGGTTTTGGATATGAAATCACAAAGCAGTTATTGGAAATGGGAGATACGGTTATTGGGACTGTCAGAAATAAAGCTAAGGTAGAGAAACTTATAGAAGAATATCCAGAGACGTTAGATGTAAGGATTTTGGATGTGACAGATGTTCCGGCTGTTCAAAAAACTGTAAATTATGCATTTGAAGAACATGGAAAAATTGACGTCGTAATCAGCAATGCAGGATATGGTCTGTTTGGTGCAGCAGAAGAACTGACAGACGAACAGATCGATCATATTATTGCAACTAATTTGACAGGTTCTATTCAGTTGATTAAGACATCGCTCCCACATATGAGAAAGCAGGGGGGAGGAAGAATAATTCAGATTTCTTCTTATGGCGGACAGGTAGCATTTGCAGCAAACTCCATGTATCATGCAACAAAGTTTGGAATTGAAGGCTTTTGTGAGGCAGTCGCACAGGAAGTAGCACCATTTAATATCGGTATGACAATAGTAGAACCAGGAGGAGCAAGAACTGAGTTTCGTTATGGCAGCGCAAAAGTTGCAAAGTTAACACCAGAATACGAGGCATGCCATGGATTTGTAAATATGCTGGATCCTGCCAAAGGCCTTGCACCAGGAGATCCTGTAAAGATGGCTGCAAGAATTATTGAAAGTGTAGAGAAGTATCCAGCCCCATTGCGTATGGTATTAGGATCACAAGCATTGTCAGCAACGATTACCAGATTAAAAGAACGTGTTGCTGATTATGAGACGCAGACAGAGCTTGCAGCATCCACAGATTTTGATCAGTAAAAAAACTAGATGAAATCAAATAAGGAATACAAGTCTCTTTTATTAATGAAGAATTTTTAGAGGTGGAACGTGAAAGAAAGTGTTATACTGTTGTTAATATAGCTCTTTTTTAGTAGTTATAAAGTCAGTTTATTACATACGGTTGAAGGAGCACTTAACAAGACAGAAAAGGTAGGTGGAAATATGCTGCTTAAACAAATGCAGTATTTTACATCGGTTGTGAAAAACAATAGTTTTACAGAAGGAGCAGAGGAATGCTTTATCTCACAATCCGCTATTTCTCAGCAAATCATGGCATTGGAAAATGAGCTGGGAGTAAAGCTTTTAGTTCGAGAAAAAAGAAAGTTTACAATAACTCCGGCAGGCGAATATTTTTATCGTCAGGCACTGGCTTTATTAGATGATGTGGATCGGGTAAAGAGGCAGACCATGCGTATTGCATCAGAAAATAAGAATGAGATAAGGATAGGGTATCTTCGTTCTTGTGGTGTGAGTGAGCTTACAACGGCACTTGCCATGTTTTCAGAACAGCATCCAGACACGCTTATTCACGTTGAGAAAGGAACCCATGAGGAACTTTATCAGATGCTTTTATCAGACCAGATTGATATTGCAATCAATGATCAGAGAAGAGCCTTTTCAGATGAGTATAGGAATTATGAATTAATTACTGCATATAGTTTTGTAATACTCAATCGGAAAAATCGCCTTTCTAATTTAGAGTGTTTGTCGCCAGAAGAGTTAAAAAAAGTTCCTTGTATTATAGTTACATCAAAACAGCAACAAGAGACGGAAAAAGAGTATTATAAAACAATCTATGGTCTGGGAGATGAGTATATCTTGGCAGAGAATTTAGAAGAAGCAAGGTTACTAATTGCAGGAAACAGAGGATATTTTATAACAGAAAACTGTTTGCAGGAGCTAGAAGAAAATGAGTATACAAAACGTATCCCATTATGTCGACATGAAAAGCAGATAGAAAAGAAATATTGTGCGTTTTGGAAAAAAAGTAACCATAGTGAGAAGTTAGAGAAGTTTGCCCATCTGTTGTATGAGCAGCTACATCTCTAATAAGAGAGAAGTTATAGGCAAGAGTATATAAAAGATGCCCCCTGTTGTTAATACAGAGGGCATCTTTTATATGAAATCTTAATTTGTAGTATTTGCTTCTAGCATATCAAATTTCCATTTTTGAGCTTCTGAAGTTGGTTCTTCTGCTTCAAAGATTAGGGAACCATCTTCCAGACGAGTCAAACAGTAGCCATCAGGCGTCTTGATCGCAAAGGAATCATCATCATTTTGACTAATTCCCCATTTCGAGCCTGTACTATAAAAGTTTCTAACGTATTGTGCCTTGGTCTCATCTACTTTAGGTAATTCAATGGCATCCAAAGATAAACGAGCATCTTCAAAATAGATATCCAGGTTATTGGCCTGGTTAATGATATTTACACGCTGTGTATCAGTTTCCTCTGAATTCATAAACAGAGTATATAAGCCGGTATTGGCATCCTTCTTAATATCTAGATAGGAAGAAGAGTCCCATGCTTTAATACGGCATCTTCCTTTAATAGTCTTAAAGGTGATTGGCTTGCTTTTAAAGAACGTATAATACTTATCGTTAGAATTGTTAACTGTATAGCTGGCAAGCGGACTTAGCAAAGTAACGACTTTGAAGGAAACCGCAATTATTAAAATCAAGTAAACTGGTCTGAAGGCCTGCACCACAGTAATTGCCGAATTCATGTTAACTCCTAAGGAACGTCGTTTCTCAATCATCTCATCAAATTTCTTAAATGCATTAGCATATCCTTTGATACAGTATGGAAACAGCAGAACATAATAACATACGGTATACTGTCCTTTGGCTTCCCAGATTAAATGGAATAAGAACCCACCGATAAATACAACGATGGGAAGTAAGTTCCAAAGTTTGATTTTTTTAAACTCAAAGAATGCAAACATTAGAATGCCTAAAAAGATAAAAGATTCTAATATATTCAAGTATGGTGTAAGCACATACACGATAACGCGGTTTGCAATGGTTCTAGGCTTCTGCTCATAAGTTACAAGCTTTGTCTGATTATGAACTAGATGGAAGCACTGGAACGTTGGATCAGCCCATTCAGAAGCAAGCTTTTGGTTAAAGAAATTAATAGCAGCAAGCTTATCACTGTTAAATTCCTTTAGTCGGTCAATCAAGTCATTTTTTGCAACTGCTGCAGTAGCTTCGGTATCGCAATTATTGTTCATATACGTCTTAACAGAATATTCGTTATACCAGCCGTTGGCACGAGTTCCTTCCTGAAGGCCCATGGTCATCCATGCAACACTTGGCATGCCATCGCCCATTTGGATACCGGTGAGTTTCTCCATTGAGATGGTAGCTGCTTTTCCTAAGGAGAAAGAAGCAATTATCATAATCGTAATGACAGCTAGTGCCTTTATATGTTTTTTACAGAAAGAATGTAATAACAATAGCAGTGTGATTGCAATGACAACGATCAGATAGTTCTTTTTGGCAAGCATTGCAATTGCAGCGGCAACGGCACAGGATAAACCGGTCTTAAATTTCTGATTTTCCATAAAATCCATTGCCTTAAGCAACGCATATGTCGAGGCAGCCAGACCAATCATTGTGCCATAAATAAATGAAGTAAGCAGCAAGAGAGGAATAAACATGACTGTCAGGATTGCAGTCCACATGGCAAGCTTTTCGCTTTTCCATAAATGCATGGCAATCTTATAGATGCAATATACAAACATAGTATAGGCAGCCACGTTGATTAACTGAATTGCAATAATATTACGATATCCAAAGATAAAGCCGATAAAGTAATAGAACAGTACTAAGCCAACTTGCTGTGGATAGGTCTGCATATATCCGTCTGGTTCGAACTCTTTGAAGTTTCTGTAGTGCATCTGTTTTGCAATATCCAGACAGACGCGCTGGTCTCCGGATGGCTGAATACGAGAAGCAACCACATAAATACATCCAAGGACAAATGTAAAGATCAGAAAATAGCTTAGTTTGAACTGATATTTGCATTTGATGTCTTTTTTCTTAATGTAATAATAGAGTAAAAATATTAAAATTTCAGTAATTAGAATGGGAAGGACAGAGTCAAATACATAAAATGCATGTTCTCGTCGATCCGCATAACAAGTACTAATGATATTCATTGTAGCCAGATAGATAGCAATAACGCCAAAAATGACCATTACTATATTCTTGCTGAATTTTTCAATTAGTGTTTTCAATTAAAATCCCCTCTCATCCATGTATATCTTACGTGTAATGTTAGTTAGAAATACGATGTAGTTTCCATTTTTGTAAGCTATTTGATTTTTTATAAGGTTCAAATACGATGTGATCGTCTTTTGTACGAGCTAGTACGAAGCCCTCTGGATTGGTTATAATATAGGAACCGTCATTATTCTTTTTTAATGACCAATCTCCCTTACTACTATAAAATAGCGTTTCTTTTTTTACTTCATTTTCATGTAACTTAGGAAGGACCATGTCGTTAAAGGAAAACGAAGCCTTTGCAAACTTAAAGGAAATATGCCTGTCCTCTTTTTTGATAGAGACAATGTTAGTCTTTGATTTATTTTTATTTAAATAGACAACGGGTGAATGGTCTGATCCTTTCAAAGAGTAGTCCAGATATAGTTCCTTGTCCCAGGCAAGGATGGTAAAGTTTCCTGTTGGAACACGCTTGCTTTTTTTCTTAGGTTTTATCTCATAAAGATATTTTTCATAAGTCTGGTTGTAGTTCTTAAATATGGCGTTTACTTTTGGTATAGCCAAACAAAATGTATTTAAAACGAGTAATATGATAGATACTTGTATCAATGGCTTTACAGCATGCGCAAGGCAGGGCAGCGAATGCTTGTTCAAAGCGGTGTTTTCGGCAGTGGACTTTGTATTCGTCAAGACACCTTGTAAGGAACGATAGATTGCGTAATAGCCTTTGGCGCAGTATGGAAAAAGCAATACGAAATAGGTAATCGTATATTGTCCTTTTGCTTCCCAGGCTAGGTGAAATAGAAAACCACCAAGAAAGGAAATAGGCAAAAGCAGTTCCCAAAGTCCTATATGTTTTCTGTAATACAGTAAGTACATCATAACTCCAATCAGGGTCATGGACAAGAATAAGTCAAAGAATGGAATGAAAACCCTAATAATAAGCCAAGTGATGAAAGGCGGAGCAGATAAGTCACGTTCGCCAAAGCTTGTCTTAGTATTAGTGATAAAAAAGCATTCAAACGTCGGTTCCCCCCATTGGGATATGGTTTTCTTATAGAAGAAGCTTGCTGCATCTAGTTTGTTATGGTAGAAGTATCGTAATTCTTTGTGTAAATCCTTTTTCGCTTGTCTGGCAGTAGCCTCAGTATCAAAGTCATTGTCTACATACGTATTGATTGTATACTGGTTATACCAGCCATCTGCACGAAATCCTTTTTGAAATCCCATGGTAACCCATGCAATGCTTGGCATTCCTTTCCCTAGCGAATAACCGCTTATGGAGGAAAGTGTCATGGAAGTCATAGTGTTAAGGGAGAAGGTGGCTCCCAGCAAAAATAGAATGCAAAGGAATGCACGGTGCTGTCGCTTGCATATCCCGTACAGGGCCATAATAAGCATAATGGCAACAGCAGGAATTAGAAAATTCTTTTTGATTACAATGGAACAAGCAGCAAAAATACTGCATTGTATAGCTGCGCTTGTCCTTTGCTTCCTTATGAATTGGAGTGCCTTCAACATCGCAAGAGAGGAGAGGGCAAGTCCTGGCAAAGTACCATACACGAAAGTGGTGTAAAACAATAAAGGAAGAAAAGAAAAGGTGATCACTGCAGCAACGGCAGCAACCGTTGTATTTTTCCAAAGTAAAACAGTAATATGGTAAATACAATAAATAAAACATATATATGCGAAGACATTCATGAGTTGCAGTCCAATAACGGTTGCAGAACCCAAAAAAAAGCTGACAAAATAATAAAGGAGGATTAGGCCGGCTTGCTGTGGATAAGCCTGCAAATATCCTTCTTTCGTAAATGCTTCAAAGTTTCCTTTGTGCATGTTCTGCGCGATTTCCAGACAGACTCTTTGATCTGCCCTAGGTCGAATCCTCATTCCAATCACGAGCAAACATCCACAAATGAATGCTAAAAGCAATAGTATTTTTAAATTGAACTTTGGCATATGTTTCATTTTATCTTTTATCTTTATGCACGCAAAAAATAAGCCGAAGAGAATAGCCTCGGCAAAAAGTACTGGTAATACGGAACAAAAAACATAATAAGCATGCTCTTGTTTATCAATGTAGCACGAGCTTATTACATTAATGCATATCAGTAATCCTGTCAATAGGAAAAAAAGAGATAGCACAATGTTCTTTGCCAGCCGTTCAATACGATTGGTCAATCTTACACCTCGCTTAATATGTAAAAAAGTAATTATGGTTTGGTACATAAAGAATCTTAAACTAATAAAACAAAATCAGTATACCAAATGTAGCAGCAAAATTCAATTCTTCTTTGGTTATATTATGGAAGCGTCATTATTTTACATTGTATGAATAGAAGTACATATCATTTTGTTTACATTATGTGGGTTACGTGGTAAAATAATACAGATATAGGTCATATTGTGACCGATGAGAATTAAAGGAGGAAATTAAATAATGTCAAGAGCAAAACAATCAATGGATGGCAATACAGCAGCTGCTCACGTAGCATATGCTTATACTGACGTTGCTGCCATTTATCCAATTACACCATCAAGCCCAATGGCTGATTACGTTGACCAATGGTCCGCAGCAGGACAAGACAATATTTTTGGCAATCAAGTAAAAGTTGTAGAGATGCAATCCGAAGCAGGTGCTGCAGGTACTGTACATGGCTCCTTAGCTGCAGGTGCTATTACAACAACATTTACAGCTTCCCAAGGGTTATTATTAATGATCCCTAATATGTATAAAATCGCAGCAGAACAGCTTCCATGTGTATTTGATGTTTCTGCACGTACTGTAGCTACACAGTCTTTAAATATCTTTGGTGATCATAGTGATGTTTACGCTTGTCGTCAAACAGGTTTTGCTATGCTTGCTGAAACAAATCCTCAAGAAGTAATGGACTTAAGCCCAGTTGCCCATTTAGCAGCATTAGAAGGTAAAGTACCATTCATTAATTTCTTCGATGGTTTCCGTACATCTCATGAAATTCAAAAGATTGAAAAATGGGATTATAAAGATTTAAAAGAAATGTGCAACATGGATGCAGTAAAAGAATTCCGTGAACATGCATTAAATCCAGAACATCCAGCAATGCGTGGTTCTCATGAAAATGGTGATGTATTCTTCCAACATAGAGAAGCTTGCAACACTGTTTATGATAACTTACCAGCAGTTGTTGAAAAATACATGAAGAAAGTAAATGAAAAATTAGGAACAGATTATGACTTATTCAACTACTACGGAGCAGAAGATGCTGACCGTGTCATCGTAGCAATGGGTTCCATCTGTGACGTTGCTGAAGAAGTAATTGATTACTTAACAGCAGCAGGAGAAAAAGTTGGTTTAATCAAAGTTCGTTTATACCGTCCTTGGGTTTCTAACGGTCTCTTAAAAGTAATTCCTAAGACATGTAAGAAGATGGCTGTTCTTGATAGAACAAAAGAGCCAGGCGCATTAGGTGATCCTTTATACCTTGATGTTGCAACAACACTTCGTGAAGCAGGCCTTAACGATATCGTTCTTACAGCAGGACGCTACGGCTTAGGTTCTAAAGATACTCCACCTTCAAGTGTATTCGCAATCTATACAGAATTATTAAAAGATGCTCCAAAACCACGTTTCACAATCGGTATCGTGGATGATGTTACAAACTTAAGCTTACCAGAAGTAAAACCAGCTCCAATCACATCTGCAAAAGGTACTGTAGAATGTAAATTCTGGGGTCTTGGCGGTGATGGTACCGTAGGAGCAAATAAAAACTCTACTAAGATCATTGGTGATCATACGGATAAATTTATCCAAGCATATTTCCAATATGACTCCAAGAAAACTGGTGGTGTAACAATCTCTCACTTGAGATTTGGTGATCAAGCGATTAAGAGCCCTTATTACATAAACCAAGCAGACTTCGTTGCATGTCATAACCCATCTTACGTTGTAAAAGGATACAAGATGGTTCAAGACGTAAAACCAGGCGGAATCTTTATGATTAACTGTCAATGGTCTGACGAAGAATTAGATGAAAAATTAAATGCTGCTGCAAAGAAATATATTGCAGAAAACAACATTCAATTATATACAATCAATGCAATTGATAAAGCAATTGAAATCGGTATGGGTAAACGTACGAATACAATCTTACAATCTGCCTTCTTCAAATTAGCAAACGTAATGCCAATTGAAGACGCTGTAACATTTATGAAAGCTGCAGCTAAGAAATCTTACGGCAAAAAAGGCGATGCAGTGGTAGAAATGAACTACAAAGCAATCGATGCCGGCGTAGATGCAGTTCATAAAGTGGAAGTGCCTGCTTCTTGGGCTAACCCAGCAGCAGATCCAGAACCAAAAGAAATCACTGGACGTCCAGAAACTGTTGAAATGGTGAAAAACCTTCTTAACCCAATCGGATTAATGGATGGTGACAGCTTACCAGTATCTGCATTTGCTAAAAACCCAGATGGTCAATTTGAAACTGGTGCATCTGCATACGAAAAACGTGGTACAGCAGTTATGGTTCCAGAATGGGATCCAGAAAAATGTATCCAATGTAATAACTGTGCATTTGTATGTTCTCATGCAACAATCCGTCCATTTATGTTAAGTGATGAAGAAGTTAAGGCTGCTCCAGCAAATACAAAACTTGCGGATACAAAACCAAAAGCTTCTGAATACAAATATACAATGAGCGTATCTCCACTTGACTGTATGGGATGTGGCGAATGTGTTACTGTTTGTCCAGTTCCAGACAAAGCAATCAAGATGGTTCCTCAAGAATCACAAGAAAACGAACAACCAGTATTTGATTACTTAGTAGCTAACGTTGGTAAGAAACCTGGCATGCCAGCTGACCACACAGTAAAAGGTTCTCAATTCAATCAGCCACTTCTTGAGTTCTCTGGAAGCTGTGCAGGTTGTGCTGAAACATCATATGCTCGTTTAATCACTCAATTATTTGGTGAACATATGTATATCTCCAATGCAACAGGATGTTCCTCTATCTGGGGTGGTCCAGCTGCAACAAGTCCATATACAGTAAATAAAGACTCTAAGATGGGTCCAGCTTGGTCTAACTCTTTATTCGAAGATAATGCAGAACATGGTTTCGGTATGTATCTTGGACAAAAGACATTACGTGATCAAGCAATTGCAAAACTTGAAAAAATAGCTGCATCTGAAGAAGCTTCTGAAGAAATGAAAGCAGCAATTGCTAAATTCATGGAAACAAAAGACAGCACAAAAGACAATACAGACGCTGTAAATGCATTAGTTCCTGAACTTGAAAAAGCAGCAGCTGCTGGTTGTGAATTATCCAAAGAAGTTCTTGATAAGAAACAATACCTTGCTAAGAAATCCGTTTGGGTATTCGGTGGTGACGGCTGGGCTTACGACATCGGTTTCGGCGGTCTTGACCATGTACTTGCTTCTGGTGAAAATGTAAACGTTATGGTATTTGATACTGAAATGTACTCTAATACAGGCGGACAAGCATCCAAAGCATCTAACATCGGTGAAGTTTGTCAATTCGCTGCAGCTGGTAAAGAGATTGGCAAGAAATCACTTGCTGAAATCGCAATGAGCTATGGTTATGTATATGTAGCACAAATCGCTCTTGGCGCTAATCCAGCACAAACTGTAAAAGTATTAGCTGAAGCTGAAGCTTACAACGGTCCATCCTTAATCATTGGATATGCTCCTTGTGAATTACACGGAGTAAAAGGTGGTATGAACCATTGTCAAGATGAAATGAAGAAAGCTGTAAAAGCAGGATACTGGAACTTATTCAGCTTTAACCCACAGTTAAAAGCAGAAGGAAAGAATCCATTTACATTAACTTCAAAACCTGGTGACGGAACTTACCAAGAATTCTTAAATAACGAAACTCGTTACACAAGACTTACTCGTTCCTTCCCAGACCGTGCAGAAGAATTATTCAGTAAATCTGAAGAAGCTGCAAAAGCACGTTACGAACACTTATTAAAGTTAGTAGAACTTTATAAATAAGCCGTAGCGCGTCAATTTAATTAAGTAAAGATAAGAGGCTGGCACCTAGACGTTCGATTACGCTATGCGCCAGTCTCTTTTTATGTGGAAAAGCTGACCACTTAGTAAAGCATATTAACCACTTACTGAAATGATATTTACAGTTTTATAAGTCAAAGATATAATTGCAACATGGAGAGGGAAGAGATGAGAATACGAATTGAAGTAGACGATCAGATGGAAGAGAATGAAATACTAATTCGATGTGGAAAGCTCATGGAAGAAGTATATGAGCTTCAAAAGTTATTAACAGGCACGTTTTCAGAAAAGAAGGAGATGGTATTTTATAAAGAGGAAAAAGAATATTATATACCATTAAAAGAAATCTTGTTTTTTGAAACAGATCCAGCCGGTATATGTGCCCATACGATTAAGCAGATGTATCAGGTCAAATACAAACTTTATGAATTAGAAGAATTACTTCCGAGAAACTTTATGAGGGTCTCGAAATCCACAATCTTAAACATCGACCGTATTTATTCAATCACACGTAATTTAACTGCATCCAGTGTGGTAGAGTTTCAGAACACTCATAAGCAAGTATATATTTCAAGATATTATTATAAAGCTGTAAAAGAGAAAATTAAGGAAAAGAGGAGTTAGTATGAAGAAGCAAAAAATAATATGGGGATTGTTATTAGTTTTAGGAGCTATGGTATTGATTTTTGGAAAATTAGGATATTTAGGAGAAATAAAACCATTTAGTGTCATTATATCGGCTGCATTAGGACTCATTGCAATTTTAAATTTATTTAAATTAGAGTTTACAGGTGTATTCTTCCCATTAGCGTTCATTGGAATTATTTATGATAAGGAATTAGGAATAACTGCAATTACCCCTTGGATTATCTTAGTTGCAGCCTTATTGTTATCCATTGGATTTTCACTGATCTTCCATAAGCATGAACATCATGTGGAATACAACAGAAAAAAAGATTTTGATGAGAAGGACTTTGACGTGATTGATGTAGAGGATGCCAGCAATGTTACTTGCAGTACCAAATTTGGGGCTTCTGCAAAGTATGTAAATACAGATGATTTTAGACAGGCAGACTTAAGCTGTTCTTTTGGGGCAATGAAGGTGTACTTTGATAATGCAATAATTAAAGAGGATAAAGCAGTAGTTCATATCGATGCATCTTTCTGTGGAATGGAGTTATACGTTCCAAAGGAATGGAAGGTAGAAGATCATTTAGGTGTTTCCTTAGCAGGTGTAACTGAGAAAAACAGAAGTCAGTCCAATGGCAGTCCTGTACTTGTCCTTGTTGGAAATGTCAGCTTTTCAGGAATTGATATTATCTATGTATAACTAAAAAGGAGTTTCCTTGCAATATAAAGGTATTGTAAGGGAGCTCCTTTTCACTATACAAAAAATACGCTACTTATGAACTAGGCTTTAAAGTATCTTCTTCCCACCAAGTGAAGCTCATACAGATGGTAGCGTTATCCTGTGGATTAATGGTAGAGAATACATATACATGATTGCTTCCAGGCGGAAGGACAACTGCACTTGTAAGATTATCCTGGCATGTTTCATAGGCAGGAAGTGTTTGTGTTAATATGTGCCGATTGTTTGTTGTAACATCCCCATTACCGTAATAGAGTTTGGCTTTAGCAGGTGCAGATGTCTGGCAGGCCTTGTTTCCCTGAATTACCTGACTCGATAAATCCACATTGCCAGTTACCCTTGTTGAATAATAGATATCCAGATAGGATGGGGAACCACTTAGGTTAGAAGAACAAATATGGTTCATGACGATATTTACAGAAGATGCTCTGGGATTAGAAAAGACCACAATTCCTTTTTGGCTGTCTCCAATTGTGATCCGTCCAGTTGACCCTACGAAATAATTGCAAGATTTATAATTAGAGTAAGTCTCGTTTGAGCTTAGGTTATCGTTGGGAGAGAAGGAGGATTGATGTGTGTTCATGGGACTCTCTTTCTATTCTTTTTATACCTAATATATGCAGCAGCTTTTGTTCGCATAATATAATTTTTAATTAATAAGTTCATTTGCAATCATAAATTTAACATAGTAGTCATAAAATTAACTATAAAAGTATAGGAGGTTTATTATGAAATTAAGAAAGACAAGCACATCTACGAAACAGTTTACAACGAATGATAAACCATTTTCATCCGATACTCATAAATGGGAATGTGATAGTTGTGGAGCACTAAATAATGAAGGGGCAAGATATTGTGCTTCATGTGGTAAAAGTAAATAAGGGAAATAAAAAATCACCATCTTTGGGAATAAGATGGTGATTTTTTTTAGTGATTTGTCTACAGTCTGAAGTGTGTATCTTGGCTTTCGAAAAACAGAAAGCCAAGATGCACACTCACCCGATGGGAAGATGTCGCTTACGCGACCGGGTTCGGCGCAGACAAAGTGTCTTCTCCCGAGGGATTGAGGGGGGAGTTGAGTTGAGAGCGTCGAAGACACTTTGTTTCCTAGAAGAAGTCTGGGATAATAATTATGTGGTAAAAAATTACAGATACAAAAAAGTACTAATGAAAACTATTTTTATGCCGAAATATATTAGTGATATGACTACAAAGGAGAATTTATAATGAAAAAAGGTAAAAAGCTATCATTAAGAGCTAAGATTACGATGATGCTATCGCTTTCAATTGCTTTTACAATTTTCATAATGGGGGTATTATTATTACCGAGAATTAAGCAAATTGTGTTAAATGAAACACAAAATCATGTAAATGATTTTGCGGCTACAACAAGCAGAAATATTGAAAATGTAATAGATTCATTACAAAGATCACTTAGTTTTTTAGGGGAAGGAACAAAAGACGCAGGTAAAGACGGAGAGGGACTGCCACAAAGGTCAGTAGACGAACAATTATCCAGTATACTTAATCAAAATGAATATATTCAAAATATTGACGTAGTCGATTTAAATGGAATGGTATCAGCATCAACTGATACAAGTTTAGTTAATAAGACTTGTTCCCAAATGGATGTATTCAATGCTACACTAGAAGGAGAATCCTTATACTTATTAACTGAAAAAACGGATGATGGCGTCTTAGTATACTTAGGGGTACCTAAGACAGACAAAGATGGTATTACAGGAGTTGTAATTGCTACAATCGATAGTATATTCTTACAATCTATCGTACAAGATGCAGAGCTTTCAGGAATTGCACTGCCACGTCTTTGGATTATGGATAGAGACGGATTAGTATTAGCCCACACTGTGGAAGAGAGTATAGGTAATATATCATCCAATAGAGTGTCTCAGGCTGCAGTAGATGAAATTAAGAATGGTGCAATTAAGACAGGTGCACAAAACGGAACATTTGATCATGAAAGTGGCACAGCGTACTTAACTTATTACACAATGCCATCTACAGAGTTAGTTTTCTGTGTTTCCTTATTTGATCAATATTTCTTAGCAAGTGTAAATCAAGTACAAAATCTATACCTTATGTATGCGGGAATTATTGTACTAATTATCAGTGTATTATGCTATTATTTAGCTATGACCATTACAAAACCAATGGAAGAAATCAATGGCATATTAAATAAAGTTGCAACATTAGATTTTGTAATTGATCAGGATACTAAAATGCATGAGATATTGGTAAAACGTAATGATGAAGTAGGGGAAATGGCTCGTTCCATTGACTCAGTACTTGATGCTATGAAAGAACAGTTAGGACATGTAAATACATCTTCTGATAAAATCAATCAAGTGACAGAAAGCTTAAATACCGTAGCAAACAATGTAAATGCCCATGCAGAAGAAGCAAGTGCATTAACAGAAGAAATTTCTGCTAGCATGCAAGAGACAACAGCAAGCACAGATATGATTAACCAAAATATCGCATCTGTAACAGAAAATGCAAATGATATTAATAGCCAGGTAAACGAAGGTACAAAACGTACAAGCGAGATTATGGAGCGTGCAGAACGATTACGTGAGAATGCAATTGCTTCTGAGCAAAAGACAATTGAGATTTTTGATCAAGTAAAAGAAAAATCAGAGATCGCTTTATTACAATCTAAATCCGTTGCAAAGATTAATGAATTAGCCAATGCGATTATGGAAATTGCAAGCCAGACAAGCTTACTTGCTTTAAATGCCAGCATCGAAGCAGCAAGAGCAGGGGATGCTGGAAAAGGTTTTGCAGTTGTAGCTAGTGAAATTAGCAGCTTAGCAAGTCAGTCTTCCAACACGGTTACAAATATCACGACGATCGTTTCTGAAGTAAATGAAGCGGTTTCTAATATGTCAGAATGTTTAAACATTACTCAAAACTTTGTTGAGGAAAATGTAATCACTGACTATAAGAGATATATTGATATTTTAGATACTTATAATAAGGATGCATCTGAAATTCACTCCATGATCAAAGTGATTGATACAAATACAGATGAACTTGTTGAGAGTGTAGAAGATATCTCCAAGGCAATCAACTCAATCAGCGGTGTTATTTTAGAATCCGCAAACAGCGTAAACGATATTGCAAAACGTAACGTAGATATTGTTGATTTATCCAGCCAGACTTATACAATGGTTCAAGAATGTGCTGAAAATGTTGAGGAACTAAAAACTGTTGTTAATACATTCAAACTGTAAATAGGAAAAAATTAGCACTCGACTCTTGACAGTGCTAACAAAAAGCGCTATAACATAAGTATAAGAAAGTATGGAGATTATTTTGAAAGAAGGAATGTTTTATGTTAAGACCAAGTATTTTGGAAGATGGATTTCTAGACAATATATTTGATGATTTTTTTCATGACACATTCGGCCAATCAACCGGAATACGATCAGTAAGTGCCATGAATACCGATATTGTCGAACTAGAGCATGCTTATCAAATCGAGATGGAATTACCAGGCTTTTCAAAAGAAGATGTTAGAGCGGAATTAAAGGATGGATATCTAATCATTCGCGCAAGCCGTAAGGAGAGCAAGAGTGAAAAGGAAAATAAGAGATACATTCGAAAAGAGCGTTATTCCGGGCACTACCAACGTAGCTTTTACTTAGGACGTGCAATAAAGGAAGACGATATAAAGGCTGTCTTTAAAAATGGCATCTTAATGCTTGAGGTTGCCAAAAAAGAGAAGATGCCTAAAGTACAGGAAAGTAAATATATTGCAATAGAAGACTAATCAGAGTGCCCTTTGTGGAAATAGTTCCATAAGGGGCATTCCCACTATAAGAAAGAAGGGATTCTATGACATTATGGAAAATAACTGAGAAGCATATGAATTGTATGATTAGTGAAGATGAGATTATTGAAATGGGGTTTCAGCTTGAAGGAATTAAAGGAGACAAGGAAAAAGCAAGTCAGTTTCTAAGTATAATATTGCAAAATGGGAAAAACCTGCTAGGATTGGATATTTCAGAGGGAGTGAAAAACTTTAATATTACATATCTACAAAATAATACCGTCTTTTTATCTATATCGTGTGAAGATCCAGAAAAAGAAATAGACCATAGCCTAGATGAAATGTCTCAGGATATGGAGGAGATAAAGAAACTTACTTCGACGGAGAACATAGAGCGGCTCAAAGGATTGCATGGAGAAGAAAAATCAAGGGAATTTGGCTTGTTTGTAGAGAAGCTGAAAGAAACCTTCCAAAAGCATAACCAACCGCTAGAACAAGTAGATATTCAATTTGACAGCCTAAAGGACAAACAGCCGTTAAGCTATAATATTCAGTTTGACAGCTTAGACAGTGTAATTGAATTTTCCCATATGTACAATAATCATACCTCCTTGGAGAGCAGTCTGTTTAAGGAAGAGGACACCTATTATCTTGTGACGGATTTTTCAAAAGGATGTAAGCAAAAGGAATTAAGGGACTTTGTTATGACGGCAGAGGAGTTTGGAGGACATCTAAACCAAAATCCATTTCTTCGTTCTATAATGGAGGAGCATGGAAACTGTCTAGTGAAGAAAAATGCGATTGCATCTTTAGGAAAGATTTAAAAAATCTAAAAAGAATATTTTCTGCAAATAAAAGGAAGCATAAGTTGTAAAAGGAGACACCAATGAAATTCACAAGATATTACGGACGGACCAAAGAGGAGTATGATGCATGTAAGCTCAAGATTAATGATGCAAACCGAGCACTAGTAGCAATCACTTCCAGTATTGTCCTACTTACGTTCTGCCTGTTGAATATAGCAGTACTTGAAGTTCAGCAACTATGGAAGTTTCGTACACTTTACGTGACATCCTCTTTTTGCATGATTGTAATGCTTCTGGCAATTCGTGTTATTCCCTTTCTTATAAAACGACCGACCATACAGGTTTACCTGTTAATGCAGGTGATACTGCTATTTGCAATCTGGTGTGCAGTGGTCATACCGGATGAAAAAGCAACAGTATTTCCGGTATTATTAGTATTAACGCCATTGCTGTTTGTTGATAATATTGTACGCATGTCCATATTCCTCATTATACAAGTTTGTCTATACTCAGGGATCGTCTATTGTCTGAAGACTCCTGAAGAAGCAATGTGGGATATTGTGACCGCGATTTCTTTTGGGATAATTGCAGTTGTGGTACATTACTTTGTAAATGAAAGAATTGTTCGATGTTTTGTATTAGAACATAATATGAAACTTACGTTGAAGGCATATGAAGAGGCCCAAGAAGAACTAAAACAGAAGGCCCAGATTGATGCACTTACCGGGCTGCTTAATCGTGATGCTTTTATTGAAAAGGCAAAAGAGTATTTTGCATCTATCGAATCTCGTCCAAGTTCCACAATCCTTGGAATTTTAGATATCGACGAGTTTAAAGAAATCAACGACCAGTTTGGTCATCAGGCTGGAGATCACGTTATTACATCTGTAGCTGAGGTCATGATTAGAGAATTAAGAAGCAATGACATTATCGGCCGTTTAGGGGGCGATGAATTCATATTGCTCCTTCCTGACGTGAACGCTGATAAGGAGTGTGCGATTAAAATCATGCATCGTATCCTTGATGCCATTCAGCGTGTTCAGATTGCAGATGGAGTGTTTGTTACGGCATCGATTGGCTTGACCATGCTTAAGCCAGGAGAATACGATTTTAAACGAAGTTATTATGAAGCGGATATGGCTTTATATCGTTCCAAGGAGCTCGGAAAAAATCAATGTAGTTTTTATGAAGAACAACTAAAAAAAGACTATTGTGCTAGCTTTTAGTACAATAGTCTTTTTTATATAGTTTTTACATAATTTTTACAAGATTGCGATAGTAGAATTTACATGCTTTTTGTAGACTTAAGGGCGTAGAGAAAAAGAATGAAGGAAGGAAATGGTGAAAAAAATGAAAATTCACTCGAAAAAAATTGCTGCAGTAGTTGCAACCTCTCTTTTGGTAGGAACCGTCATAACAGGAAATGAAAGTTTTGCAAGAAGTTCAAAGAGGGCGGCATGGAATGATGCATCCTCAGATAAGAACACAGCTACTACAGTAAGTGATGCCTGTTTTGTAGAAGATGGAAGTGAAAGTGCAGAAAAACAAGTATACTCCAATGTATATGCAGACAGTACAGCATGGAATACATATAAGACAACATGGGAGACAATTAAGACAAATTATTCCCAGGCAGCATTAACTCCGGGAGAAAATGCAACTTGCTTAAATTTTGCATGGTACTCAAAAAGAATAGAGACTCCAATGGTGAAAGTATTAGATGCCAATAAAAAAGTAATTAAGATTGTAGATGGCACTCAGAATACGGAGAAAGCGGAAAGCTTCAAAAATGGTGAAGATACGGTAACTTTATATCCAAGTAAAGTTTCTATCAGTGGTTTAAAAGAGAATACCTCATATTATTATCAATATTTAGTAGAAGGCAAATGGTCAGAAATTTATTCCTATAAGACAAAAGATACAGATGATTTTTCTGTACTATATGTAGGAGATCCTCAAATAGGTGCTTCTGTCGGACAGGATACCAATAATGCGGAATATCATGCAATGAATGATGCCTATAATTGGACAAATACATTGAACCAGGCAACCAAGAATGCAAAAGATGCAAGCTTTATGCTGTCTGCAGGAGATCAGATCAATCAGACTAGCGTGTCCAGTGATAGTCAGAAACTAGAGCAGCAGACAGAATACGCAGGTTTCCTATCTCCAGCAGCATTAAGAAGTCTTCCTGTTGCTACAACAATAGGAAATCATGACAGCAAGTCTGTAAATTATCAAAATCATTTTAATAATCCAAACTCTGCAAGCTCCCCTTCCACAACGACAGGTGCAACAACAGCAGGAACTGATTATTATTTTACATATGGCAATACATTGTTTGTGATCATTGATACAAATAACTATAACTGTGCTACTCATGAAAATGTGATGAGAGAAGCAATCAGCAAGAATACAGATGCTACATGGAAAGTCCTAATGTTCCACCAGGATATTTACGGCTCAGGATATGACCATTCAGACTCCGATGGTATGATCTTAAGAACTACGCTGACACCAATCATCGATAAATATGATTTTGATGCAGTATTACAAGGGCATGACCATACATACTCAAGAACATATCAAATTAGCTCTGATAGCTCAAAGGCTTATAATAAGTATAGTTCTTCAAACTACTTAGATGGCTCTGTTCCATCTGATAGGTACTTAGAAGATAATGCAAATTGTTATGATTTACTTTCGAAGGAAACCGATTCAAATAAAGTGATTAATCCAGAAGGAACTGTTTACTTTGAAGCAAACTCAGCAACAGGAAGTAAATACTATCAATTAATTGGTACAAAACAAAACTATATTGCAGCCAGATCACAAAGTTATCGTCCAACATATTCCGTGCTTGATATTAACGACGTCAGTCTTACCATAAAGACATATGATGCTGCAACAAATGAAGAGCTAGTTGCTGATGATAATGTAAAGACATCTTATACAATTGTAAAAGAAGTAGATAAGAAAGTATTGAACAGCAAGATTACTGCAGCAGAAAAGACACTTGCAAGCGCAGTAAAAGCCGGAACATATACCAAGGTATCAGTGAAAAAACTAAGTGATACCATTGCTGCAGCTAAGAAAATTGCATCCAATAAGGAAGCATCCACGGTAGATGTCAGCAGTGCATGTGTATCCCTTAACGATGCTGCAAAGGCACTTGTAAAGAAAAAAGCACAATCATTATCTGGTACTTCCAGTTACAAAAAGACGTATTCAAAGAATCAAAAGTTTAATCTGAACACAAAGATTAAGACTGGAAATGGTAAACTGGCTTATAAATCAAGTAACACTAAAGTTGCAAAAGTAGATAGTAAAGGCAGGGTAACCATTCAAGGAGCAGGAAGCGCAACAATTACAGTTACTGCAAATGCAACAGATACATTTAACAAGGCAGTTAAGACTATCAAGCTTACCGTAGTCCCTGAGAAAGTAAAGAAGACAACTGTTAAAGCAGGAAAGAAAAAGGCAGCTGTTAGCTGGACAAAGGTATCAAAGGCATCAGGATATGAAATTTCCTATAGTACAAGTGCTAAGTTTACAAAGAGTGCAACAAAGAAAGTTACAATTACAAAGAACTCTACAGTAAAGAAAACAATCACTTCCTTAAAAGCAAAGAAAAAATACTATGTAAGAGTTAGAGCATATCAGACAGTTGGAAAATCTAAGATTTATGGAAGTTACAGCAATACGGCGAAGGTTGTTGTGAAATGAGAAAAGTAGGAGAAATGAAGAAAAAGTACATATCAGTCATTGCAGGTATGGCAGCGATTATAATCTATATGGTTATAATCGCTTTCCTTAGCAAGACAGAGAAAACTTCTCTTGTAGAGACAAAAGGCCGGGATTTTGAAAAAGCAGAAGTAATTGAAGTGACTCAAGACAATATGCAGGAAAATGGAGCAAGGGCAGGATATCAGAAATTGAAGATCAAGCTTACATCTGGAAGTGATAAAGGAAAAGAAGTAGAAGCGACCAGCGCAGAGGGGAATTTGTTTGGTGCAGTCTGCAAGAAAGGGGACAAGGTAATTGTAATTGTCAGTGTTTCTGGTGATAGTATACAGGCAAGCGTATATTCCAAGGACAGACAGCTTCCGATTATTTGTTTTGTGGCAATATTCTTCCTTTTGATAATCTTTGTTGGTGGAAAAAATGGAGTGAAATCGGTAATTGCATTGGTATTTACGTTTATATCCATTGTGTATTTATTTATGCCTATGCTGTATCGAGGATATTCACCATTTTTTGCAGCAGTATTGGTGGTCGTGCTGACTACGATTGTGACCATGTTACTTGTAGGCGGTGCAACGATCAAATGTCTTTCTGCAATTATTGGCACTACACTTGGTGTTCTGATTGCAGGAATTGCGGCTAGCCTGTTTGGTAAGGCAAGTGGAATTGATGGATGGAATGTGTCAGATATTGAAACCTTGGTTTTTGTTGGGCAGAATACAAAAATCCAAGTAGGCGGCTTGCTATTTGCAGGAATATTGATTGCTTCACTGGGGGCGGTAATGGATGTTGCCATGTCAGTGGCATCTGCAATTACAGAAATCTATGAAGTGGATCATGCATTACCATTTCAGCAGCTGTTTAAAAGCGGAATGAAGGTTGGACGAGATGCTATGGGGACCATGTCAAATACATTGATACTGGCATTTGTAGGAGGTTCGATCACCACACTTGTCCTTGATTATGCTTATGACTTACCTTATCTACAGTTGATCAATTCTTATTCCATTGGTATTGAGATCATGCAGGGGATAGCGGGCAGCATCGGCATAATTCTGACAGTACCTTGTGTCGCTGTGGTAACTGCATTTTTATTATCAAGAAAATCTAAAGCATAAATATTCAAGATGTAGAAACTAGGACTAACGTATCATTTTATATGATAACGTTGGTCTTTTTATCGTTTTATGTGGAAAATAATTCTATTTATGTTATAATAATACTGGTTTGATGAAAGTAAAGTCAGATACGATCCAGAGGAAAGGAGGAGTAAGAGTACATGGGACTTTTTCGTAAGAAGAAAAAGAAAATAAAAGCAGTTGCATTTGTGGATTATGAACACTGGTATTATTCTTATTGTAATTTATATACGATGAAACCAAACGTGGAAGAGTGGCTCGAGGAAATAAAGAGAGATTATGGTTGTGAAAAAGCATATTTCTTTGGAGATTTTAGTGAATATAACATTAGCAGCGAAGCTAAGAAGTTAGAAGAACTTGATGCAACAATAATACATACGGCAAATTCTAGCGAACATGCAAAGAAAGATTTTACCGATTTTATAATGCTTGATTATATTTATCAAATAGCAGCAGAAAAAGATTGTCCGGATATCTTTTTAATCTTTACCGGAGATGGACATTTTGATTCTGTAATGAAATATCTTAGGAAAAAACTAGATAAAAAAGTGATTGTTTATGGAGTTAAGCGGGCATTTAGTGGAAAATTAAAGTCGATAGCAAACAGTTATGTTGAAATGCCGCGATATGTGCAGGAACAGCAATTTTATTTTGGTCTAATATTAAAAAGCCTACATATTTTGGATAAGAGAGGAAAGAAGGCAACCTTTTGGAAAACTATTCGTAATGTTGCAGAGCATAACAAGGTCACAGAAGAACGTGTGGAAACATCGTTACAAGAATTAATTAACCGTAGATATTTGATCGAAGTAGAGACGGAGTTCAAGGGAAAAAAATCAAAAATCCTAGATGTAAATTGGCAACGTTTGCAGGAAGATGGTCTTTGGGAAGAAGGAACTGCATAAAAATATTCAAAAATGCCATAGTTTTACCTATTTTGTAAGGTAAGATAGGTAGCAAAAGGGAATAAAAAGGGGGATTTTTGAAAAACAATGGAAAATGTAAAAAAATTGATTGCAAGCGCGACATTTGCCATAGTAGTAATGGCGTTCTTCTTTTCAGGCACTATTGACGTAAGTGCGGCAGCAACACAAAGGCTTGTAGAAAATGGGACAGAACAATCTGGTGATCAGGGAGACAACGATCAGTCAGAAGATGATAATCAAGGGAACGATCAGGAAAAAGACGAAAATCAGGATGATGGCCAAGAAGAGGAGCCTGGAGACGATAGCGATAGCGATACAGATAATGATGAGGTTTCAGATGAAACAGAGGATGATGTCGATGAAAGTCATAATTATGACAGCTATTTTGAAAATGTAAAGATGCTCACTAGCTTAACAAGAGCAGTAGGTACAAAATATCAAATAACATTGTCGAATATGACTTTAGACAAAGATAAGTACACCTGTGAGTTTACAACTTCAGATCCTGCTAAGGCGACGATCGACAACAATGGTGTAGTTACAATGAACGCGGCCGGTAATGTTACCGTTCAAGCTGTTATCACATGCGATAATAGTGCAGTGTATACATATACATGCAAAATAAAAGTTACAAATCCTCGTTTTTCCAGCGAAAAGTATTTCGTTAAGAAAAATGGGACAGTAACACTTAAGGTAACTGGAGGGTCAACTTCCAAATATTCAATCGTAATACAGAATAAAAGTATTCTATCTCAAGTATCTGCAGGCAGCACAAAAGTAAAGGGTCTAAAGAATGGGAAGACGAAAGTATCCGTTACGATGGATGGAAAGACAATCAGCTGTTATGTATATGTTTCTCAGCCAAAGTTAAACTATACGGATCTATTTATTCTGAAAGGAAAAAGCATTCAGCTTAAGGTTACAGGTCATTCCAAAGCAACTAGCGTTACCTATTCGTCAAATAATAAATCAGTAGCAACTGTATCCAAGACAGGAAAGATCACCACGAAGAAATATGGAAGCTGTATAATTACAGCAACAGTGGATGGAATGAAATTGCAGTGTTATGTGGCTTCTTCTAATAAAAAGGTAATTAATACGATCAAGGAAGCATATAGCAAGATCGGATATAAATATAGCCAGGCAAAACGAATGCAGAAGAAGTATTTTGACTGTAGTTCTTTTGTATGGAGATGCTACAGTAAAAATGGAGTCAAGTTTGGGGCTAGTTCCTATGCTCCAACTGCAGCAGGCGAGGCTTATAACATGGTGAAAACAAAAAAAGCCATTTATTATAAAGGGGTATCTGCTAATAAGCTATTGCCTGGAGACGTTTTATTTGTAAAGAATAAGACGAAGAATGGAAGATATAAAAATATCGGACATGTTGTAATTTATATTGGAAATGGACGTATTATCCATTCTACACCTCCGAAGGTGAAAATTGATAATTATACAAAATATCTATATAGTAAGACCAATCCATATGTATTGGTGGCTAGACCAACAAAATAAAACTTGTCATAAAAGCGGGGATGAATGTATAACTTCATTTGTCTACAGTCTGAAATGGAGCTGTCGCACTAAATAATTAGTGCGGCAGCTCCTTTTCAATTTCTGGAAATG
>JAUNJY010000102.1 GCA_030535455.1 bacterium
CTGCATTTTCGCCAGTCTTTGTATCCATGTTATTACAGGAAGTACAGTTTAGGATTAAGTTGTAGGATGGCCAGTCTTTGATATCACTATAAGAAGTATTAGCACGGCTGATCTGAAGACCAGTATCGCGGTTGCCATCAAAAACACAACGTTCGATGACGTTATAATCTCCAGCTAACAGCATACCATTGTCAGATGCGCCAGTGATGGTGATATCTTTCCAATGCCAGTAGCTTCCTTCTTGCTGAATACCTCTTGGGTTGCTTGCGGTATCACCGTAAACTTGTGCAGAAAAGTCTAAAACAACCGTTTCACCAGGATAGGCACAGATTGTTTTATAGGCATTAGCAGTACCGGAATTGGATTCTGCAATGGTAATCTGATGGTCATAGGAATAGGTTCCGCCAAGCAGATAGATCGTTTGTCCAGCAGCAACAGTAGTCAATGCCGTTTCTAAGTCAGCAGGGTTTTCCTTCGTACCAGTTCCAGTTCCATTTGCAGCAACGTAAAGAGCATTTGCTTCATTGATAATTGGTACATCAATGGTTGGAGCAGTCGTTGGGTGGAGCGTAGGGGATACGGATGGAGCTGTGGAAGGCTCTGCGCTTGGTGAAGCTGTTGCTGTTGGAGCAGTCGTTACATCAGGAGTTCCTTCTCCGTCGTAAACAGCGACATAATAAATGTAGTTTTCATTTGTCCCTTTTGTAATGGTATAGGTACCGGCATCACCTAATGTTGTGGTGTAAACAGCTGCCGTCGTGCCTAAATTAGTGAAGTCATCACAGACAGTGCCGTTTACTTTTAATTTTCCACCAGTTGCTTTACTTTTGGATAAGATAAGAAGCGTTGCCTGGTCATTTGAAGTTGTAAATGATAAAGAAGTAGAAGATTCTACTTTTAAACATTTGGTGAATTCCAAATCATTATACGAAGCACTTCCTTTATCAGAGGCGATATTTCCTGTGATAGTAAAGTAATTGCTTACAAGCCCGTCTGCTGTAAAGTTGTGGGCATAAGTACCTGCTTCCGATTGTGTTACGGCGGTGTTGGCCGAATGATAGCTAGCGGCCGCCTTATTTGTAGAAGCTTCGGCTACTGGCATAGGTACGGTTGCAAGGTTGCAAACCATTACCGTGGCTACTGCGGTTGGTAAAATTCGGTTTAAGAATTTTTTACGCATTTGTATCCTCCTTAAGATATGTAATTTGGGATGTGGCTTTCTCTGTATGTACAAAATGAAAGATATTGATACATCCTGTTTCTATTTTATCATTTGCAAACGTTTGGAACAATACTCTCACAGAATAAAATGGTAAAAAGTGGTCGAAAAATACGATTTAAGAGAAACAAGGTTGACGTATTTGGTAGTTGGTAGTTACAATGGAACAATGAAATGAGATAATAGGAGTTCGACAAATATGAGTTCAAAATATGAAGTACTGAAACATTACTTTGGATATACATCCTTTCGCGAAGGACAGGAAACATTAATAGATAGCATCCTGGAAGGGAAAGACACTTTTGGGATTATGCCAACGGGTGCCGGGAAGTCCATGTGTTATCAAATTCCCGCTTTGATGATGGAAGGAATCACAATCGTAGTCTCTCCTTTGATTTCCTTAATGAAGGACCAGGTTGGAGCATTGAATCAGGCTGGGGTCCATGCCGCCTATTTCAACAGTTCCCTTACGCCAGGACAGTATGCCAAGGCGTTAATGCTTGCAAAACAGGGCCGATATAAAATTATCTATGTAGCGCCAGAAAGGCTGCTATTAGAAGGATTTATTGATTTTGCAAGAAGTGTGGACATCGCTATGGTCAGTGTGGATGAAGCACATTGCGTATCCCAATGGGGACAGGATTTTCGTCCAAGTTATTTAAAAATTGTTGAGTTTGTGAATCAGCTGCCGAAACGTCCGGTAGTGAGTGCGTTTACAGCTACGGCGACTCATGAGGTCAGGGAAGATATCATCCGTGTGTTACAGCTTGAGCAGCCGACCGTTATAACAACGGGATTTAACCGTGATAATTTATTTTATACCGTGAAGACGCCAAAAGATCGTTTCGCAGAGGTA
The DNA here is from genome assembly GCA_030535455.1 of bacterium. Classification (GTDB taxonomy): domain Bacteria; phylum Bacillota; class Clostridia; order Lachnospirales; family Lachnospiraceae; genus KM106-2. Next base: position 2,076 of record JAUNJY010000102.1, read on the forward strand.
GAGCAGTATCTGGAAGAACATCCAGGGAAAAGTGGTGTAATCTACTGCCTCACAAGAAAAACAGTAGAGGAAGTCTGTGACCGATTAGTACGAGGCGGAATAGCCGCAACAAGATATCATGCTGGGTTAACAGATGAGGAACGTCGCCAGAACCAGGATGATTTTATTTATGATGTCAAGCCGATTATGGTTGCTACCAATGCGTTTGGTATGGGGATTGATAAATCCAATGTACGTTTTGTCATTCACTACAACATGCCGAAGAATATTGAAAGTTACTATCAGGAAGCAGGAAGAGCAGGCCGTGATGGTGAGGAATCCGAGTGTATTCTGCTTTATGGTCCGCAGGATGTGGTAACCAATCAGTTCTTTATTGAGAATAATAGAGAGAATGAAGAAATGGCAGGAGAAATGCTAGAAGTGGTCAAAGAACGAGATCGTGAGCGCTTGAAAAAGATGACATATTACTGTATCACAAATGAATGTCTCAGAGAGTATGTTCTGCGCTATTTCGGAGAGCATGGATCTAATTATTGTGGAAAATGTTCGAATTGCTTAACCGAATATGAGACCATGGATGTAACGGACATTGCAAAAGCCATTATTGGCTGCGTGGATTCCTGTCGACAAAGATACGGGATGACTGTGATTGCAGATACCGTTCATGGAAGTAAAAATGCAAAGCTTCGACAGAATAATATGATCGAAAATGAGTATTATAATTCGTTAGAATCTGTTTCAATCCCTAGAATTCGTCAGGTGATCAATCATCTAATTCTAGAAGGCTATTTGCTGCTTACAAATGAGGAATATTCCATTCTCAAATTGACAGAGAAGTCAGCAGCAGTTGCAGAGGGAGAGGAAGCTGTTATCATGAAACTTGCAAAAGATAAAGTTCGTGAAAAGAAAGCTAAGACCAAGAGAACGTCTAAAACTGACGAGGTGCTAGGAGAAGCAGAGGAAGCATTATTTGAACAGCTGAGAGAACTTCGCCTTGCTATTGCAAAAGAAGAACATGTACCACCATATCTCATCTTTTCAGATAAAGCACTGAAGGATATGAGTGCAAGGAAACCGAAAGATCGAGAAGAGTTTTTAAAGGTTTCAGGTGTCGGTGATGTGAAGGCGGACAAGTATGGAGAGAGATTTTTACTAAAAATCAAGGAATATAATAATTATTAATAAATTATTTATAGATATAATAAATTGTTTACAATTTAATTATCAATAAGCTTTGAAATTTGTCTAAAAATAGGGTATGATAATAATATATATTTTTATTGGAGGTCCCGTATGCATGAGTCAGGTGAAAATTATTTAGAGACGATTCTGTTGTTAGAAAAACGAAATGGTTCGGTTCGATCCATTGACATAGCAAGAGAACTTAATTTTAGCAAACCGAGCGTGAGTCGTGCGGTAGGATTATTGAAGGAAGCTGGATATATTACTGTTGATAAAAATGGATATATCACTATGACAGAACATGGTAAGTTAGAAGCAGAGCAAATTTATGAAAAGCATCAGATGATCACCGAATTTTTAGTAAGAACGATTGCAGTCAACCGTGAGATTGCAGAGCAGGATGCTTGTAAAATGGAACATATTCTTAGTAATGAAACGCTAGACGGTATTCGAAGTTTTCTAAATAAATAATATAAATATTGATAAATTATCATGTAATGGGCTGTAGTAAGAGAAATCTGCTACGGCCCATTACAATATCTACTAGATTGACTTTTTTAAATTTTTCCGTATACTATGACAGATGGTTAATATTTGCTAACTATATATCTATACGGAGGAGTTCGATGACAGCAGTACAGATGAAATACCTTTTGGCATATGCAATGTTAGAAGAAAAAGAACGAAGCTTAACTGCAATTGCAATAGAGTTTGGAGTGAATAAGTCAACCGTCAGCAGGGTCTTTTCTTTAGCGATTAAAGCTGGGATATTAGATAAAAAGCATAAATTGACGTGCCGAGGATGTGAGTATGTAGAAAATTACAGAGAACGATATGAGATGTTATCTTCGTTCTTAATTGGCCTTGGAATCGCTAAGGAATATGCGTTAGAAGATGCTCATAATATCTTAGCCAACTGTTCCTCATATACGATTGACGCATTTTTAAGCAAGGGCAAATAAGAATATAGTTTGACAGCAAGAAGTGATAATTCTTATCAAAAGTGGAAAAGAAGCGAGTTGCCTTATATGCAACAGTCTTGAATTTACTGCATTTTCTTAAGTTTTCTTTTAAATCTTTCTATCTTAGTTGCATAGACTGCAACAAAATATGGGTTGACACCCACTTTTTTTTACTATAAAGTTAGCATGTACTAACCAAGAGTTAGCAGATGCTAACCTAAGGAAAAAGAAGAAGTAAATCTCTTTTGCAGCTAGTGCCATTGACATAGCTGAAAAGATAAGAAAAACATAAGATAGAAATATTAGGAGGAGTTATGAGAAAGAACATAAGAATGAAACAGACCGTTGCAGCGGCAATGGCCGTATTAGTAGCAACATCAACATTTTCTATGCCAGTAGCAGCAAATGAAGTGGCAAATGTAAGAGCAATCGTAACAAATGTAAACGTTACAGAAGGAGCAGTATTGGAAGATGGAGTTTATTCCATCCCAGTGAAGATGTGGCATGCAACGAAAGACCAGGCATCTTCAGGAAACGGCGCCCTTCAGCAGACGGCTAAGTTAATCATTAAAAACGGAGAAGCACAATTAGTTGTTACTTACTTACCGATGATCTCCATGGGAAAAACAACATATGTATCAGAATTAAATTACTTAACAGATATGGTATTTGCAGAAGATGGTTCTATTGCATCTTTTAACACAGTAGCATCTACCGTGTTATCTACTTATGATACGGTAGATGAATATAATGCGGCAGACAGCAAGGATCCAACGGTAGCAGGAAAGGCTTATCCAAAAGATCAGCTGATTCCAGTTGAACTTGGGCAAGAGGAAGTATACG
>JAUNJY010000103.1 GCA_030535455.1 bacterium
AACAAAAGAACAAATAGATGAAGCTGTAAGCATTTTAAAAGAAGCACTCCAATAGTTATCTAGGGTAAATTATTTATAATCAAACTACTAAAAAGGTATTACATTTTAATGATGTAGTACCTTTTTTATCGTTGTTGTCTATAGCTATCTATGGCAATATATATAATACTATAATCAAACTAAAAGTACAGGAGAATAAATATGAGATATGTTCAGGTATCTTCAAAAACATATAGGGATAATACTGGAAGGAGCATAGATTTACCTACTCTTCTAGTTGAGTATAATGGAGAGACAATGCTTTTGGAGCAATTACACAGATATCAAATAAAGAATCGTGGTAAAAGCAGAACATGGCATAAGAAGCTAGTACAAGCTGTTGGACTATTGCTTGATTACATGGAAGCTAATCAGAAATGTTATTCTTCTGCAAAAGAATTCTTTGATACATTTACGGAGTCTGTTTATTCAGGAACAATAAATGAAGAAGATTCAGACCCTTCGGGACTATATTGGCTACCTAAAAGAGTTGAAACAGCCAACCCGCTTTTGACCGCCTTAGATGGATTTTCAGATTGGTTATATGAAGAATATGGAGCTATCCAATTAAACCCTTGGAGAAAAGCAACAAGATATGAAGAACGACTTAACTGGATGGCACAGATAAACAAAAGCCAGCACTCATTTCTGGGACATCTAGATGATGTTCATGAAATGTCTGAAACTGCAAAATTGGCTCGCAACGTTGTTAGAAGAAGAAAATCATATTCATCAAAAGGAAACACAAAAGCCTTTCCCGAAAGTAAAATACTTGAACTACTATGTGAAGGGTTTAAGAATACAAGAAAGAACTATGAATTAGACCTTGTTGACCGCTTTAACTGGCGTGATATTGCCATCACTATACTGATGCATGGTGGTGGATTGAGACATAGTGAAGTGTTTCACCTGTGGATACAGGATGTTTATGCTGATCTAGATGGTCCTAATCTTGCGGTAGTTCGAATTTATCATCCAAGTGAAGGGAAAGCCCCAGAGGATTTTAAGAACCCTACTACTGGTAAATATGTAACAGATAGAGAAAGCTATCTGTTGTTAAAGTATGGTTTGCATCCACGCAATATGTATTCAGGAGAGGACAAACGATTTGCTGGATGGAAAGATCCAAGACTTGATAACGATGAAGATAAATATATGCATGTTTACTGGATGTCAAAAGAATGGGGATATGCCTTTATGCATGTATGGAAAATGTATATGGCTAAACGGTTAAGAGATGGTATTCAGGATACTCACCCATTTGCCTTTGTCGCACATTCACCTAAAGTACTAGGCGAAATGATGCCACTCAGAACTCAGAGGGAGTCTCACGAAAAAGCAGTTGAAAAGATTGGACTAATAGTCAACAGTTGCAGATGTTATAACTTCTCTAAATAACACTACTACATCTTTAGACAATGGTTTTGTACTTCCAATGCAGACTGAGATTGATGTATGGATGAATGAAGAAACTAAACAGCAAAATAGATACCAACATAGGAGGTAGTAGATGCAAAAATATGATAATTCCTTTAAATATAAGATGATTCAAGAGATGTGTAATGGTAAATCTTCATCCGAGATAAAACGAGAGTATAGTGTTTCAGAAGCAACTGTTATGAAATGGCTACGAGATTTCATTAAAAATGAGTTTTTGATGAAGATGAATTGTCACCAAAAGAAGATTTTAAACTTGAACAGCTTCGAGAAAAAGCAGCTAAACGTGAAGTTGAGTTAAGGTTTCATGGAATCACTACGAGTGAAAGTTTTGAATGGCTTTTAGCATATGACTCCAACTTACAGCAATGGAAAGAATATGCTGAGGAATGGATAAAAACGGTTATAAGAGCTAAATCTACCGCACTTTGTGCTCTATCAAGCTTCTTTAAGAAATATATTATTCCATATAACATCACTAGGTCCATTCATGAGTGCATTTCCGTAAGGTATGACACTCCTGATTTTTATGAGATTATTTATGCACAAAATACTTCACAACACAATGCTTTAAAAGCGGCAAAAAAGCTTGTTACTTTCATAGACTGGATTATTGATGAGAAGTTTTCTGTTGAAGATGATTTAGGGAACAAGCTTACTCCAGCCGAATTTAAAAATCCTCTAACAAAATATCTGCCAGACTCTATAAAATTATCTCAACGTAATGAATCAGATAAGAATGTCTTGCCTTATAGATACATCAAAGAACTTCGTAATATACTCTGTCCTCCAAATGCAACCTGTTTTAAAGACTTAGAGTTTGCACAAGATGCATGCGATTCGACTAAAGGTGGTGACTGGTTTATTGTTAAAAAGTCCGTCATTTATGAAAATGATCCAGACTGTGTTTATAGAACTAGAAAAACTTCTAAGTATGAACAGACACATAAAGAGATTTCTGATGAAGTATATGAGATGTGGTATCCAGGGACAACTGTGGCACTTTTAACCAAGCTTCATCTTCCCTTGAGAACGTATCAGGTACGTATGCTTGATAGTGGCGAGATGGATACTTATAAGTATGTACAGTCTATACGAAATAAGGGTGGAGAATGGATTAGGAATGACTCACATTTAAGCCGAGGTACAGAAAGAAATCCTTTTGAAAGAGGAGTATTGCGAAAGTTTAAAGACCATACAACAGAGCTTGAAATGACAGGTTTTTTTATCAATACCAATAAAATGAAATATAACCCTATTTCTAAACCAGCTAGATGGACGGAAATGAGAAAAAATCACTTAGGTAAGGCAAAAGATATAAAAATCTTAAAACAAATGGGAGAAAATACATTTCTTTTTAGAAATTCTACTTCAATAGGAGAGGAACACTTGCCAATAAGAGAATCAGGATTAAATCCTCTCTGGTACAAGATACTTCAAAACTTGAGGAACAGCTTAAACAAAATGCATTATCTGAAGAAGAAAAAGCAGTAAGATTTGTGAAGCCAGACAGTAACGTAACGACTTATTATCCCCTTCATTCGCTAAGAGTATCACTTATAACTGCCTATGCTGTTCCTATGCCCATCCTTTCAAAAGCTATCGCAGGTCATGCAAGACTCGTTATGACTCTATATTATATCAAGGCAGGTATTTCATATGTTACAGATAAAATGAATCAGGCTGAAAAGAGCATCCTTGAAAATGATAAAGAAGCTTTTAATAGGTTTATTAGAGATGCTAAGTATGAACAGTTAGAAACAAGTGTAGCTGCCAATGATCCCATAGCTTATCAGGCAGTAATCAATGCTCAAAAATCAGGTGCAAGTATTGTTATCAGTGATAAAGGAATTTGTCCTAAAGGTTGTTTTGGATGTGATTCAGGGGGAACATATGATTACAGAACTTTGATAAGCCAGTGGGCTGAATACTATAAAACTACCACTAAAAAGCCAAAAAAAGAAAGGGCATCAACAGTAAATGATGATATCCTATCAAGTATCACTGATTCAACAACAAGAGTTCTTGTTGGTATGCTTATATCGGATAATAAAAAGCTAAAAAGGGAAAACTCTCTACTTAAAGAACAGACAACCCTTACGATTGATATGCGTCCTATGAATGATTCAAAAGGTAATAAGGATGTGGTTATAGTCGAGCCCTCTTATAATCTAACAGATAGCGAAATAGATGCTTTAAGAAATGCCATATCAGATGAATTTATGAACCATCAGGGATGGACTACCGATAATTATGGCAGAGTAAAAGAAAATGGTATTCAGGTATATAAGGCAGGATATAGAACTGCCATACAAAAAATTCTTGACCTGTGTTAGATAAAGTTATTGCTATTAAAGCACAATAGAGGGACTTGTAAACGAAAGTCCCTCTATCTAATAAAATAACTATTATATGAGTAATATATACGTGGTTAATTAATATCTATTTGCTGTGTTGATTGCTGACCATTCCACTCATAACCATTATAACGATGTACTTGTCTTATAATAGAACCATCTTTTTTAGTGTAATCAATAATATAAATATGATTTAATTCAAGATTCATAGGATAGTTGTCAAGTGTGAGGATATTCCCAGTTATTTTTACTCCCCTAAAGTCATCAAATGCATCATTAAGTTTCCAAAACTCCCTATATGAAAAATCAGGAAAAATTTCAGATAAATCTTGTTTCCCAAAGTAGTCAGCTTTATATTCCTTTTCATTTATTGTCATTGTATCAATTCTAATAGGCAAAATTTCTTCTGCGAGATAGTCTAAACTTTCTGTGATTATATTTTGTCCATAGTATTCTATAAGTTGCATTGCCATATTAGCTGTATTTTTGGTTACATATGCATTCAAATCAGTATGAGCTGAACCGAAAATCCCCATTATATCTTGATTTGATAGTTTATCGAACTCTCTCTTGAAATTTTCAACAAGCATATTTTCACGATATTTAAAATCACTTTTCTTATAGAATTTTTTGCCTTGTTCAATAGTCTTTTGAGTTAATAAATATTGTTCCGTATCTTGTAAATTATTTTCAGAAAGGTAATTTAAAAACCTGATTCCCATTGTATTATACGCATGGCCCACGTCAACACCATGAAAAATTGTTTCTGGACATTCTGATTTAATTTTTATGAAAAAATCTTTGTTTTGTGGGGTGTCCATAGCGGTACCTTTAATATCTAAAAATATTTCATCAAGTATTGTATCATTTTCTGACTGCATCCATAAGTTTAAATACTCTGCACAATAAAATGGAAGCTCAACAAATAAGTGACGCATAATTTCTTGATGATAATATTCAGACCACAATTCAAATTCTTTATCCAATATAGATTGTACCCCATGTTGTTCTCCATATAAATAGGCTACTCCCGTTACTTTTTCTTGTGCTAAAGATATTGAAGGTGTATTATCTGAGCACCCCGCTAATGAGAATATGCAAATAATCGTTAAGCACATTGATAGTATTTTATTCATAAATA
>JAUNJY010000104.1 GCA_030535455.1 bacterium
TAATTACGAAGAAGTCTCATTAATTCATCTACTTCTTCCTGAGGTCTTCCCCAGTTTTCTGTCGAAAATGCGTATACTGTAAAATATTTAATTCCAAGATTCCAAGCTACTTCGCACATCTTTTCGACATTCTTACTTCCTTGTTTGTGGCCGTAGTTTCTAGGCATTAATCTTTTCTTCGCCCATCTTCCGTTTCCATCAAGAATTACTGCAACATGATTTGGAACTCTAAGTCCTTTTTCATTTATTGTGTCACCCAAAACGTGTTCCTCCTAAGATTATCATTTTGTACTTAGAGAAGTTTCCCTAAGATATGAAAGTAGGACGTATTTTGTCAGTTACAGAACAAAATACGTCCTCTATGATTAGAAATGCTTAAATTGTAAGGATTTCTTTTGATTTAGCTTCCATTGTTTTTTCAATTTCATTAACATATTTATCTGTTAATTTTTGCACTTTTTCCTCTAATGATTTTAATTCATCATCAGTAAGTTCGCTAGATTTATTTAATTTCTTTAAGCTGTCGTTAGCATCTCTACGAACGTTACGTACTGCAACTTTAGCAGCTTCTGCTTTTTTCTTAATATCTTTAACTAAATCTTTACGTCTTTCTTCTGTTAATTCAGGGAATACAAGACGAATTACTTTACCATCGTTAGATGGAGTAAGTCCTAAATCTGAACAGATGATTGCTTTTTCGATTTCTTTGATTAAGCTAGCTTCCCAAGGTTGAATCATGATTACTCTTGCTTCTGGTACAGAAATATTAGCAACTGATTGTAATGGGGATGGTGCACCGTAGTATTCTACAGTAATTTTATCTAATAAATGTGGGTTAGCTCTACCAGCACGAATATTTGCATATTCTGCAGCTAAGCTTTCTACCGACTTTTGCATTTTAACTTCAAATTGTTCAATTCTTGAATCCATAATGAATCCTCCTACTTCTTTTATAACCTATTTTACTTTATTTAATTACTCAAAATGTAATTATACAGTAACTTTTGTTCCGTTAAATTTATCAGTTACGGAATTTACAATACTATTCTCTTCATTTAATCCAAATACCAATAAAGGCATTTTATTTTCTAAGCACATAATTGTAGCAGTTAAATCGATAACTGCAAGTTTTTTATCAAGTACTTCTTGGAAGGATACTTCATCGTATTTCTTTGCATCCTTGTTCACTTTTGGATCGCTGTCATATACGCCATCGATTGCCTTACCGCAAAGGATAACGTCTGCATCCATTTCAATTGCACGTAATACAAGACCTGTATCCGTTGAGAAATATGGATGTCCTGTGCCACCTGCAAAGAAAACAACCGTTCCTCTTTTAAAATATTTGTTTGCTCTGTCTTTGGAGAACAATTTTGTCATGGCTCCGCACTCGAATGGAGTTAGGATTTGTGTATCCATCCCTACAAAACGGAAAATTTCAGATACATAGATACAGTTCATTACTGTAGCTAACATACCGATTTGATCAGCTTTTGTACGGTCGATTGTCTGGCTTGTTCTTCCTCTCCAGAAGTTTCCGCCGCCAATTACGATTCCTACTTCAATTCCTTGGTCCACTAACTGTTTTACCTGATTTGCTACTTTAATACAAGTCGCTTCATCAAATCCAGTTTTTTTCTCTCCGGCTAAAGCTTCTCCACTTAGTTTTAATAAGACTCTTTTATATTCTTTCACAGTAAACTCATGCCTTTCTGTAATTATTTTAGACAAAATATCTTTGTTCTAAAACCTCCTTATTAATGTACCACAAAACCCTAAGAAGTTACAAGCCTTTTCTTAGTGTTTTTATAGGACTTTTAGAGGTGTATCTAAATATTTAATAATATTGTACGCAAGTTTCATAACATCGATTTGTGCCACCTCAGGAACGTTGATTAAAACACATTTTGTAGATTGTGTATTCTCATAAATCGTTTGTAACGCTTCATAATATAATTCGTTCGCTGCTCCTTGTTCTGCCTTCTCTGATTTTGTCACATTCATATGACGTTGTGTTAAAAACTCATATAATTTATCGTACTCATAGTTGGTTCGATATATAGTCCCATCCTGCTCGGCAACCGTCTCCAATGTTACCTGTCCTTCCAACTCTGAAGTTTCGTTCATAGCAAATAACAAAACACAAGTATACGTTTTACGGCGCATATGGTTGATTAGCTGTTCTTTCGCTCGTTCTACTTGTTCGCTTAAATATAATTTGTCGATATAGTATTTAGGAGTAATCAAATCCAATAGCAGCTTTGAGGAGTTTTCATTACTTCTAGAGCCAGCAAGTAAGATATTCATATTATGACCCCTTTCCTGACATACTACTTACAAGCATATTATAGCAAACTCTATTATTTAACACTAGCAATTTTTAGGAGTTATTTACTTATACTGTAACTCGTCTTTCTCATGCCTGATTTCCAATCCTTCTCCATGTCCCTTTTCCATCTTCTTATGGACTTTCCGGTCATAGACGCTGTCAAATACTACAGAGAAATCATATCCTTCCGGATAAAGCTCGCTTGCCTTTACATTGAGTTTCAAACGCTTATAAGTTACCAAGCGTTTTTCTTTTTTGATCTGCACTCCGATTTCCCCATGCTCATTTGCCGTCTGAAATACTATTCCGATCTCTTTTTTCGGATATACAAATACACTGTCACCAATTCCAAAAGACTGTGCCTTTACCGATTTATTCTTTCTTTGCTCTTGTCTTTTGATTTCTTTCTTCCTGACATCAACTGCAGATTTTCTTTCCGATGGGCTCTCTTTCATAGGGTCAAAGTGGATGGCTTCTGCTGACTTGCTTCCATTTCCATAGGCTGCCTGCTTTGCTATGTCTAACATATCGTCTGCAAAACCTAAACGCTTTGCAATATAGAGTGCACAACTTTCACCCGCCTCATTCAATTTTAATTGATATAATGGAGAAAGTGTCTCTCTGTCAAATGCCATGCTTGCATTTATTATTCCTGCAGTCTGCTCTGCATAGTCCTTGACTTCCGGATAATGAGTGGTTGCAACAAAATAACATCCAATCATTCTTAGCTTCTCTAGTATGGCGATCGCAATTCCCATTCCTTCCTTTGGATCGGTGCCGGAGCCTAGCTCATCGAGCAATACTAAGCTATCTTTTGTGATTGCATCTACGATTGCCACCACAGTCTTAATATGCGCAGAAAATGTAGATAGATTTTGTGAAATGCTCTGTCCATCACCAATATCACATACTACCATATCCTGCATGGTAAATACGGTTCCTTTTGCTGCCGGCACATGAAGACCGCTTCTTGCCATAAGTGAAAGGAGTCCTACTGTCTTTAAGGAAACCGTCTTTCCGCCTGTATTCGGTCCTGTAATGACAATTCCCTTTTGCTCCTTTGTAAGCATAAAGTTTAAAGGTACCACCGGTTTTGCCTTTAATAATGGATGTCTTCCTTCCACAATCCGTATGGTTCCATCATAATTCACTTCTGGTTCTATCGCCTTTTGATCTATGGAAAGCTTTGCTTTTGCAAAGACAACATCAAGCGCTGTCATTGTCTCCATATTTCTTGTTATCTCCAAGCTATATTCTGCTACCATGGATGTAAGGGTATATAAAATCTTCTGGACTTCATTTTCCTCGCTTATTTGCAGTACTGCCAAATCCTCTTCTAATTTCATAACGCTGTTTGGCTCTACAAACAAGGTATTCCCGCTGCTAGAAGTGGCAATTACGGTTCCCGGTACCTGTTGCTTATAGCTGTTCTTTACAGGAAGTACATAATGACCGTTTCGTATGGAAACATAGGAGTCTGAAAAATATTCTTTTTTCTGACGTAATACTTGCTCTAAACGTTCTTTGATGCGGTTGGATACTTTCTCCATCTGTTTTCGGATCGTCTTTAGTTCGCTAGAAGCCTGATCACTTACTTTTTGATTGATAATTGCTTCATTAATCTGGTCACGTAACTCTCCAGCATCCATAAAGGACCGTCCGTAATAAGATACTCCGATATTTGATAATTCCCCGCGTTTTAAATAACTTTGCATTCTTTTGACTGCAAACAAAAAGCTTGCCACGTTCTCTAATTGTTCTGCTGTCAATGCCGCACCTGTCTCACAGATTTCCAATACCTTCTTAATATTTTCCATCATGGGAAGAGGTGGGGTACCAAATGACTCTAACAGCTTGCATGCCTGGGTTGTCTCCTGCTGTCTTTCTTTACATACTGCGGCATCTATATAAGGTGTAAGTGCCATCAACTGATCCTTTGCTTCCTGTGAAACAGCTCTTTCTGCTAGTTGAGCTTTTAACTCTATAAATCCTAATATCTGATCTGCTTTTTCTATTAAATACGATTGATTATTTTGCATCGTTATTTTCCCTTCTTTTTTAAACTATATACTATGGTTTACATAAAAAAGCGCGCAAAAAAAGCCCTTATCAGCAATTATAAGTTTTCTACCTATTGCGTAATAAGAACTATCTAATCAATTCTAATTTGCCTGCTTGATGCCATAGCATCCTTTAATGCAGATCCTTCTGAATTTTGTTCTATTAAAAAAGTGCAGAGTTGTAGTGTAAGGCAGTATAACTTATAATGGGCTATTTAATTGCGCTCTCCATTTTACTTACAATTAACATACTCTAACCTTTTCCTTTCATTTTATATTGTTAGTATATGGTCATCAACAGGATTTGTCAATGAAAATAACATAATAATCCATTTTCATCACTATCTATTGTTTCCAAAGTTTCTTTATGATATACTTTTCACTATATGACAAGGAGGAATACATAATGGAAAATAATAATAATGATCAACCATTTGATAACTCTACAGGTACAAATGAACCTGTAAATTCTAATCCAGCTACAAATAATGGGCCATATATGAATAACAATCCATATATGAACAGTAACCCT
>JAUNJY010000050.1 GCA_030535455.1 bacterium
AAAAATTGGGTAAAAACTTCATGTCGTGTCCTTGACATGGGGTCCAATTTACTTTCCGGTGAGTGTGCAAAGCACACTTAGCCGCGCCGAACCGAGGCGCGAATGCGACATCTTCCTTTCCGGTGAATGCGCATCCTTCGCCCCGTCTTTTTTAGGGCATTTTTTCATGAATAGGAGGCTGCTCCTATTCATGAAAAAAGGTGACCAAATAATTTTCGGTCACCTCAGACTGCTGTCATCTTAATCAAGTTTTCCTTGCTCTCTTAATATTTCTTCTACAAGAGTTACACATTCATAAACCATAGCGTCACAATGTGGTTTCTTTTCTCCGCCTGCTTCCTTATTGATGCGAAGAAGGTCTGAACAATTTAAATGTCCTTCATGACTTTCTTTTAGTCTTCTGTAATATTCACCAATCGTCTTTGGATCATCTAATCCAAACATCCCTAACACCATTAATCCACCTGCAATAGAACCGCAAGTTGCTGCCATCTTCATTCCTCCGCCAAAGTTTGCTGCCACTTTATTGGCCGCATCTTCTGAAAGGCCCATTTCTGCTGCAAATGGGATTAATACGGACTGTGCACAGTTATAATGTGGTGTTATGATCGCTCTTAACTCTTCTGCTTTTTTTAGATATTTACTCATATGTAGCCCTCGCTTTATCTACTTTTATTCTAACTATTCTGGCCACAATTTGGTGTCATCAAAATAGTATCTCTCAAAAAACTTACTATACCTTACAGAAAATAACCTTGTCAAGGCGTTTGCCTAGGTAAGTTCTGGGCACATTAGGTTTTCAATAAAACCATATACCTTTTCTGACCAGTCCCAGATATCCTTGCAGTCATTTTCAAGATAGTAGACACGTCTCTTTAACTCTGCTGGCACCAACTGCTCAAACTCATTTTGATATAGTTTTGGTATAATAATGGCATACACCCACTCCTTTAAAATAAGCTTATCCTTCACTTTAATTGGCAAAAAACCATCATGGGTTGTGCCTGGATGTTTCTCTAATTTATCATAGTCAAAATAAAACCGTATGCCAGGAGTAAAATCAATACTCAGGTCCTCTGTGGTTGGCATACGCTTCTTCTTTCGCTCCATCACCAATCGGTCTCCAGCCTGACAGTTTCCCCATGAAAACATAATGTAATGAAAGAAATCTTTTGGGTCATGAGCCGCATTTCTTGCTTCCTTTGTAAGCTCCTCATCAGACAATCCTCTTGCATTTACTGCAGATAATAACGCACCACTTTTCAATATGCTTTTTGCATTTTCCACCGGTGCTGTATGACAGACAAGCTTAGTCATGCAACCTTTTCGGTAAGGGCAGGCCGTACATTCAGTAATCTTTTTGGGCCGCTCCACTGTCTGATACTTTTCTTTATATTGCAGTTTCTCCTGTACCTCTTTCTTAATATTAGGCTGATCGGACTGTATTTCTACAGTCCTTCCATTTGCCTCTTCATAGGAAATAAAATCAATGATGGTTTTCATTTCCCAATCGGATATATGCGGGTAATTGGATAACTTTTTATAAAGTATTTGGTCCCATAATTCTGTACAATCATGATCGCAGATATTTAATATCATACCTCTTCCCCCTTTATTTAATCCCAGCCAAATAAGCTGGTCTTTTCATCTAACGCTTCTATCTTCTTCATTTCTTCCTGATCCAGTTGAAAATCAAAGATCGATATGTTTTCAATCAGTCTTTCCTGTTTTGATGACTTTGGTATGACAATACAGCCTCGTTGTACAAAATAACGTAGGATTACCTGGGCTGCTGTCTTTCCATGTCTCTCTCCAATCGCGAGTAAGGTTTCCTGATGGAAGACATCTTTCTTTCCTGCCGTAAATGGGCTCCATGCCTCCATATAGGTGCCATACCCTTTCATCAGCTCCTGAAGTTCTTTTTGTCCACGAAAGATATGAGCCTCTACTTGATTTACTACTGGGATGATTTCACACTTGTTGCAAAATTCCTTATACTCCTTTTGATTAAAGTTAGAAATTCCAATGGCGCCAAGCTTACCTTCATCATACGCTTCCTTCATGGCACCATACATCTCTAATGCTTCTTCATAAGGCTCATGGATTAACATCAAGTCAATATACTCTACCTGTAAGTCTTGCAATGATTTATTTATTGCAGCTTTCGTTAACTCATAGCTATTATTTGGACTGCAGATCTTCGTCGTGATAAATAGTTCCTCTCTTGGGACGCCACAAGACTTCACTGCATTTCCCACCTCGCGCTCATTCTCGTACATCTGTGCCGTATCAATCAGGCGGTAGCCACAGTCTATGGCAGTACGCACCGTCTCTTCACACTGGCTTCCACGTAATGTCCAAGTCCCCAATCCTAGCACAGGCATCTTTTTCTTGTTATTTAAAATAATGTGTTCCATTTATTATTTCCTCTCCGTGGTTTCTTAGTTAAGATTTTTCCTTAAATCCATTAAACCATGCCCGCTGTTCAAAGGGAAGTTTCTTTGTATATTTCATTGGCTCCTCTGCTATTCCAACTGGTAAAAATGCAACCAGCTTGTATTCGTCTGGTACATGAAGAATCTGTGCCATCTGCTCGCCAATATGATCATCATCTGTAATATGCCCTTCAATCCAGCAGCTTTGATAGCCTAACTCTATAATAGCAAGCAGCATGTTCTGGATGGCTGCTGAATAATCCTGCACATGATAACATTTATCCCGATAGGCAATAATCTTTCTTGTTAAGACGCAAATCATGGCAGGCGCCGTCTCCCCAATTGGTGGTTTGATTACCTTATGTAACTTCATAAGTATACTTTCATCATCTACTGTGATCAGGCTTACCGTCTGCTTATTACACCCCGAAGGTGCACTAAGCCCTGCCTGCATGATCAAACGTAACTGATCCTTTGGAACCTTGGTGGAGCAATACTTTCCGCGATAACTAGCTCTTATTTTTATTGCTTCTAAGGTATTCACAATGGCTGTCCTCCCACTCTAATATGGATTATTTTTTTCGGCAGACTTTACCTACTTTGTAAGCCGGTAGCAATGCAGTCCTTCGTCCTGCTGCTTATTATTTTTATCCTCAGTAACTTTCTGAAATCCCAAATGCCTTAATATCTTCTCACTGGCCCTGTTTTTTTCCAAAACATCCGCAAATAGCGTAACCTCTCCGTACGTTTTTTTCATATAGTCTATCATCCATCCTGCTGCAGCAGTTGCAATTCCCTGTCCCCAATACTCTTTTGAGAACTGATAAAATAATCCATACTCGTTCTTTTCACGATCGATAGAAGGACAACCAACAATACCAATCACTTGTTGATCCTTTTTCACCACAAAGACATCAAACTGTTTTAACATTCGTACCCTTGCTTCAGCTTCTCCTAGCGTGCACATAAATCTCACATTGGTATACCGAATTACTTCCGGATCTCCCCAGATTGTAAACAAGCGAATGGCATGCATATCGTCTAGTGGCTCATATGTCAATTGTTCCATTCCATCTCTTCCTTTCTAAAAAATAACTAAGCCTTATATGATTATATTGTATCACACAAGGCCTAATTATTTACAAATCTATTGTTTTTGTTTTTCCCTTACCAACTCAATGGCTTCTTTTCCTGTCATGTGCTCAATGTCTAATTCAATCATGCAAAGGAATTTAAACTCTTTTGCAATTTCCTGCATGCACCCTTCTTCATTGTTCGGCGTATATTTTATTGCCAGCTTTTCAATTGCTGCACGTTTTTCTGCTTCCTCTTCTAATATTCGGATTTTACCAAAGGCAATGGCACTTCTAAAATATGTGGTATATTCATCCGGAACGATCTGATCTTTATCGATTATGCAAAAAGATGCCTTATCATGGTTTTGAATTGCATCCAGTTTATGACCGGATTTTGCTCCATGGAAATACAACTTTGAATCGCAATAAGTATAACTAAGTGGTACTGCATAAGGATATTCTTCATCCCCTAATACAGCCAAGACTCCGGATGTATTTCTTTCAAAAATATCTAACGTCTCCTGTTTTGATAATGCTTGTTTTTTTCTTCTCATTTCACGAAACATGCTTTTTCTCCTTTTAATAAACTTAACTTTTTCAAAGTGTGTTACACACTCTCACAATAGTGACCTCTTCCTCTCAGGTATATTAATTTAAAAAAAGCACCCACATAAACATCTTCAAAGACCTAATGATGTTCACGTGAATGCTTTTGCATTCCTACCCGGTGGTAGATAACTATTTTTAATATCCTATCATAAAAGCTTTTATTCGTCAAATTCCGATTTATGCCTATTACATTCTATTCCTAGCTGTTTGGATTATTAAAGCTTGGTGGATTTGCCTTGGTATCTCCAAACTGACTTCCTGCTGGGGAAGGACTGGATAAATCAAAGTAAATTCTAGAGTCAGAAGTAACACCAAAACTCTTATTAGAGCCTGTATCCTGAACCTTGTTAAATGCCTCTCTAAATAAAGCATTATGAGCCTCTTCACGATTTAACAGAAAATCAATGGTCTCTCTTACCTTTTTGTCCTCAATCTGACGGTATAAGTACTGGTATACCACCTTTGCTCTCTGCTCAGATGCTATATTGGACAAAAGATCTGCACATAAATCTCCTGTTACCGTTACATAATCACCAGTCCAAGAATATCCGGATGCATTGATCAGGCCAGGGTTTAGTCCTAAGATGACATGGGACTGAATTTCTCCTACACCAACTGCTTCGTAATCTACGTCATGTCCATTTAATAAATTAATAGTCTGGGCAACCATTTCCATATGCCCTAATTCCTCTGCCGCAATATCCATAAATAAATCTTTGATTTCAGGGTCTTTGATTCGAAAGCTTTGGGACATATACTGTAATGCCGCCTTTAGCTCTCCGTTTCCGCCTCCCAATTGTTCTTGTAATAGGGCTGCATATTGTGGATTTGGTTTCTCTACTGCCACTGGATGAAACAACTGTTTTTCATGTTTAAACATAATAGAAACTCCTTTCTTTTTTGCTATTATTTAACAAAGGAGGTATTTCTATTCATATATACAAAAGTTTTTTCCACTTTCACTATAACATATGATAATGTGGGATAATGTCCTCGTAAGTACCATCCTTCAAAAGGAAGCCATTTGGAATTACACCAAGTCTGACAAATCCTAATTTCTCATATAATGCTAGTGCCGCCTTATTGCTCTTTACTACTGCATTAAACTGTAAAATCTGAAATCCTAGTTCCTTTCCCATTTTCATGCTGTGAGTAACCAGCAGCTCTCCAATATGGTGCCCCCTTAGTCCCCGCTTTACTGCATAACTTGTATTGCAGATGTGCCCACAGCGCCCTATATTATTTGGATGAAGAATGTAGATGCCTACGATTTCAGTAGTTTCAGTGTTAATTGCCACTCCGGTATAGGTCTGTCCGTAAAAGAAGTCATTTCCACTGTCCTTTGTTAATGGCTCCTCCTGAGGAAATGCCACTCCCTCTTCTACTACCTGGTTCCAAATTAGCATAGCTTCCTTCTCATCTTGCTTTTGGTATTGTCTGATCTCTATTTTCATTTTTCTACTCTCCTTTGTGTTTTTTCTTCGTATAGCCTATATGCTACCACTCTAGTTTTAATTTGAGAAGCTTCAGAAATAGAAAAGGGCGTCTTCGCCAATGCCCTAACAAAATGACATTGACAAAAACGCCCACCTTTTTATGCAAATCCTGCAAACTTTCTCCATCTGCCACTTGCAAATCTCCAGATAAAGAAGGTAACTCTGAATACCCAGTCCATCAACATGGCAAGCCATACGCCGATCGCTCCCATTCCTAAATTCACGCCCAGGATATAACTAAATAGGATGCGGAACATAAACATGGAAAAGATGGATAAGAACATGGCAAACTTTACATCATTACATGCACGCAATGCATTTGGCAGTGTAAAGGAAGCCGGCCATAAGAAAATCGCCATTCCATTATGAATCAGGATTAAGATATATGCCAGTTCCCTAGTCTCTTTGGAAAGGGAAAACAGCTGTAAGATAAGCGGAAGCAGCAACAAGATTGTCGTGTTTACCACCGCTGTAATTGCATAGGTAATCTTTAACAGCTTCTTCGTATAAAACTTGACCTGCTCCTCATCATTTGCTCCAACACACTGTCCGATTACAGTAATCATGGCAAGACTCATTGCCTGTCCTGCAATGCACCCCATGCTGTCAATGGTATTGGCAACGCCATTTGCCGCAATCTGTACCGTACCAAATCCTGCAATAATACTTACTACAATAATACGACCAAACTGGAAGATACCGCTTTCCACTCCACTTGGAATTCCTATATACAAAATCTTCTTGATCATCTTAAAGTCCGGACGAATACTTTTTCCAACTAAGTGTACCTGGTTCTTCTTATTACATAATAGGACAAGCATAATGGCTGCCGCTACACCTCTGGAAATAAAGGATGGAAGCGCAACACCTGCCACGCCAAGCTTTAACCCATAAATACAGATTGCATTTCCGGTTACATTGATTATGTTCATTAATACCGACACCTTCATGGAAATCTTGGAATTTCCCATGGCACGAAACAACGCTGCACTGGAATTGTACAGCGCTAGGAAAGGAAACGATAAAGCGGTAATCATAAAGTATGTCAGTGCACTGTCCATAACATCATCTTCAATCGCTCCAAACAGACCCGATAAAATAATTCGCCTTCCTAAAATACACAGTAACATGACCGCTGTCGAAATGGTAAATGCAATAATTAATATTTGCTTTGCAGACTGACAGGCCTTGTCATTTCTTTTGGCTCCAATATACTGGGCTGTTACTACTGCACCGCCGGTCGCCAGCGCCGCAAATATGGCAATAATCAGATTATTGATCATATCTACCAGGGAAACTCCCGAAATTGCTGCCTCTCCAACGGAAGATACCATGACAACGTCAAACATGCCCACAGTAACTGCCAGCACTTGCTCTATAATCAGTGGAATAATCAATTTCCTTAAACCTTCTTTTGTAAACATATTCCTTCCTCTTTCCTTCCTCTTTTTCTTCCACATATGAAACATTTTTTATTTCGTCATTATAACACAGTTACTGTTTTAAATCGATAGTTTCTATGTGGCCGAACCGAGTCACGACAGTCGCCAAGGTAATGTTCACATGACTTTGGCTCGTTGTTCGCGTAAAAAAAGACCTACGAATTACCATAGGTCTTAGGCCGAAGACAAATGTAATCTTGCACTTACTTCAGCGCACTGCTTTGAGGAAAGTTTGAAAACCATAGGTTTTCATTGAAATCGATATTCGGAAACCGCGCTTTTCGAATATCGGATTAGTGCGAATAGGTCCTGCTTTATAAGGACTTGCACGAATGAGCACTAATCATTTCCTCCGGCACTGGATGAAATCCTGATTTCATCCAAAGCTTGGCGACTTTGTCGACAAGCTGAGACCTACGAATTACCGTAGGTCTCAGGCCGAAGACAAATGTAATCTTGCACTTACTTCAGCAAACTCCCGGGAGGGAACATATTATTTCCTAGTCTGTCTTAAACACGATGCCTAAAATCCCAATAAAAGCTCCCAATGCTACAATTAATGAGCCAATAATAAATGTGATATCCCCTGTATTCATTGTAAAGAAATAACAGATAAAGAAACCTGTTAATTCAATAAAGATTGCGGTTAATAACACTCTCTCATACTTCATATTCTCTTCCTTATCTTATGTATATTATTTTTTACTCTCCGTAAATCTATGGACCTACTTTGCTGAGGTTTCTCTTGTATTTTGCAGGCGATTTATCACCCGTTCTACTAACAAAAGGCCTAGGAATACTCCCAAATAACGAATTCCTTCGACTGCTTTAAAATAACTTAGTGCTGTTCCTATTACACCTAATGCAAGAAAAAATCCCCACATTTTATAGGCATCTTTCAACTCCTTGCATTGCATCTTAACTTTTCTAATTACCAATAGCAGGGTAATTAAAATCAGCACCATCGGCAGCAGAAATTCTTCTAAGCTGTCTTTCCCTGTTTCAGGATATAAGGTAAAACACATGCTGGTATACAAATAATAAATAAAATTGTTTGATCGTTTTACCGTTGGATATTTTCTTATTTTCAAGGACTGCTTCATAGAAATGTCATACGCTATAAACTTTTTATAATTTACAATTGTAACAATCAAATCGATCACACAGCATACTGCCATAATGATTATGGATAACATAATTTCCTGCTGTCCCAGCTTCTCCAATAAATAAAAGATAAAGACACCATTCGTCATCTTTAATATGATATCTGCAATAGAATACAGATTTAATTTTCTCTCTTTTCGACAAAGCGAAACTAATGGACAAAGCGTAATGGCTGCTATTGCTACCCAAGAAAGAACCACTATAAATGCTCCCCAACTTCCCTCATAGCCCTTTGCATAGAGATATACTATACTCCCTGTCAGTGCGTAATAGGCAAAGCTTAATACCCAATATAGTACTGTCATAAAAACCTCCTCATTAATCTACAAACATTTTGCGTCCCTTTTTTCTTCAAGTTTATCAATCAGATATACAACCCCTAGTTCGCATACAACATAAGCTAACAACTGAATTCCGTCCATTATGTTATAGTAATTAAATAAGGTGCCTATTATGTAAATGCCGATAAAGGCTACTGTGGCTTTATAGACCACCCTTGGATTTCCATATCGCTCCTGTAGCTTTCGGTACACAAAGATCAAGACAATCATCAGTATCATACTATCTCTTAACAAGCCCTTTAGGTTTCCTGCCTCAGCCTGATATATGCTGAAGCACCACATGGTGTACAAATAATATCTGAAATAATGGGGACTTTCAACAGAACGAAGTTCATTTTTTCCACAAGCCTCTTTTCGACTAATCCCATTTTGTACAAATAGTTTATAGTTTCTAATGTTTACAACTATATTTACTACACTGCATAGGACCATAATGCCAGCTGCTATTGCTATACGCTCCCTTCCGAATGCATCTAGAAAGCTTAATAAAAAAGCAATCGTAACTGACTTTAGAAAAATATCCGCAAGCGACCATGAATTTATATGGTTTAGCTTTCGATAAAGCGCATAGATCGGATTGATTGTCCACAGTAATGCAAGAAGCCAGGGAACAGCTACCACTGCCACGATCCAGCCCTCATACCCATTTTGATACTCATATACTAACACACCGGTCAGTACATAATAAACTGCACTAGATATCCAATAAATAAATTTCATATGTACTCCTTCTATTTCATTTGTTATAAATTGTTGTCATTGACATAAACCGAGCCAGCGTCTAACTTAGATCCACAGATGCTGGCTCTTTTTATTATCATATCTATCTTTAGTACTAAGCTAATTTTTCATCCCATTCAGCTTCTTTAAAGCCAATTAAGACAAAGTCTTCACCGATTACTAATGGGCGTTTTACTAACATCCCGTTGGTTGCTAATAATTCTAATTGCTCTTCTTCTGACATGTTTGGTAACTTATCTTTTAATTGTAACTCTTTGTATACGTTACCGCTAGTATTGAAGAATTTCTTTAGTGGCATGCCACTTTTGCCATACCATTCTTTTAATTCTTCTGCATTTGGATTTTGCTCTTTAATATCACGGTCTTCAAAAGACACTTCATGGTCTGTTAACCATTTCTTTGCTTTCTTACATGTTGTACACTTTGGATATTCTAAAAATAACATTTATTTATACTCCTTTTTCTTTACATTTTATTCTTCTTTGTCGGAACATGTCCTAATTTTTGCGGTATTCTTACGTTCCGTGAAACCAGTTATACCTTGTGGGCATATATCAATGTTCTAGCGCTATAATGCCAAAACTCCAGCCTTAAAGGTGAAGAAATTAGCTTATTTTTGCATATATGAAATAATGAATTGAGAATGCCCACAAAATTGGTCGAATCCCGGACATCCAAAGTAAATTATTTCACATATGGCCAAAACGTCACAATCTCCTTAAAAATAATTCGGAAATTGGCCAAAAATACCGCCAACGTCTCATTTATACCCAATCACGCTAGTGACATCTTCCTTGGGCGGAAATGTCCATCCCTAGCGGAGCGTTCTTTTATGACCACTAAGCACGCTGTGCTTTACGGCCTGCCCTTCGAAGTTTGCTTGCCAAACTTCGTGAGCCTCTCACCGTCACGCTAGTGACATCTTCCTTTGGTGAGAGTGCTCATCCTTAGCGGAGCGCTCTTCTATGACCACTAAGCACGCTGTGCTTTGCGGTCATAGAAGAAGATGTAGACTGCCATACTTATTATGATCACATACCCTAGCACGCTATACGCATCCGGAATTTGTCCAAAGAACATAAATCCAAGGACCGCAGAAAAGATGATCTGTGAGTAATCATAGATGGAAATATCTTTTGCCGGTGCAAAGCAGTATGCATTGGTAATTGCAAACTGGCCGCCTGCCGCCGCAAGGCCTGCTCCTAATAAGGACAGAAGCTGTGGTGCTGTCATTGGCACAAAGTTTAAAATCAAATATGGAAGTGTCACGACACAGGAAAATGCGGAAAAGAAAAATACGATATAAGAACCATTTTCTTTACGCTTTCCTAACGCACGCACTAACGTATACGCAAGGCCTGCTGCCATACCACCGCCGAATCCGGCTAAGGAAGCTAGCAGTTCCATATTGGCAAACGTTGGCTTGATTACAAACAATCCGCCGATAAAGGCAATAAAGACTGCCATGGCCTGCTTAAAGCTGCATTTTTCCTTTAATAAAATTGCTGAGAAGATAATCCCGAAAAATGGGGACATCTTGTTTAGCATGGAAGCATCTGCTACTACTAAATGATCTACCGCATAGAAGTTTCCAAGGATACCAAGGAACCCACAAGTAGAACGAAGTAATAATAATGGAAGATTTCCCTTTTTCCATTTAAATGATGCATGTTGTCTTAATAAGATTGTTACCGCAAAGATCATAGCGATCAGATTACGGAAGAATGTCTTTTGTATCAATGGCAAATCGCCTGCTGCTTTGACGCATACGTTCATCACGGCAAAGAAGAATGCTGCCATAAGGATACATAAGATACCTTTATTCTTTTGTGTCATTGTTACTCTCCTAGTTTGTTTTCTTTTTTGAAAACACGCTCTGCTCAAATTGCTTCTTCAAGTTGCGGACCACCTCGTTAGGATTTTCTCCAGAAACAACGAAATCACTTTTACCTTCCACGCTTCCAAAGGTCACAACCTTTTTTATCCCAATCTGTTCTGTTAAGTAGCGAAGCATATTTTCTTTTGTTGCTTGTTTGTCATAAATCTTAATATAGCTAAAGCCTGGATACTGGCTCGACTTATATTTTATAATTCGATAGGCCTCTGTATATCCTGCCTCTTGTAACTGAATGTAGAGCTGCTCTATTCGTTCTGTCGTATCTACTAACATAAAGTATACTACCTTCTGCGCTGCCGGCAGTTCTGCATTAATGTAGTTTCGGTACGGTGACTTCCTTAACCTTGTAAAGATGTCCTGCTCTACCTCATTTTTCAGCTCCTGATAGTAGATTGCCCACATATCCTCGATTACAACATTTTTAAAGACATTATAACCTTTTTTCTCTATAAACGATATGATTTTTGTTGCATCCTCAGAAGGGATTTCTTGTTTTCTTAAATAGCGGTTCTCTTTGGTGTCAAATAATACTGCACCATTCATTGCAATCACAGGAAGTTTCAAACGGATATCCTTCATTGCCTCTACAATCGATGCAGGAGTTCTCATGGATGCCACGGTAAAGTTAGCTCCCTTATCCAGCATGCGATTTAATTCCACCTTGCTATATGGTGAAAGTGTCTCTGCTGAAGCAATTAATGTATTATCAATTCCTGATACAAATAACGTCTCCACATCTCTTCGCTTTGGCAGATGATAGGTTTCAAGCAATAAGGCAATGCCAATCCCCACCAATGTATCAATCACACGGTTTAGAACAAAGATATAAGGATTAACATCCTTAATATGGAGCACTGCGATGCTTAGGTAAACTACACATGCAAAATAAGATGCATTTTTCCGGTCTAAAAGCACAGTCACATAAATAAGCGGAATGATCAGTAAGGAAATCAATGTATATCGTACAAACTCACCATATTGGAAGCCGCTGTACAGTTCAAACATAATCATGAGCAAGCCAAACGCACCACCTAAAAAGGTTCCTATCGTACGCTGTTTTGCCATGGACAAAGTATCCTGGGTATAGGCACGGATACACCATAATACCGATAGTGCGGTATAAAATGGAGCTCCTTGTCTTCCTCGTAAAAAATAAATGACGAAGCCTAAAAATACACCAAAAAAGGATTTAAAGATACGCATCCCAATTGGTGGCAGCTTTTTCTTGTAAACTTTCATTTTTCTCTCCCCAAATTGTATATTCTACAAAAATTAACACCTAATTATAACTAACAAAAAAAGGATACTCAACATGTAAGATGTGGTATCCTCTTTTTTTTGCATATTTAATTTTGTATTCTGTCATTATTTTTCTGGAACAACAGAAACAACATCCTGATTATCAATATAACCCTGAGCAGAAAGTCCTGCTTTTATAACCTCGCTAAATTCCTCAGCAGTTAATGTATGGACGGAATTATCGTCTAACATAACCTTGCATGGATTGCTAAGCATACAGTTTTCTGAGCAGGATGGGAGCTGATATGTGCTGTTTCTGCTAATTGCACCAAGTTCCTCAAGGGTATTAAGGAAACGATACACTGTAGCCAGTCCAATCGCATCATCTGCTTTGGATGCCTTATAATAGATTTCTTTACAGCAGGAGCAGTCATTTTCTAAAATGATGTCCAACATAAGAAGTCTCTGCTTTGTAATACGGCATCCGCTCTCTTTTAATTTGTTAATTATACTCTCTTTTTGCATTTTTCCTCCAAAACTTTTCAATTCTCGCCTAGTGGCATCCGCCTCCACAATCTTTGCAGTCACATCCGCATTGAATTGATTTTCCAGCCTTACGGTCACGAACCATTTTGGCAACAATCACAGCCATCACTGCAGCTAACACAAGCGCTGTAATTACAGTTCCCAAAGATACCCTTCCATTTACAAACACAGTACCTACCTGGTAAATCACTAAAGATACTACGTATGCTAATCCTGTTTGGTATCCAATGGCGATAAAGAACCATTTTCTATTGTTCATTTCACGTTTGATGGCACCCATTGCCGCAAAACAAGGTGCACATAGTAAGTTGAATACCAAGAATGAATATGCCGCTGTCTGAGAAATGCTGCTTGCAAGAGAGCCCCAAATTTCTGCACCATCCTCAGCAACTTCGCCAAATCCAAATAATACACCAAACGTTCCAACTACATTTTCTTTTGCAATCAATCCTGTAATTGCTGCGGAAGCAAACTTCCAGTTCCCCCATCCAAGTGGTGCAAAGATTGGAGCAACCACTCCGCCAATTGCAGCAAGTAAGCTGTCATTCATATCTTCTACCATAGTAAAACTTCCACTTGTAAATCCAAAGTTCTGTAAGAACCAGATCACGATTGTTGATAACAGAATGATCGTACCTGCTTTTTTTACAAAGGATGAAGCTCTTTCCCACATGCTTCTCATAATGTTATTAAATGTGGGCATATGGTACGCTGGTAATTCCATTACAAATGGCGCTACATCACCAGCAAACAATTTAGTTTTCTTTAAAATAATACCGGAGCATACAACTGCTGCAATTCCAACGAAATAAGCACTTGGTGCTACCCACCATGCTCCATTGAATAATGCTCCTGCAATTAACGCGATAATTGGAAGCTTTGCTCCACAAGGGATAAATGTTGTCGTCATAATCGTCATCTTACGGTCACGATCGCTTTCAATGGTACGGGATGCCATAATTCCTGGCACACCACAGCCACTGCCAATTAACATTGGAATGAATGATTTTCCTGATAAACCAAATTTACGGAATACACGATCCATAATAAATGCAACACGTGCCATATATCCACAAGCTTCTAAGAATGCTAAGAAGATAAATAAGATAATCATTTGTGGCACAAATCCAAGTACTGCTCCAACGCCGCCAATAATACCGTCAATAATAAGGCTTTGTAACCAGTCAGCACAGCCAATGCTGTTAAGAAGACTTTCAACAAGTACCGGGATACCTGGGATGTCTAATCCAAATAAACTCCACCCATCGCCAAACACTCCGTCATTTGCCCAATCTGTTGCCCACGTTCCTACTGTTGTCACGGATACATAATATACAATAAACATGATTGCCGCAAAGATTGGCAATGCTAAGATACGATTGGTAACAATCTTATCAATTTTATCTGAAAGTGTCTGATTATTACTTCGTTCCTTCTTCTCATAACAGCTTTTGATGATGGAAGAGATATATTGGTATCTTTCATTAGTCACGATGCTTTCTGCATCATCATCTAACTGCTCTTCGATTCTATCAATCTCTTTTGACACATCTGGTACATTTTGTAATAGTTCCGGAAGCTTTTCATCACTCTCTAAAAGCTTGATTGCAAAGAAACGCTTCTGTTCATCTTTTACTTCGGCACCTAATTTTGCTTCGATCTGTTCTAATATAGCTTCTAATTCAGTACCAAACTTATGGATTGGAAGCATCTTGTCACTCTTATTTGCAGTGGCAACAGCGATCTCTGCCACTTCCTTAATTCCGGTTCCTTTTAATGCAGAAATCTCTACAACCTGACATCCAAGCGTTTTGCTTAGTTGATCTATATGTAGGATATCACCATTTTTTACAACAAGGTCCATCATATTTACAGCCATGACTACTGGAATTCCAAGTTCCATAAGCTGTGTTGTCAAATATAAATTTCGCTCGATATTTGTACCATCTACAATATTTAAAATTACATCTGGTCTTTCATTGATTAAGTAATTTCTTGTAACGACTTCCTCTAATGTATATGGAGATAACGAATATACACCTGGAAGGTCCATCACGCTGACTTCTTTATGTGCTTTTAACTTTCCTTCTTTTTTTTCAACTGTAACTCCTGGCCAGTTCCCAACAAACTGATTGGAACCTGTCAATGCATTAAATAATGTTGTCTTTCCGCAGTTTGGATTACCTGCGAGTGCAATTGTGATTGCCATGTCCTGTTCTCCTTTATTTGTTTACACTATGCTGTCTTTTTTTAAGTTAGTTTTAACTAACCTTTTGGCATAATTATTCAACTTCGATCATGTCTGCATCTGCTTTTCTAAGTGATAATTCATATCCCCTTACTGTAACTTCAATGGGATCGCCTAATGGTGCAACTTTCCTTACAAATACTTCCGTTCCTTTTGTAATGCCCATATCCATAATTCTTCTCTTCACAGCTCCAACACCGTGTAATTTTACTACCTTTACTGTTTCACCACATTTAATCTCTTTTAGCGTCTTCATTTCAGTATCCTCCCATTTCTTAAACAAGTATTTTATTTGCCATATCCTTGTCGATTGCCACCCTGGACTCTTTAATGTTTACAATCATATTGCCACTGATTTCTGAAACCACGGTTACGACTGCACCTGCAACAAATCCTAAACTCTCAAGAAAACGTTTGGTATCTGCTTTTCCGCCAACTCGCTTAATTGTGTTTTCTTCTCCTGCTTTCGCCATGCTTAAAGGCATATCCGTTCAACTTCTTTCTCTCTTTATTGATAATCAATATCATTAATCTGTTAAGGTTAGTATAAGCTAACTTTACCTGAATTGTCAACAAATTTATTGATAAGAATTATCAAAAAGACGCATTTCTTCTCATTCACCTACTTGACATCATCTGTCCAACTCCTTATAGTTAGAGTATTAAGTTAAAATCAATATAATAGGTAATAATTATAAATATAAACTGAGTATACAAGGAAAATGAGGGATCGATATGAATGTAAATGAATCTGCAGAAAATTATTTAGAAACCATACTGGTATTAAGTAGACGTCTACCTAATGTCCGTTCTATAGATGTTGTAAATGAATTGAACTTTAAAAAATCCAGTGTCAGCGTGGCAATGAAAAATCTTAGAGAAAATGGATATCTCACAGTGGGAGAAAACGGATTTTTATACCTTACGGAAGCTGGAAAAGAAATTGCAGAAATGATTAACGAACGCCACCATGTACTTTCCACATGGTTAGAAGAAATTGGCGTCGACAAACAGATTGCATCTGAGGATGCCTGTAAAATGGAACACGTACTAAGTAAAGAAAGTTTTGAAGCAATCAAGCGCTATTTAAACCGCTAATCAGAATTTGATGTATTAAAAAAATAAGGGACAGTGCAATACTACTAATATTGCACTGTCCCTTATTCTTTTGCGACTACTGATACTATCTTTTATTTTCAATAATATTTGTTATAATACCTTTACATCTTCCACATGCTGCTGTTGCTTTTGTTGCTTCAGCCACTTTTTCAATTGTATCAGCACCATTTTTTACTGCTGTTACAACATCTTCGATTGATACTTTCTTACATTTGCAAGCATTTTTTAATAGCGCTTCTACCTCTGCAAGTTCTTCTTCATTTTCAATTACGATATCAGAAACCTTCTTTAATTCTTCTACTGTTCTTGCACCTTGTGCTTGTGCCATTCTTACTTGTCTATATTTATCCATTGCTAAGTTCATTGTTTTTTCTCCTCTATTGGTTTACTCTTTTTATACTTCAAACTTATATTTATCTTAACTATAAGTGACTTTGTCATATCACAATCATATCTTATAAGAAGTCTCCTCACAAGTAGGCACTTTTTTTACCCATAGGATACAAAAGGATACTAATGGCCATACTGCTTCTTTTCAATTATTTTTGCTTGGAGTATACTAAAGAAGTAACAATTTTCACTATTTTAAGGAGCTAATAATGACAGAACAGAAACCATTTCACAATGAATGTCATATGAATTCTCGTTGTAACCAATACGATAGGTGTCCCATGGTAACGGTGCATCAAATTATTTCAGGAAAATGGAAACTACTTATTTTATGGTATTTGAATGGGAAAACGCTTCGATTTGGTGATCTTCAACGGAAACTTCCCGATGCCACACAAAAAATGCTGACAAAGCAATTAAGAAGTTTAGAGCAGGATCAGCTTATAATAAGAACAGTATATGCAACAGTTCCTCCCAAAGTAGAATATCGTCTAAGCGACATTGGACAGGATTTAATTCCTCTCCTGGAGTCTATGCATACATTTGGTGCGAAACACTATACACAATACGATGAGAATCTATAACATGCTGAGAAGCCTCCCCAATAAGGAGGCTTCTCTTTTCACTTATCATTATAATTTTTTATAACATTTCGTCTCGAATTATATCATGATCTCTTAGTACTTTCTCAATCACAGTACCTTTTAACTTCTTAAGAAGCGGCTTCTTCAATGCATTTAATGGTCCAGGAAGCTCGATTTCTAAAGGAGACTTGCCATCCATTAATTTTACGCTGCTGTCAAGCAATTCTCTGATATCATAAACACTTCCCCAGACTTCTGGAACACCACGGTCTACACCAAGTAATCCATACACAGCTTCCATTGCCGTGCGGACAGAATATTCGGTTGTAAAGATGGTATCTCTTGGTGTCTCTGCAAACTGACCAAGGAATGCAAAGTTTACACATCCATCCGGAATGACATCTGGTCTGTCACCTTTTGTCCTTGGCATAAAGAATGCTGTAATATATGGCATCATAGTAGGAACGCAGACTACTTCATTTTCAGCAAGTGCATCAATTTCCTCTACAGGAACGCCCAAATGATAGAGCCATTCAGCTGTGATCTCTTTTCCGCTGCATTCTTTCATTGGTTTCTTAATATAGTCACCAGGTACGTCGGTAAACAAGCTGTAAATCCATACGCAGACATCTTCCTTCTTCTGCTCCTTAAACTGTCCCTGACGATTGATTGTCCAGCTAAGCAGCCAACTTGAATCCTGACAGCTTACGATACCACCAGTAACCACCTGGCCGCTTCTTGGATCTCTCTTACAAATTTTTTCGATATAAGAAATAATGGTATCATTAGAAGTCGTTGCTGTTGCAGACTCCCAGTTCGTCTTTTCGATATCTGAACAGAATTTCTCAGGACGACCGAATGCCTCATCTTGTGCTGCAATGTTCTTCCATAAGTTCCAGCAGCCGCTTGTTCGAACTTCTGCATCTCCCACTGGCGCATGGTCGTGATCGCCATAGATGGTTCCTTCCGTACAGCTTCCATTTGTCACAAATACGAGAGCATTTTCTGTAAGACTGATTTCCTGCTCTTCCCCCTTTACTTTGCATACAATGGTCTTTGCAATCTTCTTATCCCCTACAAAATCAAATATTACATTGGTTACTTCGGTATTGAACTGGAACTTGACTCCGGCTGCCTCTAAATATTTCTTCATTGGAAGGATCAATGATTCGTATTGATTGTATTTTGTAAATTTTAAGGCAGAGAAATCAGGCAAGCCCCCGATATGATGGATAAATCGTTGGAAATACAGCTTCATTTCTAACGCACTATGCCAGTTTTCAAAAGCAAACATGGTTCTCCAATAGAGCCAGAACGTGGAATTAAAGACCTCTTCATCAAACACATCCTCAATGGTCTTATCATAAAGATCCTCATTTGGAGTGAAGAATAATTTCATAATCTCCATACTGCCCTTCTGGCTTAAGTTAAACTTGCCATCAGTATGAGCATCTTCTCCACGGTTTTTGGTTGCACGACACAAGGAGTAGTTTGGATCCTTCTTATTGAGCCAATAGAATTCATCAAGCACAGAAGCTCCAGGCACTTCAAGAGAAGGGATGCTATGGAATAAATCCCATAGACATTCAAAATGATTTTCCATCTCTCTTCCGCCACGCATTACAAATCCTCTCGTTGGATCATTAATGCCGTCACAGGCACCACCTGCAATATCCATTGCCTCTAAAATATGAATGTTCTTACCTTGCATCTGGCCATCTCTTACAAGGAAACAGGCAGCTGCCAATGCGCCAAGTCCGCTTCCTACGATATAGGCAGATTTATCATCCACACCTTCCGGCTTCTGTGGACGTGCAAATGCTTCATAGTTTCCGTTGGTATAATAAATGCCTTTGCTGTTCTTTTCCTGTTTTCCACGCTCTGTATTGCGATATTCACGTAGCTCTTTTGCCCGTTTCTCTTTTGCTGCAGTCTTTTCTTGTGATTTTTTATTCTTTGATAAGACTGCTGCACCAACTCCTGCGGCACCGGCTGCCACTAAGGATGCTGTGCCTATCTTTACGATTTTTTTCTTCATATAGTAATCCTCCTTAAAGTAAGTATTCATTGTAAAATGCAATTATTTTTATCATTCCACAAAAAAATAGAACCATGCAGATAATAAAATAACTTTCCTAAGAACTTTTCTATATGATAATCGATACGCTCTTTCTTTCATACAGACAAAAGATATGTATTGTCTAAAAATCAGGCAAATTTTATATTCTGTCTAATTTCATTCCACTGCTTCCCTTATGCTCTGCTGCCATACAGCTGAAGCATGTCATCAATGGTCACTTCAAACGCCTGTGCACATCGCTTGATTAAATCTTCCCTATAAGGCGGCATTCCTTGATCAATCCAATGCAATGTAGTGCCAATAATAGAAAAACTATAAAAATCGCATATATACTGTAAATCTTCTTCCTCAATCGTCAGGCCCTTTGCCTCTTTTTCTACAAACCTACGAACCAGATACCTTGTGATTGTCTCAATATACTTCTCCAATACAGGCTTGCTCTTTGACTCATAGATATTCCTGATTGCTTCCTTATATCCTAAGATCATAGTGGCACATCGTAAATATTCTTCATAGAAGGTGTCACATGGCTGTTTTTCTTCCATTACTTTTTCCGTTTCTAATTCAAATACATCTTCTAATAAATCATAAATATCCTTGTAGTAGTAATAAAAGGTATTACGATTAATCTCACAGCTTTCTACCAGGTCTTTTACGGTTACCTTGTCCAGTGATTTTGTCCTTAATTGTTCTAAAAATGAACTTCTGATTGCATTCTTTGTAAATCTGGTCATAACTCTCCCCTTTATAAATACTGTTATCAAACTAAGTTTCTATATGAAAACGATTATAATGGCTAAGGATTTAAAAAGCAATCTTTCCAAAATCCACGCTTGTAAGCGACATCTTCCTTTCAGGTGAGTGCGCATTCTGCACCCGTTTTTTTCAGGGTGCTTTTTACTTTATAGGGAAGGGCTCGAAGAGAACTTTCCTCGTATGTTATATTCCTTTTAGTCCTTACTTTTTCTAAGTAAGTCAATACTGTATATAGACACTGTGGATTAGTAGAACTTTCGTAACGCATTGACGTTTTTTTATAGGCTCTAGCCACAGTTGTCTGTCTAAATGTTAATCAGTTAGATAACGCTTGACGTTTTATTTCTTACGAGGCTACATGACAGACAGTTCTGTGGAAATATACAGTGTAAATAAGTTAAAAGGAGTACTTTTATGTTTTATGTAGGTATTGATGTTGCTAAAGATAAGAACGATTGTGTAATCATGAGCTCGGATGGTAAAATTGTAGTTCCAAACTTCTCATTTTCAAATAATGCTACCGAATTCGAAGAACTTAATCAAAAGATCTCTTCCTGTAGTCTAGATCCTTCTTGTATAAAAATAGGGCTAGAGGCTACTGGCCACTATAGCAATCATGTCGTTGAATATCTCGCCAACCATCAATTTCAAACCTTTGTGGTTAACCCTTTGCATACTTGTCTTTATAGAAAAAGTCTAAGCTTTAGAAAGACAAAAACAGATAAAGTCGATGCGATGTTAATTACAGATTTACTAAGGACAGAGACTCTTTTGCCCTATGAACCATCCTCTGAAGAAATACAACAGCTAAAATCGCTATGTCGATATCGATTTACGCTGGTTCAGGATCGTTCCCGTCTTAAAGTATCGACTACAAGATTAATAAATATACTTTTCCCAGAATTAGAACACTTTGTTTCTGATTTAAATGGCAAATCAGCACATGCTTTAATGCTTGAGTTTCCTAATGCTAAAGAGGTTGCCTCATGTCACCTTACTCATCTCACAACACTTTTATCTAAAGCATCAAAGGGACATCATAAAAAAGAAGATGCTATTCTTATTAGAAACGCTGCAATAACTTCTGTAGGTTCTGAAAATCCTATGCAATCTTTAGAACTGCAACAAACGATCCAAAGAATTCAACTTATGGATACTCAGATTAAAGAACTTGAAAGACGCATTAAACTTATTATGAAACGAGTTCCATGCCAAATAATGACTATTCCTGGAATTTCATATGAATTTGCTGCTATTATTCTTTCTGAAATTGGTTCTTTTTCCAACTTTTCATCGCCAGCAAAAATACTAGCTTTCGCTGGTTTGGAGCCCTCTATTTATCAATCAGGACAATATACTTCCACTTATGCGAAAATGGTCAAACGTGGTTCTAAATACCTTCGTTTTGCCTTAGTTAAGGCCGCTGAATCAGTCTGCAACTGGGATCCCACTTTTGCTGAATACCTTGCTCAAAAACTTGATCAAGGAAAACCTTATTATGTTGCAATTTCACATGTTGCAAAGAAGCTAACTCGAGTAATTTACTGTTTAGAAACAAAACAAATCGCTTATAAATAATAGGTGAAAATCATTCCATTTTTGGAGCATCTACCACGATGCTATGTTTGCTATGTTTAAAAATATATTACTAAAAACATATTTTAAAAAAACATTTGACATAGTTAGTCTATAAAGTAAAAAAAGATGACTTCGAATTAATATCGAAGTCATCTCCATATATATACAAATGAAATCTTACATTCACTCCAGCGCCAAGCTTTGAAGAGTATTATTGTGTCACGTTTTCGCTTCCACGTTCAGTCTTAACTGTAAGACTAGAAACATTTAATGCAAGATAAGTTTCTCCGTCGTCTACAATTTCCTCTAAGACGCCGACAACATCAATCCAGTCATTTTCAACTGGCATCGTTCCATTATATAGAATTTCAAAGCCACACATGCCATCAGTTCCACAACAGCCTGGGCCGTTACGATACACATAATGATATGTGTCATTATTAGTTTCATTTTTGATTGGTTTGTACATACCTTCTATATGAATGGTCTTTCCAAGATAACTCTTTGGATTGATATAGATTTCATTTACCCAAGTCACGTACATCTTCTCATTGATCTCAATGACATCACCATCTGCCTCTGGTAATTCTACCGGTGCCTCAGTCTGTTGTTCTTCCTCAACTGGATTATTGATTGCATCTTCCACTTGCTTTGCTAATTCATCAGCAGAAGTGGTAATGTCCTGGTAGGACGTTTGTTTTTGTTCTTCTTCACCTGCTTCTCCGCAAGCTGCGATTCCAATTGCAAGCGTAAAAGCTGCTACAAAGACAATTATTTTCTTAAACATGCCAAACCTTTTCCTTTCACTACTCCAATTACCGAAAATACGATAAATGCTACAATGTTGACAGAAACGATGCTTGCTCCGGTTGGTGTGGATTTTTCATAAGAAAGAGCCATTCCTACTAGGAAGCATACAATTGATACCAACATGGAACAAATAATTACCGATTTATATTTCTTACAAACCCTCATGGATGTCAAGGATGGGAAAATGATTAAACTGGAGATCAAAAGTGCTCCCATCATTCTCATGCCAAGTACAACTGTGATTGCTGTAAGCACTGCAAGCACCATGTTATAAATGCCTGCTCTTGTTCCTGTTGCTTTCGTAAAAGTTTCATCAAAAGTAACTGCAAAAATACGATTATAAAATAATACAAATACAATAATTACAAGGATGGATAATACCTTGCTTAAAGAAGCATCTGCTTCGCTTAATGCTAAGATACTACCAAACATATAGTTACATACATCGGTATTCATTCCTGTCGTAAGGGAAATGGTCATAACACCGATTGCCAGCGAGCCACTGCATACCAATGCAGTAGCCGCATCCCCCTTGATCTTGCTGCTCTCACTAATATGAAGTAATAAGAATGCTGCAATCACACAGATTGGAATTGCCACCTTTAATGGTGCTGCGTTAAAAGCTGACGCGATTGCAAGGGATGCAAATCCAACATGGGATAATCCATCCCCAATCATAGAATAACGCTTTAATACCAAGCTTACTCCAAGTAAGGAAGCGCATAAGGATACTAGAATACCTACCACCAAAGCACGCACCATAAACGGGTAAGACAACATTTCTTTAAATAGCTCGATCATCACAAGTACCTCCTTCAAGTTCTGTCTGTCCAAGGAAACGTCTTCCTTCCTGACTCTTTACATATTCCGCTGTCGTACCAAAGAATAACTGTCGGTTGGAAACATGAAGGATATGGCTTGCATATTCTGCCGCCGCTGTAATGTCATGAGATACCATGATTACCGTAATATTTAATTCCTTATTAATCTTATCGATTAACTCATATAATTCTTTCGTTACCATAGGATCTAATCCTGATACCGGCTCATCAAGAAGGATTACCTTCTTTGTAGAACAAAGCGCCCTAGCTAAAAGGACTCTTTGTTGCTGTCCACCGGATAACTCCTGATAACATTTATTTTTCAAATGGGACATGCCCATAAGTTCAATCTTTTCTAATGCATCTTTGCGATCTTTTCTTGTATAGAATGGCTTCCATCCAAGGCTGTTTAATCTTCCGGATAATACCACCTCGAATACACTGGCAGGAAAATCTTTCTGCGCCACGGTCTGCTGTGGAAGATAGCCAATTTCATTGCCCTTAAGGCCGTCTCCTGTAGTAATCTCACCACTCATAGGTTTCTTTAATCGAAGGAGGCCTTTGATTAACGTACTCTTTCCTGCTCCATTTTCACCAACGATGCATAAATACTCTCCGCCTTCTAGCGAAAAGTTCACATCTGCAATGGAAACCTTTCCGTCATATCCAAGGGATACGTTGTTACATGTAATTAAAGACATTAGTTCAGTGCCTCCTTTAATGTATCTACATTCTTCCACATAAAATCAGTGTATGTCATACCTGCTTCATAATCATCTTTGGAAATATTATGGCAAGCATAGAAAGTAAGCACCTTTGCTCCAGTAGAGTCTGCAATACTGTTTGCAATGTTACCGCTACTTAACTCGATTTTAAATACAACTGGAACTTTCTCATCTTTAATCTTATCCGTTAAGAAGGCAATGGTTCCTGCACTTACTTCAGTATCTGTAGAACAGCCAGAAAATGCTGCATAGTAGTCAAGTCCATAAGCATCTACAAAATAACGAAGTGGGAAACGGTCCCCAAAGATGAGCATCTTTCTTTTTGAGGTACTTACTACTTCTGTAAACGCTTGGTCAAGCTTTTCTAATTCCGATACATAGGAAGCAAGATTTGCGCTATAGACTTCTGCATTTTCTTGATCTAACTCAGAAAATACCTGTTCCATCTTCTTTGAAATGGCAATCGCATTTTTCGGAGAAGTCCATACATGCTCATCTAACTCATGTTCTTCTTCATGATCATCCTCATGGTCTGCATCTTCATGATCGTCGTCATGGTCTGCATCTTCTTCGTGACCATGGGCATCCTGCATGCCCTCTTTATGCTCTTCTTCCACTGCTGTTACACAGTCTAGAAGCTTGATAATCTTCATATCCTTGTTGTCAATGGAGTCTAATACCTTATCCACCCATTTATCATTTTCACCGCCCACATAGACGAATACATCACAGTTTTGGATTGCAATGATATCCTGAGGTGTTGGCTCGTAGGAATGGGATTCTGCACCTGGCTTTAACAATAAGGTAATATCCGCATTGTCCTTTGCCACCTGTCTTGCAAAATCAAAAGGCGCATAAATCGTAGTTACCACCTTTAACTTTTTGGCACCGTCATCACTTGCTACATCCTTTTCGGTAGATGCCTTGCTGCTGCATCCTACGAGCAAGGACATCACTAACATCATCATAATGAGAGCTTTAATCTTTATATTTTTCAATGTTCATCCTCCAAATTATATTATTCATAAATTTATTGGATTTTTTCAATTCAGTAACTCGACCTTTAACGTGATTAACGTGATATGGGTTCTTAATTCCCTCACCACTTTTTTTATCGTAATAAACGATAAAATTCCAAGAACGATTCCTGCAGAAATAATTGGCAGAAGTGTCTTAAATCCATCGATCAATACCTCAGCCATTTGAATTTCAATACAAATCGGACATTCACGTCTCGGACATTTATGATTTTTATTTTTAACAATATACGTTTCTGAAAGGAAAGGCATAATCAAAACTAAAATACATGCAAGTATTGCAATAAAACGTCTTCTATTTTTCATTAACCTTCCCCCCCTTAATCACCATATATTTTTATGTATATGCATAATGCTTGTTGCAAATGAATTGCATTTATCATGTTATCATTTCATACTATTTCTGTCAATAATAAAGTGTCTTCGATACTCTCAGCTTCCTTTCCCTCAATCCCCCGGGAGAAGACACTTTATCGGCGCCGAACCTGGTCGCGCTAGCAACATTCTCCTGTTAGGTGAGTGTGCATCTTGGCTTTCTGGTTTTTAAAAAGCCTTTTTAATTGATAGGAGGCTTCTTGAAGAGAAGTTTCCTCAATAAAAAAAGGCTTATGGAAAACCTAACGTTTTTTCCATAAACCAATTTATTAGTACCCTGCAAGACCTCCTATAAGTCCTACTCCAAAGTATAAGCCACCGCATAATAACGATAGTATGACACCCGCAATTAGTACATACGTTGCATATTTATTATATTTTTCAAACTGTTGAAAATTACCCGATGTATATCCGTTTTTTCCAAGTATAATGAAAATCAGGGCAATCACGCCGGTTAACTGGTTACAGCAAATCAACTCGATAATACAAAAAATCAGTAACTTCTTAAACTTACTGTCCGCCTCCGGAGTCATTTGATAGCCAAAACCGCCTCGTGGCTGTCCTTGGTACCCATAATTATTATTCATGTTGTTATAATTCATATTGTTGTTAAAGTTACCATTATTGTAACCATTTGTCTGATTTCCAGCCTGTTCTACCGGTGCACCACAGTAGGTACATACCTTGGCATCATCAGGAAGCTGGTTTCCGCATCTTATACAGTACATTTTTTCCTCCATTAAACCATTGTTGGCAAAAGCCATCGTAATCCAGGGATATTTCTTATTACTCCAAATGCACATAATGCAATGGCATAAATTACAAGCACCCTGGTCATCCAATCGTTTGTGTCATTATATTTTACATAGCGAACTATGATAATTACATAAAACACTGCCGCTATCGGCAGTGTCAAAAATATAAATGGATTAAATCGAAATGCCTGATAGAAGTCACCTCGAAACATCGACTCAGCCATCCTTGTAGTGCCACAGCCTGAACAGCTAAATCCTGTATAGCGATACATTTTACAGCTTGTATCCAATGGTCCGTCCAATATGATTTTTACCATACAGATTGCAATTACACCCAGTGCCACCGTCCATAGTGCTGCCTTCTTTGCTCTCTTTCTTTTGTTCAATTCAATCCTCCAAATATATCTAAAACGAAAGTAATTTCCATTATACTAATTCAATGAACTACTGTAAATCTTTATTTAGTTCTTTATACATAATTCCACTTGTTTCTTTAGCTTTTGCAAATCCTCTTGATCTGGATGTAGCAATGCCATATCAAAGTTTTCAATCATGCCCTTAAACTTTTCATTTTCTGGATTTTCAGCTGCCATTGCCTCGTAACGTGCACGAATTCCCATTGGCATTTTTCCTTGGCACATGTATTCTCCAATGATTTGATTGGTAAGGTTAATATTTTCTTTTACTCTTCCTAAAATTTGCGTAAAATATTCGCTTCCGCCACCAAATCCTGCAGTTCCAAATAAAAAGACCTTCTTATTTTGAAGACTCGTCAAAAATTCCTTCATTTCTCCTGTACAGCTGCCTTTATCCGTCCAAAATCCTGCAAATATAACATCTGCATCCTTTGCTTCATTTACAGGTTCTTCATAAATAGGGGTGTCTTTCCCAACAGTTTCTTGAATAGCCTCTGCCAATCTCTTTGTATTTCCAGTCTTACTATTAATTACAATTGCATACTTCATGTTATTTTGTTCCTTTCGTTCTTATTTCTATCTATCCTATTCTATTTCGACACATAATTCAATCCTTATTATCCCCCCTTATGCCTAATTCCTTATTTCCAAAACTTGCAAGTTTTTTACACAATTCCTATAATAGAGAATAGCTTTTAATTTGAAAGGAGTTCTGAATGAAAGATAAGTTTAAACTATTGTTACTATGCCTTCTTACCATTGTAATTCTTCAGTTTTCTGGTAAGACAACCTATGCCAATGAGGAGCAATCTTTAAAAACCGGCTTGCATAAGGCTACCCTTACTATGACAAGCGAAGCTGAATCAAGCAATCTTTTTCATGCCACTCGGTCCAGTTATTATTCCTCCGAATGGGAAAAGTACTCTAGCTATTATTATTACAATACTATGAATGCCAATGAAAAGAAACTTTACGACCAGCTTAATAAGATGTGCCTTTATTATTTAGAAAGTCCAAGCAACCTGACTGATAAAACAAATAACAAGACTACAACACCTTATGTTACCTATTCCGGTTTGAAGGCTCAAGATGCCTATAATGTGGCACTGATTTTTTATTATTCCAATCCTCAATACTTTTATTTACAACCAGGATTTTGCCTTTACTATTCTACCAAATGGTCTGTGGATCAATTAAATGGACGAGTCGCCATCTATGTCTATGATGATTTTAAAAATGGAACAAAGCGTGTTTCTGCCACAGAAAAATTCAAACAAGAAATTTCTACATATGTCAAACAACTGGAGAAACAGCCAACTTTGCAAGATAAAGTTAAGAAGGCACATGACTTGGTTACAGGAATGACCGTTTATAAATCCACAGCTCTTGACCAAAGTGCTTACAGCACCTTTATTGAACACAAGACGGTGTGTGCAGGCTATGCCGCTGCCTTTTCCATCCTTTGTAATGCAATTGACATTGATACCACAGTCGTCACAAGCGAAACTCATGCATGGAATAATATTCGTTTAAATGGCTCCTGGTACAATATTGACTGTACCTGGGATGATTTAGACGGAGCATATGGAATGAGCCATATGTATCTTTATTTTAACCGTAGTAAGACTATTTTATATCAGTACGATAAAGACAGTGCCCATGTGCCTACCTCTTCCTGGAATAACTACCTTCCAAGCTGTACACTTGATTCCGGTGCAACCATCGACAGCTGTGGTAAAATTTCCACACCTGGCACAAAGACTGCAACACCTGTGATTGCTACCACTACTGGTAATGGAAAGAATACGATTAAGATTACTTCCAACACACCTGGTTCAACCATTTATTATACCTTAAACGGCTCTGCACCTTCAGCTGCCAATGCAAAGTGTTACCGTTATACAGGAGCATTTACCATTACAAAAAGCTGTACTATAAAGGCCATTGCAGTACATAATACTTACTCTGATAGCGCTACGGCCACATCTTCTCAAAAGGTCGCCATATCATCTGCAGTCACGCCTTCCATCACCTCTCAGCCTGCCAGCAATACCTATTCTTATGGTGACAAGGTAAAGACTCTTTCTATAAAGGCTAGCGTAACTGATGGTGGTACCTTATCCTACCAATGGTATAAAAACATTAAAAATAAGGCAACTGGAGGCACCGTAATTGAAAATGCAACAAAATCTTCCTACGTGCCATCTCTCTCCAATCTAGGCACTACCTACTATTACTGTGTTGTTACCAACACCAATACCAAAGCAACCGTAAAAAAATCGGTTGCTAAAACAAGCGTTGCAACCAAAATCACCGTTAAGGCCAAAAGCCTCAAGGCTTGCAAAGTCTCAGGCATCAAGACAAAAACTTACACTGGCAAGACATTGAAACAATCTATCCTAGTAAAGAATGGCTCCATTACCTTAAAGGAAAAGACAGACTACAAAGTAAGCTACAAGAAAAATAAAAACATCGGCACAGCGACCGTAACCATTACCGGTATAAATCATTACACCGGAAGCTGTTCTTATTCCTTTACGATTACACCAAAGAAAAACAACATAAAAGTTTCCTCTGGCTCACGTACCCTAAAAATTAGCTGCAATAAAGATAGCAATGCGTCTGGCTACGTGCTCCAATACACAACAAATAAAAAGTTTAGCCACTATTTTCGTGTAACGCTGACCAAGAATTCTACAACCAAGATATCCATTAAACATTTAAAATCCAAACAAACGTATTATGTCCGTTTACGAAGCTATAAGAAAGTCGGTTCTAAGACTATCTATGGACCTTGGTCTAAAGTTGTTTCCTGCAAAGTAAAATAGGAAATTCTAATCATTTGCTTTGACTCTATAGAGAACAAAGTGTGCTTTGCACACTCTCAACTCCCCTGGCCCCTCATTCATGAGGG
>JAUNJY010000105.1 GCA_030535455.1 bacterium
GCTACATATATCATAAAATCCTTTGGCAGTCCTGGTACGATAAATATTATAAATACGATAATTTCAAACTTTTTACTTTCCATAACATTGGAAATCCATTTAAAATTTTTCTTTTTGGTTAGGCCGACTATATATTCTCTTCCAAAAAACCGCGTAAAATAAAATGCAATGGCTGCTCCGAGTACAAGTCCAAGTACACTATAAAGTGTGCCTAGTGAAATGCCATATAGGTATCCTCCTGCTATTTGAATTACCTCCCCCGGTATCGGTGCTATTACGGTCTGCAATGCTTGAAAGAACATGAGCACCAGTATACCAGAATGACCCATTGATAAAATATACTTTTTAAATTCCTCAAGTGATACTGTGATTAAAAGTAATTTGGGCATGTATTTCATTAACAGAATGCTTATGCCTATTACAACTGCAGCTGCAAGTATTATCTTTATACGTTTTTTATTCAATACTGTTCTTCCCCTTCTTAAACTTATTGATTGCATATTCTTTTCTATGAGTTCTAGTGTACAATTACAATCTTAAGTTTCCTATATATTAATTCTTAAGAATTCTTAAGTGGTGCACAAAATAATAGATAAAAAAATACATACCCTATATACTAAGTACTACGGAGGGGATGAACC
Organism: bacterium; assembly: GCA_030535455.1. Classification (GTDB taxonomy): domain Bacteria; phylum Bacillota; class Clostridia; order Lachnospirales; family Lachnospiraceae; genus KM106-2. The sequence goes on from JAUNJY010000105.1 coordinate 642, forward strand.
ATATGAAAAATATTTTAATTGCAGATGATAATGAAGAAATAAGAGAAGTTGTACGAGTCCTTTTAGAAAGTGAAGGATTTGTTGTAACAGAAGCCGTTAATGGTGAAGACGCCGTAAATAAAGTTACTGACGATACCGATTTAATTATTCTTGATATCATGATGCCGATAAAATCTGGTTATAAGGCTTGTATTGAAATTAGGGAAAAATCAAGTGCTCCTATTTTATTTCTTACTGCAAAATCACAGGATTCTGACAAATGCATGGCTTTCTCAGCAGGAAGTGATGATTTTCTAACCAAACCATTTTCCTATAATGAATTACTTTCAAGAGTTAAAGCTTTACTTAGAAGGTATTATGTATATAAAGGAAAAGAATCTGTCGAGACATCAGGCTTTTTAGAAATTAATGGCCTAAAAATAAATAAGAATATCAATGAAGCTTCTATTGATCGCAAAGAAATCCTCCTTACAGAAATTGAATATAACATTCTTTTACTCATGGCGTCCAATCGAGGCAAGATCTTCTCTGCACAAAACATATACGAAAGCGTCTGGAATGAGCCCTATTTTTATTCCAATAATAATACTGTCATGGTACACATACGAAATTTAAGAACAAAATTAGAGTCAGACCCACAAAATCCTAGATATATTAAAACGGTCTGGGGAAAGGGATATCGAATTGAATAAACGATTATGTTCAACAAAACTTGAAAAAAAACTAATAGCCTCAATACTGCTCTCACTCATAATTTCTTATCTTCTCACTTTGCTAGTCAGCACAGCTGGAGAAGCCGTTCTTTCTCACTACTATGATGCAAGTACAATTCTTCAAGATAAGAATAAAGAAGCATTGTCCGACTTTAAATCCTATATAACGAAAAATAAGATTTCCATCAATGATCATGACAAGATTGAAACATGGGTTCGTGACTACAAGTATATTGATCTCTATATTTTTAAAGACAATAAATTACTATATGACTCAAATAGATATGATGTAAATAATGCTTCTGAATCTCTCCTGTTCCTGCCTAGTTCCTCTAATAACTACACGGATATTTCGTTTCAAGATCAGGATGCTAAAATCTATATTGACAGTTATTTTGAATACAAGTATTACAATATTATGTCTTCTATCTCCATATTAATTGGATTTCTATGTTTCGTTATTACCATGCTTACTCTAATTCGAAAAAAGATATCCTATATAGGAACACTTGAAAATGAAATTAAGATTTTAGAAGGTGGGGATTTAAATTATTGCATAACAGTACAAGGACATGATGAGCTTGGACTTCTTGCTGAAAGTATTGATGAAATGAGAAAATCTATTATTGAGCGATTAGAAAATGAAAACGAAGCAAGAACTGCTAACAGTGAACTGATTACTGCAATCTCACACGATTTAAGGACACCGCTTACTGCCTTGTTGGGATATTTAGATATTATAGAGTATAAAAAATATAGCACCACAGAAGCCTTGATGCAGTATATACACAATAGCCGGGAAAAAGCTTACCAGATCAAAACCTTGTCTGATAAGTTATTTGAATACTTTTTAGTCTTTGATAAAAAAAATGAACTAGAACTGGAGACCTTTCCTTTAGTGGATCTATTCAACCAGCTATTTGAAGAAGAATTCTTTATGCTATATGATCAAAATTTTACATTTGACTTCGTTCCTTGTGACACCATGGCATATATAAATATTAACCTAATTTCTATACGACGTGTATTTGATAATATATTTTCAAATATTTCCAAATATGCCGATCATTCCAAGCCTATAAGAATACGATACTTCATTGAACATGAAACACTTATTGTAACATTAGAAAATAAAATAAAGCAACATACTAACACCGTTAACAGTACTGGCATCGGTTTAAAAACTTGCAGTAAAATTCTTGAAATGCATAATGGAGACTTTCACACAGAAAAAACAGGCGACGACTTTACCGTTGTTTTTCAATTACCAATAAAATTAGTTTCCTGAGGAGATAAAAAATGAATCATGAACACTTTGAAACAATGCCCCCAAGAGGCTATTTTAAAAATTAGCAGTCCCTGACTTTTTATAGATTTGTATGTATCGAACAAGACATTTCTTATTTGTCTATAAAGTGATATAATATTTCAAAAAAAAGAAGGTACCCAAATGATAAAAAAATACTGTACTCTAAAATACAAGTTACTATTTTATCCTATATTAATAATACTAATCACTTTTCTACTTTATACCATAGGCAGGAACAACGCGTCCTGGTACTCTCGTTCTGTGGGAGAGGTGGTGACGGTAGAGACTGTATTACAGAAAACACAATCTAGTTCCTTTTCTTCTACAGAAAAAATCTATATTCAAAACTTAACCATACAATATCTAAATACCAATAAGAAAGGTACCACCATAGAGCTTGATAGTCAATACACTGAAACACTATCTAGCGACGAGTTCTATCGGGTGTCAGATCAAGTATTTTTATCCAAAGAAGGGAATGATCGCATTACTATTACCGGCATCAAAAGAGACTGGGTATTCTTTATTATACTTGGCTTATTTATATCCCTTGTCATCTTAATTGGAAGGCAAAAGGGAACGCTTGCACTACTTAGTATTAGTATAAATATACTTCTCTCTATCATTATGATACAGTTGTTAATTTATATAACAAATCCTTATGTGATTGGATTTGTATTTTGTTTGTTATTTACAGGTGTCTCCTTTTTATGTATTCATGGACTCTCTAAACAATGCAAGGCTGGTTTTCTCAGCACACTAATCAGCTTACTAATTGCATTTACCCTATCCTTCACTGTGATTGGGCTATTTCCTAAATCATCATATCCCTTTCATACCATGGAATATCTGACCTACATTCATCCTAGTACTATCTTTCTTATAGAAATCATGATTGGAGGACTGGGGGCAATTATCGATATTGCAAATACAATGACTACAGCAGTTCGTGAGCTACATTTACAAGATTCCTCCCTGTCCTTCTCCTCTCTTTGGAAAAAGGGCATGACCGTTGGAAGAGATATTATGGGTACTATGGTTAATGTTCTATTTTTTGTCTTTTTAGGAGGCAGCATTCCAAATATCATACTATGGATTTGTAATGATGTAAAAGTAGACCAGCTTTTACAATACTATCTTTCACTTGAAATCACCCGAACGCTAACGAGTGGAATTTGTATTGTCCTTAGTATCCCCATCTCACTTTTTGTTGGAATCTGTATTGAGAAAGGAGTACATCCATGTCGGTCAATCTTACGTTAATGATACTATTATTTGTGTTAATGTGTGTAATTGGGAGAGATCGTGGTTTTATCGCCTTCTTTTCCTTACTGTTTAATGTCACCTTATTATTGTTTATGATGTTCTTTATACGTAAAGGGAGCAATATCATTTTTGTGCTCTTAATCACCTGCATTTTACTTACAGTATATAATGTATTCATTGTAAACGAATGGCACAAAAAAACCATTCCTGCCTTTATTAGTATTCTTCTCACCATATTACTGGTTGCAGGATTGTCGTTTATTATTGTGAATGTTAGCCATATTCAAGGATTTACTTCGGAAGAACTGGATGACTTAATGGTTTTTAACATCTATCTGCAAATAGACTATCGGCTACTATCTGTTTGTGTCATCATCATTACGCTCCTTGGCGCTCTCATTGATGCTGCAATTTCCATCTCTTCCGCTATATACGAGGTGTATCTTTTAGATCCTTCTATTTCCGGAAGCTGCCTGATGACGATCGGCCTCCGTATGGCTGGTGATATTCTAAGTACAAATATCAATACTCTATATTTTGCATTTCTTGGTAGTGGATTATCTTTTTTATCTTGGCTTTATATTTATAACTACTCCTTTGGAGACTTAATTAACCATCGTCTGTTTGTAGGAAACCTAGTTACACTATTAATATCCGGAATCGGATGTATCCTTGTAATCCCCATCTGTACCGGTATCTCTTCGTGGTATTTTTCTAATTTCTTAGAGCATAACCAAGAACACTCTTAACGATGGAGTCCATAAAACCAAACATCTATTCATGAGAAAAGACAAGAATATAAATTCTTGTCT
>JAUNJY010000051.1 GCA_030535455.1 bacterium
TCTGAATTACCAAATCCGATCTTCTCATTGGTATCTTCCTTACAGATTACTCCCCACTCATTCATTTCTGATCCTGTTCCTGATGATGTTGCAATTGTTACAATTGGAAGTGGTTTATTTTTAATAGGCTGCGCTTTTCCAGTTCCTCCAGATACATAATCCCATAGTCTTCCGGAATTGGTTGCCATCGTTGCCACCGCTACAGAAGCATCAAGAACTGCTCCACCGCCTAATGCTACAATAAAGTCACAGTTATTTTCCTTTGCGAATGCACCACCCTCTTCACAAACTTCCATCAATGGGTTCTCCATAATCTTATTAAATACTACGTATTCCACACCTGATTTTTCTAGTTCTTCCACTGTTTGATCATAAGAACCATTTGTATGTGTTGATTTACCATTTGATATTAATAATAATGCCTTTTTTCCAGGAAGTTTTTCATTATGTAATTCAGCAAGCTTTCCTGCTCCGAATAATAGTTTTGTTGGGTTATTAAATACAAAATTCATGTTTTCTTTCATTTTTTTCATTCTCCTTACAATGCTTTAATAATAATTATTCTATTTTCTTACTCTTACCTTGTAACTATTTTAATCGTTACATTAAGTATTTTTGCAACCTTTATAAGGGTATCAATATGTCTCCCTCTTGCTGCCGCAAAATGATGGGTCGGACCACATTCACTCCATCTGTTTACGAACTCTCTTGCTCCACATGTGAAACGAGTCCTCATATTGGTATCTCCGAAGGATAAAATCTTTCCTTCCTCATTTACTCCTTCAGCAATAACAAATTTGAAATTTCCTTCTCCATCCTGCGTAATTGCAAGATATGTCACAGGCCCGGTGTATGGATAAAACTGTGTCAAATAGCCTCCACCACTCTTACCATGGAAAACATCAACAATCTTCATTGTTGGTTTTCTCTCAGAAATATCTGCATCACCTGATCCACTATGACCAATGATTGCAATATCACCTTCAACTGCACAAGCTTTTATAGTTACTGCCAAGCGGTATGTTGTATCTATTAAAACTGCTTTGTTCATGTAAATAGTGTGTCATCTCTGTCGAGTGTTTTTATAGTTTCCATCTCACTATCTGACAGACTGAAATCAAGAATGTTTAAGTTTTCTGCCAATCGACTGCTATGTCTTGACTTTGGAATAACTGAAATTCCTCTTTCTACTAGGAAACGTAAAGCAACCTGAGCGGCACTCTTATTATGCTCTCTTCCTATTTCTTTTAGGACTGGGTGATCAGCTACATGATCAATGCCCTGTGCCAGCGGTGCCCATGCTTGCAGTTTTGTACACGAAGTTTCCAACTGTTTTTGAAAATTCCACTTTTGAAAATAGACATGAGCCTCTAGTTGATTAACGGTTGGAACAATATCGACCTGCTTTATGAAATCTGTATACCATCTTTCATCATAATTTGAAATTCCAATAGCACGCACTTTTCCTTCCTGTAGAGCCTCTTCCAAAGCACGATACATTTGGGGACCTTGTTTATAGGGTTCGTGTAGCAGCATTAGATCAATATAATCAAGTCCTAATCTTTGAAGTGATGTATCTATGGCTTTTCTTGCTTTTTCATAACTGCCACTAATTCGGTAAATCTTTGTGGTAACAAATAATTCGTTGCGTGGTATAGCACTTTTTACAATGCCTTTTCCAACCTCTGTCTCATTGTCATACATTTGAGCCGTATCAATAAGATGATATCCAAGGGAGATTGCATTTGCTACGGTCTCTACACATTCATCTCCACGAAGATTCCATGTTCCTAAGCCGACCAGTGGCATCTTCACACCATTATTTAATATCACTGTATCCATATTTATTTTCTCCTTAATACCAATCATGTTTTTCATCCCGATTTAGTGCATTGATTTGATTCATCTCATCCTCCGTCAGTTCAAAATCAAATAGCTCAGTATTCTCCTTTATATGATCAGGATTGCTAGACCCCGGTATTACCACAACTTCCTTCTGCAAATTCCAGCGAAGTATGACCTGTGCAGAAGATTTTCCATGTGCCTTGGCAATTTTTGAAATCACTTTATTGCCAAGAAGTTCTGCTGTATGCCCTCTGCCGCCAAATGGATACCATCCTTGCACCACGATTCCTTGGCTTTGAATGTATGGAATTACATCATTTTCCTGATAATATGGATGGATTTCATTCTGAACCAATGCTGGCTTAATCGTAATTTGTGGCAAGAACTCTTCTAACTCCTTCACATACCAGTTCGATAAGCCAATAGAACGAACTTTTCCATCCACAACCGCCTGCTCCATAGCCTTGTAAGCTTTTACATCCCCTTCTCCAGGATGATGAAGCAATACCATTTATGGGCATGTCATATCCGCTGTTCAGCTTCACTGTCTTCGTCTTAAAATCAAATTCATTCCCCTTAGTATTCCTTACTTTTGTAATTTCAAGTCCATTTAACCATTCTTCTACCTCAGTCTTTGATGCACTCCCTGAAAAACGTTCTCCATCAAGCCAGGTTGCCTTCGGACAAATCGAATGAAGATCCGATGCACTTGAACCAATGCCACTGCTATGAGAAGTACAAAATGGGAGGAGTTTTTTACCTGCAAAATCATAACTCTCTAAAAATGTACTGATAATCCTCGGTGCCTGTCCGTGCCAGATTGGGTAACCAATCAACACTGTGTCATATTGATCCATATTTTTAATACTGTCGGAAATAGTTGGGCGAGCATTCGGATTGTTTTGTTCCTGATCTGCGCGACCATTTGTATAATATGCTAAGTCCTGCTCCGTATAAGGAACTTCCGGCGTAATCTGATAAAGATCTGCACCAAGTATATCCGCAGCATATTCTGCTATCTTCATTGTTGTTCCTGTACAGGAGAAATATACAACTAGTGTCTTTGTATTTTCTGTGTTGTTGTTACTCTTCTGTTCCTTGCTTTCATTTTGGGGAGTACTGGTCCTTGCTGGTATCTTGGTATCCGACGTTTTTGTGCTTGTTGGTACGTCTGTTTCAGATTTATCCCCTCCGCATCCAGACAAACTAAACAGTAGAATAAAAACAAAACAAACTGCTATAACCTTATTCATATCCTCCACCCCTGCTCTTTAAATCCTTTTGATTACTTTTGCTGGAACCCCTGCTGCAATTGTATTCACAGGTATATCTTTGGTCACAACTGCTCCTGCTCCAATGATTGCTCCATCGCCGATACTTACTCCCGGTGTAACTGTGACATTTGCACCAATCCAAACATTTTTGCCTATATGAATTGGAAATGGATGTGTATCTGCGCGATGTCTTGGATCAATGTCATGGTTTAACGTGGCGAATACCACATGATGGCCTATAAATGTTCCATCGCCGATTTCGATTCCGCCTTGATCTTGAAAACAGCAGCAGGAATTAATAAATACATTCTTTCCTAATGTAATGTTTTTTCCAAAATCCGAATAGATTGGTGGAAATAGTCCAAATCCTTCATCTACCTCCTTACCAATCAGTTCTTCCATTAGCTTTCTTAGTTCCGTCTGCGTATGAAAACCACCATTGATCTCTGATGTAATTCGCATTGCTTCCATACTGTACTGAAACATTTCTTCATGCATCTTGTCCTCATAGGCAATTGTCTTGGTTGTATTTAAATACTCAAGCATCTCATTTATTTCCATTCTGTTTCACTCCCAAATTTATATACTCTTTCTAGCTAGGCATGAGATTTATTATGATTAGATTATAATAAAATACTCTTTTAATTACTAATACATATAAAAAATCGCTTCCTATATTTTTTTAATATAGGAAGCGTGTTATAATTCTCTCAGTAATAAAAGTACGAATATTAAGGAGGAAGCATTTATGGACTTAAAAGTCTTACAGTATTTTTTAGCGGTTGCACGTGAAGGCAGTATCTCAGCTGCTGCATCTGCACTTCATATGACTCAGCCACCACTTTCTAAACAAATCAAAGATTTGGAAGCTGAATTAGGCAAGCCTTTATTCATTCGTGGAAATCGTAAGATCAGCCTTACGGAATCAGGTCTTCTTCTCAAAAAACGTGCAGAAGAAATGTTATTGCTTATGGAAAAAACAACCTCTGAAATAAAAAATACTGAGACCGAAATGCACGGACATATTTATATTGGATGTGGAGAATCAGAGGGAATGCGATTGATTGCCAAAACTATAAAACAAATTCAATCTGATAACCCTAATATTATATTTCACTTAAACAGTGGAAAGGCAGATGACGTTCTAGAACAGCTTAATCAAGGTATATTGGATTTTGCTATCGTAATCGAACCTACCTCTTTATCTGACTATGATTTTATTAAAATACCATATACTGATACTTGGGGTGTCCTGATGAAAAAAGACAGTCCTCTTGCAGCTAAGGCTAAAATTACACCCAATGATTTGCTGGACATTCCATTGATCTGCTCCAATCAAAATCTGTTTCTTAATGAATTATCCGGCTGGATTGGCAATATAGATCTTAGCCAATTACAGATTGTTGCCACATATAATCTACTGTATAACGCTTCCCTTTTGGTTGAGGAGGGGGTTGGATACGCCCTTTGTCTTGACCGCATAATTTCAACCACTCACTATAATGAATTAACATTTCGCCCATTTACACCGTCATTAAATGTAGGAATGTATCTTGTGTGGAAAAAAAATCATACACTTTCTAAAGTATGCTCCCACTTTTTTAATGAATTTCAAAAATATGTAGATTTATAACTAAGTCCTAATGTGCAAACAAAAAATACCATTAAAAATATATCTACCAAGTGGCATCACTATATTTTTAATGGTAACATAATCATAAATTGTCTTATCTAAAAAATAGGCTTTTTCCCGTCTGGCAATACTTCTGGTTTCTTTGGAAGTTTTTTATAAACAAAGCATCCACGGATTGCTAAGAGTAAAGTTACACATCCAACCACATAATACCATGGATTATTAGATACTGAGAAAAACTGAGGACTGATCAGAGCCCACATATTCCATGGGTTAAATGACATGATTGCCACAAGTACAAGAACAATATTAAGTTGCCAGCAAGCTCCGATTCTTGTTCCTCTTCTTTCCCAATGGAAACCAGGTGCACAACATATAATTACCTGTGTAAAAATCCAGAATTTGAACATAGATACATCACCAAGCTCTACTCGAAGCAGATTTAGGCTGACAAAGAAAATTAATACCTGTAATGCGCAAGTCTTAATCGCCTCCATAAGCGTTGCATCTTCTCCCCAAATCTCCACACGTTCATATGTGACCGTTCTCATTAGACAATAAAGTTCAAATCCTACCCAAACAACTTCTCCGATTGCCCCAAGAAGGAACTGCCTTTAGATCAGTTAATTCAAATCTTAAGTTCTGTCTTACAGACAACTATGGGAGAATTATTGTAAAAAATAAACCTAAACGAAAAAACCTTCTGTGACCAAAGTCAATTACAGAAGGTTTTCCTAATTCCTACGCTATTCTTTCTCCTTACTCTTCTTCCATGCATCTACCATTTCCATTGTGATAGGCCCGCACTTCTGATCATAAGTATCTAATTTATAATTGATGACATCCAGACTCTCTTGGATTTCCTTTAATTTGGCTTCCATATTCTCTTTGGCATCTAATAAGATTTCTTTTCTTGCAGGTTTGGTCTGCTCTCCTTGAATGGCAAGGTGAACATATTCTCTGATAGCCTCTAAAGACATTCCGCCCCGCTTAAACCGCATTACAAAATCAATCCAGCTTAATGACACCTCATCATAGTCTCGAATTCCGGATGCATTTCTTGGCACCTCAGGAATTAAGCCAATTCGCTCATAATAGCGTAAATTATCAATTGATATTCCAGTTATTTTTGAAGCTTCTTTTATTGTCATACTTTTTCATTCTACTTTCCAATTTTCATACAGTTTCCAATTACGTCACCTGTTCTGAAATACTCATAAGTTGGCATTTCAAATAGAACTGGTTTAAATGTATGGTAATTTATTTTTCCTGCCTCATTTAAAATACTTTCCTCTGCATAAGTTCCTGCAATCGTACAAATAAAGTTATCAAATCCATTTGTTTCATGGTTTGCTTCTACTTCACATTCAATAGTAAGTTTTGCATCATTGATCATTGGAGTACCTTTTTCACCGATTGTATATTCAAACGCCTCTGACTTGTCTTCCTTATTACCGCTGATACATCCCATCTGGTCTGCTGCTGCAAGTAAATTCTCATCTACCACATTAATGGAAAGCGTATTACTTTCTTTAATTCCTTGATTGATATAATGTGCCTGCGCCAACGATACCGTTACATGGTCATGCCCCATTATTCCAACATGAGCTACTAATGTCCAGGTTGGTTTTCCATTTACCATCGCTCCAATTACAACTGTTGGCATTGGATATAAAGATAATGCTTTTCCGATATTCTTTTTCATAATATATTCTTCCTTTCGTTTTGCTTCCTGACTTTATGGTTTCACTCTGTCATATGTAAATGACTTGTTATTACTTTAAACCCTGAAGCTAACTCGAGGTCAAGCTTTTTTTCTTATACTTTTGTAAGAGTTAATTCATGCTTCGTGCATTTATAAAATAAATAGAGGCTATAGCCACCTGCAATCAGTTCTGTCAACGGAAACGTCATCCAAACAAGCTTTAGCCCTCCAAAATGAAGTAACCATGCTAAAGGAACTAACAATATAATCTGACGTAACACGGTTATTTTGATACTATGCATTCCAAGTTCTACTCCTTGAAAGAATACGGTAAACATCATGACCATTGCTGCCGGAACAAAGCTGACTGAAATCACACGAAGGGCATGGCCTCCTATGAGTAACAGGTTCTCTTTTCTAGAAAAGATACCAATTAACTGTTCCGGAACTGCTAAGAAAATCATAGTACCAACCAGCATAAATACCCCTGAAAAAAGTATGGAACATCGTAAGATTTGTTTTACTCGTCCCTGTTCTTTTGCGCCATAATTATAGCTGATTACTGGCAAGATTACCTGCTGAAGCCCCATCAATGGGATAAAGAAAAATGTCTGAAGCTTATAATAAATTCCCAGTACGGTAACTGCATCCTCTGTAAACTGTTTTAAAATCAGGTTAAGTCCAACAATGTAAATGGTATATAGGGACTGCATGACGATTGATGGCCCTCCATGCCTGTAGATTGCCATTCCTATTTTCCAGTCAAACTTTCCATCATGTGAAGTCGTACGGTGCACTGCAATCCATGTAATCACCATGGAAACCCATTGTCCCATAACCGTTGCAATGGCTGCCCCTTGTATCCCCATTTCGTGAACTCCAAATTTTCCGAATATAAGGATATAGTCTAAGATTACATTAATGATTGCTCCTATAATCTGTGCAGCCATTGGAAGAAGCATATTTCCTTTTGCCTGCAGCATCTTTGTAAAATTTGCTTCCATAAATGTTCCAAAGGAAAATAGTAAAATGATTGTGCCATATTGAATGCCATACTCCTGTACCATCTGCTGATTAGAGGAGACCTGATAATATTGATTTAAACATACCAAACCGATTAGTGTAAATACCGCATAATTTAAAATTCCTAAAAAAGTCCCGGTCTTAACTACATTTCCTTGGCTCTTCCTATTTCCCATACCATCCATTTGTGAAATCATAATGTTAATTCCACTACCTGTTCCGGTTGAAAGTGCTGTTATCAAAAGCTGAATTGGAAATATAATAGACAATGCCGTTAACCCCGCTTCTGAATAACTGGAAATAAAATAACTGTCTACAATATTGTAAACCGATTGAATAAGCAATGCCAGCATAACCGGTGGCGAAAGCTTCATTAATAATTTAATTACTGGTGTTTCTCTCATAAAAAATCCATCCTTTCGCTTACGAGCATAAAGGATGGAGTAACTCCACTGTCAAGTATTTTTATTTCTTAATATAAAAATTTTCCTATTGCATGATACGCACTTTTATTTCACAACGATAATCATGCAGATAATCAAATAGCTGTAAGCCCTGTTCTTCTGCATATATTTCACCTGCTGTGTAGCCCTTTTGTTTCAGCCAATCAAATAGATGAGTAAAATCTGCCTTATCATGATTAATTTGTACCTGTGTCACAGCATACTCGCCTGCCGGCAATATAAGAACATTCTCTGGTTCCACAAACTTAAAATTCTTTTCTTCTATTTTTAGATATTCCCTCTTTTTATAAAAAATTCCTTCTTCCGCTTTCGCCAAATCCAGAATATAGCCATATCTGCGCCGGATTGAATTTGAGTTCATTAACTCATTTCTTGCTGCTTCCTGAAGATTTGCATGATAGGAAGAGTCTTCCCTTTTTAGTACTCCTGCGATTACCTTCTCCTCTTTTAAATACTTAATCCTTACCTCTGTATCCATTTCTTTTTTAGACACTGAGGCATTCTCTTTCTTATACCATTCAATATCTTCTGCCACCTGTTTATAATAGTTACTTAAGCGCAATGCTTCCTTTTGATACTCGGATAATACTTGTGTAATCTTATCATTATCATGTAACTGTAGCACAGCTCTGATCTGGTCAATTGAAATATCTAATTTCCGGCACATTGTTATAATATCTAATTGCCATAAATTCCACCTTGAATAATAACGATATCGGTTATTTTCATCAATATACTCCGGAATTAATAGACCTATCTTATCATAAAAATGAAGTGTATCTTTTGATACTCCTGTAATCTTACTAACTTCGCCGATGCGATAGTACTGCTCCTCCATCATAAATTCTCCTCTAAACGGTATCTTGTTCATTATTGTTTTTCCAGATATGGTCCCACAACTTTCATACAATAATCCCAAAGTATTTTTTCATTCTGTTCAGAATAATACTTATCCTTTACTTTTTCAAGTCCTTTCGGTCCAATATAGAGATTTGACTGGCCCTTTATTTCATTGGATGTGGCTGCATAGATTGTTGATTCGGAACCCTTTTCCACACTTGTCATTAAAGGGATCCAAGCTGCAAACAACAGCTTCATCAAAAATGGTCTTTGATCACTTTCACCAAGGTGCGTTTTCGCGGAACCAGGATGTGTACAGTTCACTGTAATATTTTTAATCCCCTTTGCTTCCAATTCTTTTTTCAAATGTCGCATTGCCCAGATTACATAAAGTTTTGATGTTCCATATACTTTCATATAAGAATAATGTTCTTTCAACTCAATATCATCAAGATATGGCCTTCCTCCCTGCGCATGAGAAGCTGATGAAACAGTAATAATGCGACCATCCTCACTTTTTTTCAGTTCATCCACTAATAATTTCCCTTTTGGAAATAGCTGTGTATATTTTTTTTGTCTGGGGCAATTATCCGATTGCCTTAAATGCTATTGCATCAATTTGAAAATCAATTCCGTCCCGAATAAACTTTGTTTCATATGCTTTTCTGGACGGATATTTTCCCTTAACTCTTTCTTTGATAATTTCCCCTAGCAATATCAAATGCGCCATTTATTTGTTCCTCGATTGCTTGTCCTTCATTTTTCTAATTCTCTAAAAAAATATCTTCTGCACTCAGCTCTTTCCTGAATACAGAAGATATTATTGAAATCATTTATAGTGGCAAATCTTTTTTTACAAATCGGACTGCACCTGCCACATAGCCGATTACTGCAAACTTATGAAAGATTGATAGTTCTTCAATTCCCATTGTCTTTGGTGAAATCTTTGCAGTTCTCGTTCTCCCCCTATTCTTTTGCTATTACAGGGATCCAAACTTCATACAATGCATCTTCTGGATTTGGACTAATATATACTTCCATATCCGGTGCATTTGCATACTCATATCCTGATGTAGGAAGCCATTCTGTTACAATCCTCTTCTCCAGTTCTTGTATTGAGATATTGGTTCCTTTTCCCGTAAATATGGCCCATGTTGCTTTCGGAACCAAAAACTCCTCTAATTGCTCATCGATTGGCTGATTGCTGGCAACTGCAATATAATACCTCCACTCTGTGTCCTTGTTACAGGAACTTACACCCAATAGTCCTTGCAACTCACCATCCATCCTGGATGTCAGCTTTTCTATTGTTCCATCCATTACTGCTTTTTGCCACATTGCAGGAACTACTTCAAAATTCTGCTCAAGATCATTATTCAGAGGCATTGATATTCCTACAATTCTAAAGGCCTCTTTATTTTCAATACGATATTCCATGGCACGTTCTCCTTTAATTGAAATTTGAAAGCTAATCGGTGGATATGCTTTTATCTTATGTATGTTACTTCTTGCTTCTGAAGGGCTAATTCCATGAATTCGTTGAAAGGCACGATTAAATGCAGTGGGTGACTGGTATCCGTATTTTAAAGCAATATCGATTACTTTACTCCCTTGCTTCTGCAGATCCGCGGCCGCTCTCGACATCTTTCTTCGCCTAATATATTCCGATAATGGTATTTCAGCCATATAGGTAAACATTCGTTGAAAATGATAGGTGGAACATAATGTGAGTTTTGATAGTTTCTCCAAATCAATATCACCTGTCAAATTTTCTTCAATATAGTTCATTGCACTGTTTAGTCTTGCAATCCAATCCATCCGTTTGCTCCTTATCCATTATATTTTTTACACAGGTACTTTTCCTCTCTTTTTTTTATCACAAAAAGAGAGCACGGCATATGTGTATAGTGCCAGAAAACATCTTTTATTATCATTATTTATTATCTCTTTTGGCAATGCCCGCAAAAGTAGATTGTTCCACCCATATAGGATGCCTTTCTAATCTCATATCCACATTTCATACATGGTTCATACATGGAATTCTTACTTAACTGGGTGATGTAGCCACCTTTCTTTCCTACCAGGTCTTTTTCGGTATCACGCCCTCCATCTTCCACCATCCTTTTTAACATCTTTCTAATCGCTGCATACAGTGACCTAAAGTCTTCCTCACTTGCCCCACTCATTAGAAATCTTGGATCAATTCCTGCTTCCCACAAAATATCCTGCAATACGCCATTTCCAAGTCCGGGAATTCGTTGTTCCGTTGCCAGAAATGATTTTGCAGACATTTTCTTGCCAGGTATGTAAAGTTTTCTAAAGTATTCATACGTAAATTTATCACCCAACGGATCTGGCTTGAATAATGAGGACAAATAATATCCTTCTTCACACTCTCCTAATGGAAACACCCCAATTTCTCCATACATCTGAATGGAAATTGCCATTGCTGTTCCATCCTCAAATATCATCATAAACTGATGTTTTTTTGGAAACTTCTTTGGATCCTTGTAGTATCTTGGATAAGCACCATCTCCCAAAAACATCATACTGTCCTCTGTCTGTATCTCAATTAAGCCGCCCCTTGGAATTGCCCGTTTAATTGTCTTTCCAATTAACAAGTCTGCATATGCCTCCGGCTCACCTTTATAAAATGCAAACTTATGTGGAGAGTGCCCCACCTCAATCTCATCAATGGTCTGTCCTTTTAGGATGTCTGTAATCTGTGCTGCAATCACATTGCTTTCCGGTAACTCAAGCATCTATCCTTCCCCCTATCTATAAGATAAACATGATTACTAAAATTAAATATGTTTTTTTAATATCACGATTCGCTAGCAAATATACCACTCCAAACAAAAAGCCCCCCAACGCAGACAATAATCCGATCTGCAAGTTTTTCTCCCAACTTTTCCCTTTATTTAATAGTACTCTGCTTTTTACTTTTTAGGAAGTATTTTTTGTATAATAAGAGACTCAAAAGGCCTTATCCCCATTTTTCACCAAGGGATAAGGCCTTTTCTTTCTATTTTTATTCACTTACAACGATCATCTCTGTCTTTGCTGACAATGCTTCTCTGTCTTCTTCTCCAATTCCATCATCTGTTATGATAGCCGTAGCCTCTGCCACATCCATGATTTTGGCAAAGGTCACTGTGCCTACCTTACTGCTATCGCATAAAATAAAGGTCTTTACACTTGCCCCTGTCATGCTCTTATAGTTCATTGCTGTCTCAAGATCCGGAGTGGTAATTCCTTTTGTATCATGTATTCCATTTACAGAAAGGAAGGTCTTATCAATGTTCATAAACTCTAGCAATTCACTTTTTATTGGCGACACTACAAAATGATAATTATTTCGAAGGATTCCCCCAAGAATTACAATTGTAAATTCAGTATTTTCTTCTAGCCAGGAAGCAATCTGAATATTATTTACGATAATCGTCAAATTCTTTTTATTCTTTAACGTCTTAACAAATTCAAATGCCGTGGTTCCTGAAGAGACTGCAATCACATCTCCATCTTCCACAAGGGAATTAGCCATCTTAGCGATTTTCTCTTTTTGCCTTACCATCCTGGTCTCACTGTCTGCCGGCAATGGTTCTCTTCCAACCTTAGACTGACTGATTGCACCACCATGGGTACGTTTCAGCAGATTATCATTTTCTAATTCCTTTAAATCGTTTCTTATTGTTGAGGCTGATACGCCAAAGATATCACATAACTCTGGTACAATAATTTTTCCTTGTTTATTAATAATGTCTACAATCTTGCTTTTCCGTTCTTCTGCAAACATTCTGGATTCTTTGCTCATGTCTTATACTCCTTTTATTGCCTATATTGTATCATACTCTACATTTACTGCAACTTAATATTACTATTTTATTACGTTTTTCTCGTTTTATTTATCATTTGTTGTTGTTTTTTATCATTTGTTGTTGTTTTTTATCATATGTTGTTGTTTTTTTATGTTTTATCTGTTATCATAAGCACATAATAATAAATGAAACTAGTTTCAGATCGAAAGGAGTTCACTATGAACAAAAACGAAATCTTATCAATAGTTGACCACACTTTATTACTTCAGCCTTCTACATGGGAAGAGATCAAGGTAATCTGCGATGATGCCATGACTTACCAGACTGCTTCTGTATGTATTCCTCCTTGCTATGTTAAACAAGCAAAAGAATATATGGGCGATAAAATGGCAGTTTGTACAGTAATCGGCTTCCCAAATGGTAACCAGACTACTGCTTGCAAAGAATTTGAAACAAGAGATGCTCTTCAAAATGGTGCAGAAGAAATCGATATGGTAATCAACATTGGTGCACTTCGTGCCAAAGATTATGATTATGTTTTAAACGAAATGAAATCCTTAAAGGAAATCTGTGGTGATAAAATTCTTAAAGTAATTATCGAAACATGTCTTTTAACAGAAGAAGAAAAGATTAAGATGTGCGAATTAGTAACTTTATCCGGAGCAGACTATATCAAGACTTCCACTGGTTTCTCTACATCAGGAGCAACTTTTGCTGATATCGAATTATTTGCAAAACATGTTGGAGAAAACGTGAAAATTAAAGCAGCCGGCGGAATCAGTTCTTTCGATGATGCAGAGAAGTTTATCTCTCTTGGCGCTGACAGACTTGGAACAAGCCGTCTTGTAAAGATCATGAAAGAAAATAAATAATAAGATTAAAAAAGACCTTCTGAAAACATAATCTGTTTTTCAGAAGGTCTTTCTTTTTCTCTAGCTTGCTTGCAATTCTTTTATAGACAAGCTAGTTTTATTTTTTCAATAATCTCTGATAGTGCATTGCCATATGTCGATTTGACTTGGCAAATTCCAAACTTAAGGATTTATCATGCCAATTAATACAAGGCTGATTTTTCTTCTGCTTTTCTAAGTAATCAAAGCTGGACCAATTAAGGTATATGTACAGTGCAATCGCTCTTTGATAAATATAGTTGGCTGGCTGTTCTCTATAATCAGCAACAGCAGGAATAAGCAGCTTCGGAATTACATATACAAAATCCTTGAATCTGGTACAAAAGCATAAATTCCATACCTGATATAAGTCTGCCCATTGTTTTCCGTAAGGGTATACTCTTTGAATATATTTACCATCGTCAGACCATTTGGATGGACCTGCACCGGTCTTAGGATCTTTCTCTTTTAAGCCGCATCTGTTTTTCATCAAAGTCCAACCTGTTTCTGCATTATCATTAACTCCATATAAAAAGTCGGTCACTGTCGCTTCTAATATATTGATTGCAACAGCAATTCCACCTGATGTTGGCTCAATTTTTCTTGTTCTATGACACTCTAAGTAAGTCTTAATCGGCAATTCAACTGAAATAAGCTTAATTTTGTGGAATAACGGTAGCTTTTTGAAAGATCCAGTATCTTTTCTGACCTTTCTCAAATGCTTATACAGATATTCTAATATGTGCCAGTCCTTTAAACATAAAGTCGTTAACTTATTCAGCGCTAGGCTGTATGCTATAACATCGGGGATCACTTCCGCCCCTTCTTCGTTAAACTTCTGTTTAAGATATGTATAATTTTCTGGTGAACAGGATTCTATGTATTTTACTAAATAATTATTTTCTAAAGCAAGTGTTACTATTTGATCCATAAATTCATTCACAGACTCGTTTGTAATCTGTGCTGGTAAAAGATATTCTTGATTATTTTCAAATAGTTTATCTTTCCACTGACCGTTGCGATCCATAAGATGCAACCGTCTATAATGCTTTCTCATTATCCTCTTTAGGTCATTACTTTTTAGTGTAAGCAGTTGTTCATTGATTAGTTCCTTCAGGCTGTTCAATCGTATGTCGGCAGTTGTTAAGTCTTTTTTGTTAACATCCTCGTTACGTATCATTTGTTTATCCTTTCGTTACTTATCTCATATGAATAATCTCTGTCCCTTTTAATTTAAGCTGATATGAAATAATCTATGTATAGTAATTTCTTCTCTAGAATAACCCATAATATATCTTTTTTCAACATTTTTTTATTTCTTATGCAACTCTCAATGCCAATGGCGGGCATATACACCCCCATATGGGATAAGATACGCTCACCATTACATTCACTAAAAATCTATTATTCTTTATTCCTTCTATTTCATATTCTTTTCTGGCCACATAGCATCTTTAAAGATTGCACGGCCTACTCCAACCAAGTCTGCCTTCTGTTCCTGTAACAGCTGCTCTGCGTCCTTAACCTCTGTAACTCCGCCAGTAAGAATTACTGGTATGGATACCTTTTTCTTTATTTGCTCTGTCATCGCTGAAAAATATCCAGGTTCCTTGCATCCTGGCACAATATATCCGTTTAATCCACCCGAAACATCAAGTAAGTCAATTCCCCATTTTTCAAGTAAGACTGCAGCCTCTATACTGTCCTCCACTGTTGAACCGCCATCCATATAGTCACATCCACCTAGGCGGAGTGCAACTAAATAATCTTCTCCCACCATTTGTCTGACTGCCGCAATTACTTCCTGATGAATTCTTAATCTTCCTTCAAGTGTTGCTCCTGTATAGGCATCTTCTCTTTTATTGGTTAATGGAGAATAGAATTGATTTAATAGATATCCATGGGCAGAATGAATTTCCACGCCATCAAATCCTGCCTCTTTTGCACGCTTTGCTGCTAGGGCAAAGTCATTTACAACTGCTTTAATCTCATCCACTGTCATGACTTTTGGTACTTCTCCGCTCTTTCCCGTTGCCCCCTCATTTACAACTGCACTTGCACTTACAATTGGCATTCCTGTTACGTTTTTACGTGCTGAACTTCCGGCATGATTAATCTGTGCTATGACCTTTGTTCCATTATCATGAATGACCTGTACAAGCTTTTTTAGTCCGTCTATATCGCTGTCTCTGGATATGGACACCTGGCCTGGATTAGCAATTCCCTGCTGACTGATGTAGCTATGTTCCGTAATAATCAATCCAATATACCCGCCTGCTGATCTGTCAGAATAATACTTAAGCAGTTTTGACGTTACTGTTCCATCTTCTGATGCTGAAGTTGCCATAGGTGGCATTACAAGTCTGTTGTTGATCCTCACATGATTAATTTCTATTGGTTCTTTTATATAGTCCATACTGTTTCTCCTTATAAATTGAAATATCTTAGAATTTCCTGTATTATATCATGTAACAATAGATATCGGGAGTATGCACTTTTTAGTAAGATACTCACCAAAAGGAGAGTGTAATATGAACACTGAAAAATTTAATGATTGCAAAAAATCCCCTCATGTTAACCCTAAACCTTTTGAATATACACTTTCACTAATCGGTGGTAAATGGAAGTTAAATATCCTTTTCTGGTTATCGAAACGGGATGTAATGAGATATAATGAGCTGAAACGCTCACTAACAGGAATTACCCATAAAATGTTAAGTAAGCAGTTGAAAGAATTAGAAACGGACAACCTTATTATTCGCCATGAATATCCACAGGTTCCTCCAAAGGTTGAATATGCTCTCACTGAGCGTGGGAAGACACTTATGCCGGTTCTCCA
This sequence comes from bacterium, assembly GCA_030535455.1. GTDB lineage: Bacteria > Bacillota > Clostridia > Lachnospirales > Lachnospiraceae > KM106-2. The sequence goes on from JAUNJY010000051.1 coordinate 16,332, forward strand.
TGAATTTTGTAACTGGGGCACCCTTCATATAGATGAAGAAAATGAATAAAACCATCTAGGCTATTGTCTATTACAACAATGCTGTTGTATATCAATTAGAACTAATGTACACAAAAAAACTTCTAAGCCCTTGATTGGACATTAGAAGTTTTTGTTTTTTTTAAATGAAGCAGTTTTATCTTAATAGAATTAATCCTCGGTCAACGTAACTTTGCACTGCAATCTTAATGGTCTCCACATTTGTATACTTTGGATGATAGTCTAACAGCCTTTCTTCTTTTTCTGTATTATAAAATCCACTTCTTGTAATATGATAATAGGTATCTTCACATTCGTTTGAGTCCCCTACATATTCACACCACTCTTCCCATGGGAGGAAACCGATTTTTGGATCCTTATTAAAAAATTTATACATCAGCTTTGCATATCCATATAGAGTAATGGAACCTCCGCTTACTGCATGAAAGCTTTCCCCTACTGCCTGCTCTCTGTGTACGATTGCCTGAAAGAAACATTGTGCCACATCATAGCCATGGACATGATGCAATGTTTCCATTCCGAAATTAGGGAGTTTGATTTCCTCCCCATTTGCAATTATTTGAAATGGAAGCAATGTTTTATTTGCCCAAGGATTCATAATTGTCCAGCCTGGACCAGATATCTGCCCGGGCATAATGATCGTTGCCGGAAATCCTGTTGTTTCAAACATCTCTTTTAAATATAATTCTGATTTAAACTTTTCTCTTCCATACTCATCCAATGGCTGTTTTAGTATATCATCCGGATCAAATGGAAGCATTTCTGCACGTCCATGAGCCCAACAGGACGAACAATACAGATAATGACTGCAATTTGAATGTTGCAAGGCCTTTACCATTGCTTTTGTATCCTCTAGGGTAAAATTAATTAAATCTACCACGATGTCAGGATTTAATTCGGCAACCTTTATAGCAAACTCGCTATCTTTTGCTCGATCCATAATCACCGGGTGAACCTTTTCCCAAGCAGGATCCTCTTCGTATGGCTTTGAATTTCCTCTTGTAATGGTCGTTACATCATATCCTGCATTTACTAGCATTGGAACAAGATACGTCCCAATATGCCCACTGGCTCCCGTTACCACAACTCTCATATTTATTTCCTCCTTCTAACGACTTGTCCTACTATTAAGTATACCAGCTTTATGGTGAATTTGTCCTCTGTATACAGCCTAACTTTTGTACAAATCTCCCTTTGAAATTCCAAAAAAATTTCTGATAAAACTATAGTATAAAGAGGAAAGGACGGTTAAAAAATGAAACAAATCAAAGCAGCATGTTTACTGCAAACAATACATTTTCATATTCTACCAGTGTGCCTCAAGTCTCTCGTACTCTTCCTCTGTCAGTTCAATAATGCCCCCATGACGTTTCTTGCTGGCACCAAAATCATATTGGGATGTCTCTAGACTGACCATCTGTCCGTTTTTCAGATCCGTGACTAAAAATGGTCGATATCCTAGTTTCTTAGCAAACTGGTCTACGATCAGGCACCATGTCTTTTTGTCTGGTAATAGAAAACACTCTGGGCCCTCCACTCCGTCTAATGTACGAAGCACTGGGGATTCTATGTACTTATAGGTTCCTGTCAGCTGCTTTGAGGCCTCTAAGATCACCTTGCTTTCGGTTTCATCCTTGGTAAAACGATAATAGGTATCTCCCTCCTTAATTATGGTACTGTCAATCACATCGCAATCTTTTTCTAAGAAAACAAATGGCTCTGTAAACGTTTTAAAATCGTTGGTGTAGGAACCAAAGATTTTATGTTTTCCCACTGCATCTGTTTCCCATATCTTCGATGCCCAGAATACCAAAAATGCCTCCTTTTCCTGATCATAAATGGCTTCCGGTGCCCAAACACATCCTGCATTCTCCACACCAACCTGGCAGCTTCTTTCTTCACTCCAATGAATAAGGTCTTTGGACTCCCAGACAATAATGCTTTTGCTGCCTTGTCTGATTGCAGCATCCCATCCCTTTTTAGAAGCTATCCTTAAGTCCGTTGCAATTAGATAAAATGTTTTGGTCTTTGGATGTCTCACAATAAAGGGATCGCGCACCCCTTTTTCTCCCACATGGGAGTATAAAATTGGCTTACTGCGGTTTAAGTCTTTCCAATGCAATCCATCCTTGCTTATGGAAAAGTGGATCTGTTCCCCATCTTCTTGTTCCCCAATAAAATGAACAAATAAATATGCACTCATTTTTCGCTCTCCTCCATTTATACTCTTATCTTACCGCTAACTCCATAACCTCATCTAATGCTCGAACCGCATTTCTTACGCAGCTGTCACAGTCGCATAGGACAACTCCTGTATCACGGCCTTTTAAATCTTTACAAACGGTTGCGCCTGAATACTCTTGAAATTTATTTAGTATCTCACGTGCTGTCATTACTGTTCCATTTCCCTCTTTCACTAAACCAGCGATCATTGTTGCGCCCACAAGGGAACCACAAGTAGCTTCCATACATCCCATTCCTACTGCAAATCCTGAAGACATTTTAAGTAGTGTATCTTCTTCCACCTCTGTTAAATCGCTCATTGCCTTAACAACTGCTTGACAGCAATTGTACCCCTCATGTTTGTATTGAACTGCTTTTTCTTCCCTTGTCATCCTTATTTCCTCTTTTCTTTTATTTTCTATTATATTTATTCGCCTTAATTATGCAAATTCCTTGTGTCATTATTTCCATTAGGCAAAAACTATACTATTAATTCTTACATATAAGTTATCAAAAATAAATAACTTTGAATGTGACCAGATCACATTATCCGATCTTCCTGTTATAAATGCTTTTTTATGTGAGACGCATATTGATTTAAAATGGACGTAATCTGTTTGTTAGGATCCGTTAATGATTTCTCTTCTGCGGTTGTTTCCATTCGTAAATAAAGTTCTACCATTACCTTGACCCGGTAAGGTCGAGTTCTGCGGTGAACCTCCTTCTTTGCTACAATAAATTTCACCTGTGCCATATGCATTTGCAGGATAGGAATTACAATATAGTAGAATTGATCGTCGGCAAAGGAAAGATGCCCCAATGGCTTGCCTGCCTTATTAGAAATCATGATCCGATTATTCTTTAAGGAGGTCACATAAAGATTTTCTCCCTCTCTCAGCATGGATAATTCTGAAAATCCAGGCTCATTTCCTGTTGCCCCTAAAAAGGTTTGAAACTTATAAATGGCCCTTCCTTGCTGATCAATCGTTTCCGGTTCTGCAAGCTTTCTTAAACAAGTGACAGAAGGGATAAACTGCCTTGCCAGCAGATGAAATAGTTGTATTTGATACTCAAAGCGTATTGCTGTTCTATCGTATTGCGGTCCACTGTCTATTCCATTTTCAAACTCTGTTTGTTCAAGTAACTTCAATACCGCCTGATGCAGGCTTCGGAGCAAGCATTCGAATTCTTCCAGATCAGGATCCCATTCATACTTCCCTTTTGCGACCTCATAGTACTCTGTTTTATGTTCCTCCCAGTAAGCGCCTTGCATAAAGATTACCCGCTCAGTAAATGCATCTTTGATCACATTTCCTTTCCATACCGGACTTTTCCTGACACGTTCACTTACTAAACCTTTGTTATTACGCAGTACGGCATAAGCCTCATTAATCAGCTGTGCCCTCTTTATATGCTCCGGTGCATCCGTTCCCACCGAATCAGGATGATATTTGGTCATCAGCCTTCGAAACTGTAACTTAATCTCCTTCTCGTCGCCCGGTCTTTCCACTCCTAGTATTCTACATGCCTCCTGTATCGTCATACCATCCTTCACCTTCAATCTCTTGCATTTTTAAACTTAGTATACGTTCCCTGCTAAAACTTATCAAGGATTACATCTAGTTATGACAGATGAAGGGCGGTAATACTTATGTATTACCGCCCTCAGCTTGTCGACAAAGTCGCCAAGCTTTGGATGAAATCAGGCTTTCATCCAGTGCCGAAGGAAATGATTAGTGCTCACTCGTGCAAGTCCTTAAAAAGAAGGACCTATTCGCACTAATCCGATATCCGAAAAGCGCGGTTTCCGGATATCGATTTTAATGAAAACCTATGGTTTTCAAACTTTCCTATAAGCAGTGCGCTGAAGTAACTGCTAGAGTTTAATTGTCTACAGTCTGAAGGCGGTAATACATAAGTATTACCGCCCTTGTTTTTTATTTTACATTTAAGCAACGGATGGAATTTAATACTGCTAAGATGGTCACTCCTACATCTGCGAATACTGCTTCCCACATATTTCCCATACCAATTGCAACTAAGATCATTACGACAGTCTTTATGCCAAGGGCAAAGAGAATATTTTGCCAAAGAATTCGATTGGTCTTTCTGGCAACCTTGATTGCATCTTGAATTGCCTGTGGGTCATCTTTCATAAGAACCACGTCAGCTGCTTCAATTGCTGCATCAGAGCCTATGCCACCCATGGCAATTCCGATATCTGCTCTTGCGAGTACCGGTGCATCGTTAATTCCATCTCCTACAAAGGCAATCTTGCCGGCTTTTGATTTTTTGCTAAATAAGTGTTCTACCTGCTCTACTTTTCCAGCTGGTAACAATTCTGCATATACCTGGTCAACACCCACGAGTCCTGCAACCTTTTCAGCTACAACACGATTGTCTCCAGTTAACATGATTGTATTTTTAACTCCGGCTTTCTTTAATCCAGCCAGTGCCTCTTTGGCATTTTCTTTTATTTCATCAGAAATAATAAGACAGCCTTTATAACTATTTTCAATTGCCACATAAACCATAGTTCCAATGGTATCCATTTGCTTATAGGCAATGTTATTTTCTTTCATTAACTTTTCATTTCCAAGTAAGACAGTCTTGTCATCAATCACTACCTGAATGCCATGACCTGAGATTTCTGTATACTCTCTTATTTTAGACTTATCAATTTCTTTTCCATAAGCATCTTGAATTGATTTTGCAATTGGATGGTTCGACTGGCTTTCACCATATGCTGCCACCTTTAATAGCTCCTCTTGGTCAATTCCCTGTGCATGGATGCTTGTCACTTTAAATACACCTTTTGTTAAGGTTCCTGTTTTGTCAAATACTACTGTTTCCACATCTTTTAATGCCTCTAAGTAGTTGCCGCCTTTGATCAGTACGCCTTTCTTAGATGCACCGCCTAATCCTGCAAATATGCCAAGTGGAACAGATACCACTAATGCACACGGACAAGATACTACTAATAATGCTAATGCACGGTAAATCCAAACAGTAAAGGTTGCTCCGGGAATTAAAAGTGGAGGAAGGATTGCAACTACTAATGAAATTGCACATACGATTGGTGTATATACTTTGGAGAAACGTGTAATGAATTTCTCTGTCTCCGCCTTTTTGCTAGTTGCATTTTCTACTAATTCTAAAATACGTGCTACTGTGGATTCTCCATATTCCTTTGTTACCTTCACCTTAAGCACGCCTGTATTGTTAATGCTTCCTGCTAAGATTTCTTCTCCACGGTTTACTTCACGTGGGACAGACTCTCCAGTTAATGCTGAAGTATCAAGAAAACTGCTTCCCTCTAGCACAATACCGTCTAGCGGAACTCTTTCTCCTGGTTTTATCACAATGAATTCACCAATTTCTACTTCTTCCGGAGTCACTTGAACTTCTGAACCATTTTCTAAAACGGTGGCATACTCTGCACGAATATCCATCAAAGATGAAATGGATTTTCTTGATTTATTGACAGCATAGCTTTGGAATGCTTCCCCTACTTCAAAGAACAGCATAACTGCTACTGCCTCTGGAAACTCTCCTATTGCAAATGCACCGATTGTTGCAATTGCCATTAAAAAGTTTTCATCGAAGATTTCGCCATGGCTGATATTCCTTGCTGCTGTGCGTAATACTGAGCTTCCAATCATTAAATAGCTTGCTGAAAATCCGATGAATGATACCGTTTCATATTGTTGCAGCAATAATGAAGCAACGAATAATAACGCTCCAATTAAAAGAGTCGTATTCTCTTTCACATAGCTTGCAATTCCTTTTCTCTCATCAGATGCCATCTTCTCAACCTTTTGCTTTGCATCCATAAGTATGACGGCAATTCCATTTTCCGCCTGGTTCACAACTTTTGTAATCGTTGGCATATACTCCTCAATACGAATTCCATCTACTAATTCTACCGTCATGGATGTTGTTGCAAAATTTACAGAAGCCGACTTCACCTCTTTCAGTTGTTTTATTTTATTTTCTACTTTGTTAGCGCAATTAGCACAATCTAATCCTTTTAATAAGATTTTATGACCTTTTGTTGATACTGTCTCTGTATTCGACTGGATAGTTTCATTCTCATGATTGTGATTATGGCCACAGCCACATCCACAGCTATCTTCATGTTCATGACTATGTTCTTCTTCATGTTCATGGTGGTGTTCATGGCCACAGCCACATCCACAGCTGTCTTCATGTTCGTGACTATGTTCTTCTTTGTTTCTATCTCTATTTCTATCTCTTTTCGTTTTAACTACTTCCTCTACAATTACTCCTGGTTCAATCTCATTTACAATCGTAGAAATTTGTGCCAATAATTCTTCTTTGTTTTCTTCTTCAAAATCAACTACTAATGTACTAGTTGCAAAATTAATCTGTGCGCCTTGTACCCCTGGAAGTTTTTTCACTCTTTCTTCCATCTTATTTGCACAATTGGCACAACCTAAACCGACTAGTTTTAGTTTTACATTTTGTATCATATTGTCACCATCCTTACTTTTGGAATGATTGCTATATTGGTATGTTTAAAAATATTGTTCTTTTTGTTTGAAAAAAATATGTTAATTTGAAAATTAGTTCATTTGTTCATATGAGCAATCATTCATATGTTCTGATTTGATTATAGTAATCTCACCTTAATTTGTCAATATGATTTACAAACATTTTTATCTCAGATGAGTGCGCATCTTACACTTTCTGGTTTTTAGAAAGCCTTTTAAATACATCGGAGGCTTCTCAAAGAGAGGTTTCCTATGTATTTAAAAGTGTTTTGCTTGCAAAACACTCCGCGCCGAACGCAATCACGAAGTGATAAACTCCTTCCGCGTAAGTGCGCATCTTGGCTTTCTGGTTTTTAGAAAGTCTTTTTTAATACATAGGAGGCTTCTCGAAGAGAAGTTTCCTATGTATTAAAAAAATGACCTTTTAAAAGGTCATTTCAGGCTGTAGACAATTAAACTCTAGCAATCTCTTCAACGCACTGCTTATAGGAAAGTTTGAAAACCATACGCTTTCATCCAAAGCTTGGCGACTTTGTCTAGACTCTTGTACAAATCATACTATTTAACAATTGTATAACCGGCATCTTCAAGTGCAGCAAGTGCCTGTTCGTACTTTTCTTCCTTTACCAAGATATAATCGGTATTATAAGTAGAAATTGCAAAAATACCAATTTTATTCTCTGCCAAGATAGTTGAAATCTTCGATAGAATGCCAATCAGGGAGAAATCAAGCTCTCCTTGTATACGCATTGCTCTCCATCCATCTTCTCTTTCTGTGGTGTTGTCTGGAACATTTTCTGTCAGGCACACCAAGGATAATTCTTCCTCTGTCTTGCCAATAAAGCAAAACTGGTCTTCTAGATTAACCTGGGAGTAATTCGTCACCTTACATACTGAAAACTTCTGTTCAAATCTTTTAATTTCCATATTTCTTATCTCCTTAATAATAAAGTATCCACGAAGGTATTTTTTTAATATATAAGAGAATGTTTGAAGAAAATTTTCCTATATATTAAAAAACAGCATTCGCATACACATCTTCTTAGACCTAACGATGTGTAACGAATGCTGTCGCATTAATCTACCCGGTGGTAGTTACTTTTATATTTATTATTCATGTCTTTTATAACATAGAATGTGGTTATTCGTCAATTTATATTTACTGCGTCTTATTCAGATTTTAATTGGTTTTCAATTACTTCCATTGCAGTCTTGTTGTCAGCTTCACAACCTGTTCTGATTTCATCATCTGTTTCAAGATCAGCTGCGCTTCCACCAAGTTGTACGTAAACAACATAGTTTCCAACAACATTTACGCTGGATGCTGCAATTTTTTGAACATTCATTGGGTATTGCATTACATCATCTACTTTAGATTGACGAAGTGCTTCAACTTCTTTCTTCACATCTTCCACTTTGCCTTCTTTTGCTTTTACGATTAAAAGCATATCAGCGTTCATAGCCATTTTAGGTACTTCAGCTAAGATTTCTTCTGCGTTGTCTAAAGTTAATTGGTATAAGTCTGCTGCATCACTGCCTGTAATCTTATCTGTTGGCCAGTAGTTTTCACCTAATTTTTCAGCTACTGCTGCTGTAAGTGTTTCCACTTTAACATCATTTTTTACAGTGCTTTCTTTTGTTTCTTCTTTTTTCTCTCCACAAGCAACTAATGATCCCATGATCATTACGCATGCCATTAATTTAACTAAACCTTTTTTCATCGTTATGTCCCTTTCACTCTGCAATTATATAATATTCTTGCGTGCCAATTTTTTGTTGTATAAGAGTGGCTTTTACATTTGTTCCTTTTTTATAAGTCGAGTTTTCGTTCGAAATAGCAATAATAATTGTGTTTTGTGTTGTTATATCTGACGTCTCTTGATTTACCCTAAGTTCAATCCGTCCATATCCCATATAGGAGGATAAAACATTCACTACTTCACCCTCTACGTAGTAGCTATTACTTGCCATTCGTACTTTGGAATTTTCCTGACCTACTAAGCTGTCCTGACTGCTCCGATTATCTACTGCATCTCTTGTATCCTTTTGTCTAGATGGATCATGTAGTATATCTGATAAGAGCAGAACTGCTGCAGCTGCTGCAACCACTGGAAATACAGCTACTCTTTTTAACGGAAAGCGCAAAGGCTTTTTCTTCATAGATTTATTTTTGCTTCGAAGAAGCTCTGCCTTGGCATAGATCCCATCAATAAATTCTTGGTCTGATTTCATTTTTCTACCTTATCAGCATATCATATGCGTCCCTTCCTAAGATTTCAGCAAGTTGCTTTCTTGCACGATGCAACTTCACTTTTACTTGTCCTTCTGTCATACCTAATACTTTCGCAACTTCTTTTCCTGACATTTTCTCAAAATACGTAAGATTTAGTAAGACTTGTATTTCTGGTTTCAGCTTTCTGATATTTTCACGAAGCATTATCTGCATCTCATTGGTTATGATTTTCTCTTCTAGAGTCTTCTCATCATCGGACACTTCCACGTCCTCTAACACCATTTGATTCATATGCTTTGCATTCCTTCTGACATAGTCTACTGCTTTGTTCCTTGCAATGGTAAACAAATAGGTCTTAAATGAATTTGAAAAATCATATCGCTCTTTATATAGATATACATCGACAAATGCATCTTGAGCGACATCCTCTGCAATGTGAATATCATTCACATATCGACGAACAAAATAGATAACATGATCTTTGTATTTGATTACAAGCTGTTCAAATCCTTGAATCTCGTTATTCAGAAAAGCTCTATAACATGCCTTATCTACATCATTCATAGGTTACCTCCAACTCTTACATATATTATTCGCATAAAAGTTGCAAAAGGTTACACTATTTTTTTACAAAAATAAAAAAACTGATCTATGTGATATAATCACATTATCAGTTCTTTTATTTCGTCCGCGATTTCTTTAATCGATTTTCCATCCGTATCTATTTTTATACTATTAACATTTTGATATATCGGTAGTCTTGCGATACTTCTCGTTCAAATCCATTTTCTCGCCAAAACACCATATCATCAAAAAGACAATAGTTGCTTTCCTTTATTCTCTCAATTTTGAAGTCCATATGTCCCCCCTACAATCCCAATTTGTGATATAGATCTTGTAGCGTAAATAATGTTAATATGCCTTTTTCAATGCATTCTCTACTGCTTTCATAAACGCCTTGCTTGTAGTGGTTGCCCCTGATATTGCGTCTACATTTGGAGTCTGCTGCTCTTTGATGCGGTTTAGCACGCCTGTTGCATACACTACATATTTACTGTCTCTTGGTTTCAAATCCTGAATATTTGTAATCTGATGGTTTTTTACAGTTACCATCACATCATAGGTGTAATTTCCAAAGTCAGAGGTTCCCTCATACTCTCCATCCTTGATGTTAGTTAGGTTCACCTCTTCGATAGGCGTATTACGAAGCTTCATATGTCTTACTTCTGTCATGATCATCATGCCAATTGCCAAAACAACGCATGGAATTGAAATAATCACTGCAGCCTTATGATATTTAAATGGCTTTGTCTCTCTTTTTCCAAATGGCTTCTTAATGGATACAAACATGGTAGCTAACAAAAGAACAATCTCACCGACTATGCTTCCTACTGCCTGGTTCCAATAGGTCTGATATTGTGACTTCATATCCGTCATATGTAATCCTGCATCCGATATGGATGCCATTCCACTAATTGCACTTCCTAGTAAAAACCATGCAGTGCCAAAAATACAAATTAATAATACCCATTTGATCATAATAAACCGATATGTTACAACTCCCCATTTAGTAAACAGACTATAATAAAATATAGTGACTGCCATTAATATGGCGCCATAGGTAACTAATGTATTGAACAAATTCAAATTAATTTTATCATAGATCATTTCTTTTCCTGTAAATGATGTCATATCCCTGCCTAGCAGTATTACTAGCATTCCTAAAAATCCGCCCATAATACTTACTACCGAAAGTAAATGTAACAGCTTAGCTATTTTTTTCATTCTACTCTCTCCTCCCTTGCAATACTTGTTCCGTTAAAGTTCCCCAATCTCCATCATAATGAAATCCTTTCATATTTGCCATGGCCGCCAATCCATGAACTGTTGCCCACATCCTCAGCAACGTGTCACGATAGCTCTTTTCAGGAACTCCACATACCGTAAGGCTTCTTTTAGCAATGTCCTTAAATATTAAAAATGGTTCATAGTCTCCGTCAAATGAAGCCTCTGTCAATGTAATGGAATAGTCCCCGTTATCATAGATAAAGGTAAAATAATGTGGATGGGAGGCAAAAAAGACGACATAGGCCTTTCCCATCTCAATTGCCGCATATCGATCCTCTACCCCCTTAGCACTGTTTACAAGAGCTTTAGAGAATTTCTCTGTAACATAGGCTTTCATTGCACAAAGCAGATCTTCCACATTTTTATAATGATTATAACAAGCCGTTGGTGATACTCCGATTCGCTTCACCAGCTTTCTTAGAGAAAAGCTTGCCATGCCTTGTTCATAAATTAATGCCAGTCCTTCCTCAATTAATTCTGTTTGTAAATTTCCATGATGATATGGTTTGTCTCTCATGTTGTTTCCTGCCTTTTACGCTTTTTTATATAGTCTTCTTTGCTTCATATCCTTAACTGAAATCCCGTTTTTCTTTGCCTTTGCTTTCCAAAATGTATGATCACCCATAAACTGAAATCCATGCCATGGAAAGTTTGGACGTACATAAAGATTTGGCCCACTTTGTCGATTTTTAATATTAGCAGTCAGTATCTCTAAGTTGGCTCCCAAATTTTTTAATACTGCTTTCCCAACCGGCATCCCTTGTTGGATCATTCCGCCTTGCATCTCTCCGGTTCCTATTCCTATTCCCTGTCCAAAGGTTATACCTGCTCGTTTACAAAAATGTTTAACCATCTCGATGGCATTTACATTCTGTTCCCCTTCGTAAAATCCATTATTTACAATGGCATAGACCACGGTATCCTTTTTCTTACTGTTTTGAAAAGCATTCTCCAAGACAATCATTTGTTTCAGCACATTGGAAGGAATTCCATCAACGTACAATGGAAATCCCAGTAGTATTACATCGCTTTCAAGAACTATGCCAATTGCCTCTTCCTCTAATGGCTTTATGGCAACTGAATAAGTATGTATGGTATTGGTATCCTCTAACGATTTTGTGATGGCACCTATGAACTGTTTAGTATTACTGTCTTTTGGTTTTGGGCTTCCGTCAATTGCTGTTATCCTCATATTCTAACGCCTCCTAACCCTTGTTTTCCATGAAGAAAATGCACTCCTATCCCCTTTATTCCCAGATTGATTGCCATTGCCTTGCAACGGTTGCGAAAGGTCATTCTTTCTTCCTTTGTCATATGCTCGCTATAGCAATATACGGTCATCCTTGGTTGATTGTCGTACCGCAGCTTATGATGCATCATCCCTTCTCTTTTTGTAAAATACGGATGGCATACGGAAATTGAACGGTCAATGATTGTCTTTACATAGGGTGAAAACTCTCCATAAATGCTGGTGCAGACAATAATGAATTCCTCGCAGTTTCCTAGATATTCTCCCATATGTTCATACCCATCTTTAATCACACATTCGCCAGGATCTTTCACCCAGCAGCCAAAGCATCCGATACAATTATGAGGCTCCTTCTCTTGTTTTGTTACAATGACAAGATCATCTTTTGCTGATTGAAGGGTCTGATTTATCTCATCTTCCGTAAGATCATGCAATACAACCTTCATAATATGCTTCCTTCTCTCTTTATTGAATTACCATTATTTTACTGTTAATATTAACAGGTGTCAACATTTACTTTCATAACTTTAATATAATCTGTTTTTTAGAGAGTAAGGTGAGCTTTGTAGGGTATTCTTCTGTGTTGCTGCTTGGAGCAATCCTCGTTTTGGCATATCAAACTTTTCTACCGTGTTTTTGCCAAATCCCCAAAGGTATTAAATAAATTGGACCCCATGTCAAGGACACGACATGAAGTTTTTACCCAATTTTTA
>JAUNJY010000106.1 GCA_030535455.1 bacterium
ATACTTATGCTAATTCAGCGAAGTATTTGATTGTTCTAACCATTTGGCTAGTGTAAGAGTTTTCGTTGTCATACCAAGATACAACTTTAACCATTGTAGTACCATCGCCCATATCCATGCAAGTAGTTTGAGTTGCATCGAATAAAGAACCGAATTTGATACCGATGATATCAGAAGATACTAATTCTTCTTCAGTGTAACCGAAGGATTCAGAAGCAGCAGCTTTCATAGCAGCATTTACATCTGCAGCTGTTACAGTTCCGTCAACCATAGCGATTAATTGAGTTAAAGAACCTGTTGGTACAGGAACACGTTGTGCACAACCATCTAATACACCGTTTAATTCTGGGATAACTAAACCGATTGCTTTAGCAGCACCAGTTGAGTTAGGAACGATGTTTACAGCAGCTGCACGAGCTCTTCTTAAATCACCTTTTCTTTGTGGTCCATCAAGAGTCATTTGATCTCCTGTGTAAGCATGGATTGTAGTCATGTAACCTTTTTTGATTTTAGCTAATTGATTTAAAGTGTTAGCCATAGGAGCTAAACAGTTTGTTGTACAAGAAGCTGCAGAGATTACAGTATCTTCTTTAGTTAAAGTTTCTTCGTTTACGCTGTAAACGATAGTAGGTAAGTCATTTCCTGCTGGAGCTGAGATAACAACTTTCTTAGCGCCTGCTTTGATATGTGCTTCAGATTTAGCTTTAGAAGTGTAGAATCCAGTACATTCTAATACTACGTCAACACCGATTTCTCCCCAAGGAAGTTCAGAAGCGTCTGCTTTTGCGTAGATTTTAATTTCTTTTCCATCAACTACGATAGAATCTTCTTTTGCTTCAACTTTATCAGCTAAAGCGTATCTGCCTTGTGCTGAATCATATTTTAATAAGTGAGCTAACATTTTTGGGCTTGTTAAGTCGTTGATAGCAACTACTTCATATCCTTCAGCTCCGAACATTTGTCTAAATGCAAGACGTCCAATACGTCCAAATCCATTGATTGCAACTTTTACTGCCATGTAAAAATTCCTCCTAAAAGTTAATTTTATAATATCCTTTCTATATTCAATGAATATAGTGGTTATTAATCATAATGAGTTATGCTTTGTCAAAAATTTATCTAAGCTGTAACTACAAGAGATATTTTACCTAATTATTGAAGAAATATCAAGTGATATTTCGAAAAATTGTATCTATTCTCAAACAATTTGTTTGGAATAAATTTACTATAGCTCATCTTTTACGTAATTTGCTATATTTAACGAGTGATCTGATACTCTTTCTAGGTTTGTCAAAGCGTCAATAAAGATAACTCCAGCTTCACTATTGCATTTGTTAGAAGATAAACGATGTATGTGTTGCTCTCTTAACTCGTCTTCTAACATATCTGCCTTATCCTCGTATTTTACAACTTTGCGTACATGTTCAATGCTTCTGTCCTTACGGGCAAGTAATGCATTTTCATACGCTTTTAATGCTGTATCACACATTTCTTCCATTTCCATCTTTGCACTTTCTGAGAATACAATATTGTTATCTGCTTTCTCATCTGCAAGTTCTGCAATGTTTTCTGCATGATCACCAACTCGTTCAATGTTACTTATAGTATAGAACATGTTGTTTACAACCTGGTGTTGCTTTTCATTTATAGATAGATTACTGATTTTAACTAAATAATCAGAAATCATGCTAACCATCTTATCAATCTTTTCTTCTACTTCTTTAACCTTGTTTGCTTCATCCTTATCATTATTTAACATAGCATGAATGGATAATTTCAAGTTATCAAATGCAACCTCACCAACATAGATTACTTCTTTCACTGCACTTTCTACTGCGAAAGATGGTGTTTCAAGAATACGTTCATCTAAATGGTTTAAAGTAAGTTCTGCTGTATCTGCTACAGTTTCAGTTTCATCTGACTTCACTATCTTACCAGACGCTTTTACTAATAAGTTAGAGAATGGTAATAACAATGCTGTACATGTAATATTAAATACAGTATGGAAAATAGAAATTCCTACACTATCAATAGCACTTGTACCTAAAATTGGATTTAATGTGAACACTAGGAATAATGCCGTACCAAATACTACTGCACCAATTATATTGAATAGTAAATGGATTACTGCCGCACGTTTTGCTGTCTTTGGAGCACCAATACTGGATAATAATGCTGTGAAGCAAGAACCAATATTTGAACCTAAACTGATATAGACAGCGGAAGCTGTTGTAACTACTCCTCCAGTAGAAGCAATTGTCTGTAATATACCAACAGATGCGGAAGAACTCTGCATTAATGCTGTAATCAGGACACCAATAGACATACCTATGATTGGATTACTTCCAAATAATTTAAATGCGTTTACAAAGATCGGCAAGTCACTATACGCACTCGCTGCATCTTTCATAAATGCTAATCCAATAAATAGAAGGCCTACACCAACTAAAATTTCGCCTGCAAGTTTCTTTCCTTGTTTTTTACAGAACATAATAAGGAACGCACCAATACCTATTAATAAAGGCGCATAAAAATCTGGGCTTATAGCTTTAAATGTTTCCCCCACTTGTCCTAAGGATACAATCCAAGATGTGATACATGTACCAATGTTGGCACCCATGATAACCCCTACAGCTTGTCCTAAAGACATAATCCCCGCATTTACGAAACCAACAACCATTACTGTTGTTGCTCCACTGCTCTGTACAATTGCAGTAATTAATGCACCTACAATAACCGCCATAATACGATTATTTGTTAATATGCCAAGTAGTTGACGCATTTTATCGCCGGTAGTTTTCTGCATGCCATCTGCCATTATATTCATGCCATATAAAAACATACCAAGTCCGCCAACAAAAGTAAATAAATTACTCAGCGTTTCAATAGTCATACTTTCCTCCAAGATTATAAATCTTATTTAATTGTCCTGGGTCTTTCAGACCCTTTTTTTATCATAACACATAACAAAACATAAAAACATCTAAATTACTTATAATTCGGCAGCTAAAATTTATACTTTATTGTCAAATATGTATAAAAATTTATTTATATGAAAATTCTTCTTTTCATATTTCCGTCATTTGTGGTATTATATTATGCTGATTTTTGTAATATTATAGTGATTTTAATCTTAAATCACTTTTTTATACTTTGCCGACGCCGAACCTGGTGGCGCTAGCGACATTCTCTTGTCAGGCAAGTGAGCATCTTGGCTTTCTGTTTTTAAAAAAAGAAGCGGTAAACCCTCAATGGTTCACCGCTTCTTTTTATATCATATTCTTATATAGGTCTTCATATTTCTTAGCAGAATGACTCCAAGAGAAATCCTGAGCCATGCCACGATCAATCAATTTATTCCACTCTCTCTTTTTCGTATAGTAAATGTATTTGGCATAGCGAATAGTATTTAACATCTCATGAGCATTATAATTACTAAATGAGAAGCCTGTACCTTCGCTTTCATATTCATTATAAGGAACAACAGTATCTCTTAAACCGCCTGTCTCTCTTACAATAGGAACTGTGCCATATCGTAAGCTCATTAACTGACTCAAGCCACATGGCTCAAATAAAGAAGGCATTAAGAATGCATCACATGCAGCATAAATTCTATGTGAGCGTTCATTTGAATAATAAATATTTGCTGATACACGGTTGCTATACTTCCATGCATAATGACGGAACAGATTTTCATATTTTGGAGTTCCTGTTCCTAGAACTACAAGCTGGGTATCTTCTGTACAAATTTCTTCTATAACATAATCAATCAAATCGAAACCTTTTTGATCTGTTAATCTCGAAACTATACCAATCATAAACACTTTATCATTTACTTCTAAACCTAACTCTCTTTGAAGAGCTCGTTTATTCTTAACCTTTTCTTTTCTAAATGTAATTGGATTATAATTATTCACAATCAATGGGTCAGTCGTTGGATTGTACTCATTGTAGTCAAGACCATTTACAATTCCGACAAGGGAATTGGATCTTGCTCGGATTAATCCGTCTAATCCTTCTCCATAGAACGGAGTCTTAATTTCTTCTGCATATGTATCACTAACTGTTGTTATTACATCTGCATATACTAAACCACCTTTGAGATAATTGCTATCTCCATATGCTTCTAATTTATCTGGAGTAAAGAGATATTCAGGCAAACCAGTAACGTCTTTTACAGTCTTCATATCCCAAATGCCTTGGAATTTCAGGTTATGGATTGTCATTATAGTCTTGATGCCTCTGTAGTATTCACCCTTCATAAAAGTATCTTTTAAGTAAACTGGAACTAATCCTGTCTGCCAATCGTGACAGTGGATAATATCAGGTCTAAAGTCTATTACTGGCAGGGCAGACAAACATGCTCTGCTAAAGAATGCAAATTTTTCAATATCCTCGTATATATTTCCATAAGGACTTGGACCTGCAAAATAATATTCGTTGTCAATGAAATAAAAAGTTACTCCATCGTATTCCATTTCAAATATCCCTACATATTTGCTACGCCATGCAAGCTCCATATAAAAATGTGCTTTATAGACCATCTTTTCTTTATATTCATAAGGAATCGCCATGTATTTAGGAATCATTACTCTTACATCAAATTCTTTTTTATCAAAGTACTTTGGTAAAGAACCTACAACGTCTGCTAATCCTCCTGTCTTTATGAAAGGCACACATTCTGAAGCTATAAACAAGATTTTTTTCATTTTGTTACCTCCTAATGAGC
>JAUNJY010000052.1 GCA_030535455.1 bacterium
CCTCCTTGCCAAGGAGGGGGCCGCGGGTTCGACCCCCGTCTCGCGCTTACTGTAAAAGACCGGTAGTGAGGAAACTTGCTTCCGGTCTTTTTTTGATTGATCGGAGACTTCTCTTCCAGCAGCCTTCTATCAATTAAAAAAGCACCCTGAAAATGGGTGTAAGTTGCACACTCGCCGGAAAAGAGTATGTCGCTAGTGCGATTCGGTTCGGCGCGACCAAAGTGTGTGTCTCTTGAAGAGAGTTTAAGATGCAAGAGTAGAGTACATAATAAGGAAAAACATGGAATTAACAAGAAATCTATTGTAAAATAAAGCTAGCACTGAAATATAGATAAGGGGGATACCCAATGGAGAAGAAAGAAATCGTTCAGTTGTTAGATGACATGTCAATGGAGGAGAAGATTGGACAGTTGCTGCAGCTGACAGGAAGTTATTTTATGGATGATGCAGTACTTACAGGGCCAGAGGCTGAAATTGGAGTTACAGATCAGGAAATAGCACTTTGTGGATCCGTTCTAAGCATTCATGGTGCCAGTGATCTGATGAAAATTCAGGACAAGATTATGAAGTCCCAGCCACATCATATCCCGGCATTGTTTATGTTAGATGTTATTCATGGATTTCGAACAGTTTTTCCAGTTCCAATTGCTCAAGGATGTACCTTTAATCCAGAATTGGTGAAAGAAGGAGCCAGCATTAGTGCCAAGGAGACTGCAGTGTCTGGCGTACATATTACATTTTCACCTATGTCTGACCTTTGTCGTGATGCAAGATGGGGACGTGTCATGGAAGGTACGGGAGAAGATAAGTATCTAAATGGAATTTATACAAAGGCAATGGTGGAAGGATACCAAGGAGATGATATTAAAAAGCCATATAAAGTGGGCGCTTGTGTAAAGCATTTTGCAGCTTATGGATTGCCAGAAGCCGGACGAGAATACAATGCTGTAGAAGTGTCTAATCGAACCTTGTTTGAGGACTATCTTCCGGCATATGAAGAAGGAGTTAAGGCGGGAGCGGTAAGCGTTATGACCTCATTTAACACTTTGGATCGAATTCCATCTACTGCAAATTGTAAGCTGATGCGGGACGTGCTTAGAAATAAGATGGGATTTGACGGTGTACTGATTTCAGATTATGGTGCAGTTATGGAGTTGGTCAATCATGGAATAGCCGAGGATGCAAAAGAGGCAGCTAAACTGGCCATAAAAGCAGGAGTCGACATTGAAATGATGAGCCGAAGTTATGTCTCTGAGCTAAAGGGATTGATTGAACAAGGAGAGGTTGACCAAAAACTTTTAGATGAAGCGGTTATGAGAGTACTGATACTGAAAAACAAACTTGGACTTTTTGAGAAACCATATAAAGATGCATCGGTCGAGGGTGAAAAAGAAGTTATCTTATGTAAAGAGCATCGAGAGGCAGCACGAAAATGTGCAGAGGAATCGTTAGTCTTACTTGAGAATGATGGGATTTTACCATTACATACACAAGGACAACATATTGCATTTATTGGTCCTTATGCAGATAATAAAGAATTATTTGGAGCATGGGCACTTATGGCAGATGGAAATGATGCAAATGCGTTAAGTGAAATTGTGCCGGCATTATATCCGAATAATGGATATACCTTTGAACATGCATGTAACATTGTTCCGAAGGATTCATTATTATCAGGACTGGCAAGCACGTTAGAGACAAAGTACAATGATCAAGAGGAAGCACTTGCAATGGACAGAGCTGTAGAGAAAGCAGCGGCAGCCGATGTGGTGGTGCTGATGCTTGGAGAGCATCGTCTGCAGACAGGGGAAGCAGCAGCTGTTGGGGACATTATTTTGCCAAAGAAACAGCTTGAGTTATTAGACAAGATAGCAAGAGTAAATCAGAATATTGTTACTGTATTATTTAATGGAAGACCTCTGGATTTAAGAGAGATAAAAGAAAAATCCAAAGCAGTACTGGAAGCCTGGTTCCCGGGGACAGAAGGAGCCTATGCCGTTATGGATGCCCTATTTGGAAAGGTTAATCCAAGTGGCAGGTTATCCATGAGTTTTCCTTATTCTGTAGGACAGGTGCCAGTACATTATGATGAGTTTGCAACTGGGCGTCCAAAGGGAGAAGAAGGGGAACAAAATAAGTTTTGCTCCAGATATGAAGATATTCCAAATGCACCACTATATCCATTTGGTTATGGTTTATCCTATTCAGAGTTTTCCTATAGTGATAGATGCTTGTCAAAACAGAAGCTGAATGGATCAAAGAATGAGGATACCATTGAGGCAAGGGTAACTGTGACCAATCAAAGCGAGGTTCCAGGCATGGAAGTAGTACAGCTTTACATTCAAGATGTAAAGGGCAGCGTAGTAAGGCCAAAGAGAGAATTGAAAGGTTTTAAAAAGATTTTCTTAAAACCGCAGGAAAGTAAGACTATCATATTTACGATTACAGAAAAAATGCTTCGTTTTTATGATATTGATATGGAATTTAAAAGTGAACCGGGAGAGTTTCGGATCTATATTGGACATGATAGCTTGGAAACACATGCAATGGCATTTCACTTAGTTAAAGAATAGTATAGAGTTTATGTAAGAAAGCAGCCCTCAAACTGATTTTATCGTTTGTAGGCTGCATTTTTTAGCGTCCAAAGAAGAGGACACTCACCGTTTATTTAGTTGTTAAGCACTAAATGGCCAGTTTGGAGAAGAGACGGTATCTGCATTCTCCATTTTTACTTTCTTTTTCAATAAGAATAATCGGTTCATTCCTTCTTGCCAAGGATATGGAAATTCCAAATAACGTTCTATGGAATAATCCTTTGTAAATTCTGCCTTCCAGAATTTTGTATGTAAGTTGCGTAGTCTTAATACGCCATTTTCTTCATATAAGTCTTCTTCAAAGCGGGTCAGACCAAAGCTTGCCAGCTCTTCTTCTGTTGCGTAGGGATTGATTTTTACAAATAACAATCCATTTGTCTTTAGTAAACGTGTTAGTTCTGCAAGCATTTCTTGCTCTACGTCCTTTGGAACAATATCAAGGACATTGGAGACGATAATTCCGTCAAAAGACTCCTCTTCCATTTGAGAGAAGGAGGATAGGTCTCCAACCAGGTAATCTAGATTACGGTAATGATTAAGGTTAGCCATTTGCCTTGCGTAAGCAATTCCTGTTTCTGAACGGTCAACACCCATGCCATATTCTAAATATCCAAAATCAGCACATTGAAATAAGATATCTCCAGTGCCACAGCCAAAGTCCAGTACTCGTCTAGAATTTTGGGCAAATACGTTAAGACAGGCATCGAAGGTAGGTTCAACGGTTAATGTGGTATCTGTTAAGTCAGTAAGTTCACATTCAGTGTACACTTCATTCCAAAGTGCAGTTGAGGCATCATACTGCTTCATAAATATCGCCAGCTTTCTGTATGTATTTTATTTATTTATGCAAAGCACAAATAAGATGTTTTTATTATACTATATTTCTAGCAATTTATTGCATAAAAGTAACAGAAATTCCCAAAAAAATCATGGAATGTCTATGGTATATTGATACTATACGTGAGAAAAAAAGGGGTAAGGAAAAAAATGAAATCAATTAAGAGAAAGCTATTGCTGTCTTTGAATGTGTTAATGATCGTTGCTTGTCTTAGTATGGGCGCCGTAGCATTGGCAATGGCAGTATTTATGCTAAAGGATAATGTGGAAAGGGATCTGCAGGCCGTTGCTGAGCAAGTGTCACATTCAGTCAGCCTGGCAATGGAAGGTGAACTTACTACATTAGAGACAATTGCAGCTAGGGAGGATATTCAAAGCCAAGAGGTCAGCATTGAGGATAAACTTACGTTTTTATCCAAAGAGGCCAAGCGATTAGATGCAATCAGAATCAGTTATGCGGATGTAGATGGAACAATCCATTATCCGGATGGAACAACAGCTGACGTAAGTCAGAGAGAGTATTTTAAACAGGCTATGGAGGGACATAGTTATGTTTCGGAGCCAATTACGAATAAGAAAGACGGTTCTGTCGTAATTGTATATGCAGCTCCTATTCATTTAGATGGAGCAATTGTTGGTGCATTAATTCAATCCATCGATGGATACAAGCTAAGTGACATCGTAAATGGACAAAAATTTGGAGAATCAGGATTTGGCTTCATAGTCAATGAAGAGGGAACCATTATAGCACATGATACGAAAGAGTATGTAAAAGAAGGCTATAATCCAAAAGAAGACAAGGAAAATAAGGAATTTGCAGAGGCAGTGCAACAGATGATAACAGATCAAGCTGGTGCGACAAGCTATAAAAGTGAAGGAATGGGAGAATTTATCGGATACGCTGCAGTAGAAGGAAAGCCATGGTTTGTCGGTGTACAGATAACAAAAGATGAAGTGTACGTAAGCATAGACAACATGTTTAACAAACTGGCAATTTCATTTGCTATATTTATTGTAGTTGGCATGATTGTGGTATCCAAAGTTGCTGTATCCCTTGGTGAAAAGATTACCACTACTACTAAACATCTAGAAAAGGTAGCAGCCGGTGATTTAACAGAACCTGTACCAGGGAAAAACCTTATGATGAAGGATGAAATCGGCCTTATGTCTAATGCAATGCAGGCAATGCAGGATTCTATTGCTAATATGGTACGAGAAATTCAGACAAACTCTTCAGAGCTAGGCAATAAGTCAGAAGAGTTATCCAAGACTTCCACTGAAATTGCCAAATTATCAGATACAATTACACATGCTATTTCTGAAATTTCTGAAGGAACAAGTCATCAGTCTAACGAGCTTGTATCCATTACAGCAGTGCTTAATCAGTTCAATGATAAATTAGCAAGCATGCAAAGCCAAGTAGAACAGGTGGATGGAACTTCTAGAAAGATTGATAAGATGGCAGTACAAAGTAGTGAAGAAATGAATGACCTGAATGCTTCCGTAGGAAAAATCAGCGATACATTTAAAAACTTTGAGGAAAGCATTGCTCATTTAGACCAAAGCATTGCACAAATCAATCATATTACCGGATTAATCAAAGATGTTGCAGACCAGACCAACTTATTAGCCCTTAATGCTTCCATTGAAGCTGCAAGAGCAGGTGAAGCAGGAAGAGGATTTGCGGTAGTGGCAGAAGAAATCGGTAATCTGGCAGACCAGTCCAAGAATTCTTCTCAAAGTGTAACTACACTTATTTCTGGTATTTCTAAAGAGACGGAAGCATTAGTATCAGATGCAGGACAAATCGGGAAAGAATTAAAGGAACAGGTAGAAACGATCAATCGATCCATCAAAACATTTACAACGATCATCGAAGAAGTAAATGAAATTATTCCAATGATACAGTCAGTTCGTGAGTCAGGAAATGAAATCGACCAAGATAAGAATCAAATTTTAGAAAAGATTGATGAATTATCAGCTGTATCAGAAGAAATTTGTGCTTCTTCTCAAGAAATTACGGCATCTACAAGCGAAATGAACCACACAATTGCAAGTGTTGCAGATTCAGCAAATGTATTAAATGATATGACCGTAGGAATGATCAGTCAAGTAAACCAATTTAAAGTGTAGAAAAAAAGTGCTTTTGCTTGTAAATACACACATTTAAATTTATAATCAAAATAAAGTAATTACAAAGGAGGAGTACAATTTGAAAAAATCATATGTATCAGTAATTGCAGGAATCGTGGCAGTGGCATCTCTTACAGGGGGGAGTGCAGTACTAACTTCATGTTCAAGCAAAAATGATGAAACGAAGGTAGTAGAGGCAACAGCTACTCCAAATGCTACAGAGGTGGCAGCAACACCAGAGGTAACGGCTGAGCCAACAACAAGCCCATTAGAGGAAACAAGTGAGCCAAGTCAGACACCAGAAGCAACGACAGAACCAACTGAAAGTCCAAAAGCAACAGAGGAAGCAACCGAAGCACCTGCAACGGAAGCGCCTGCAGTTGATTATTCCAAACTTTCAGATGACCAGTTAGTTTCCACAGTAGTATCTCAGATTTCGAAAAAGTATGCTGGTAAATTAACGGATATAAAGACTATGAATACGATGAGCACGGAAGAACGCAATATATATACCATTTCTGTATTCTCAAAGGATGCGACGCAATCTCTTTATAACTATTTTAAAGGGGCAAATAATGTGACGGCAAGTTTTGTTTCTGAAGCATTAGGAGCAGTAGGTGCATCTTCATCTCAAGAACTATATGATGATTTTGTAGACTCCATGAGAATTGCAGTATCTAGTCCTAAAAAATTAGCAGCAATTAAAAAGAGTGAATATCATTTTGATATCTTTGATGAAGAATATGCAGAGTATGCTAAGACAGAAAAGTTAGATACTCTTTTAGCAGCATATATCCGCAACAATATTAAAAAATTAAACTTAAATTAAGGTTTCAATCCATCCTGAATTTTTCTAAATTTGGGGTGGATATTTATGGATGATTATGGTAAAATAAATTTGTTAATAAGTCGAATACATAAAAACAATTGAATATCAGATATGCGCGAGTGGCTCAGGGGTAGAGCATCTGCTTCCCAAGCAGAGGGTCGCGGGTTCGAATCCCGTTTCGCGCTTTCTAAGTAAAAAGAGGAAATCCAGCATACATCTGGATTTCCTCTTTTTTTATACATACGAGGAAATTTCTCTTCGAGTAGAAAGCCAAGATGCACACATTGTTCTAAAAGAACGATGTTTCTTTATATCATAATCATTATAGATGTAATGTTAAGAATACATTGACTAGGCTAGATATGGAGTATAGAATAATTGATAATTATACATAAATAGACAAACAAAAAGTAAATAAAGAACGTAAAATATTAGATAATTGTGTATATGTTTAGATTACAAAGGAGAAAAATAAGTGAAACAAATAATAGTTGTAGCAGATATGGAAGGCGCAAGTGGAATTTTTGACTATAATAAAGAGGCTTGTTACCCGGAAGAACTATATAAGAAAAAGACATTATGGAGAGATTATGGACGAGGCTGTATTACAAGTGATGTATTAGCTGTATGCAATGCGGCAAATGATTTTGGTATTGATGAAATTCTACTTTATGATGCGCATTTTGCAGGCTGTTCAGAGTATAACATTATGTTAGAAAAGCTTCCTGGAAATGTTAGAGTATTTGACGTCCCAAATCGCGAATTTTATTGGCGAAGAATAAGGGGCCAAGCAATGTGGAAACCATATGGGATCATTACGGTTGGGCAGCATGCCAGATTTGGTGAGCAGAATGCGTATTTTCCACATACAGTACAGACCCCGCCAATCAAAGCATTTTGGGTAAATGGAAAAAATGTAGGAGAGATCGGAAATGCTGTATTGAGTTTTCATGGAACTCCATATATTGCCAATGTTGGGTGTGCAGCCTCTCATAAAGAAGCCAAAGAGTTATCAAGTGAGGTGACTTGTGTATCTGTAAAAGATAAACTTCGTAATTGGGAGCCGAGTATTAAAGAAACGTATCCAATTATTTATGATGGAGTTATCCAAGCATTTAAAGAGTATGAAAATAAGACAGCAGCCGAGATGTCAGGCTATTGCCAATGTTCCATGGAATTAGTAGACAATTTTCATTTTACTATACCTGATCATATCTCATGGAAAGGCGAATTTAAGGATAATGTAGCATTCTGGGAAGCACCATCTTTTGAGATTGCACTGGAGTTATTTGAAGAAGTTCGTGCATGTATTGATGCAGATCAGTAAAAGTAATAAGAAAGCTGAACCTGGAAGAAAAAGTGAAGTATGATTGAGATATCCATTTTAACGCCATACTATAGGATAGCGACAATACATAAAATTTATGTCGACTTTACATGAATATAAAATAGTATTTACATAGCTTAGATATCATTAGCTTGCAGAAAAATACAACATATTTAGGAGAGACAAAAAAATGAAAAAGAGACTCATCGGCGTTACCATGGTATGTGTGATGGCAGCAGGGGCAATAGCAGGCTGCAGTCAGAATAGTGTAAAAGTACAGATACCGTCAAGTACAGAGTCTGCTACGACCACGGTTAATCAGGTAGAAGGAAAGACGCCCAAATACGTATTTTTATTTATTGGCGATGGAATGAGCTATCCTCAGGTCCAATTGACCAATTATTATTTAAATGCATCCTCGAATGCCTCATCTGGCAATGCAGAGGAGAAACCATTAACAAGCAGCTCCCAACTGACAATGATGAACTTCCCTGTGGTGGGTTCGGCTCAAACTTATGACAGTACTTCGTTTGCTCCAGATTCCGCATCCACAGCAACTTCCATTGCAACTGGACAAAAGACATGGAGTGGAAGTATTAATGTAAGCGAAGATTTCTCGATAGAATATGAGACCATCGCAGAGAAGCTAAAGAAGCAGAAAAACTATAAGGTTGGTATTGTATCTAGCGTTAATATTAATCATGCCACACCGGCAGCATTTTATGCACACCAGGCATCTCGTAACAATTATTATGAAATTGGACAGGAACTGATAGAAAGTGAGTTTGATTATTTTGCAGGCGGCGCATTAAAGCAGCCAACCGGTTCTGATAAAAATCAAAAAGACCTATATGAATTAGCCAAAGAGAATGGATACAAGGTAGTGAAGACGCAAGAAGAAGCTAAAAAGCTTACAAGCAAAGATGGAAAAGTCATTGTAATAGAGGATAAGCTGGCAGATAGTGACTCTTTAGCCTATAACATAGATCTAGAAAAAGGTGAATGGGCACTGAAAGACTACGTTGAAAAAGGAATTGAAGTGTTAGATAACGAGGAAGGGTTCTTTATGATGGTAGAAGGCGGAAAGATTGACTGGGCTTGCCATGCCAATGATGCCGGTTCTGCCATTTTCGATACGGTTGCCCTTGATCAGGCAGTACGAAAAGCAGTTGAATTTTATAATAAGCATCCGGAAGAGACGTTAATCCTAGTAACGGGAGACCACGAGACCGGTGGATTGACCATTGGGTATGCAGGAACCGATTATGATACATTCTTAAATAACTTGAGCAACCAAAAAATATCGTATGCTAAGTTTGATACGGATTATGTGAAGTCATACAAGGAAAATAAGACGGAGTTTACAAAAGTTATGAAGGATATTGAAAAACTGTTTGGATTAAAAGCTCCGACAGCCAATGGGACTACTGTTGAAATTCAAAAGGATAGCGCAGATTCCCATCCAGAATCCAAACAGGATGGAACATTGCTATTGACAGACTATGAATATGGAAAACTGCAAGAGGCATATAAGACAACGTTGGCACGTACAGGAGAAGAAAGTACATTTAGCCAGGAGGAATATGTTGAATATGGAAGTTATGAGCCACTTACTGTAACAATTACTCATATTTTAAATAACAAAAGTGGAATTAATTTTGCATCGTATTCTCACACAGGACTTCCAGTTGGCGTATTTGCCAAGGGAGAAGTGGCGAGCCAGTTTGAAGGCTATTACGACAATACCGATATCTTTAAACAATTAGCAAAGGTTACAGGTGTAAAGTAGGATGCCAGCCCTTTTAATAAAACATAAGTCCATGTTTCAGACGCTGGCCTTTGGTCTTGTAATCATACTAGTCCTTTTAGCCTTGCCAACAGGTTATGAGGACGCACTTATTTATAAGGGAACAGAACGGTCTGTAGGAATTGTCATAGCAGTAGATAATCAGGCAATTGTAACATCCGGAATAATTCAGTCAGGAGAACAGTCCTGCGTACTTAAAATAAAGGATGGTAGATTTAAAGGCAAGGAAATCACAGGAGTAAACTTCCTAAGCGGCTCCCTTGAAAAGGATAAGATCTTTGAAGTAGGAGATGAAGCTCTGGTAACCATTAGCTATGATGGAGACCTTATTAAGTCTGCCGTGATTTCAGATCATTACCGATTAGGAAAAGAGATTGTCTTGCTAGTCTTGTTTGCA
Organism: bacterium; assembly: GCA_030535455.1. Classification (GTDB taxonomy): domain Bacteria; phylum Bacillota; class Clostridia; order Lachnospirales; family Lachnospiraceae; genus KM106-2. Next base: position 9,925 of record JAUNJY010000052.1, read on the forward strand.
ATATTCCTTATTCTGTTTGCGGGAAAGAATGGTATCCAGGCCATATTCTCCTTTGTCATAACCATCTTGATGATATGGAAGGTATTAGTACCATCTTATCTAAATGGTTACTCTCCCGTATGGGTAGGTATTGGCATCACAGTGCTTCTTACGTTCATCATCATATTCTTTGTATATGGAAGAGATGTAAGGACCATTGTGGCAACTTCAGGTTCCTTATTGGGAACGATTACGACCTGTATCCTAGGAATTTTATTTACAGATCTTTTTAAAATCCATGGAGCAGTCATGACCAATGCAGAGTCCTTGCTTTATAGCGGATATCAGCATCTTGATCTTACTGCAATCTTTATGAGTAGCATCTTTATCGGTGCTTCAGGAGCAATGATGGATCTAGCAGTGGATATTACTTCGGCAGTATATGAAGTAGTTCAGAAGAAACCTGATATGGACTGGAAAGAAGCAACAAGATCGGGAATGAATGTTGGAAAGGCAGCTATGGGAACCATGACGACGACCTTGCTGCTTGCGTATTCAGGAGGATATATCAGCCTCTTAATGGTATTTATGGCACAGGGGACGCCAATCGACCATATCCTTAACTATAAATACGTTTCAGCAGAGGTGTTAGATACCATTGTAGGAAGCTTTGGCTTAGTAACGGTTGCTCCTTTTACGGCAATTGTAGCCGGCGTATTACTGACAAAACGAAAGGAAAAAGATTTCTGCTAGGTGGTATGCACACAAGTTGTCTAAATTCATATAATTATAAAAGATATGTTTAAGGAGGCAGCAAGTGAGGATAAGAAAGTGTATTGATTACAGCAGATTACCTAGGAGATTTCCAATGCAGCATCAGCCATGTCAGCCGGGAGTCGAGAAGGATATGGTACCACGTCCTATTTATGATAATCCATGCTATAAAGGGAGTTGTAAGCTAGAAGGAAAGGTGGCACTGATTACAGGAGGAGACAGTGGGATTGGTCGTGCAACCGCTGTGGCTTATGCAAAAGAGGGAGCAGCAGTAGCAATTAATTATTTATGTGACTATGAAAGGGAGGATGCGTTAGAGACGAAGAACTGCGTAGAGCAGTATGGTGGAAAATGCAAATTATACCCTGGAGATATATGTTCTGAACGGTTTTGCCATCAGTTGGTAAAACAGGTAATTAAGGATTTTGGATGCTTGGATATCCTGGTGAATAATGCAGGAGTACAATTTCCAAGAGAAAACTTTGAAGATATTCCAGTGGAGCAGCTGCTCACAACTTACCGGGTCAATATATTCCCATTATTCTATCTGACCCAGGCAGCAATTCCTTATATGGAATGCGGAAGTGCAATTATTAATACCACATCGGTTACGGCATACCAAGGCCATGTAAAGCTGATTGATTACTCCTCCACAAAAGGAGCCGTTGTTTCATTTACAAGATCGTTGTCTTTGGCAATCGTAGATCGTGGAATTCGTGTAAATGCAGTAGCACCAGGGCCAATCTGGACTCCACTCACCGTCTCTTCTTTTTCAGGAAAAGATGTAAGTGAATTTGGAAAAAACACGCCAATGAAGCGTGCAGGCCAGCCATTTGAACTGGCTCCAACGTATGTATATCTAGCATCAGAAGACTCCTCTTATGTAACCGGCCAAGTTCTCCATGTAAATGGTGGAACCATGGTGGATAGTTAAATAGATGAGAAGTCACACTTGACAAATAATGGTGGTGGATGTAACATAACGGTGTTATTAAATAACGGCGTTATGCAAAAGCAGACACCACCTGAAATTAGGATAGGAGAATGTAGAGTGAAAAGGGATAAAGAAACAAGAAACAAACTTCTAGCCAGTGGGAAACAGGAATTTCTAGAGAAAGGATATATGCAGGCATCGTTGCGATCCATCTGTAAGAATACAGGGGTAACGACAGGGGCATTATACTTTTTCTTTCAAGACAAAGAGGATTTGTTTGCTGCAATTGTTGAAGAGCCGTTAAGCCAGCTACACCAGATTATGTGCAGTCATTACGCATCAGAAATGGAGAACCATGGAAACGGACAGGTAGAAGGAGAAGATTTCTCTGATGATATGGAGACGGCAGCCAGGATCATCCATTATCTGTATTCTAATTATGACGAGGTTCAGCTGTTGCTTATAAAGGCACAAGGTTCACGGTTTGAACACTGCATTGATGAATTTGTGGATATGACAGAGAAACATTATCGTGTCCTTGCAGATAAAATGAGTGAAGCAAGCAGCAGGCCTAGGATTGATGATTATTTTATCCATTGGATCTCACATGTTACAGTAAATACATTTGTTCATTTGATAACTCATGAGGAATCTGAAGAAAAGGCACTAAAACATATGAAGTTGACAGTAAAGTACTTAGTAGATGGATGGCGTGGCATGTTCTCATCCTAGTAAATATTAGCTATATGCAATCTGCATATAGCTAAAAAAAGGAGAAAAACATAACACTGTTATCTTAATGGTAAAATTGTATCAATAACAAATTTATATAAGTAACAGGAGGAAATGCTATGTATGTAGAAATAAAGGATGTAAAGAAAAGTTATGGGGAAAATGGAAGCTATGTTCAAGTACTAAAGGGAATTACCACCGGAGTGGAAAAAGGCCAGATGTGCGTCATCCAAGGGACCAGTGGCTCAGGAAAATCCACCCTTTTAAATTGTATTGGAGGTCTGGACACGTTAGACTCCGGCTCAATCAAAGTGGACGGAAAAGAGATTGGAAACTTAAAGCAACAGGCACTTTCCAATTATCGAAGAGATTACATAGGGATTATCTTTCAATTTTATAACCTAGTCCCAAATCTAACAGTAAAAGAAAATATTGAAGTGTGTGAGTATCTGACTAAAGAACCGCTGGACATAGAGGAACTGCTTGAGACGTTAGGGCTTTCAGGACAACAGAATAAGTTTCCAAGCCAGCTTTCCGGTGGTCAGCAACAACGATGCGCAATTGCCAGGGCACTGATAAAGAATCCCAAACTGCTACTTTGCGATGAACCGACAGGAGCGTTGGATTCCAATACATCCAGGGACATCTTGGTTCTTCTTGAGAAAATCAATCGAAAGTATGGTACGACAATGCTAATTGTCACTCATAACAATGCGATAAAGGATATGGTACATAAAGTAATACGAATTAAGGACGGAAAAATCAGTAAAGAATATGAAAATGAGGTTCGAGTTCCAGCCAAAGAATTGGAGGACTTATAGTATGCAAAAAATATTGAGAAAGAGAGTACTGCGTGATTTAAGAGCAAATTTATTGCGCTATCTGGCATTGGGAGCAATGATTGTCTTAAGCCTTTATATTGTTGTCAGTCTGATTGGTGCGGCAGACACCGTTATGACCGGTGTGGATCAGAAAGCAGAAGAAAACAGACTGGAGGATGGGGAATTTAGCGTATTTTCACCTCTGACCGAGGAACAGATAAGTGAGCTTACTGCCAAAGGGATGGAACTGGAGAGTATGTCTTATTTGGACTATGAGCAAGAGGATAACAGCACATTACGTGTATTTAAAAATAGAGATGAGATGAATAAAATTGCACTGGATAAAGGAAAAATGGCAGAGAAGAAGAAGGAGGCTGTTTTAGAAAAACGGTATTGTGAAGAACATAAGCTATCTGTTGGTGACAGCTTCAGAATATGTGGTGAGAGTTACAAAATTGTGGGGATTGGCTCGGTACCAGACTATGATGCTGTGTATAAGAATTTTGCAGAAGCATGTGTAGAAAGTGACCGGTTTGGCCTGGCATTTGTAACTGAGGATCAATATAAGAGTCTGAAAGAAGCAAATAAGAGCAGCAAGTCAGAAGAATATGTCTATGCTTATCGGCTGCATGACCATTTGACAGATGATGCAGTGAAGGAGGAGGTAAAGAAGCTAAAAGACAATACGCTGATACAGTTTATGAAATCGGAAGATAATCAAAGAATTAAGGCATCATCCCAGGATCAGGTCATCAATAAGATGAGTGGACTGATTGCAGGTGTTATCATAATGATCTTATTTACCTATGTGATCTCCGTATTCGTCATTCATGGCATAGAAAAAGAAAGTAGCATTATTGGAACACTGTATGCATTAGGAGCAAAGAAGCGGGAGCTGATGTTCCACTATATTATGCTTCCGGTAGTTATTACATTTGTGGCAGGAGTCATTGGTACGGCTTTAGGATTTAGCAGCCTTGGTATAGACCGTCAGTTAAAGGAATGCTATGACTATTTCTCTATTCCTAAGTTGCCATCAGTCTATCCTGTCTACCTGATTTTATATGGTGTGATAATGCCACCGGTTGTAGCAGCTCTTGTAAATTGTTTTGTAATACAGAAAAAGTTATCGGTTCCAGCATTAAAAATGATACGTGGTGAGCAAAAGGAAAGGCGGATGTGCCGTCTAAACCTTGGAAGGCTAAGATTTGTAAGACGTTTTCAGTTGCGACAGATGTTAAGGGAAATCCGTACTGCATTTACCATCGTGTTTGGTATGTTTATCTGCTTGTTAATCGTAATGTTAGCACTGGATTGCTATAGTATGTGCCATCATGTGAGCGTGGATAATAAGGCAGATACCAAATATGAGTATATGTATACATACAAATATCCAGACGAACAAATACCGGATGGAGGAGTAGCTGCCTATGCGAAGACCTTGTCAAAAGAGAATTTTGGCTATGACCTGGATGTGACTTTATTAGGAATTAATAAGGAAAATCCTTATTTTGATGCAGAGGTAGAAACGGGAAAAAACAAGGTAATCATATCGTCTGCGATGGCACAGAAGTATAAGTTAAAGAAAGGGCAGAAACTAATCCTATCAGATCTTGAAGAGGATATGGATTATGCATTTACCATTAAGGGAATATGTAATTATTCTGCTGGATTATATGCATTTCTGGATATTGACAGCATGCGAGAATTGATGGGGGAAGACTCTGGCTATTATAATGTGGTATTTTCTGATAAGAAGTTAGAGATTGCTGGTGAGAAACTGTATGCAACCACGTCAAAACAGGATATTGAAAAAAGTTCCGATGTATTTATTGACCATATGAAGCCAATGATTTACATGCTGACCAGCCTTTCAATCGTAATATTATTCCTTGTCATGTACCTTATGATGAAGGTAATGATCGACCGCTCCTCCTTTAATATCTCACTGATCAAGATATTTGGATATCATACAAATGAAATCCGGACGCTCTATCTAAATGGTAACTTTTATATTGTGGCACTATCAGCGCTTGTTTGTATTCCGTTGGCAAAGAAAGTGATGGATATGGTCTATCCGTTGTTGGTATCTAACATAGGGGGAGGAATGAACATAGCCTTTTCTCCACAAATGTATCTTGCTATTTATACAGGAATAGTAGTGATTTATTTGGTAATCAGCCAGCTGCTGGTTCGTAAAGTAAATCAGATGTCCTTTGTAGAGGTGCTAAAAAACAGAGAGTAATTTCATTGACTTTTTCTAGAAAAAGGTGCTAAACTTATTTTTGTCGAGTAGCAAAAGGCGTAAATCCAGATCGTTGGATTTACGCCTTTTTTAGTACAAAGGAAGACAAGATGCACACTCACCTGACAGGTGGATGTCGCTAGCGCGACCAGGTTCGGCGCTGGCAAAGTGTCTTCTCTTGGGGGATTGAGGGAAGGGGAGTTGAGAGTGTCGAAGACACCTTGTTTTTGGTTATGATAGCTTTCCATAAAAGACTTCACAATAAAAACTAGGAGGGACCTATGGATAAAACAGAAAGTAAAAACAAAATGGGTGTGGAACCAATCCACAAATTATTGCTGACAATGGGGATGCCAATGATCATTTCTATGGCATTGCAGGCACTCTATAACATTGTAGACAGCTACTTTGTAAGTTGTATGAAAGATACCGAGCAGATCACCAATATGGGGGACTATGCGGTTAATGCATTGACGCTGGCATTTCCAATCCAGATGCTTATGGTTGCCATTGGGGTAGGAACCGGAGTGGGGGTCAATGCGTTGTTAGCCAAGAGTCTAGGAGAAGGAGACCGTAAAAAGGCCAGTAAAGTTGCGGGAAATGCAATCTTTTTAGGAGTATGCATGTATGCCCTGTTTGTCTTATTTGGTATATTTGGTGTAAATCTTTATATGCATTCGCAAACGAAAGATGCTGTAATCTTTCAGTTAGGTAGTTCCTATCTTCGAATTTGCACCATTCTATCCTTTGGAATTACCATGTATCTGATTTTCGAAAAGCTATTGCAGGCTACCGGCAGGACCACGTTATCTACCATTGCACAAGTGGCAGGAGCAGTGACAAACATTGTCTTAGATCCTATTTTAATCTATGGATATCTTGGATTGCCAAAGATGGGGATGGAAGGGGCAGCATTGGCTACCGTAATCGGGCAGACGGTGTCATTTTTCTTAGATGCCTTATTCCACTATAAATATAATAAAGACGTGGATACCAAACTTACATACTTAAAGCCAGAAAGACAAATCATTAAGGAAATCTACCAGGTGGGCGTTCCAGCAATCATTATGCAGGCATTAATGTCATTTATGACCTATGGAGTGAACATTATCTTAGGGGCATTTTCTGCAAATGCAGTAACAGCCTATGGTGTGTACTATAAGATTCAGCAATTCGTGTTCTTTGCAGCATTTGGAATGAATAATGCTATGATTCCGGTGATTGGTTTTAATTTTGGAATGGCAGACAAAAAGCGGGTGGATGCAAGCATTCGTTATGGCATGATTTATACATTGGCCATTATGCTTTTAGGCCTTATTGGAGGCCAAGTCTTTGCCAATCAGCTGGTTGGGATCTTTGCAGTATCAAAACAAACAAGGACATTATGTGTCAGGGCCATTCGAATAATAACCTGGGGGTATTTGTTTGTAGGAGCAAATATTGCTTACCAGGGGATTTTTCAAGCACTTGGTAATGGCATAAAGTCATTGATTATATCCTTGTTACGACTGATCATTATCGTACTGCCTCTAACATGGCTGCTGACCAAGTTCTGTAATGCAGAGCAGATTGTGTGGATTGCATTTCCAATGGCAGAAGCAATTGCATTTATAGTAGCTGTCATTTTGATGAGAAGAGTGAAAGCGACCCAACTAAAGACAATGGGAAAAGAGGAAAATTGTACAAATCGGGAAGAAAACACAATAAATGATAACCATTCTCAATAGTTAGTTAATGAGAAAACTATATCAGTAGTACCGTTGACGGAAGATAGAAAATAAAGTATTATAAACACAAGTTAGTCAGAACTAACCAATAAGGAGGTACTATGAGCCAAGAAGTTTTTGAGATTGTACAAGGGATGAATTTAAAAGATATAAGAATACAAATGGCACTCCAATGTGCACCATTAATTACCGGAATTAAGATCTCCAACCTATTGATTGTACAAAATAACAATGTAGACCAGGTAAAGAAGATCCTGAAAGATTCTAATATTTCCTACTACGTGTTGTTAATACGTGAGAAGAAGACAACGTTGTTATTATACAAATCAAGCCAGTTATTAAAATATCTTTCAGACAGACGAGTAAAGGGTCTGCTTATGCGTTTAGGATACCAGGACATGGAGATAACGCAGATGTTTGAATTGTTCAAAACACGCTATGCGGCCTATATGGATGGCAGCAAGAGCTTTCCTCATGAGATGGGACTGTTTTTAGGATACCCGGTAGAGGATGTGGAAGGATTTATTGAAAATGAAGGAAGAAACTATTTATATACTGGGTATTGGAAAGTGTATGAGAACTTATCAAAGAAAGTAAAGTTATTTAAACAATTTGAGATAGCCAAGGAAACTTTAATACAAATGGTAGCCTATGGGCTAAGTATTGAAGATGTCATTGACATATATAGTGATAACGAGCAGCTAGAAGCAGCCGTATAGGAGGATAAGAATATGAGTAAAATTAATGTAGTATTTTGGTCACAAACAGGAAATACAGAAGCTATGGCGGAAGCAGTCGGAAAAGGGATTGTAGCAGCAGGAAAAGAAGCAAATGTAGTAGAAATTGCAAATGCGTCCATCGACGAATTAAAAGACAGCCAAGTATTTGCAATGGGTTGCCCTGCAATGGGAGCAGAGGTTCTTGAAGAAGCTGAAATGGAACCATTTGTAGAAGAAGTAGAAGGCTTTGTAGCTGGAAAGACGATTGCTCTATTCGGTTCTTACGGCTGGGGTGATGGACAATGGATGAATGACTGGGTAGAACGTATGACAAATGCAGGCGCTACTGTGTTAAATGGAGAAGGCGTAATCTGTGAAGAAGCTCCAGAAGAAGATACGTTAGCAAGATGTGAAGAATTAGGAAAACAGCTTGCAGCAATCTAAGGAATAAAACGGCATAAGCCATGAAATAAGGTTTGTCATTAATGCAGATTGGTGGCAAACCTTAATTTACAAAAAAAGGAGACAAGAAATGAGCGTTGTGATTATTGGAGGACACGATCGAATGGTCTGTCAATATAAAAAGATTTGCAAGGATTACAATTGGAAACCAAAAATCTTTACTAAGATGTCGGCAAGGATGTCGAGTCAGATTGGGACGCCGGATCTGATCATACTATTTACCAACACTGTATCCCATAAGATGGTTCATTGTGCAGTAACGGAAGCACAAAAGAGTAATGTAGACATTATTCGCTGTCATACAAGCAGCGGGACTGCATTACAAGGAATCCTAGACAAGTTATCGTAAGAAAAAGGATTCCCTACATAATATAAGAGGAAAATTTATACTCAACATGTGTAATAAGCTTGACGGATGGAAACGACTATTGTTATAGTGTAGAAAGACCAACCAAGAAAGGTAAAGAAATGAGAAATATTAGATTAATAATACAATATGACGGAAGTCGTTATGCAGCGTTTCAAAAGTTAGGACCAAATACAAAAGGAGTCCTTGTTGAGGATAAAATTATCGATGTCTTAGAAAAGATGACGAATGAAAAGATTACTTTAGTATCTGCCGCAAAATTAGAAGCAGGCGTTCATGCATTACAGCAAGTTGCTAATTTTACAACAAATACTGAGATGAAAGAATATGAGATCAAACATTATTTAAATCAATATCTTCCAAGAGATATTGCGGTTGTTCATGTAGATGACGTGCCAGAGCGTTTCCATAGCCAGTTAAATGCAAAATCATATAAATATGAATACAGAATCAGCATGGGTGAAGTTGCGAACGTATTTGAACGTAAATACAGCTACTACAGCTTTAAACGTCTTGATGTAAAGAGCATGAGAAAAGTTGCAGATACTATGTTAGGAAAGCAAGACTTCAGAGCATTCTGTAATAATAAAAAAATGAAAAAGACTACAATCAGAGAAATCTTTGATATTGAAATCATTCAAGATATTGATAGCGTAAAGATTAAGATCCATGGAAATGACTTCTGGCCATACATGGTTCGTAAGATGGTAGGAGCAATCTGTGAAGCAGGACTTGGAAACCTTAAGGCAAACGATGTAAGAGAAATCTTAGAGTCCAAAGATCCAAGCGAAGCAGATTTCTTAGCAGAACCACAAGGATTATTCTTAACAGAAGTCCTTTATATCTAAATAATATAAAAAAAGACACTGAGCTAATGCTTTAGTGTCTTTTTTATGTATGTTATGTTGCAGACGTATTTCTTCGCTTCTCATACCATGGTTCATAATAGCGATAGAAGGTTTGAAATAAAAAATATCCTACGATGACGATCAATGTCCCTATGATATTGGATACGATACGGAGTGCGATAGCTCCCTTGGTAGAAAAGAGTAAGACCGCAGCTCCTAATGCACTAAAGGAATTATAGATGCATTTAAGAAAATAGTCTTGAATAAACATAGCTAAAAATCCTGCAAACATTACAAAAATCGCCTGATATTCCACTGGAACGATCAGTTCAAATAAAATATAGAATGCTGCAGTACCAAGGATAGCAGCAGGAATACGTACCTTGCGTCGGTCCTTGTAATCATCTTCAAATGGCAAAGTCAAGGATAGGATGGTAAGGCTGATCCACATCGTCCTTGGGTAATGAAGCAATTCACATACAAACATAGTAACGGATAGTAAGAAGGTAAGTTTTACATACCAGCGAGTTCTTGTGGAATGTACAGAAAGTTCATTAAATAGATCCACAATATTTCGTTTATACTCTTTTTTCTGATTTGCCAAATAGTAAAGTAAAGCAAGTAAGATACCGCCCACAATAAGGCCGATCACTCGTAACGCATAATCCCTTCCGGTAACCTCATACCCCTGACAGAACAGGTAGCCTAGCATAAAGGTGGTATGATTGCTCATTGCAACATCATGGCTTGATAATATCATAATCAACAAAATTGATATGCTGTTTACAAACAGTCCTACTAAAGGATGGATTGCAGCCAATTTAGGACAAAAGGCTATGATTGCAAACATAAATACGATAGAAAAGCTGGCTTGGCTTACATCGAAACCTAAGTCGCCCTTCATAAGTAAAAATAATCCCACAAGCAGGATTACGCCAGCGATATTGTTGCTTTCACCTAATAAGTAGTTATTCAGGCTGATAAAAGCAACACAGAAAAGAAATACAAGAAATTTAACAAATACTTCTTTTCCAATCTTGTTCCAACTAATTTTTTTCATTTAGTACTCCTTTAAATCAATCATGCTCAGTTTTGGCACTGTAGTCAGCAATTATATAGGAAATAAGCATAATTGTACAGAGAAAAACTCGAAAAAAGTAGGAAAGTTTTAAGTGTATATTTTTGTAAATAGCGTTGACAAAGTGTTCATACTGTATATAATAACATATATACAGTATAAACAGTCCGAAACAAATAGAGGTGATAAAAGTGAATATATTAATTTCGAATCAATCGGAGTTACCTATCTATGCTCAAATCAAGGAACAGATTAAAGAGCAGATACTAAATGGGCAGATTGAAGAGGGAATGGTACTTCCTTCGATCCGAAAGCTGGCAAAAGAGATAGGGGTTAGCGTAATTACCACTACAAGAGCATATAACGATTTAGAGGAGGAGGGTTTCATTACCTCCATCCAGGGGAAAGGAAGCGTAGTGCTTTCAAAGAACAACGAATTTTTAAAAGAACAGTATTTAATAAGAATAGAAGAAGGCATGACGACGGCAGTGGAGACAGCAAAGCGTATTAATATGTCGGAACAGGAACTCAGTAAGCTGTTACAGCGAATTTGGAATGAATAGGAAAGATTAGGATAGAAATTGAGAAGGGAGTATAAAAATGAAGAATTTATTAGAAGTAAATAAAATAAGTAAATCCTATCAGTCATTTGAATTACAAGACGTTTCATTTGAATTGCCAAGTGGTTTTATTATGGGATATGTGGGGAGAAATGGTGCTGGTAAGACAACGACATTAAACTTGATTACAAGAATCTGCAATCCAGATCAAGGAAGCATACGCATTAACGGAATTACTTACGAAGAGGACCCAATCCATTATAAGGAGCAGATTGGATTTATCGGTGATGAATCTTATTTTCCAAATGATTTTACCATTAAGAGCATCCGTATGGTAATGAAAGATCATTATCAAACTTTTGATGAGGAGAAATTTAACCAATTTATTAAGCAATGGGAGCTTCCTGAGAAAAAGAAGGTCGAGACGTTTTCTAGAGGGATGAAAGTAAAGTTAATGTTTGCTTGTGCATTATCCAGGAAGACCAGCCTATTAATCTTAGATGAGGCAACCAATGGATTGGATCCAATGATGAGAGAAGAAATCCTAGACCTGTTACAGAAGTATATTGAAGACGGAACACGCAGTATCTTATTCTCCACCCATATGTTAAGTGACTTAGAGCAGATTGCAGACTATATCATCTTTATTGAAAATGGAAAGATTATATTAGATGATGCAAAGGATGAGTTATTAGAGGCATATATTACAGTCAAAGGAAAGAAGGAAGATCTGACCGGTGCAATCGAAAAAAGGGCAATTGGTCTGACGAAAAATGCATATGGATTTGAAGCTCTTCTATCCAGTGATGATGCGGAACTGATCAATAAATCATTTGTTGTGGAACGACCTTCAATAGACAAAATCATGGTTCATATTCTAAAAAATAAGGGGGTAAACAATTATGGAAGCATTTAAATTCTGTAAGATTGACTTAATAAGAAGTAAATCAGTTATTTTTCTATCCACTTTACTTATGGTTGGTTTTGCGACATATTTCATTGTGGATGAACAAGGATTAGGATTTGTTGTGGGTTACCTGGCAGTAATTGCAGTGATTGTAGCTATTTTACCTTTTAATTTGGAGCAAAGGTATGAGTCCGGATTTATTGATATGCTGCCAGGAACCACAAGCCAAAGAGTACATGGCCGTTATTTTTATGGGGCAATGATGATGGTGTTATGTTCCCTGCTTGGATTAGGAAGCTTAATGCTGTATATAAGACTTGGAAATAAGTTAGAGGACTACTTTGGTGCGGTGTATCTTGCCCTGGTCAGTGTGGTAATTCTTGCGATTACCATAGAATATGTAATCTTTTATGCTGTTGGAAGAGGAAAGATACAAAAACTTCTTCCAATCTTCCAAATCCTGCTGCCAATGGTACTCTTATTTGGTGCTGCCAGCATAGGGGAGTATTTGGAAACAAATACTAAGATTGATCTTACTTGGTTACTTGACAATAAATATCCTATATCGATTACAGCATTTCTTGTGACCGTCCTGCTCTATATAGTAACGAGCCAAGTGTCCATACAAATATGCAAACGAAGGGATTATGCGTAATTTGCCGGGAATAATCCTTCATTCTTGAAAGGTAAAAAAAGGTGTGCTATAGTTGATATGGACTAAAGCACATCTTTTCTTATTATAAAGGGAAAAGGCTTTCTAAAAACAGAAAGGAATGAAGAAGGCAAATGAAATGTTAAAGCAAATTTACAAGGATTATAAAGATACCATACTTTTAGCCATGGTTGCAGCAATGATTGGTGTGGGAGTGGCATCCATCGATGTATTATTTGGAAAGGTACTGGATTGGTTAGGCGTATTTCGTGATGGGCATATTAATCTGTTACTTCCATTTTTTCCTTTTGCAGGACTAATCATAGTATATATTTATGCAAATGTAGGAAGGGATTGTACGAAGGGAATGGGGCTGATCTTTTCGGCAGGTTTTGGTGATCGGGACAAGATACCAAAACGTCTGATCCCTCTGGCAATCATAAGTACATGGATGACCCATTTATTTGGAGGAAGTGCAGGCCGTGAAGGCGTTGCAATTCAGATTGGAGGAACGTTTGGTCACTCGGTAGGACGTAAGTTACATATAAAGAATTGTTCCGAGATATTATTGGTTTCGGGTATGGCGGCAGGTTTTTCTGGCCTGTTCTTAACACCTCTTGCAGCAATCTTTTTTGCACTTGAAGTATTCGTTGTTGGCTCATTTGAGTATATCGCCTTATTTCCAACCATAGTGGCAGCATTTTCAGCATATTATACATCAAAGACACTAGGACTTAGCCAGTTTAGTGTGGATCTGGCAGTACCAACAGAAGCCAACTATGTAGTGTTATTGAAGTTAGTTTTGATAGGCATCCTATTCGGTATCGTGGGAGCACTGTTTGCTTATGCATTCAGCACCATGAAGATTTTCTTAGGACTAAAGTTAAAAAATCCATTTGTCCGTATCTTTGTAGTCGGTACAATCATCAGTATTTTGGTCTTTGTACTGCATGATGGCAGATACTCAGGACTGGGAGGCAACATTATAACAGCATGTTTTTCAGGAGGGGAAATATATTCCTACGACTGGATTATAAAATGCATGCTTACCATTATGACATTAAGTGCAGGATTTCAGGGAGGAGAGGTTACAACCCTATTTACCATGGGCTCCAGCCTGGGAGTGATCGTGGCACCATTGTTTGGACTTCCAATTGAACTTACAGCAGCGCTTGGATATGCAGCAGTATTTGGAAGTGCAACCAATACCATACTAGCACCAATCTTTATTGGGGTAGAAGTATTTGGTTATGAATACTTGCCATATTTCTTCCTGGTATGTTCCATCTCCTATGTGTTTAATGCCAATAAATCAATTTATGCAATGCAGAGAAAAAGTTACTTATTCCAATAAGGAATAACAGGAGATAAGAGAAAAGAGGTTTAAAAATGAAAAGAGGAAAAGGAATTCTCCTTAGTCTGATACTCAGCTTGGTGCTTGTACCATTGTTGCCCAAAACGGTTGCATCTGCAAGTAATGTAGCTGCCATTAGAGAAGGCATCGATATTTCAGGGTATACCAATAAAGCATTGGCTGATAACGGGTACAGCTCTGTAATTAACTGGAGCGCTGTTAAGACAGCAGGTAAACAGTTTGTTATGCTTCGTTGTGGATATCGAGGACCCAATGACACTGAAATGTGTAAAGATTCTTATTTTGAACAGAACTTAAAGGGAGCCCTGGATGCAGGACTTGACGTAGGCGTTTACTATGTATCACAGGCCCTTAATGTAAGTGAAGCAGTACAAGAGGCTGACGCAGCCATTGCCATGGTAAACAAAGTGTTAGCGCAAAAATCCGGCTATGAATTACGCCTTCCGATTGCCATCGACTTTGAAGATGAAGCGGGGCATCCAGAGTATCGTCTTGCAAAAGCAAAATTATCAGTAAGCCAGCATAATGCCATTGCAGATGCTTTTTGCAGCCGTGTGGAAGCAAAAGGGTTTACAGCCATGGTTTATACAAATAAATCCAATCTAAAAGATCATTTTACAGAGAGTTATCTTACTAGTAAGTATCAGCTGTTCTATGCATCTTATAATAAGACATTGGACAATGCCAATGCATCTATGTGGCAATATACCAATAAAGGAACGATTGCAGGAATTGGAACTACCCTAGATTTTGATAAGCAATATATCAAGACGCCGGCAACGGTCACTAACCTAAAGGCAACCGTAAATAGAAAATTCCAAGCAAACCTATCTTGGACAAAGGTTGTAGGTGCTTACGGTTATCAAATCTATCGTACTTCTAGCAAAGATAATAAGGAAGTCTTATATGCAACAGTAAAAGGTGCGGGAAAGACAGCATATACAGATGGTAAGATACAAACTGGCGTTAAGTATACATATCGTGTGCGTGCAATTGTAAAGACCAATGTTAAGACTTATTATGGTGCTTTTTCATCTAAAATAGCAATGAAACCATATAAGGTAACCCTTAAGACCAATAATGGCACCATAAAGTCTGGCAATGTCACTAGCTATATTTATGGAAAGAAACAGACGCTTCCAACTAAGGTCGTGAGAAAAGGCTATACCTTTGCAGGCTGGTATACCAACTCTGCATGTACCAAAGGAAAGACAACTGCAATAAGCAACAGTACGTCAGGAAACAAGACCTACTATGCAAAGTGGAACAAGGTAACGGTGTCAACGCCAGCCATTAAGTCGATTAAAAACATCTCTTCTAAGAAAATAGAAGTGAAAATTAAGAAAAAGATATCCAACGCCAATGGCTATCTGATCAAGTATTCTACAAACAGCAATATGAAATCCTCAAAGATCATTACAATTACTAAGAATTCGACTCTGAAAAAGACTATTACAGGATTGAAGAAAGGCAAAAAGTATTATGTACAGGTCTGTGGATATCATTTTGACAGTACAGGAGCCAAGGTTTGTAGCAAGTATACTAAAAAAGTTACAGTGAAAATTAATAAGTAAAAGGGGAGTATATGGAACAAGAAAAAGTGAGTACGGAAAATGTACCGGTAAAGTATAAGGATAAGGGTGAGCAGGTGCGCTTTGAAAATTATGAAAAAAGAAGAGCAGAGCTTATAGGACAAGGCTATCAAGAGCACGTGGGAACCATATCTATTGTGAAGGCTAATATATTCGCTTTGGTAACCGCAGGACCATTTGCTATTTTGGTGGTAGCCATTTATATGATGATTTGGAAGCAAGGAACATTTCGAGCTCAGCTTTCAGACTATTTAATATATTGTTTAGCTATTATGGTTAGTATGCCCATACATGAGGGCATTCACGGACTTACGTGGAGAATGTTCTGTAAGGGAAAATGGAAAAGTATCTATATTGGATTTATTGCAGAAGCCCTTACACCATTTTGTCATTGTAAGGAACCATTACGTTTTTGGCCTTATATTATAGGAGGATTAATGCCATTCTTTGTACTAGGAATTGGTGTGTCAGTGGTGGGAATTGTATGTCACTCTGCATTAATTACTGTAATTGGTGCTACTAGTATATTAGCAGCAGGCGGAGATACAACCATTGCGCTTATGCTATTAAGATATCGAAAGGCACTTATTTTGGATCACCCAAAACAATGTGGTTTTGTGGCATTTACAAAATAACAAAGAAGGAAGCTTCTGTATTTTTGAAAGAATACAGAAGCTTCCTTTTTTTAATACATAGGAAACTTCTCTTCGAGAAGCCTCCTATGTATTAAAAAAAGCTTTCTAAAAACCAGAAAGCCAAGATGCGCACTTACGCGGAAGGAGTTTATCACTTCGTGATCGCGTTCGGCGCGGAGTGTTTTGCAAGCAAAACACTTTGTTCTTGATAGGAATATAACATTCGAGGAAATTTAGGTTAGACCCATTTATACAACATATTTGACTTCACTTTCAGGGAAGTACTCTTTAATCTTTTCTTTGAAAAATGCTTTTACTTCTCGCATGTCTTCCTTGGCATAGGTGAATTTACCATAACCAAATTGTCCTCGTTTGTAAACACGTATTTCTTCATCCATAGGAAGTGTAGACTCTGGAAATAAGTTTCCGATCAGTTCTTTTGCCCTAGGAGTAAAACGGTGTGTAATGACCTCGAAAAACAGAGGATAAGGGTAGACTTCCGGAAGAGCTTCCTTTAACTCTTTTAAAACAGCTTCATATTCAGTTTGCCAGTTGTCATAGAGAAAGACAGGAGCAATCAAAAATCCAACCGGATATCCGGCCTTCATTACTTTAGCGGCAGCATGGATCCGGGCGGAAATAGTAGCGGTGTGATGTTCGTAGGAAGAACGTACAAGCTCTGTATTAATGCTAAATCGGATTTCGGTCTTCCCATTATGATCGAGATTTAGCAGACTGTCCACATCACTGAATTTGGTAACGAAACGAAAGCTTCCACGAGGCTCATGTGCAAAGAAGCGAATGGTTTCCTCGAGAACATGAGTGTAAGGCTCTATACATAATGGATCTGATGTTGCAGAGCCTTCAAAAGAGGTCACTTTATCAGGGGAAGCTTCCATGTAAGAAATGGCTTTTGCATAGATGTCTTCCATGTTAACGTTGACGCGTACAAATGGCTTGTCGCCTAACTGGGTATGAAGATAACAATATTCACATTGTCCCATGCATCCGCTGACTAAAGGAAGCATATAATCAGCACTTGGCTTACATGTTTGAAAGGCACTGCTTTTTTTCTTACTGACAACAAGTGTCTGTTTTCCACTCTGATAGGTCTCAGATATAGAGTCTGTTGTAATAATTGATTTTACCTTATTAGCTACAGTCTCAATAATTTCAATGCCTTCTTTTTCGTGAAAGGTATCGTAAATCCGCTTCCCAATTTCGTAATCTAAGGTTCCTTTTTCAAATATAATTCGTTTTGGAACAAACATAAAGATATCTCCTTTTAATAAATTGCACTATACTTAAGATGTACAGACCTTTTGGTTTTATGCATATTCAATTGCATGATAAGAGATGGAAAGGTATAATTAGGGAAAAAGGAGGAAAAGGAATGAATACGCAGATTGAAAAGAAATCAAAGGGAAAAATATTCATCGGTATTTTAGGGTGTATTGTTCCGATGTTAGTTTTTCTAGGACTACAGCTTGCAGTTGGAATGGTCTCTGGTATTGTGGTAGCAATTGCTACTGCGGCGCAAAGCGGCTCATCACAATTTGCCAGCCAGTTTGAATATCAGATCAATGAGAATATTATGTCAGCTATGCCAGTCATTTTACTTGTTACCACATTATTAACAACCATAGTGGGATATTTATGGTATCGTCTAAAATACAGAGAGAGATATGATTATCAATTAAAGGAAGTAGCCGAAGCAAAAGACTATATTTACATAATAGTAGCAGCATTGGCAGCATCATTTGCAATTGATATCATAATCATCTTTGTTACATCGATTTTCCCTAATGCTTTATCAGAGTATTCGGATTTAATGGAAGAAGCAGGGATCGGCAGCAATATCATATCATTTTTGACAGCAGCATTTTTAGCACCAATCGGGGAAGAGTGTTTCTTCCGAGGAGTAATACAGCGTAAGGCTGAAAAACTTATGCCATTTATTGCAGCTAACATATTACAGGCATTACTGTTTGGAATTATGCACTGGAACATTGTACAAAGCTCCTATGCATTTGTGCTTGGATTAATCCTGGGATATATCAGATATAAATATCAGTCAGTAAAGATGGGCATCTTGTTCCATATGGTATTTAATATCCTAGGGCAGACACTGCCAATGCTGTTAGCAAATACTTCGGATACAGTAAATATAATATTAGCAGTTATTTCTGTTCCAATCTTAGGCATTATATTAAAACTGATGTCTAATGTGGAAATCTCACCAAAACCATATACTGAGCCACAACCTCAATATGCATATGGTTATGGCCAGCCGAACCAGGGATATCAACAGCCATACGGCTATGGCCAGCCGAACCAGGTATATCAGCAGCCAT
>JAUNJY010000107.1 GCA_030535455.1 bacterium
TCAGTTATCAATGTTCTGTGTTTGTCGTTCTTACCGAAGCGACTTGTTTAGTTTACCATGTCTTCCGACATATGTCAATAAGTTTTTTATACATTTTTGAATATTTTCAATCTTTTCTGTAAAAAAACGTCTTTTTTCTGACAACTCACTGACTTGTTTAAGTATATCACACAAAAAGAACCATGTCAACCAAAATTAACATATTGTAATTAATCTTTTACATGATTTAAATACAAAGTTAGTATCTCTCTTTTCTCTATATAATATACATAACAACTATTTTCTTTGTAGAACTCTATACCATAGGGATCCCCCTAAAAGATAAATTCATTATTTCTTACTTTCTATTCTTCGTTTAGTGGCTCAATGCCAATATTCATATTCTGCTAAGACTCTACATACTTTTACATGATTATAAAGAAACTATATTAAAATATATTACAATTGTTACATTCATTTACGATTAAGTTAAAACTCTATTAAGTTAATCATTTATTCTTGCATCTAACATTTTTATGCAATATACTAGCCTCAACCAAAACAAAGAAACCCTTGTGGTAGGAGGTACATACTTAAAAATGAATAAAAAATTTCTTGCAATATTAGGTGGCGGCCTAATAACAGTATCAGCTGTAGGAACTATCCTCAGTACATCTTTAACGTTTCAGATGTCCAATAAGATCACAGATCGTATCTCAGTGGTACAAGATAATGTAACTACACTTAGCCAAGCAATGATTGAAGAAAAAAAGACGGATGATGATCCACAATATGTAACGATTGCCAGTCAATATCCCATTCTTGACACTTCAAACATTAGTGATGCATATATTACACAAGACAGCTCAAAGCTTACAACTCCTGAAGATAAGGAAACATTACAGTTGGCTTCTGAATTACTTAAAAAGATTACAACCGATAAAATGAGCCTTTACGAAAAAGAACTGGAAATTCATGACTGGATGGCTACAAACATTGTGTATGAAGGCAATAATTTATCCTCGATACCAACAGGAAATGGTGCGACACATACTCCTTATGGTGTCTTAAAATATAAAAAGGCAGTCTGTGTTGGATATGCAACTACTTTCAAATTATTAATGAACATGCTTGGTGCCGACTGTATGGTAGAACATGATAATGATTTCTCTCATTCTTGGAATGTGGTAAAGCTTGATGACGGTCAATGGTACATTGTCGATAACTATTATGACTCTTGTAATAACCCTAATTCAAAAGTAATTTCCCATGCAAACTTTAATCTTACAAATGATATTTTTACTATAGATCATGCCTTTCAAACAGAGAACTACCCAGTAGCTGCCGGTACTAAATATAGCTATGCAGCTCAGAATGCAGTTGACTTAAAAGATATTAAGCAACTTCCTAAATTGCTGAGTCAAAATTATAAGAAGAAACAATTAGATTGTTACTATAAAGTTTCCAAAGATGTTGATTGTAACTATATTGCTGCAGTCATTAATGGCGCATCATTGCGACTTGGTGAAGCCGGTTCTATTAATGCAGAATATCTTAAGCTTCCAGATGATACAGTCATATTAACAATTACATTTATCTATATGGATGATAATTTAACAGCTGATGAGTCCAGTTATCCAAAATTAACAGATGAACTTGATAAATACTTTGGACAGACGATGGAATAACTAATATAAAATAAATGGGGGTCCTATTATGAATATCATCTATAAAAAAGTTTCTTTAATAAGTATATGTATTTGCCTGTTGACACTACTAGCTATTACGCTAACCTCGTGTGGAAGTCATACATCTGCATCTTCATCTGCACAAAATATCAGTTTGGAGACCTTAAATCAATACATTACCAAGGAAGCAGGCAACTTACCTGAAATGTCTACTTATACCTCTGAAAGTCAAGATGCCGAAGATTGGTTTAACTATTTATGTGATTTTGATTATTCAAAGATTGACCAATACTTTATTTCCTACTCTTCTTCCGGCAGTGCTGAAGAAATCTTTCTACTTAAGGTCAAAAATGAAGCAGATGTCCCATATGCTGTAAAGGCACTGGAAAATCGTATTACTGCAAGAACAAGTACCTTTGAAATGTATTTGCCTGCAGAAGTATCCAAACTATCCTCCGGAACAGTAGTCTCCAAAGGAAACTATATTGCCTTACTTATTTGTCCTGACCAATACAGTGCTAAAAAGGCATTTGAAACAAACCTATAATTTTTCTAACCTCCATTTATTATGAAAAAACAGCAAGTAAGTCACCTTCTTACTTGCTGTTTTTTATTTATACACTTTTAAATTTATCTGCTTCTACTTGTAGTGCCTCAGCAATTTCCCTATTTATTGCTGTCTGTTCACTAATTGTATGCATATTTTCTAGTAATCCAGTCGTGCTCATAGCTACGTTGCCAACACCTGAAGCACCTTCTTCTACTGATGCAGATATTTCTTCAAAGGATTCAACCATTGCTGAAATTACATCTTTCAATTCATTGGTCTTACGACTAAATCCATCCATAACTTGGTCAATATATACTGCACTATTACTGTATTCCTGACCTGCTGTTACGAAATTCTCATAATCACTTACCACTGAAGTATTAATAAATTCTAATAGTGCATTGGCACCGTCAGCTAATGCTACTACTGAACTATTTACTAGTGCACTGATGCTCTGAATATTATTTGCTGTATCACGACTACTATCAGCTAATACTCTGATTTCTTCAGCTACTACTGCAAATCCTTTTCCAGCCTCACCAGCTCTTGCTGCCTCAATTGATGCGTTTAGTGCTAGTAAATTAGTCTGATTGGATATGCTTAAGATATCTGCTGTCAATTCATTAATTCGCTCTACTTTTTTACTATTGTTTAATGCTTCCTCAAGCTCTGATGAAATTGTTTTAATAATTCCAGTAGATTGTTCCCTCTGTCCAACTGCTCTGGTTTCTAACTCACTTGCCTGTCTTCTCATTTCACCTGCATATTCTAAAATCGTACCAGCTTCTTTTTGCATATTCGTTACATCACGATCTACGTCCACTGTATTCATTGTTAATGAAGTGATTGTCGCTGCAACCTCTTGCATACTGGCTGCTAGTTGTTCCATCGTTGCTGAGATTTCACTTGTATTATCATTTGCAACATACACACCCTCATTTACATTGCTAACAACTTGAGATAAGTTTTCTGACTGAGTAATGATTTGCTTCATTATTCTTTGTAGTGTATCTAAGAATACATTGATGCCCTTTACAAGCTCACCAATTTCATCTTCTGCTCTTATTTCAATACGTTCTGTTAACTCACCTTGATTATTTTCAATCCCATTTACAATGTCCCTGATTTTTCTCTTCGCACTATCTAATGGAAGAACAATTTTCTTCTGGAATACAATTATCATTGCAATAATAGTAATTAAAAACCAAATGCTTAATACAATTGTGCGAATACGTACTGTTTTATATATACTTTCTTCTTGTTCAATTGCATTATTTACTCCATCAATATTTGTATCAAGTATTTTATTTAATAACTCATCAATCTTGTTATCAATTACTTTATACTCTTTATTTACAATCTCTACAGCCTCATCATCTTTCCCTGCAATACTTGCTGCTAGCAATCGTTGTGTTGCTTCAAAATATTTAGTAGTCTCTTCTTTGTATAAGTTAAGAGTATCTTCCTCAACGCCTTCATCAATTGACTTACTAAATTCTATGATGAGTTGTTCCATCTCTTTCGTTAATTCTTGAATCTCCGCTGCTATCTCTTCTTGCTGTTCTAAATCAGTCGATACAATATGTGTCATTGCTAAATATGATACTTCTTGAAAATTTTTACGAATATCTCCTATGGAAAGCACACTCTGTAAATAGTTTTCACTAATTTCCCTGCTCCCGTTGTATAGTTGTGCTAGAGATACAAACGAAATTGTAGCTATTGCAATTGCTATTGCACTTAAAATACCTAAAATAGTATATACATTTCTCTTAATACTCTTCATTTAAAGCTCCCTTAATTATTTTCTACATACTATATCGGCTTTTGATTTACTATAAACTACATTTTTTGTGAATTACCAGTTATTTCATTACCTATATGGACTATATAAGACTATAGTTTGGTTGATCTATTAACTCCTATCTCACATTTACTTTTTCATATTTCAATCAAGTGTACATTCAACATCTTTCTTTTGAAATGTTTTCATCTTATGGGGAAATAAAGAGTTGTTTTTCTATAAAAGAACAAAGTGTTTTGCTTGCAAAACACTCCGCGCCGAACTCGGTCGCGACAGCGACATTCTCCTTTCGAGTGAGTGCGCATCTTGGCTTTCTATTTTTCAGAAAATCTTTTTTAATACATAGGAAGCTTCACGAAGAGAAGTCTTCCAGGTATTAAAAAGGACTGAAATATCCGTTATAAGATATCTCAGCCTTTATCCACACTTTTAATTAATAATGTTTACTATTCCCACATATTTTTATATTTATGTGGATAAAAATACCGCATCCTTAGCGGAGCATGTTTTTATGCCATTGTTTTTATGGCATAAAAAAAATCGCTATCACTAGCGATTTTCTTTTCACGTTTATATCTTCAAAACTACACATTGCT
>JAUNJY010000108.1 GCA_030535455.1 bacterium
GGATTATTACATCTTGAAATCATCCAAGAACGTTTAGAACGTGAATACAACCTTGACCTTGTAACAACAGCACCATCCGTTATTTACAAAGTAATTAAGACTGACGGTACTGTAGTTGAAGTAACAAATCCAAGTAACTTACCAGATCCAAGTGAAATTGATTACATGGAAGAACCAATGGTTAGCGCAGAAATCATGGTAACGACAGAATTTGTTGGTGCAATCATGAGTCTTTGCCAGGAACGCCGTGGTATCTACCTTGGTATGGAATACATGGAAGAAACAAGAGCATTATTAAAATATGAACTTCCACTAAATGAAATTATTTACGATTTCTTCGATGCATTAAAATCAAGATCTCGTGGATATGCTTCCTTTGATTATGAAATGAAAGGTTACGTTCGTTCTAACCTTGTTAAATTAGATATCTTAATCAACAAGGAAGAAGTCGATGCCCTTTCCTTCATCGTTCATGCTGACACAGCATATGAACGTGGACGTAAGATGGTTGAAAAATTAAAAGAGGAAATTCCAAGACAATTATTCGAAATTCCAATTCAGGCTGCAATCGGAGCAAAAGTTATTGCCCGTGAAACAGTAAAAGCAATGCGTAAAGACGTTTTAGCAAAATGTTACGGTGGTGATATCTCCCGTAAACGTAAACTTCTTGAAAAACAAAAAGAAGGTAAGAAACGTATGCGTCAAGTTGGTAACGTTGAGATACCACAAAAGGCGTTTATGAGCGTGCTTAAATTAGACGATAAATAAGCGAGCGAAGGTTAGATGCCTCCCTCTGTACGAAAGGAGCTAGTGCCACTAAGGTGGTGCTGGCTCCTTTGACTTTGCACTGGGGCAACAAAGATCTTAATAATAGAAACAGAATGAAGTGCCACACCTATTATTAAAAATATATAAAAAAATTCACAAATAAACCTTAAAAATTGGTTTTGTAAATATTTGGAATAATGTTATAATATTGTATAAAATTAATTAGACATTAGGGGGAGATCAAATGTTTTGTATTAAGTGTGATACTCAATTGCTTGAGGAGGCAGTGGTTGTACAAGAGTTACTTAGCAAGGCACAGGAATGTGAAGAAAATGAAGAGTATGAAGAGGCAATGGATTATTATAACAGGGTGTTAGAAATTGAGCACGACAGGGACGATGCTCGAGAAGGGTTAGACAGGGTAAAAAAAGTAGTTAGTAATTTTGTGTATTATCAAACATCTGCAACGAATGGAGTAAGCTTTGGCTACTTACAGCTAAAGAACAAAATGCTGGTATATCGAAGCAAGAAGGGGAATGAAGCAAGATATTATTTAGATGAGATTTATAATGTAAGAAATTGTGTAGGGAATTTAGCATTTACATACGGTGGCAAGAGAATGGAAATCAGATATGGATGTACAAAGATACCAGAATGGATTAAAATTATAAACAAGGCACATTATGGGAACTATCCAAAGAGAAAGAGCAAAAAAGTAATGCAGGTGGAGGCTTATATCTTAGAGCATTTCAATCCAATGCATAAAATTGAGGCAGTAAATTATTACATAGAACAAATGGGAGTAACCAATAGTGAAGCAACCAATGCAGTAGCTACGATCTTGTAAATAAAAATAGCTTGTCGGAGACAGTAATCTCTGGCAGGCTATTTTTATTTTACCCATATTCATAAAGCTTGTACTTACTTAATTCCTTTTATTTAAAATATAGTTTATACAGTATTCTTAGCTGGCAGTGTAAAATTGGTTCGTTAAAGATGCTTAACATAGTAATCGTCCCCCTTTTTTAATCAAACCTAAATCTTTCACTATTCTATATATATGCGTGATATTAGAGTTAATTCCTTCTTTTCGTGAAAAACTGTCTAAATCCGAGTTTATTTTTTATCTAAACTAAGTTATGAAAATTAGCAATAATGGTAGAAAGAGTTACTTTATATTATAGAAATAAGAGGAGTGGTGAAAGAAAAAACAAATCTTACGATTAACATATAATGGAAAACATAGGATAAATGAGGTATAATAAAAAGAGAAGGTATTGAAAGTATAGTGTACAGAAAGAAAAACGGGGGTGTAATCATGGAAAATAGGATACCAATCGTGACAGAGCGAGGACATCTCTTTTCTATCAATGGCAGTATCAGCATGACAGCCAAGATCCATGGAACAGTTACAAAAGAAGGGGTTAACAAAGCGTTAGAAAAGGTCGTTATGAAACATCAGATTGTAACCAGCACAGTTGTAAGAGAGAAAAGTGGGGAGGCTTTCTATCAGATAAACTCATCAAAGCCTATTGAGCCTATATTTTACCCTTATGGAGAGGTAAATCATTTGACAGCATACATACAAAAAGAAGAAGGAATTCCCTTCGATCTTGAAAATGGCCCCCTGATTCGGTTAATTGTATTTAAAGGAGAAGACAGAAGCAGTATCGTACTGATTGGACATAGCATCCTGAGTGATGCCAAAGGGTACCAAAGTTTTCTCGAAGAACTGGTTTATTATATGAACCACGAACAGGAACAGCCACAGTCCATGGAACCGCAGACCATGGCCAATAAGATTATATTGCCCAAAGTTTCGTCCTTAAAGCTGAGAACAAGATTTCAGGTGAATGCATTAAATAGAGAATGGAAACGTGCATCCCATATGTTTTCCAGTATGGATTATGAGGATTTATTTATTCGTCTAAGGAAATCACATAAGGAGCCAATCATTATAAAAGAGATTAATACCAAAAGTACAAGCTGTCTGATAAATAATTGTGAGGAGCGGAAGGTATCGGTAACCGCAACAATTATGACAGCATTTTTGGCCGTTATGCATAATTTTGACCGGTTTCATAGAGGGAAAGATGTCCGTGCAGAAGTAATGGAGGACCTAAGGGATGACCTTGTTATTCCAAAGCCGCCTGTCATTGCCAATCTTAGTGGCAAGATCTATTTAATGAGAGAATATGCTCAAGGGCTTAGTTTCTGGGACAATGTAAAAGTGGTCGACAATTATTTGAAGGAAAAAGAAAAGCCAAAACATAAGTTTGAAACAACCACACTGACAAGAGAATTAGATGGCACCCTGCTAGAAAGCATTCCTTTTTCAGCATATGGCGGCTATGATCAGGCAGCAAGCAAAAAGGCTGCACATTTGTTTTATGAAGGAGAAAAGGAGAAGGGGCTTGGGATTGAGAACCTTGGAGTGGTGAATTATAAGAAAGACCAGAACCTATACATTGATAGCCTATGCTATATTCCTGCTGCGTCGTTAGGAAATGATTTGACAGTGGGAGCTGTCACTGTAAATGGCTCTTTAATCCTTTGTATACGATATGATAAAGTCCATTATTCAGAACGGATCGTTGAAGATATGGTAAGAGCAGCCGTAAACTATATGTGGAACCGAACCTGATAAGATAATAAAACAGCGGCTTTGATTTAAGCCGCTGTTTTTAGTGCAGAGTATGTGTTGGACACACATCTTGTTCAAGAATAGGAAACTTCTCTTCGAGCAGCCTCCTATTCTTGAACAAAGCACCCTGAGAAGCGGGTGCAAGATGCGCACTCACTCGAAAGGAAGATGTCGCTTGCGCGACCGAGTTCGGCGCGAGCAAAGTGTGTGGAACACACACTTTGTTCTTATCTTAGTTGGATACGATTTGCTTTAGTTGTTTCGAAAATGAGATAGTGATTCGAACGTGGACTTGTCAAGTTGATAGGCGATTTGCTTGATTGGTTTTCCAGTAATGACAGAGCGTTCATTTAAGTCATGAGAGGGAACGCGCTTAAATCCCAGCTTGGCCAGTATATGGCGGCTGGCTTCATTATATTCATAGGAACCGGCAACAACTTCAGATAAATGAAGTGTTTCGAAACAATAGGTGAGACCTAGCATATAGGCTCTTGTGCCTAGACCTTTTCGACGATACTGTTTATAAATCCAAATAGATAAATCAGGATTGGATTTAAACGGTGACAGACGCAGACATCCGATTTTCTGATTACTTTTCTTATGTATGATCACAGCCCAGAATGGATAGAAATCTAAATCAATCGAACTAAATTCCTGAAAGGATTCGGTTACGATATAGTTAAAACCAAGCTGTGTAGCCTTATCTTTTAAACATTTGTACATAGCTTTGTCATCATCATGTGTATAAGGAACCAGCTTTAAATAGCGGTCTTCGATCAATGTACACATAGACAAACCTCCTCCTTAATACTATAACATGATACGTAGCAATCATGCTAGGAGTGATTAGAAAAAAGTAACCTATCATAGGTGGAGAAAGTCTTTTAAACAGGGAATTTGATGAAAGGGGGAAGAACCAATGAGTAGTAAGTTGATAAATCTCGGAGTAAGAGAACCCATTCCAGGAAATGAAGTGATGGGCATGGTTATAACGGCAGGAGTGTTAATAGTTGTTCTTGCAATTGTTACAATCTACCGAACTAAACATAATAAATAAAAAAAGGAGTATCTATCGTAATTTCGACGATAGATACTCCTTTCAGACTGTAGACAAATGAAATCTTACATTCACTCCAGCGCACTGCTTAGAGGAA
>JAUNJY010000109.1 GCA_030535455.1 bacterium
ATACATATTCAGTGGAAGCAATTCCGCCCGACCCGCTAAAGCGGAAGCTGATTGACGAGGTATTGCCTCTTGGTGTAAAAGCAGTAGATGGTCTTATTACGGTAGGAAAAGGACAGCGTATCGGTATTTTTGCAGGTAGTGGGGTCGGGAAAAGTACCTTGCTTGGTATGTTCGCAAGAAATACAAAAGCAGATATCAATGTCATTGCATTAATCGGGGAACGTGGACGTGAGGTAAGGGAATTTATTGAACGTGACCTTGGTGAAGAAGGGATGAAGCGTTCTGTTCTTGTAGTAGCCACGTCTGACAAACCGGCACTGGTTCGTAATAAAGCGGCAAAGACTGCAACGAGTATCGCGGAGTACTTCCGTGATCAGGGGAAAGATGTTCTCTTAATGATGGACTCATTGACCCGTTTTTCCATGGCGCAGAGAGAAATCGGGCTGGCATCTGGCGAACCGCCAGTATCGAGAGGATATCCGCCAAGTGTTTATGCGGAACTTCCTAAATTACTAGAACGGGCAGGTAATTCTGAAACAGGATCCATTACAGGTTTGTATACCGTATTAGTAGATGGTGACGATTTCAATGAACCGATCACCGATACTGCTAGAGGTATTTTGGATGGACACATCATGTTATCAAGAAAATTAGGAACGAAAAATCATTATCCGGCAATTGATGTTTTACAGAGTATTTCACGTGTTATGTCAGCCGTTGCTTCAAAAGAGCATAAGCAGCTGGCAGGAAAACTGAAGAATATTATGGCGACGTATCAAGATGCGGAGGATATTATAAATATAGGTGCATATAAACCAGGCTCGAATAGCGAGATTGACTTTGCAATCGCAAAAATAGCTGCAGTGAATGAGTTTTTACGCCAAGATGTAGATGAAAAAATACAGTTTGAAGATATGCTCAGAAGACTAGAAGTTGTCGTTGCAGAGTAAACGAAAGAGGAATTATATGGCGAAGTTTCAGTATAGAATGCAAAATATATTGAATTTAAAACAAAAGATGGAAGACATGTCGAAGAACCAATACGCGATAGCAAAAGCTGTTGTTGATTCGGAAGATGAAAAGCTTTCTCTCTTATATGAGAAGAAAGAAAATTATGAAATGAAACTGCGCAGCTCTGTGAGCAATCAATTGATTATCGTGGATATTATGCATGCACAGCAAGCAGTAAAAACGGCGGAAAACCATATTGTAACGCAAAAGCAGGTGGTAGAGCGTGCTAAGACGAGATTGGAAATCGCAAGAAGTAAAATGAATGAGGCCATGATTGAACGAAAGACTCATGATAAGTTAAAAGAGAATGCCTTCCTTCAATTTAAAAATGAAATCGTCCAGATAGAAAATAAAGAAGTGGATGAACTTGTGAGTTATAAATACAACAAAAGTAGTGAGGAAATGTAGCTATGCCAAGAAAGAACGAAGAACAAGAGTTTGAATTTAATGATGACCAAGAAAAAGAAGGGATAGGAAGCAAGATTGTTTCTGTTATGATTACACTCTTGGTAATGGTTATATTATTAAGTGCTTTTGCATTCTGTATAAAATTAGACGTTGGGAATGTAGGGACGGTCTTACGACCATTTGTCAAAGATATTCCTGTCGTAAATGCAATCTTACCAAATGTATCAGATGAAGAATTAGCATTAGAAAATGCATATCCATTTGATAATCTGGGGGAAGCAATTGAAAGAATTAAACAATTAGAGGCACAGGTGAAAGCATTAGAAACTTCAAATGGAGAATCGACCCTAAGTGTAAGTCAGTTGCAAAGTGAAGTGGACCGTCTAAAGGTTTATGAAGAGAATCAGATTGCTTTTTCTGAAAGAGTGACAGAATTTGATACAAATGTAGTTTTTAATGAGAAAGCACCAGAAATTGAAGAATATCGTAGCTATTATGAAGAAATGAATCCTGAAAACGCAGCTGAGATTTACCGACAAGTATTAGAGCAGCAAGCGGCGGATGCGAAAATTATTGAACAGGCAGAAAGATATTCAAAAATGGATCCAAAGGCTGCCGCAAGTGCCCTTCAGGTAATGACAGGTGACCTTGATCTGGTTGCTAATATTCTAACTAATATGAAAACGACAGCAAGTGCAGCAATCATGGATGAAATGGAAGCTGACTTCTGTGCTAAAATCACAAAAAAGATGTCTATGATGGAATAATCCATTTTAGCATAAATAACAAAGGATAAAGGAGGTGCAGAACGGTTGGCTAAGGGATTCGAGGTAAATTTGCAAAGTAGTCGTGCAAATACTGCCTACTCTGCCCAGATGCAAACAGCTGGGGATATAGAGGAGCAAAATACATTTTCAAGTATCATGTCCCAAACGAAGAATACTTTAGAAAATAAGTCATTCCTATCTAGTAATACGTCTGCTTATCAAGAAACAAAGCGAATGAATCAGTATAACAATGACTTTACTGTGAGCCAGTCTAATACTGGACGAAAAGATACTGTGAAAAAGGAGATGCTTCAAACTAAAAAGTCTGAGACTAAGGATGTTGCAAATGGAGAGTTGTCCGGTGCAGATCGTCTTAAGGAGAAGCTAAAGAAGACATTAGGTATCTCAGAGAACGAGATTGACGAGCTTCTCGCTTCACTAGGGTTTACTATGATGGATTTATTTTCGCAGGATAACTTAACAGAGTTTGTTCTAGCTAAATTTGGTTCTGAAGATGTTTCGGATGCTCTTTTTAATGAAGAGCTGGCTGGTACATTGACCGAGTGCCTAAATGATATGCAAGAGCTGTTATCAGAACTGGATCTGACAATGCTATCAGACATGGAACAGCCTTTTGAAGGGGAAAACGATGTGAATTTTGAAGATGCACTTCGGAATGCGAAGGAAGAGGAGACATCTGATATATCAAAAGAGACATTAGCTTCTGATGATGTAAAAGTAACGATAGAATCTTCAAAAGAAATCGGTCATCATTCCACAAAACAGGAGAGTGGTAATGGAACAAGTCAGCAAGAAGGATTTGTAGACTTTTTCGCCAGTCAGGTTGATTTAAACAGCCTCAATGAGGCAGGACAGGTATCCGACCTTGTTACGGCGAAAGAAATCGTAACCCAGCTGGTAGAACAGATTAAGATTTCGATTAATCAGACAAACACTAGCATGGAGCTTATGTTAAATCCGGAAAATCTGGGAAAGGTACAGCTTTTAGTATCTAGTAAGAATGGCGTACTTACAGCACAGATGACGGTAGATAACCAAATAACAAAAGAAGCGATTGAATCTTCCATTCACACATTAAAGGAAACGTTTGCTGAGCAGGGACTCAAAGTCGAAGAAGTTGAAGTGACCATTGGAAATTATTCTTCTGAATATGATGAGCAGAGGAATGAAGAACAGCAACAAGAACAAAAAGGTTCAAAACGAAAACTAAATTTAGATGATAACGAATTAAGCGGGCGTATGACGACGGAAACAGTCGTTGATACAGAGCCGGTAAATATGTTGGGCAGCGTTAGTTACACAGCATAAAATCAGATAAATTCTAAGATGGGAGAAAAACAATGAGCGACGCGATATCAAATATCCTGGGTACTCAAACTAGTACAACATCGTCTACTACATCAACAACCGCAGGCGGTTCTTTGGGAAAAGATGCATTTTTGCAGTTACTTGTCACACAGATGAAATATCAAGATCCATTAAATCCATCTTCTGATACCGAGTATATTGCACAACTTGCTACATTTTCTCAGTTAGAGCAGATGCAGAACCTAAATAGCACATATACCAATAGCCAGGCACTCAGCATGGTTGGTAAGACGGTATCGATTAAGACAACAGACAGCGCAGGAAATGAAAAGTATGTAAATGGAGCGGTTGATTACGTGACAATAACCAATGGTACAGCAAAACTATCGGTCAATGGTTCCTTGTATACACTTGATCAAGTAACGGATGTGTACGATGATTACTATGTTTTATCATTAGGTACACCAACAGTAGAAGAAAAGAAGACCGAATTTGATCATGAAAATCCAACGGATGTTTCTGTAAAAGTTGACCTTGGTACCACAAGTGTAGCGACAGCATTAGCAGTTATTATTGATAATACGGCAGTCGATTCTAAATACTTATCCATGTCAGATGGGGTTTTAACGATTGATAAGGAGGCATTTGCAGCTTTAAAAGAAGGTGAGTATGATGTCATCTTTAGTTTTAATGATGCATTAAGCACGGTTGTAAACAAAAAGCTGACAATCACAGTAAAAGGAGAGCCTGCTGTTTCTGATACCACTGAAACGGAAGAGGAGATAACTGAGTAATCGAGGGGGATTATGAAGGTATTCCAAGTGATTAGAAAGGCTGGTAAAGTATGAATATATCGTCAAAAAAATTCAGCTCAATCGAGCAGATAAGAGACCAGCTTAATAATAATGAAACTCAGCTGAAACGACAAGGTAGCGTAAAAAAGTCGGAGTCATTTCAATCCATATATGAAAAACAAAAGTTACTGGAAAGTGATGATTTAAAATTTTCAAAGCACGCATGCGAACGATTGGCTAGTA
>JAUNJY010000053.1 GCA_030535455.1 bacterium
AAAAATTGGGTAAAAACTTCATGTCGTGTCCTTGACATGGGGTCCAATTTACTTTACCGATTTTGTAAAATCACTTTTCCTATCCATAAAAAAAGGAGAGCCAGTGCATCCCCAACAGTTTGCACGCTCTCCTTGTTTTTTATTATGCTATGCTCCAATTCTCGGCCTTGGTTCTTGCACCGATAAATCGTTTATAAATTCCTTCCTGATCTACTAATTGTTTATGGGTGCCTCGCTGTACGATACGGCCATTATCTACGACTACGATCTGATCGGCATTTCGTACTGTCTTTAGACGGTGGGCAATCATTATAATGGTCTTGTCTTTTGTCAGCTGCTCAATTGCCTTTTGTAACTGGTCTTCATTCTCTGGATCTACATTGGCAGTTGCCTCATCAAAGATAATGATTGGAGCGTCTTTTAAGATAGCCCTTGCAATAGAAATCCTTTGCTTTTCTCCACCCGATAGGGAAAATCCATTTGAGCCGATGATAGTATCATAGTCTTCAGGAAGTGACATGATAAAGTCATGACAACATGCTTTCTTAGCTGCCTTAATTACATCGGATCTGGTTGCATTTGGATTACCAAAACGAATATTATTTTCAATCGTATCCTGGAATAAGTAAACATCCTGTAACACCATGCTGATTTGGTTCATCAAAGACTCTAATGTATAATCTTTGATATCTGTACCACCGATGGAAATGCTTCCTTTGTCCACATCCCAGAAACGGGCAATTAAATTACAAATCGTACTTTTTCCAGATCCGCTTGGTCCAATGATGGCGGTCATAGTCTTATCTTTGATATGCAGATTGACATCTTTTAATATCTGACGCTTCTCATAGGAAAAATCCACATGATTTAAGTCAATAGAATGGGATGCAGGCTTGATTTCCTGTCCCTTTTCATCCATAATCGGCGTGTCATCCATTTGATTTGCCTGCTCTACTGAGCTTCCACATACACGCATGATTGATACTCCATGGCCTGCCTGCTCGATCTGTTCAAAAATGATAAAGGATATTACAAGAAACATTAATGTATACGTTAGTTCCATGGTTCCATTCAAATAGAATGCCAGGGAAGCTGCCATAAGGATAACGCTAGCTACACGGAGGATACATTCTTGTAAAATGGTATAAGGAGTCAGAACCTTTTCCATTGCCAGGTTTTTATCCCTGCTGCTTTTAATGGCAAGATCGATCTTTTGCTCTTTTTCGTTTCTTCCATTTCCATTGTTTCTTGATAGATTAAAGGATTTTACAACTTCCATTCCCTGAATGGTCTCTAATACGTTTTCTACCAGCTCTGCCTGAGCCTTCTGTCTGTATGGCGCGGTTTCTCTTGTCTTTTTCTCCATTGCTGAGATTGCAATACAATAAAGTACAACACCTGCCAGTGCAATCAATCCCATTCTCCAGTCAAAGAAGAAGGTATACGCTACGAAAACAGCCGTAGTGATAAATCCTCCCAAGGTCGTTACCATGACCATAGGTGCCGTAGTTTCCACATCGCCAAGTACGGTAGTACAAATGCCTGTAATATTGCCCAGGCTGCTCTGATTGAAAAATCCCATTGGAATTTGCTTCATCTTGTTTCCAATAAAGATACGCTTATTGGCAGCCATATAGTAGCCTGCATGGGTCTGATCCAGCTGGGAATAGGCATTGGTTATTACTTTGCCTAGAATGCTTACTGCCATCAGCGTGACAACGTAACCAATCGTCTTTACCTCTTTATTTCCAGTTACTAGCGCCTGGATTGTTAGGAAGATGGCTCCGATTTGAAACATATGAAAGACTGCATTTAGAAATGCCATCACGATGGATCGTTTGATATACTTTTGTTCCTCTCCTGCGAAGTCCCAGATTTTCTTAAATATTTTTATCATGCTACTTCACTCTCCTTTGCTCCAATATGTGCTTCCCACATTTCCTGGTAAAGCTCAGATGTCTTTAACAAATCTTCATGGGTACCTGTTGCATTTACCTTACCATGATCCACAACAATGATTTGATCAGCATCAGTAATGGTAGAAAGACGATGGGCTATCATGATCAAAGTCTTTCCTTTTACAAGTTTAGAAATCGCATTCTGCAAAATTGCTTCATTTTCAGGATCAATATATGCGGTTGCCTCATCTAAGATCACGATTGGAGCATTCTTAAGCATTGCCCTCGCAATGGCAATTCTTTGGCGCTCGCCACCTGAAAGATGTGCTCCGCCGCCACCTACGTTGGTATCGTACCCTTGTTCTAATCTTCGTATAAATGCATCGCAGCCTGCGCTTTTTGCAACCTGCTCCACTTCCTCATCGGTTGCTCCTGGTCTTCCCATACGAATATTTTCTCGAATGGTATCATCAAATAGGAAATTATTCTGTGCAACATAGGCAATGTTATCCGCAATCTGCCATAATGGAATTTCCTTTAATTCCTGTCCACCTAAACGGATGGAACCTTTTTCAATATCCCAAAATCCTGCAATGAGCTTACTGATTGTCGACTTACCGCTTCCACTTGGTCCAACAAGGGCATTTACAGTTCCTTGCTTGATTGTCAGACTGATATCGTCAAGCACCTCACCGTTCTCTTCTTCATAAGCAAAAGATACATGGTTAAGTTCAATATCCGTCCCCTCCAATAAGGTCTCTTTCACCGGATGATGCTGTTCTTTTGCATTTAGCACGCTTTCTACGGTTTCAATAATGGAACCTGCCTGTGCTAAGGAATCAGTATAGTTGGTTGCTGTAATGATTGGTCCTACAATTCCCATGGAAAGAATCATGACCATGATAAAATCAGACGTGGTAATACTTCCATTTATGTAAAATGCCAGTCCTGCTGGTAAGACTCCTGCTAATACGGCAGGGAAGATATTACGGTAACAGGCCATCATCTTTTGAGTACTCTTCATCCAGCCATAATAAAATGCTGCATTGGCATTGACTGCATCTGCATATCCTTTATATGCTTCGCTTCCTTGGTTAAATGCCTTAATTACTTCAATTCCATTGACATACTCTACAATGGAATCATTCATCTTCTTACCAATCTCCATAGCTTCTTTAAATTTAACAGGATAGTCCTTCATGGTTGCCATCATAAAGCACATGCCAAGAGGCATAGTGATCATGGAGATCAAAGCCAGCCTCCAGTCAATGATAAATAATGCTATCAGTAATACGATTGGCATTAAAATATTGGCGGTCATATCTGGCAAGATATGTGCCAAGGTAACTTCAAGGCTTTCTATCTGATCTACCAAAATATTTTTCAGATGTCCCACTGGCTGTGCCTGCAAGGTCCCCATAGACAAGTTACTAAGTTTCTTTACACAGCTTTGTCTGATTTCTGCCAGTACAGCAAAAGTTGATTTATGTGAGATTGCTGTTGATTTACAAGATAGGAACACTTTTGCAATTGCTCCAAGTAGCGCAAAGGCCAGATATGGAATACAGTCTCCCATGGTTACAGGATTTGAGGAAGACTGCCCAAGTAATAAGATGATCAGCCTTGCCGAACAATAGTAAGGAATAAATCCTGCCCCAACTCCAAGTACCGCTAGAAATACAGATAATTTTAATTTTGAATGTTGTGACTCTGCCATCCTCCAAACTCGTTTCAATGGACTTTCTTTCTTCATATTCGAAGACTCCTTTCTCAGTTAGTTTCTTCTAACTAAGAAGAGTATAGCAATCCATTATAATGTTTTCTACTCCAAAGCAGTCGCCTCTGCTCCAAAACGGTCACCATGGCGTCTATTGAGTTTTTTTCTCATTGCGGTATTCTGATGGGGACAGTTTCATTACCAGACGAAATGCATTTGAAAACTTGCTTGGGTTTAAATATCCTACCTGCATGCCGATTTCTGATACGGAATCGTTTGTTTCAAGTAACTGTTTTGCAGCCACCTGCATGCGAAATTCCTTACGATACTGTGTCGGGGTCTTTCCGTATATTGCTTCAAAACAACGTTTGATGGTGGACTCACTGATTTCATGTTCCCTTGCAAGCTCTGCCAGTGTTATTTCACGGTCCAGCTCTTCTTCTAAATGCATACGGATATGCTTTGCCTTCTCCACCTGCCCCTTCCCAAAATGCTGATGAGTGGTTGCAAGCCCAATCTTATATTGATCAAAAAGCACCATCAATTCCACTACTTTGCATTTCAAATATCCAATGTTCATAGCTTCCTCTAGCTCATATAGCTCCTTAAAAATATAATTTATCTGCCTGGATTCTTGAAAGATCTTGCACGGCAACAAATGCCTCCATTTCTCTACAAGTCTGTCTGTATTTACTAAAAAATTCCCTAGCAATTCAAAAAACTCGGCCTCACACTGATCCAGATCAATCAGAATATTGATACCTGAATACATTCCCAATGGAAATCCAGAATGTGTCTTCTTGTCTGATACCCTGCTTATGGCTAGATTATCTTCTCCCAGATAATAAAAGGAATTATTGATAAACTCACATTCAAAACGTCCTTTCTGGCAATGGTTGATCTCAATGATATTGGCTCCTGCAGGCGTCATCTCTTCCCCCTTCCAATGATCTACCTTCAGATCATAATAACCTAAAGTTACTCCTTTAAATACCTGAATGTCATGTATGGTCCCCACATTTTTAATCCTATGAAATTGCTCTTTTATTTGGTCATTTCCTTCCATTCACTGTTCCTCCTGTGTTTATAAAACAAAGTGTGTGTTCCACGCTCTCTCCCGTCTTAAACTGCCCCACAATCGTGAAGGGGAAGACACTTTGTCCGCACCGAACCGGGTCGTGTTAGCGACATTCTCCTTTCCGATGAGTGCGCATCCTACGCCCTGTCTTTTCTTTCAGGGCGTTTTTTAATGACAAGGAGACTGCTCAAAGAGAAGTTTCCTTGTCATTAAAAAAGCACCCTCTAAAGGGTGCTTCAGACTGTAGACAAATAAATTCTTACATTCACTCCAGCACACTGCTTGAAGGAAAGTTTAAAATCCTGTTTTTATCCACAACTATCCTTATACTAAAATCTTATTTGCCATATCTTTTCCTATGGCAACCCTGGAGTCTTTGATATTCACAATCATGCTTCCGCCAATTTGTGAAACCACGGTGACGCTTCCGCCTGTTACAAATCCCAGGTTCTCTAAAAACCTGCGAGTCTCTTGTTTTCCGCCCACTTTTCGGATAATACTAGGTTCCCCTTCTTTTACCATTGATAAAGGCATATACTCATCTCCCTTTTTTATTGATACACTCATAAATCAGTCGTTTGATCCAAAATAAGACGAACATAAATGCTAGACTTAAGACGATTGTTCCAGCTCCGCAAATCATTGATATATACGTACCCTTCATATCAATCCCCTCGATTTTTACTGCTCACAATCGCAACGTTTCATCACTATACTTCGTACGCCTTGATGTTCTACATACCCACATGCCTTAAGTCCTGCCAAAATAACACTGTTCCATTTTTTAGCCGAAAGCTGATAGGTAGTATTGTCATCAAGCTCAATCAAGCAGGCATCTTCCATCTCACATTGCTCACCACAGGAAATACGATACATGTTATTTCTGCTAATTGCCCCAATGCTTTCTAATGTATTGATCATACGGTAAACCGTCGCCGTTCCTATGGTATCATTCATTTTTACAGCCTTAAAATAGATTTCTTTACAGCTGGAATATTCCTCTTCCAGTATAATGTCTAGTAGCATGAGACGTTGCTTTGTAATCCTGCAACCCTGTTCCCTTAACTTATGTATTACAAGTTCTTTTCTCATCTGCGTTCTATGATAACTTCGATACTCATGTGTTTTCATAGGCTCCTGTTTTACATTCTGCACGCTCATCCCTCCATTTAGTGGCAATGTCCACCGCAATCCTTACAGTTACAGCCACATTGAATAGATTTCCCTTGCTTCTTATCTTTGACCATTTTTACAATAATTCCAATTACAATTGCGGCAACTCCAATTCCTACTGCTACAGTTCCCATAAGACAGCCTCCTTCTATTTTGCTCCTGCCATTCTTCCCAATGATACGTCTAATGACTTACTTTCTTTATAGGGTCTGAATAACAGATAGATAAATCCAATGATTAATAACAATGCTGCTACTGTACCTACTCCAAATGCTCCACCGGATAACACGTTACCGATTTGGAAGATACAAAGAGATACAAGGTAAGCAAGTACTGTCTGGTATCCAATGGCGAACCAGAACCATTTGCCATTGTTCATCTCACGTTTGATTGCGCCCATAGCTGCAAAACAAGGTGCACATAACAAGTTAAATACTAAGAAGGAATAGCCGGCAATTGCTGTCAAGCTTCCGCCTAGAGCTCCCCAGATCTCATTTCCATCTTCCGCTACCTCTGCAGCTCCAAATAGGATACCAAAAGTTCCTACTACATTTTCTTTTGCAATTAAACCAGTTACTGCTGCAACTGCCATTTTCCAGTCTCCCCAGCCAAGTGGCTTAAAGATTGGTGCTAAAACACCGCCGATGCCAGCTAATATACTCATATCAAGCTGTTCTTCTTCTAACATTCCAAAGCTGCCGTCAACCCATCCGAAACTCATTAAGAACCAAAGTACGATCGTTGATAGAAGAATGATCGTTCCAGCCTTTTTAATAAAGGACCAGCCTCTTTCCCACATGCTTCGAAGCACATTGCCTACCGTTGGCATATGATATGCTGGAAGTTCCATTACGAATGGTGCTGGATCTCCTGCAAACATTTTTGTTTTCTTAAGGATGATACCGGAACAAATGATTGCTGCTATTCCGACAAAATAAGCACTTGGAGCAACCCACCATGCACCGTTGAATAATGCACCTGCGATCAATGCAATGATTGGAAGTTTTGCTCCACAAGGAACAAAGGTAGTTGTCATAATCGTCATCTTACGATCTCTGTCATTTTCAATAGTTCTAGATGCCATAATTCCTGGTACGCCACATCCACTTCCAATTAGCATTGGAATAAAGGATTTACCAGAAAGGCCAAACTTACGGAAAATACGATCCATAATAAATGCAACCCTTGCCATATAGCCGCAAGCTTCTAAAAATGCAAGGAAAATAAATAATACAAACATTTGAGGAACAAATCCTAGAACAGCACCAACACCTGCTACGATACCATCAAGGATTAATCCTTTTAGCCAGTCAGCACAATTTATTGCATCCAATCCATTTTCAAGAAGTACTGGTACACCCGGTACCCAGATGCCATAATCTTTCGGATCTGGTTCTTCACCATCAACAAGTTCTTGTGCATTTGCTTTTACATCATCTGTAATTGTAACTGTCTCGATTACCGCATCTTCCTCATCTACGATGTCTACCGTTGTCTTTCCTTCTTCCACTGCTGCTACGATTTGATCTGCACGGCTAAATTCTGCACTTGCATCTTCATATTCTGAAGTACCGATTGTAAATAGGTGCCATCCATCACCAAACACACCATCATTTGCCCAATCCGTCGCCCAGGTTCCAACTGTTGTAACCGAAATATAGTATACAAGGAACATGACTGCTGCAAAGATTGGAAGGGCTAAAAATCGATTGGTTACTACCTTATCAATCTTATCGGAAGTATTTTCACTCTTCTTACTTCCCTTTGTACAACACTCCCCAATAATGGAGGAAATATATTCATAACGCTCATTGGTAATGATGCTTTCTGTATCATCATCAAACTTATCTTCTAATTGCTTGATTTCATTGGAAACATCCAAGGACTGTTTCATCTGGGCTGCAATCTTATCATCTCGTTCCAAAAGCTTGATTGCAAAGAAACGTTTTTCTTCTTCTGGAATGTCTGATCCAATTCTAGCTTCTACAGTATGGATTACCTCTTCCACTTCGCCTCGAAATTCATGTACAGGAGGAGTTGCTCCTTTTCTCTTAGCAAGGGATACCGCTTTTTGTGCTGCTTTTTCAATTCCGGTTCCTTTTAATGCTGATATCTCAACGACTTCGCATCCAAGTCTTTGACTTAATTTGTTTATATGTATGTGGTCTCCGTTCTTTTCCAGCACGTCAATCATATTGACTGCCATAATGACTGGTATTCCTAATTCCATCAGCTGAGTGGATAGGTACAGGTTACGCTCGATATTAGTACCATCTACAATATTAAGAATGGCGTCTGGTCGCTCCGTAATCAAATAATTTCTGGCAACGACTTCTTCTAACGTATACGGTGAAAGAGAATAAATACCCGGTAAATCCATAATGGTTACCTCTTTATCTCCTTTTAGCTTTCCTTCTTTCTTCTCAACGGTAACTCCCGGCCAGTTTCCAACAAATTGATTGGAACCTGTTAATGCATTAAATAATGTGGTCTTACCACAGTTAGGATTTCCTGCTAATGCAATCTTTATTGACATCTGTCTACCTCCCTATTCTACTTCGATCATCTCTGCATCTGCTTTTCGAAGAGATAACTCATATCCACGTACTGTTACCTCGATTGGGTCTCCAAGAGGAGCAACCTTTCTTACAAATATAAGAACTCCTTTTGTTATTCCCATATCCATAATACGTCTCTTTACGGGACCTTCTCCGCTTAGTCTTTTTACTTTCACGGTTTGACCACAAGCTACATTTCTCAATGTTCTCATATAGACTCTCCTTCTATGTACTAATTTATTATTAACGGTTTTGTGCTTTGGAAGTCTTACCTCATCTCCGTTCTACTTAATAATGATTTACATTATCATTTCTTATGTAAGTTAGTATAGGCTAACTAGAAGATATTGTCAATATGGTTATTGATATTATTTATCATTAACTTAAAATGATGATCTCTGTATTGTCACAGGCCTCCTTACTCTCGTTTTGGCATATAAAACTTTTGTACTGTAATTTTGTCCAACTTTGCCATGGTTCCAATGGTTTTTGTGTCCTTTTGGATATGTACAGTATTTGTGTAATGCGAATGTGCACGGTTATTGTCGTTTCCCGGGCATACCGATGCTCTTTTCAGTGCATCTGTCCAAATAGCCTATTTTCCTTTTATTTCAGGCCATACTTTGGGGGATTTTGTGAGTATTTTTTAGCATATGCCCATTTGGTCACAACTCTGTACATCCACTGAATCGAAGTGCATTAGCGACATCTTCCTTTCGAGTGAGTACGCATCTTGGCTTTCTGGTTTTTAGAAAGCCTTTTTTATGCATAGGAGGCTGCTTGAAAAGAAGTTTCCTATGCATAAAAAAAAGAGCCAGTCACGAACAATCTCGCAGCTAGCTCTCTTCTTATTATCTTATTTATAAATACGTAAACACATAGGATATGTTTGACTATTGATAACTTCAAGTAACTTTTCATTAGTTAAGTCATTTATTGATATTAATTCAATATCATGAAAGTCCGGACGGATTTCTTCATCTAACCAGACTTTCCAGAATTCCAATTCCTGTCCTTTTTCTACATTCTTCTTTATATAAGAAACTACAATATCTGCATTGCTTTCTCTTATATTTCCCTGTACTTCTATACAGTAGGGCTTCTTTGTAATGATTTCGTCATAATATTCTTTATTTTCAATATCGCAAAACTCAGGAACCTCTAATTTTTCCTCATCTTCAACCCACAGAATTACTCCGGGCTTATCACGGTCTACCGACTGATTAAACATATCCAGTTCCAGTTCAAGCCCCTTTTCTATTGCTTCATTGATTGACAGTACTTCAACATATGGGTTTGGCTGTTCCTCCATCTGGTGATCACTGGCTACATATAAAAATCTACTCATGTCTTTCTCCTATATCATTCCTGTTTTTCTCGATCGATAAACATCATTAAAACTGCAATTCCAAGCATTAAAGAGCAAACTCGAATTGCTTTCACACCCCAAATATGTATACATGCATTACCAATTACGGCGCCAGTAACGAAACAAAGGATAATTCCATAATACAGAATTCCTTTTCTGACCGCTTTTTTATCTTTTGTATACCAGTATTCACATATATTCTGCGTTGCACTTCTAAGGTTTCCGATACACATTGTTGTGGCAATCCCATTTCCTCGTATTTTTCGAAAACTCTCCACTTGAATTCCACAGGCAAGTGATGTCAGGCTATTAGCCAATAAATTCATGGACAATGGAATTATGCTGACCAGCAAAAGGACCAGCGCTTCACAGACTACTGCAATCTGTCTCCAATGAACGCGGCTTAATTCATTTAGCCGAATTCTCACAATATCCGCCAATGCTATGCCAATAGCAAATGCCAGTACAGGGCATCCATAGCGAAGTGCCGTATTCCAGTTGCCTTCTGCCAGATTTACACCAAGTAAAAGCATATTTCCTGTCTGAGCGTTGGCAAATACATGGTCTCTGCATAAATAAGAATAAGCATCCATAAAACCGCCCGATAATGCCAATACAATTCCTAATTCAAGGGATTCAGACATTTGTCTACTGTGTTTCACTGTTTATCACTTCCTTTTAGTACAATCTACACGTTCTTTCGATTATAGTATAATAAACTATTGTTTTTTTGACAATCAGTATTCGTAGGATTTAGCATATTGCAACTGTTCAGCCGTTATCTTCTCTTAACTACAAAAGCCTTTATTTACATAAGACATCAATGTAAATAAAGGCTTTTAATTTTATAATAGCATCGCTAGCGTTCCGGCAACAATCAGTACCAGTCCAACAAACGATTTTTTCGTCAAGCGTTCTTTAAATACTACATAAGAAAACAGAATGCTGACAAGGATGCTTAATTTGTCAATTGGTACTACAATGCTAGCCTGTCCATCATGGAGCGCACGGTAATAGCAAAGCCAGGATGCACCTGTAGCAATTCCTGAAAGGAGGATAAAGACAAGCTCCTTCTTCTCCACTGTCTTTACTGTATCCTGTTTCTTTGTTACGAAGACAACTATCCATGCCATGATTAAGACAACGATAGTACGGATTGCCGTACCCAGATTGGACTCAACCCCATTAATTCCTACTTTTCCAAGGATAGAGGTAAGGCTTGCAAATACAGCTGAAGCCAGAGCATAAAAAATCCACTTGTTTCCTGTCTCCACCTGAGTTGCCACAGTCTTCTTTTCAATCATCATATAGGTACCAATTCCTATTCCAATCAGTCCTACTGCCTTCCATGCGCCAATTGGCTCTCCAAGGAAGATAAATGCCAATATGATGGTAAGCACCGTACTGGACTTATCGATTGGTACTACCTTATTGATATCCCCTAAGTGTAATGCCTTAAAATAACATAACCAAGATGCACCTGTTGCCAATCCAGATAAGATCAGAAATAGTAACGTCTTTTTACTAATAGTAGAAATCTCATTTTGAGATCCAACAATAAACACCATAATCCAAGAAAAAATCAAGACGACTATAGTACGAATTGCCGTTGCAACATTGGAATCTGTCTTCTTAATTCCACATTTTGCAAGAATTGATGTAAGCCCTGCAAAAAATGCCGAACCCATTGCGAATATAATCCACATATCTTTTGTCACCTGCCCCTTTTTCATTTCTAACGTTTCTTTTCGATACGTCTCATTACCCTCCATTATACTAAATTATACGATATTATACAATTCTTCTAATGGTGTTTTTATTCTTGGACAATGAAATACATCTTATCTTCTGCGTTTACATCCATATCCAGTGCCACTGCAGGTTTATTTGTCTCTGGATCTTCAATTCCAATTGCAAGTCTCCTTACACTCTCTTCAGATAACGGTTCTTTCACTTGTACCTCTAAGTCTTTTGACTCATTTTGACCAAGCTGTGTAAGGTTTACTTTCACTAATTGTTTGGATACCACCTGATGATTTTCGGATAACACATAGAGATAGACCGGCCAATCCTGATACATTGGTGCTACACCATAATTATTCAGCGTAATATTTACTTTTGTCTTTTTTAATAGGGCATCATAGCTGAGTTTTACTTTGCTTACTCCATAACGATATCCAATCTTATTTAAGACCTGGCCTACCTCTTTAGGAAATTGCACAAGCTCCTCATTGGATATGGGACACTTTGGTCCAATAAACGTCATATGGCTTTTGTCTAACAGCTCCAGTGTTGTTGTAAGGTTTGAAGTCAGCATGGTTTCCATGGTCTGGCTACTTGTAAACTCTCCCCCCACTGGACTTGTGCTCCAGATCTTTGGTGTTGCC
Source organism: bacterium (assembly GCA_030535455.1). GTDB lineage: Bacteria > Bacillota > Clostridia > Lachnospirales > Lachnospiraceae > KM106-2. Next base: position 12,181 of record JAUNJY010000053.1, read on the forward strand.
AACAGAGTATGTGGCTCTTTTGGCTCCGTATATGTTCCGCCATTTTGAATCCAGTCAAGCCAAGTATTGGTATCATCTACTTCACCAGTCATATCGTTATATACACCCAGTCCATATTTGGTCACTGCAGTAAACGGCCGTCTCATTAACAGCTTGGCATTTGGAAATGCATCTACGTAATGTTTTACATATTGATTGCAGATCTCTTCCCTAGGAAGTAAAGGAATGCCAGCATCGCACTTGACATGCCATTCTCCCCAATGTCCTAAGCTTCCTAACTCTACAAAGCAGAAGAACGAATCCTGCCCATACTGTTCTCCCAATGCCTTGATTGCCTTCTTGTGATACTCCATAAATATTGAATTATCATACTCTGGCGCATATCCTTTTCCATAGGAAGTACTATAAAATGCACCATCGCCTGTCTTTTCATAAAGCCAGTCTGGAATATCCATATGTGCTTCCTCCCCGGGCACATCGCACATAAAGCGAAATACGACTTTCTTTCCCTCTTCTCTCCAGTGGTCTAACAGATTTTCATCATTTATTGCCTTGAATTCATACTTTCCTTCTTTTGGCTCTAACTCACGCCATGTGATATCTACATACACTAATGTATTTTCACCAACTGCTTCCAAATAATCTGCGTTGGGAGCAAAGCCCATCATAGGGTTATATAATATATCATCTATTCGCTCATATTGGTATGTAAAATGCCTAATGGCAACTGTTTTGTATAGTACAAAAACAGCTGCCATAATAAGCATCAAACCTATTGTGATTTTCATAAGGAGTTTCTCCCTTTTAGCCATGATACTCGCCACTATATTCTAGAACCGTAACATCATTTACAAGTTCTAACGATCTGATTTTTTCTGCAAAGGAAAGATTATTATTTTTGCATTTTAACTGAACTGTCATTTCGTTATCTTCTCCACGAAGAGTCTTTGAGCGAATATTGTGTTTTACATTGGATAAGTGACGGATTACTTCATCACCAGTGGTATCACCTTTATAATGTACGATCATCATATAGGAACATCCGAAGTTTGTATCTTTACTGAACATAAAGATAAATACGATCATAATTACTGCAGCAAGGATTGCTAAAATATACATACTTGCACCTACTGTAATACCTGTGGTAATTGCCCAGAACATATACATTAAGTCAAGCGGCTCTTTGATTGCAGTTCTATAACGAACGATGGATAATGCACCGACCATACCTAAGGAAATAATTACATTCGTACTGATTGCCAATGTTACCATGCAAGTAAGCACTGTCATACCTACTAAAGTCATTGCATAATTTCTGCTGTATACTACGCCTTTGTAAAATCTCTTATAAATATAGTAGATTAATAGGCCCATTCCAAGTGCAACTGCTAAGTCAATAACAATTGTAATAATTGTACTTAGACTAATTGCCTGATTGTACATATCGGATTCAAGCACCGATTTTTTAATAAAATCTTTAACACTCATTTTTTACACCTTCACATTTCTCATTTGTATTTTACTACATAAATTCTTTTCTTTTTTCCAGACACATGACGTATTTTGATGCTGCCATATAGGCACTGTCTGCCGTTGGTAACAGGTCCCTGATTACATATGGAAGAAACTCTGTATATTTTACTTCCATAATCAGCTGTCCTGGCTCTAATACTTCAATAGTCGGAAGATTTGGATCAAACATATCCTCTTTAAACACACCTGCTCGGATGTGAGAATCAAACGTTATTCTCACATCTCCTGCAGCATATACATAAGGTTCTCTGTCATAATCTACAATTACCTTAGGTCTCATATGATTTATGACACATTCTACATAAAAGTCTTTGCATAATGGCTCGTCTCGTTCCAGTAGAAAATCAAACTTGCCTTCCATCAACTGAAGCGTCTCTTCTTTTGAAAGAAGCACAGATACTTTATTGATGTACGCATCCTCTTTTCTCTTACGTTCTAAACGGATGACTTCATCACTAAAGTTATAGTTACGGATACGATATTTCTTTCTCGAAGATGTTCCAGAAAGCTTATCCACATAGGCACTTTCATTCTGATCATCAAAATAAAGACTTCGGATCTGATATATCCCGTTTTTAGCATGTCGATCACACTGCATTAGGCATGACAGACGGGAGATGATTGCCTCTTTCTCTTCTTCGCTTATTAGGAATTTCAGCTCATGTCTAAACGTAAGTGGCTTCTTAGTTTCCATATACGTCCTCCACTATGCTGCCATCTGCGTTTACATAGATACACTTTACTCCGTAGATCTTAATACTGTCTTTGATTACATAGTAATCAAATGCTGTCTGCTCTTTGCCAGACTCATTTCTTACTTTCACACGAACAAAATACTGTCCTTGTTTTAAAGTCTTTGAATACGTATACTCTGGAGTAAACAGATTTTCCTCTTTAATGACAGGATCTTTAAACTCTAAATTGTCTGCTACTTCAATGGAATAATGTAAATCTTGTGCAGCAAAATCATAAGAATTTTCCCATACAAACTTTGTCTTTCCATTTTCAGCAGCTGGTGTTCCGATAAAGAATGGCATTGGATTTTCCATGCTTTCCTTATAGAGCTCATAGTTCTTTTCCACTTCGTTTGGAATTGCATTACAAACTTGGTCGTATTGGGTCTTTGTCAATGGAGCATAGGTTATGTCTGCCCCTTTGTATGCATATTCTTTGGTTACTTCCGAATAAGAGTCAACAAGGGACTGAATAGTCTCTTTTGATAACACTTCTTTATATTCCTCAATCTTCTTATCTAATTTTTCTCGATAAGCTGAGCTCTTTAAAAGTCGGTTGAATAAAGTGTTTCCCCAGTAGTTGCTTACGCCGCTTTCCCAGCCTGCCTGCTGGTCTTTTAACAAAATCTCGCGTTCCTTTGCTCTAAACGATGCATCGCAATCCCAGGAAATAAAGTACCAAGTATTAATATTCTTTGGGCTGTAGATCATTGCATTACGTGACTGCGTATCATCATTTCCTGTTAAGATATGAAATGCCAGCCAGGATAATAGGTTATCCTCTTCAAACCATGTATTGATCACATCTTCAATCCGAATGGAATAATCATTTAAGTCTTTTAACATGTCAATCAACTTACTATGGTCATTATCACCCTTGATTTCTAATAATTCTTCAAAGGCTTCCTTGTCATAATCCGCATCATTTCTTAGTTTAATTACATCTGAATATTCATTAAATTCAAAGAAATTCAATTTGTACAGTTGGCCATTCTTATCAAGGCCATGACGTTCTAAAAAGCTTTTATTTGGCTGTTCCACCTGAGTATAAAGGCCATAATCCACAAATTTGGTACCATTACCCTCAGTAGTATCTTTTACATATAAATGTACGAATTGTGTCTGCATGGAAATCATGCCGTCGATTCTTTCCATTAAATCATAGCAAAGCTTATTACGGAAACGGACACCATCGGTCTGATGCTTGTTAAGATTGATCACTCTCTGGTTGTTCCATTCCCCTTTGCCATCTTTGATATTGATCTTATAATTTTTCTGCGTATTTTCACTAGAAGACTGGCCACGGATGGTTACTGTGGCATTGGGAACGTTAATTCCATATCCTAAGCTTCCGCTAGTTGGGCCGTCCTGGTCTCCGACCTGAAGAAGTCCTTCGACTCCGTAACGTTCCACACCCATTTCTTCATAATCATATACCGAGTAACTATTGACCTCTTCCCATGTATGGTTAGTATTTTCAGACTCATTGCCCTTACTAACCGTTAAATACATGGTAACCACAGAGGTATCATCATCATTTGCATATAAAGTATTGTTATCTACGATCTTTTTATTTATGGTGTCTTCCATTTCGATTGTCTGTGTTTCAGCTACCGGCTGCTTTTCATTTGAAGCGGTACCACATCCAATTGTGGACACCGAAAGAACTGCAAGCATACCGGCTGACACGATTTTATTCTTAACGTTTTTCAATCTTATATCTCCTTTTTAATTCTTTTGTATAAGCCCAATTACTAAGCTTTGTAAACTTGCCTTGTTTTTCGTCTGCTACAAGAGGCTGGTTGCACAACACATGATACATAATGCGATCTAGATATCTAAACAACAATACCAATGCTACCGCTGCAAATGTCAGGCCACCAAGCAAGAAGCCTATACCATAGCACTTGATGCTCATTGTTCTTGTAATCCAGGTTGCAACCAAGCTTACTGCCATAAAAGAAGTACTACTGATCAAAGCACCCTTGCCATCTGCAAAATAAAGCTGTATCAGCATGGTTGCATTACCAATTGCATAAAAAGCATATGCAATACAAAGCACACGATAAATGCCAAGCATGTCCTCACTCATACCAAGTGGAAGATATGGCAACAGCATGGTTCCGCCTATTATGAAGACAACAGTAGTAAAGAACTGTTTTGTAAAGGTATACATTAGTTCCTGTCCAAGTGTGGATACCATTTCTCTCTCTGCCTGTTCAATATCCTTTAATGTCCCGCCATCATTAAACAAACTGAAATATGTGCGGTATTTCGGATAGAAATTCACTTCTACGCTTGTTACAAAGTTAATCGTTGTGATTAAGATTGATAAGAATGCGATCAAGGCTGCAATATCATATGTAGGTGCTCCATAAAAGAGACCTGCAATCTGTTTTTTCACCGGACTTGACCACATAATGACTAAATGTCCAAATAATCCGACAGATAAGTTAAATCCAATAATTCCGAGTTCCGGATATCGATCAAACCATTTCAAAAATTCGAACGTATTTCCTTCTCCTTTTGGGAAATAACGTACTAGCAGCAGATAATACCACACCATCATAACGCCGTAAGCAATACAGACAGTCATCATCATTGCTGTAATCACTTCCACATGAAGGAGGATCATTACATAGCCGGCAACAAAGCTTACAACCAATGCAGCTGCAAAAGTAAGCAGAACACCTTTATAATCTTTGATTGCAGTCAGGTAATTGATCTGTGTCCATACTACGATTAATTCACAGAAAATAGACAGGCATAACACTTGATACTTTAATGCAACTCCTGAAAATGCTAAAAATATGCCGTACAGAATACCACCAATGACAAGCATGATGGAAGCACTTCCCCAAAAGGATGGAAGGATCTTCTCCTTCTTATCCATATACAGCTGATCTGCCGTATATCTTGTTGTTACCAGGGCAAATAAATTGGTAAGCACCATAGAGGCAAGCAATGTATAAGTAACCATGCAGTTAATCAGTTCCTTTTCTTCCTCCGATGCTCCGCCAACCCCTGCCATATAACGTACGCCAAGTAACAGTATGATTCCTAAGATCATAGGGCCGATACATACGATTCCTGCATAGCCATATGCCTTTAATGTAGCCAAGATGCCCTTCTTATCGAACATCTTCTTTAATTCAAAACCTATTCCAGCCATTTAAAGTACCTCCAGATATAGTTTTCGATATTTATCCATGCTGATTTCGTGTGTAAAGTATCTCTTTACACGCTCTTTTGCAACATGTTCCATTTTCTTGCGCATACCTTCTTCCTGGCATAGCAATACCATGGCAGCGGCAAGACTGTCTTTATGCATTGGAGGCACGCAGATTCCTGCTGCTCCTAGTGTATCTTCTGGCTCTCCCTCTAACAGATCCCTGCAGCATCCCACATCGGTTGTAACCGCTGCCCTTCCTGCCGCAAAGGATTCTAACACTGATAAAGGCTGTCCCTCTGAGATACTTGTAAGTATTGTAAAATCAAGTTTTTCCATGTACTCAATAACGTTTACTACTCCTGTAAAGATAATATCCTTAACTTGGAGCTGTTCAATTAAAAGCTTACACTCTTGATTGTATTCTTCATCATCCACATCTCCAAGAATGTGAAGTCTTGCATTGCTGACTTCTGCCTTCACTTCAGAGAATGCGTAGATCATTGTCTTAATATCTTTAATCTTTGCAATACGGACAACTGCACCAATGTCGATGTATCCGTTTGGTGTCTTCTCTTTGATATTGCAAAATCTGTTGTAGTGAACACCGTTTCCGATCGCCAGCTGCTTCCTTGGATCACATCCAATTTCCTGCTGGATCAGATTTGCACGATGGAACAGTGCCGTAACCTTGTCTGCATGCGTGTAAGCACAATCTGAGAAGGTATAGAATAAATCAATCCACATCTGTCTAAAGTATGGAAGTACCCAATTGGCACGTAATAATTCTTCTTCACGTTCTCTTGTGTAAATACCATGTTCCGTCACAATAAATGGCTTATTGTTCTTCCATTTTCCAAGGCTTCCAAGCAGACCGCTGTATCCTGTTGCCGTTGCATGATAGATATCCGCCTCTGGAACTTCCGTTGTAAGCAGATAAAGCTCAGGAAGCATCATGGAACGGATGGTGTGGAAGAATTCTACAAATGAGATATATGGGAACTTATGTTTACAGATGCCCACGATAAGGTCTAAAAAGTCTGCACTCATAAGCAAGTCAACCGGATTTACCTTTTTCGTCTGGAACAGTTCAAATAACACATCCCAGTCAAGATAGTTGCAGGCAAACAGCTTTTCCATCTCATCTTTTTCCCGCTTAGTCAGCTCTATGCGTTTTTTGCTATTTTGATCGGGTTTCATTCTTAATGCATCATCTAAGAATACTTCATGAACTTCCACTACATTTGGTGGAAGTTCAAACTTGTATACTCCTTTATTTTCCGCTTTCGCTCCGATACACCATAGGACAAATTCCGTATCCGGCATGGCCTGAATATACTGGTTGGTCCAGCTGGACACTCCACCATGTACATAAGGATAGCTGCCTTCTAATATCAAACATACTCTCATGTTATTCTCCTAAAGTAATCTTTATTTCATCATTTGTTGCATGTACCATGTATATATTTCCTTTTAAATGTGATACTTCACAGCCTTCTGTCTCGACTGGTTTGCCTTCATTAATACGAAGCATCAGATATGCCTCATTGGAAAATCCGCCAAGGGATACATTTAAAACATTTCCTTCTAATCTACGATTTACAGAAAGATTATGATATTGCAATACTGCAGTTCCCATCTCACTTCCTGTTGCGTTACGCATTTCAGGAACACTTTTATTCACCCATTTAATGTAATCTTCTAGGGATCCGCTTAGTTTCTCCCATCCAAGACTTGCCCCTCTGTCTTCATCTAAAACATCATCAGGATGTGTAAAGTGAGACTGTACATAATGGAAGTTTAATTCAGATAATGCAGTAATCATCTGGTATTGATCGATCTCGCAGCCAGAAGTAATTCTAGGCGCATGAATTAAACCAGTTTCATCTACTGTGAATTCCTGCTCATATACTCGATTTTCTGCATCCTTCATATAAGAAGCAGATAGTACGGTAAAGTCAGGACAAGTGTCTCTTAGGACCTGAATTCCTGTTTCAGAAATAATATTCGATGGTGGTACATATACTGCCATCTTTTCTGTTGGGAACAGTCTGTTTGCAAACGCCTGAAGCTCGCTGATTGACTGTGACATATCTTCTGTCGTCTTCCATAGTTTATAGTCACCGTACTGACGGCTGTCATCCACACCTTCTAAACACAGTGGCATATGGTTATAGCCATGAAGCCCTAACTCTCCGCCATTATTTAAAAGCATGTTTCCGTACATGGTAAACTGTGCAACTTCGCCATTTGTTGCAAATGGTGCTTCCACCTGGTCGCTGTACTGTTCAATGATCAGTCCGGTATGCTTAATGTTATACTGTTTCTGCCATTGAAGCATTCTAGGCCACCAGATGGTAGAATAGAATGTTCCAATGTCTACTCCATAATCACGTTTGATGTATTCACCATTTCCGCCTGGAACAGGGGCTGGGAAATCATCTAAGTAATAAGAAGATGCATTGATTACTGGATAAATGGTAACATCTTTAAGCAGGCTGTATGCAGTACATAAGAAGCCTCTCTGGTATTTCTCTGTAAGTGTCTCGTTTAGAATTACAAAGGCACCTGAACCATATTTCATTTTCCACATAAGTGGAACATTGTTGTCTTTTGACTGTAGATAAACTTCAGCCTCATCCACTAACTCTAAGGAAAGGGAAATCAATAACTCTTCTTCGGTCTCTTCATCAAAAATAAAGACATCCTCTTCCGTAGCTCCAAGCATACAGTCCTTAAGAACTCTAAATCCTGAAACGCCTGCATATGTTTGTTCCACATTACTGATACCAAGCTTTTGTGAAATCGCTATAAAGCTTCCATTGGCAAGTGGCGTCATAGTATTCATAACACTTCCGCCATCCTTAACCCATTTGCAAAGATCATTTAATCCTTGCTGTAAAATGCTCCAATCATCAAATGTAATTACCACGCTTTCATACTGATCAAGCTGGTCGATACAGTCTTTCTCATTGGCATTCTTCACATCGTAAGAAATCCTCATGTCATCAAGTACCGTTGACATCATCTTTTCATATAGCTTGCTTACCTCATCCTTTTCATTTACAAGAAGTAAGCAAGTAGCCTCTTGCGTTACTTCTGCCGAAAAGGAAAGAGGTTCGCTAGATGGCTTGGATGTAATGTTATACGTAACTCCGATACGTTCAAGTAATACGATCCCGCCACATAAAAACAGTGCGATCAACGGAAGAATAATCTTTACATATTCCTTTTTCATCCTATGCTTCCTCCTGTCTCCAAAATCTCAGCCAATTTTTTCCTTCGTGTGTCAAGTAAATCTGTTTAGACTTAACTTCTTCAAGTACGGCTTTTATCAAGTCACCGCGTCCCGTGCTAAAATGATATTTTACGAACAGCTGGTAAACCATTTCATCTTCCGGCCACTGCTCCTTCGCTTCATTTAACTTCTCTAAAACACCATCATAGCTTTTCATTGCAACTTTATTGTCAATCCATCCATATAAATAAGTCTTATTGGACGGACATAAGGTCATTAGCTTATAAAGTACATCTTCTAGCTGGTTTCGATAAATAGTTAAAATATTACCTGTAATCAGACCGCTGTCAATATACTTGACTAACTCTGCACGGTATTGTTCCAGTACGGCAATGTTCTCTGGCTGTCTTTTTGCTTCCTGACTCAACTTCTGTAATCGCAGTTCATAATTACTTTGAATTTCCATCATGGTAGTAGTTGCATAATGGGTAATCTCAACATCATTTGCAAGTCTTGCACGCTGTAGTAATTCAATGTAATCCTCCGGATTTCTATGAAGGATGTCTAACATCAGCTTACGGCGGACTTCCGTATCATTGATCAGGATAGCTTCCTCTAGTGGAACGGTAATATCCTGGTTTTCGCCAGAATCAACTTTAATTCGTCTATATTTAGCATCCTGGATTTTCAGCTTATCAATGTCTACCGCTTTGCTGCCCATTTGATCTCTATTTTCAGAAAGTTCTTCAATTACAAGCATAAGCACTCCCCAGATTGGTACAAAGACCACCACTGGAAACAGGATGCTTTTCGTCTTTATGATATTTCTTTGTAACAGCACATATACTGCCACACATATTACAAGATGTATCAGTAGTAAAAATATAATCATACTAAATCCTTTCTACGCTCTTATAACATCAAAGCCGATATTGTACTTTTTCATTCGTTCACTGATAATTCCCAAATCTTCACGGCCTGTCTGACTTAGTAAAAGATATAGCTCATTATCCTCACCCATACCTAGCATGTCACTGGTACGTACCTGGCTTAATACTTGGTCTGCGATTTCCTTATGGCTGACGCCATCTTTATAAATACGAAGCAATGCATATTGTAAATACTCTTTTTCGCGCATTTGTTCCGTTACATTTACGATCTCTTTAAATTTCTCAGGCTGAATAATCTGAGTACCTTCAATCATGTTTTCCGAATCATTATCATGTTCCATTGCACGAATTAAAGAGTCCTTGATTAAGTCTGATAAAATTGTAAGTTTATTGGAGAATTCCATATTCATGTACTGCTCTTCCACGTTCATTAACAAGATCATACCTAGAAGCTCGTCATCCTTATAAATAGGAGTTGCATATGTCGGATACTCTTTATTGCACTCTGTATTTACAAACACTTTATTATTACGTAAATCAGCAATCATCTCAGGATAGTTGGATAATACGAGAGATTTTCCAAGCTGGTTATGAAGCTGTTTCGAACACACGTTAAGTCTTGCATAATCGCTTGCTCCGCTAATGGAGTAAATAGCAATGGAGCGTGTTTGGAGCATGTCTTCCATAACATTGACTGCTTCAAAAAATACTTCATTGGTTAACGTAGAATCTAATTTCTTCACAACAGAGTAAAGCTTACCAAAACTATTTTGATAGCCAATGATCTGGCTGTTAAAACTATCTTTATTTTGTAAAATCGTCAAATACTGCTCATTTAAGAAAATATATTTTTCTTCTAAAATTGCTTGTTCTTCCTTACAAAATGCAAGTGCGTTTTCATACTTGTCTTTCATGTAACCTGAAATTGCACCAATCAAGATATAACAGGCAAATGGAAGCCAGTTCTGGACGTTATAGAAGATAATCTGCCAATGTGTATTGCCTGCTGTTTCAACTACATATGCCATACATGCTAAAACTGCTGCTGCAACCCCCACATTTAACCCGTTGATCATCCCCATGATCACGACAAACAGAAATCTGAAGTCAAGGAAACCAATCATGGCATTATTACGTGTCCAATGCTGTAATGCAATTGCTCCTGCAAACATTACTAATAGTTCGGATGTGGCCTTTACTGGTTTTACCCATTTCTTTTCTGTTTTTTCTTTCTCTCTAACAACGATTTTTTTATCTTCCTGCTCTTTTACAAGCTGAATGATTGTGGAAATATCATTATCCAACAGATGCATTGCCGTCCATCCATACTCTTTACGTGCCATTCCATCTTTTACAGCCTTAGGAATGTTTGTATGGTTACGGTCATAGCTGATCTTTAAACCTTTGATTTCCTTTTTGATTAGCCCTGCCAAAGTCTCCATGCTCATTGCATTCTCACCACTAAGCATAAGTTCCAAATAAGGTTCTTCATAAGGAGCATCTAAAATACGTCTCACTAGCTCTCTTAAGTCTTCTTCACATAGAAAGTCAGTTACTGTGTCCGGTGTTCCGGATAGTATGATTTCATTCTCTTTCTCGTTCTTTGCACTGGTAATCATACGGCAAAGTGCATTCTTTGTATGATTTGCACTATATAGGTATGGTACCTGTAATATGGTCATCCTGTTCTCATTCTCAGCAGAATAGGACTGACAAAGCTTTTTACAAGCCTGCAACAGTATCGCTCTATTGCTTGTTGTTATGTTCTCCTCTGCTCCGTACTGGTCATTGGAAATTATATAAATAAAATTATGTATTTTATGTTCCTTACATAATTGAAGTGTGGTCTCAAGCTGTTTTAGCTCATCGAACACGTCACTTGCTTCATCTATTGTCGCAGAAAAATAAATTACCGTCTCGAAATTATAGGTGCTATAAATTCGACATAGCTCTTCACCCTTTCCATGAAAGTTGACACACTTATATTCCTTACCAATATCATCAAAAACATGTTCAGACACTGATAATAAGTTACCTGTAACTAATACATCCACTTTTAAAACCTCTTTTCTTTAGTTAAAATGACAAAAATGCCTACTCTAGTATACATGAGTACAAGTATTTTTAGAAGCAAAAAATACTAATTCCATTATTTACTTGTGGAATTTACTGGTTTTCGACCGACAAAACATTTTCACCTCACACCTTTCCCCTTTTAAACCAGGTACCATAGTAATTTTCCATAAAAGAAAAAGCACCTGTCCTTTTTTTAGACAGATGCTTTCAGACTGTAGATAAATGAAATCCTGATTTCATCCAAAGTTTGGCGACTTTGTCGACAAGCTAAAAGCACCTGCCTTTTTTAGACAGATGCTTTTTCTTTTATCATAATGATTTATACTCTTCATCCAGTATAGCATAAACTAGACAGTCATGCCAGTTAGGATTTCCTTTTGAGTCCCTTGTAAAAAAGGCACGCTTCTTCATATAGGCTTCCCTTCTCATATGAAGTCGCTCCATCAGCTTCCAGGAAGCCGGATTTAAAGGGTCACATTCCCCAATGATGCGGTGTATTCCCAGCTTCTCAAATCCATTACGCATAACTTCGTTACATGCTTCCGCTGCATATCCCTTATTCCAATAGTCCTCATGAAAGACATATCCGATTTCCCAGGTCATAAACTCCTTTGGTTCTATCTGGGTAAAATACACATTACCAATCACCTTATTTGTTTCCTTAAGACAGACCGCATAAAAGGCCGGATCTCCGGCTCTGCGAATGGCTTCTTTCTTGCTCTCCTCTTCACTAAAGACTCCATAAGGCTCAAACCGTATCACGTTCTCTCTTGATAGATAATCATATAGATCTTCCCAATCATCTGCCTTAAATCTACGTATTAATAACCGCTCCGTTTCATACACACCTTATTCCCCCTTATATTATGATTGCTATCGTTTCTCCCCAAAATACGATATTACAATGCAGCCTGCTCCTGTATGGGCACCAATGGTTGGCGTGATGTCCACAATTGGAACAGTCTCAATTCCATATAACTCATTAATTTGCCCGGCCACCCATGTAGCATCCTCATAACAGTCTGCATGAGAAATAAACACTGCCGGCATTGTCTGCTCCCGCATATTGTCCCCAATGGACTCTACCAAGGTACGCAATGCTTTCTTTCGACCTCTTATTTTTGCCAAAGGCTCCAATTCTCCCAAGTCATTTACATGAAGGATTGGCTTGATCTGCAGCGCTGTTCCAATGACAGCCGATGATTTCTTCAGCCTTCCACCACGAACAAGATGATGTAAATCATCTACTATAAAATGATGTACAAAGTGCTTGCGGTTCTTTACCAGCCAATCTGCAATTTCTTCTAAACTTTCTCCCTGCTTCTTCTTTTCCACCGCACAAAACACCATCAATGCTTGTCCTACGGTTGCTGATAAAGAGTCCACAACGACGATCTTGCTTCCCTCAACCTCATCCATCACAATATTTGCACTGATTGCTGCATTGTTATAACTGCTGCTTAAGGCAGAAGAAAAACTAATATGCAGCACGTCAAAACCACGTTTTGCCTGATCCGTCATCATCTTAGAAATATAGTCCGGATTGGATGCACAAGTAGTCGGCATCTTGCCTTCTTTCATGTTCTGGTAAAAGTCCTCTGGTTTTATCTCCTCTAGCTCAACTCCGTACTCAACCTCATCCACTATATAGTTGAGGGGATGTATTGCAATCTGGTTCTCCTCAATAAACGCCTTAGGTAAATCAACTGTGGAATCTGTCGAAATAATAAAGTTTCTCATTTCGTATCCTCTCTTATTCATCATAATGTAACACGTGTTGCTATTTTATTATGTTTGAATTATAATCAACCATTAGAGAATAGACAATGGTCAGATTCCACACTCGTGTTACATAATACACACATTTGTCGAATGTGTTACCTTAGGAGGATAAAATGAAAAAAGAAATCAAAAAGGCTGATCGTCGAATTGGCAAGACAAAGCAAAGTATACGAGATGCATTTTTGTCATTACTGATTGAAAAGCCAATTGCCCAGATAACAGTAAAAGAACTGGCAGAACGGGCAAATGTCAATCGCAAGACATTTTATATGTACTATGCGAATATCCATGATATTCTTGATAAAACCGAAAATGAAATTATTGAGCAGTTGCTAGACCTACTTAAAGACTGCCGCTTTTTCGATCAGGACTTTGATGTTTACGCTTTTTTCCTCAGCCTGAACGGACTGATTGGCGAAGATTTCAAATTATATCAACAGCTTGTTTATGCCAATTCCAATACGCAGTTTTTCGTCAAAGTCAAACAGATTATGAAATCAACAATTATGCAATACTATTGTGACTCGTTCCCTATCAATCAGGAAATGTTTCAGCTGTATACAGAATTTGCTGCCTCAGGAATTATGGCTATGTACATTGAATGGTTTACCATCAACTCCACAATGACATTGGAAGAAATGGCAAAGGCCGCCGCTGATATTACGATGCAAGGCTTTCAAATGTTTATTCAGAAAACATCTTATTGACATCTTTTACCACTAGTTTTTCACTTAAATTACTCATACATCCCCCCTCCTAACACGGTATTTCTTTTTTGTCTCCTTCTATTATACATCAAAACCAAAAGTGTGGCATATCCATTTATAGAAAAAGAGCATCCCAACAAGCTGGCTAAATCTTGTTGGGATGCTCTTTTTTTACTCTATTTTATTTTTGTACTTACGACCTTGCTATAGGAACTGTACACTTTTTTGCCACCTACTACTTTATAAGCTCTCATTTTGAAATAATACGTTTTCTTTACTTGTAAGTTCGAAACTGTTATTTTTGTCTGATTTGCTTTAATTGTAGCCTTTTTCTTAAATCCTTTGGATTTATTGGCAGAAACATAAAGCTCATATCCTGTTACACCACTTGCTTTTTTCCATGAAACAGTGGCTTTCTTGGTTCCTGCCTTTACCGATGGGCTTACTTTTTTCACTTGGGTTGTCACTTTGACCACATTGGAATACTGTCCGTAGACTACCTTGCGGTCTACTACTCGGTATGCCTGCACGCGGAATTGATATGTTGTTCCTTGCGCAAGCTTCTCTACTGTTACCTTTGTAGAGGATGTGGATGCAATCGTTACCCATTTTTTATTTTTATATTGTTGAATTCTATAAATGTCAGCGCCTGTCACTTTCTTATAAGATAACACGGTGGAATCTGTATCTGTCTTAGACGCCGTCACCTTAGTTGCTGCTGGCTTCGTAGTCGTGATCAAATTGGAAGAGGACTTGCCATAAATATAATTCTTATTGCTCATACGATATGCTTTTACTGTGAAGCTATACGTTGTTCCCGCAGACAATCCATTTAATGTATAGGATGTGCCTGTGACTTTTTTCGAATACATTCGATTATTCTTTGTATACGTCACTTCATATCCGCTGGCATTAGAAACACTGCTCCAGCTGATTGTAATAGCATTTGTCTTATTTTCTTTTAACTTAAGATTTTTTACCTGACCTACTGTCACCATTGGCGCAGGTGTGGCAGGTTTCACAGTTGGTGCAGATGTTGCCGCTGGTGGTGTTGTAACCACAGGGCTTGGTGTTGCTTGTGGTGCCGCTGTCACCTCTGGGCTTACAGTTACTTCTGGT
>JAUNJY010000054.1:0-15996 GCA_030535455.1 bacterium
AGACTTATTATTTAGAATTTTCAAGGTTGTTTCACTGTTCAGTTATCAATGTTCTTTGTTTTTCGCCTTTTCAAGCGGCTTTATCAGTTTATCATGGTCACCCATGTTTGTCAACTGTTTTTATCGGTTTCTATACCACTTGGATTTTAAAAAATCCGACGGAGAAGGAGGGATTTGAACCCTCGCGCCGCTATTAACGACCTACTCCCTTTCCAGGGGAGCCCCTTCAGCCGCTTGGGTACTTCTCCAATGTATCACTTACATCGTGTACAGCTGATTTCTAAAACTTTTCAATTTAGAAGAAATACACAAGTCTGTGTTACTTCAACGCAGAGGGTGGGATTCGAACCCACGGTCCCTTTCGGGATCACTGGTTTTCAAGACCAGCTCCTTAAACCGCTCGGACACCTCTGCAAATCACTCTTGCTTAGTATACCATGTCGACTTTTGTCTGTCAAGCACTTTTTTACTAAGTTTTTATTTTTGTTTGTCACTGCTTGTTTAACTCTCGTTTACTTGCCGTAGCGACGAGATTTATTGTAGCATAGAAAAAAGACTATGTCAACACTATTTTTTATTTTTTTTCTAAAATTCAAACAATTTAGATATAATACGCAATAACAAAGGGTATAGCACTAGTATTTGCACTATACCCCTCCTATTATTCTACATATTTTAAAAACTGTTTTACTATAAACAGATCCTCTGGCGTAGTAACCTTAATATTCTGGTAATTACCTTTTACCATAAATA
Source organism: bacterium (assembly GCA_030535455.1). Classification (GTDB taxonomy): domain Bacteria; phylum Bacillota; class Clostridia; order Lachnospirales; family Lachnospiraceae; genus KM106-2. The sequence continues at coordinate 754 of JAUNJY010000054.1, forward strand.
CTTTTTCTTTTAACATCGTCTCTACCACCATAGCATCATCTGTCACATTGATATCCTTTGTAGTGAACAGCTTTTCATATGCTCGTATAATCAGGTCATATTCAAACGCTTGTGGTGTCTGTGTAATCATTAGTGTAGATCGATCAGGAGTATCCACCACTTGACCATCTGCATCAATCACCTTAATTGTATCTTTTACAGGTACACCCACAACACAAGCTTTCTTCAAACATACCTCTTTTAACATCTTATTAATTAAATCTGGCGCCAAGCAAGGACGTGCTCCATCATGTATTAATACATAACTGCATATTCCTGCTGCTTTAAGGCCTTCATATACAGAATTATATCGCTCTTTTCCACCTTCAACTATACGAGATACCTTTGTAAATTCATATCGTTCTGTTACATTCTCTTTACAATATGTGCCTTCATCCTTACCTACTACAAGAATGATTTCATCAATGGCACTCTCTTCAAATGCTTTGATTGTATAGTATAACAACGGTTTTCCATCAACTTCTATATACTGTTTTGCCACTTTTGTTCCCATGCGGGTCCCTTTTCCAGCTGCCAATATAATCGCTACGGTCTTCTTCATCCGATTACCTCTGTCCAATTTTTAAGTTTGGAACTGCATTAAGATCTAATCCGCTTCTTACACCATTCATATATTCGTAATACGCTGCCGAACCAATCATGGCTGCGTTATCTGTACATAAAATTAAAGAAGGATGATAGAATGTTATACCATTTTCCTTACATGCCTTTTCCATAGCATTTCTTAAAGTTGTATTGGCTGCAACTCCACCTGCAATTGCCACCTTATCAAGGCCATGCATTTTAGCCGCTCTTACCGTACGTTCAACTAATACCTCTACTACTGCTTGTTGGAAAGAAGCTGCAACATCTGCTCTATTTACCTCTTCCCCCTTCATCTTACAAGAGTTTACATAGTTTAATACTGCTGACTTAATACCACTGAAACTAAAATCAAACTCTGCTCCATCAATATGGGCACGTGGGAATGTTATAGCTTTGGGATTTCCTTCTTTTGCAAGCTTATCAATCTTAGGACCACCTGGATAACCTAAGTCAATTGCTCTTGCCACTTTATCAAATGCTTCTCCGGCTGCATCATCTCGTGTACGTCCAATGATTTCATACTCACCATATACTTTCACTTTAACAATATGGGTATGTCCTCCTGATACTATAAGACACATAAATGGTGGCTCTAGATCTTTATTTTCAATATAGTTGGCCGACACATGTCCTTCAATATGGTGTACTCCAATTAATGGTTTTTTAGTTGCATATGCAATTGCCTTTGCTTCTGCAACACCCACTAATAATGCACCCACTAATCCTGGACCGTACGTAACACCGATAGCATCAATGTCCTCAAGTGTAACATTTGCCTCTTTTAAAGCCTCTTCAATAACTACATTTATTTTCTCAATATGCTTTCTTGATGCTATTTCTGGTACAACACCACCATACAAAGTATGCAATGCAATCTGAGATGAGATTACATTTGATAATACTTCCCTACCATTTTTAACAACTGCTGCCGCAGTCTCATCACATGATGATTCTATCGCTAATATTAATACATCTTTCTCCATAACTATTTCTACCTTTCTACCAAAAAGGGTGGTTAAGTGTTCTTTATCAGAACTATGCTTAACTCACCCCTTCCATCTATTTTTCGTAATTTAATTGCTATTTTTCATCATTTACAAGCACCCAGCCAAGTATCTTCCATTTCTTATCCGAACCTTGTCGCAACACAAACTTTTCTCTAGAATCAGTTACCGTCTTTGTTCCCTGCTTAATGGTATAGGCAATTGTAGTCGAAGCATAGTTCACACCATCTTTAGTGTAATACGTCACTTCATCTTTTTGCTCTTTTTCATTTTCTGCAGTTGTCTCTGCCGATGCTGATGCTGTTGTTTTTTTGTTACTTGGCCAATAATAAGAAATAATTACTTTTCCTTTGCCTCCAAATGCTTTAATCTCTTGATCTAGACTATTGATTTGTTCTTCTAATGGATTATTTGCCAATAGTTCATCATCTAATAATTGTCTATATTGATCTAATAATTTAGGCAACTCTTCCTCTGTATAATCTCCATCATAAAAACACTTACTATACTGACTATACAGGTTCATAACTGTCTTTACGGTAGCCGGGTAATCAATCTCTAAATCTTTTGCAAGCAATTTTTCCACTTTTGTTTGTGGTATATCGATAGAATCTCTATCTTTGGAACTGTTACTCATCATATAATACATGCCTATTACAACACCTGCAAATATGCTCATAATAAGAATTGCTCTTATCTTCTTTTTCATCAGTTTCCCCCCACGTATCTTTTATTCGTTTTTGTCGAATTCTAATACAGTTGTCTTACCGTCTTTACCTGGGTAACTTCTTGGAAAGATTTCTTTTACATCAGACATAAACTCTTCTGCCCTAACAAGAGATGGGCTGTAATGCGTTAACCACATTTCATTTACATCTGCTTCTTTTGCAAGAGCTGCCGCTTCATAAAACGTCATATGCTTATATTCTACCGCTTTATTAGCCTTTTCTTTCTCTCCATACATTCCTTCACATATAAATAAATCAGCACCTTTGGCTTTTTCACTTATGATTGGAACCGGTCTTGTATCTGTACAATACGTAAGCTTAATACCTTTTCTTTGAGGGCCTAATACCATATCAGGAGTATAAGAGATATTATCAACCTCTACTACATCGCCTTTTTGCAAACGATTCCATGCTTCTTTTGGAACATTATTTTCTAATGCTTTCTCAATAAAGAAGCGTCCAGCTCGTGGTATCATTATATTGTATCCGTAGCAAACCACATTATGATTTACACGATACGCCTCAATATGATATCCATTTATATCAAAACTTTCTTCTTTTGCTGATAATTCAATAAACTTTAATTCAAATGGCAATTCAGGAGCAATTACCCTTAATGCCGTTACTACTTTTTCTAATCCTCTTGGTCCAATTAGGGTTACCGGCTCTTTACGATCCGCATTTCCCATGGATAATAATAACCCTGGCAGACCACTAATATGATCTCCGTGATAATGGGTAAAACATATAACATCTATGGAATGGAAACTCCACCCTTTTTGCTTAATCGCAACCTGAGTGCCTTCTCCGCAATCTATTAAAATACTACTTCCATTGAACCTTGTCATTAATGCTGTTAACCAGCGACCTGGCAATGGCATCATACCACCTGTACCGAGTAAACAAACGTCTAACACAATTTTTCCTCACTTATAATTTTCTCGTTTTCTCTACTTTTTCCCATCATATCATATTCTATACACTTTTTCAACAATTCGACATGCTGGCAAGCGGCCCTACTATGTACTTGCATTGCCCTTTATTTGCAAATGCTTTGATTTTAAATATAGAAAAAGAGCCGATATACTCACACTGCATATCGACTCTAGCAACTATAATACTTCATGGTTTTTCTTAATGGTAACCGGGATTACAAAAGATTCAATCATTTTATCGTAGCAAACTTCACATATATCAAAACGATGGACTTCGAGATCTTTATTAGAAAAATATCCCCATTCCTGTGTCGCCTCAAATACGCCTTCTTTAACGATTCCGCGTTCTAGCTTGAGCTCTTTCCCGCATACATTGCAAAATAATTGTCTCCCTTTTTTCAAAATCTATCCCTCCATAAATTTGACAGCCTTAATGCCATTATACCTTTTTTTACTTAAATTTGGTAGTGGTAATTACTAGTATTCTACTTTTTTCGATATTTCCACATTATAACCGCATTTTCTTTTGGCTTATCATAAAAATTAGGGCGTACCCCCGCGCTCTCAAAACCTATTTTCTCATATAGGGTCCTTGCAGGAATATTCCCTTCTCTTACTTCTAGTGTAAAAGCTGTTAACCCTTTGTCCTCACCCTGCTGGATGAGTTCTTTCATCATCATGTATCCTAACCCACATCCTTGGGTCTTTTTCTTAATTGCGACATTTGTAATCTGACCCTCATCCAATACGGACCACAATCCACAATAGCCTAGAATTTCATCTTGTTTTTCCACAACCATGTAGATATTTTGTGGGTCATTCAGTGCTTTAGTAAAATCTTCTTTTGTCCAAGGCATACTAAATGTATCAACTTCGATAGCTACAACTTGATTTACATCTTCTGTTTTCATCAATCGAACACAATAGTCTTTATTCATACCACTATTTCACCTGTTCTAACTTTTGTCTTTCTGCTAATTCACGCTCCGCTTGGGATAAACGTAAATATTCAGGTGCATGATCGCTTGCCGATTCCATTTTACCTTGTTTATAGTATTCACTTGCAAGCATAGCTACTGCTCCTGCTCTCTGTTTTGCCACATGGGCTGGAGCAAAGCTGCATAAACTTCCAAGAGTCTCTTTAATCTGTTCCTTATGAACTTCAACGCCATCACCTAGGAAAATTACCTTACGTTTCATAGGCTGAAGTTCTTCTAACAACTCAGCAATCGTAGCTACTTTTTGTTGTTCCATTACAACAAACTGGTTGTCCACAAATTCATAAAGTCCTGTATACACTTGTGATCTTCGTGCATCCATAATTGGACATATGACTGCATCTGTTGCATATAGGTTATACGCAAGTGCATCTACCGTTGGCACACCAATAATTGGCTTATTAAGTGCTAGTCCAAGACCCTTTGCTGTTGCAGAACCAATTCTTAATCCTGTAAAGGAACCAGGACCTGATGAAACTGCAATTGCATCTATCTCTTCCAATTTGGTATCTGTCATCTTCACAATCTCATCTAACATTGGTAATAATGTCTGAGAATGTGTCTTTTTAAAGTTTGTCGTATATTCTGCAACCAATGTATCGTCTACTACCAATGCAACGGATGCTACTAATCCCGAACTATCCAATGCTAAGAGTCTCATTGTCTGCCTCCTCAATTGTGATCCTACGATAATCAAAACCTTTTGTAAGATCTTTCTCTATTTTTATAATCTTTATTTCTTTTGGCAACAGTTCACGAATTAGATTGGCCCATTCTACAATACATACACCATTTCCAAAGAAATAATCTTCATATCCGATTTCATCCATTTCATCAATATCTGCAATACGATATACATCAAAATGATAAAATGGCATTCTTCCTTCTTCATAAACTTGTACGATTGTAAACGTAGGACTGCTAATTGGTTCTTTTATTCCCAACCCTTCCGCAAATCCTTGTGTAAATACTGTCTTGCCAACTCCTAAATCGCCTAATAAGCAATAAATATCGCCATTTTTACAGCGCTCGCCTAATTCTTTGCCATATCGGAATGTATCTTCTGCTTTTAAACTTTCCAATACCATATTAACTTCTCCTACACTCATCTGTTATGCTTGTTTAAAGCGACAGATACTAGGGTCAACGAACTCTTTGATCATTTCCTTAAGTTCGTCTTTCTGTTCTCTAACATCGTCTTTTGGAATAACAAATGCTCTAGCTCTAGATATATAAATTGTAATATTATTTCTTGTTTCAATTACCTTTTGAACATCTTCCCATTCGATTGGAAGCTCTTGATCGTTCTGTAATACTTTGATGCCCTCTTTGTTGATCTCATATATTAATTCATCTTTAAATGTCGGGCTTAATTTTACTTGTTTTCCTGCAGTTACAAATAACCATATTGGGTTAATCACTGTAAATAATAATGATGCAATGATAAATGCAATCATTTTTCCAGTTGACAGGCTTGAAAAGTTAACACATAAATATATAAATGCTAATATGCTAAATGCTAAGCTTGCTACACCGATAAAGCTGTAATAAGCGTGTCGCATTAAGAATTCATACATATTCTTAACTTTCATATTAATTGTGATCTTCATTTCCTTCATGTTCCATCCTCCAGTCCGCTTGTTCTAAAGCAATTATATCAGATTACACTAAAATAACAAGAAGAAACACTCTTTGCAAGTATTGCGAAGTATTTGTCAAATTACAAAAGAGCTTCTTTTGTAACAGTATAGCCAATTATTTACGGCTTTCTGCAAAAGAAGCTCCTTTAATTAAAGTTTCATTGTTAACTGAATACGTTTCTTTGCTAAATCTACGCTCATAACTTTTACTTCAACAATATCTCCAACACTCACTACATCTAATGGATGTTTTACAAATTTTTTATCTGTTAACTGAGAAATATGCACTAATCCATCTTGATGAACACCGATATCTACAAATGCACCAAAGTCAATTACATTTCGTACCGTCCCCTTTAAGATCATGCCCTCTTTTAAATCCTTCATATCCAATACATCTGTTCTTAAGATTGGCTTCGGCATTTCGTCACGAGGATCTCTTCCCGGTTTTTCTAACTCTTTTACAATATCCACTAAAGTGATTTCACCTACTCCAATGTCTGCTGCCAGCTTCTTGTAATCTTTGATCTTTCTACTGATCCCTGCAAGTCCAGTTACTGTTACATCTTCTAAGCTAAGACCTAAAGAGTCTAATACTTTCTTCGCAGCATCATAAGACTCCGGATGCACACTAGTTGCATCTAATGGATTTTTTCCACCGCTGATACGTAAAAATCCTGCACATTGTTCATATGCTTTCGGTCCAAGCTTGCTTACTTTAAGAAGTTCTGAACGTTTTGTAAAGCTTCCGTTTTCTTCTCGATAGGTTACAATGTTCTTTGCGATTACCTTGCTGATACCAGAAATGTATTCAAGCAGAGATGCACTTGCTGTATTCAGATCTACACCAACTTTATTTACACAGGCTTCAACTACCCCTGATAATGCCTCACTTAATTTCTTCTGGTTCATATCGTGCTGATATTGGCCAACTCCGATGGACTTTGGATCAATCTTAACCAATTCTGCCAATGGATCCTGAATACGTCTGGCAATGGATGCAGCACTACGCTGTCCAACATCAAAGTTAGGAAACTCTTCTGTTGCAAGCTTACTTGCTGAATATACACTTGCTCCCGCCTCATTTACAATTGCATATTGCACAGGCTTTCTTATTTCTTTTAACATCTCCACGATAATAGCTTCTGATTCTCTAGAAGCCGTACCGTTTCCAACTGAAATTAAAGAAATATTATATTTATCAATTAATGCTTTTACTGTTTTCTTTGTCTCTTCTACTTTGTTTTGAGGCATTGTTGGATATACGACAGTCGTATCTAACACTTTTCCTGTTGCATCTACCACCGCAAGCTTACAGCCTGTACGGAATGCCGGATCCCAGCCTAATACAACTTGTCCTGCAATTGGAGGCTGCATTAGTAATTGTTCTAAATTCTTTCCAAATACATTAATTGCACTATCTTCCGCTTTTTCTGTTAAGTCATTTCTTAACTCACGTTCGATGGCTGGTGCAATCAAACGTTTATAACTGTCTTCAACCGCTTCCTTTAATACCTGTGTTGTGTTCTCATTATCTCTTGTGATCACCTGTTTCTCAAGATAGCGAATGATTGCCTCATCCGGCGCAGTCACCTTTACAGTTAAAATCTTCTCTTTCTCGCCACGGTTTAACGCAAGAACTCTATGGCCTGCGATTTTTGAAATCTTTTCTTCAAATTCATAATACATTTCATAAACACTCTGAAGCTTCTTATCTTTTGTAGTACTTACGATAGTGCCTTCATTAAATGTCTGTTTACGAATATGGATTCGATAATCTGCTTCATCTGAAATACTCTCAGCAATAATGTCCTTAGCTCCTGCAATTGCTTCCTCTGGACTTGCAACCCCTTTTTCTTCCGATACATAGGCCGCTGCCTCTTGCAAAAGGGAATGTTCTGTCATTTGTAATAAAATGATATTTGCTAAGCCTTCGAGTCCCTTTTCTTTTGCAATGGTTGCTCTTGTTCTTCGCTTTGGACGATATGGACGATATAAATCTTCAACAACTACTTGTGTCGTCGCTTGTTCAATCTGCTTTCTTAATTCTGCAGTAAGCTTTCCTTGCTCTTCAATACTTGCAATTACTTGCGCTTTCTTATCTTCAAGGTTTCTTAAATACTGCAGACGTTCATAAAGCTTACGTAATACTTCATCATTTAGCGAACCATGTTGTTCTTTACGGTATCTTGCGATAAATGGTATGGTATTTCCCTCATCAATTAACTTAACTGTAGCCTCTACCTGCCACTTTTCAATCCCTAATTCTTCTGTTAGCTGTTTTACTATATTCATAATCCATTACCTTCCTGTAATTACTTATCTTACTATTTTACTATAGCTAAGGTATGCTTTCAAGGTCAGACGCCTTGTAAATTGCCCATACTTATTGAATTCCTGGCCAAATACTTTATAATGAACAGTAACAAATAACAATCTATTAAGAGGTGCATTATGCTCGTTCAAAATAAATATTCCGACAATAAAGATAATCCTATTTTCAAAGAACTCCTTTCCATACTGGGAAATGGCTTTGTTCTTTCTTTATTTACCATTAACTTCTTATGCTTTGAATATGTACTTCCCATTCTTGGCTCATTCATCATGCTCTACGGATGTCATTTAATCAAGGACCATAGTATACATTTTAAACGAACTTATCAAGTTGCTACTGCACGTTCCATTGTGATGCTTCTGAACTTCCTTCTGGATTGGACGGAATATCATAACAACATAATCTTAACTTATATGCAAATAGCTACTTCTGTCGTTTTAATTCTGTTATTATTTTTTAATTTAAACAGAGCATTTAAGGATGTTTATCATTGCGCCGGAATTACGCCTTACAACAACCGCCTTGCACAATATACCATCTTGTATCTCTGTTCTGTAATTAGCACGTACTTAACTATTCATCTTGGCATTTTGGGAGCAATGCTGTCGTTATTTATCTTAATTTTAAATATCGTGTTTCTTATGCTTACATTTTATCAAATTGGAAACACATTATCAAAAGTAGATATTGATGTCACGTTAAGCCATTATAGTTTTGCTGAGACACGTAAAATCATCTCCTACCTAGGAATTTATGGCGCACTACTTTGTCTTACCGTATTCTTTTCTAACAAAGCCATCTTCCTGCCCTTTTCATCCAGCAATAAATTTAATGTAGAACAATCGTCTTTAGCGGATACAGAAAGCCATTTGCTTGATTATGGGATTTCAAAAGAGATTGCAGCTGATCTTCCTTCTAGCGAGATTGAATATCTGGTTAAGGCTACTTCTTTAACTACTAAGAAATCAGTACAGCATGCAAATAAAGGTTCTTTGGAGATAACGCTTTATGATATTGACTGCACAGACTATCATCGTGTGATTGTCTATTATAACTGGCTTACGCCTCCAAGTAACCGACTTTATCAGATTATCGAGTGCAAGTCAATAAACAGTCTTAATGCTGAAAACATTACCTCCAAGGGATATGTCACAATCAGCGAGGATAATGCTAATCTGGAGACACCTAACATTAACCTTGGACTTAATAAATCCTCTTATCCATATACAGAGCATAAACTCTTTAATGAGGGTGACAACCTTAGAGGATATCTTGCTTTCTCCTACCGTCCAGAAAAATCTGATAAAAACAGTAATACTGTCAATAAATATGTTGTGAACTGCTATTACCAAGTCAGCGTATTCAATCTTCCTTATTTGGATATTGTGGACTATATGGACAACTACAAAAACCATACTAATAATTTTGTATTTGATCGCCTTAGCTTCACTTATATCCTTGACTAAACTAAAAGAAACACGCTTTGCGACTGTTGCGTAAATAAAAAGGCTGTACACTGGGAAACTCCCTAGTGTACAGCCTTTTTTGTCTGCATCCTAGCTATGGATGAATTTATCATGTACAGAGTTCATTGCCTTATCAACGTCTTTGTCATTGATTAAGACCGTTACTCTAATCTCAGATGTAGAAATCATCTTAATATTTACTCCAACATCATAAAGAGCTTCAAACATTTTTGCAGCAACACCTGCGTTAGACATCATACCTGCGCCTACGATGGATACTTTTGCTACATTTTTCTCAACATTGATCTGCTGACATTTCAAGCTTCCCGTTCTATGTCTTTCTAAAATTGCTACTGCTTCCTCTACAAGATCCTCTGGAACTGTAAAGCTAATATCTTTTGTGCCGTCTCTGCCAACTGATTGAAGAATAATATCAACGTTAATGTTATGTCTCGCTAAATGATTGAATAATTTAAAAGCTACCCCTGGCTGATCTTCTAAACCTATAACTGCGATTCTAGCTGTATTTCTATCACATGCCACACCACTTACAAGCATTTTTTCCATTTCTACTTCCTCCTTAACAATTGTTCCTTCTGTGGTATTTAAACTGGAACGCACAACTAATTGAACTCCATATTTCTTTGCCATTTCAACGGAACGATTGTGTAAGACTCCAGCTCCTAAAGTGGCTAATTCTAACATTTCGTCATACGTAATTTCATCTAATTTTCTAGCATTTTTAACAATTCTTGGATCGGCTGTATATACACCATCAACATCAGTGTAGATTTCACATGCATCTGCATTTAAAGCTGCTGCTAATGCAACTGCAGTCGTATCGGAACCACCTCTGCCAAGTGTAGTGTAATCACCATATTTATTTATACCTTGAAATCCTGTAACGATTACAATCTTATGATTTTCTAATTCATGTTTGATACGTTCAGAATCAATATTTTCTAATCTAGCATTTCCATAATCACTAGTAGTCTTCATTGTTACTTGGAATGCGTTAAGTGAGATAGCTGGAACTCCTAAAGAATTAAGAGCCATTGACATTAACGCAACAGATGTTTGCTCTCCAGTAGTTAGCAACATGTCTAACTCACGTTTTGGAGGATTTGGATTAATCTCTTTTGCTTGTTTAATTAATACATCCGTCATCTTACCCATTGCTGATAAAACAACAACAACGTCATTGCCTTTTTTGTAATCTTCAATACATCTTTTGGCAACATTAAAAATTCTTTCTTTATCGGCTACTGAAGTACCACCGAATTTTTTTACTATTAACATAGCTGCCTCCTACTATATCTATATTTTGCAAAGAGTTTTTTGTATATCAGATGCAACGCTTCTCTTTCGTTTCTCAAACCGTATACATACTCTTAGTTTTTACTATCTTGTTTGTAGTAAATAGTCGATCAAAGTATAACCTTCCATAATTTCATTTCCAGACTCTTTGGCCTCTTCTTCATTATAGCAATGGTCATATTGTTTTTTATCTGTACTATCATATAACATGTAAGGAACCGGATTCCCTGTATGCGTTCTACATGATATAGGAGTTGGATGGTCAGGTAATACCAGCATACGGAATTCTGCTCCCGCCTGTTCCATCTCTTCTTTAATAATCTTGATTACTCGCTGATCTAAATATTCAATGGACTGTACCTTTCGCTCCACACTTCCTTGATGCCCCATCTCATCTGGTGCCTCTACATGAACATATGCAAAATCGTATCCTTCATTTAATAAGACATTGACTGCTGCCTTTGCCTTACCTTCATAATTTGTGTGAAGGGTACCATTTGCTCCTTCTACTTCGACTACTTTCATCTTAGCACCCACTGCAATTCCTTTTAGTAAATCTACTGCTGAAATCATGGCACCTTTTTTTCCAGTTTTCTGTTCAAAAGAATCTAATGCCGGTCTTGTTCCTGCTCCCCAGAACCAAATCGAGTTCGCCTTATTAAGACCTTGTCTTGCACGTTCTATATTTAATGGATGATTATTAAGAATATCAAAACTCTTCCTCATCATCTCTTTTAAAGCTTCTTCTTTTGGTAAATAATCTTTAATTACCTTACCTAGTATATCATGTGGCGGCGTTAAATCAACTACTTCTCCATTATCCCAGATTGTCAAATGCCGGTAACTTGTTCCAACATAGTATCTATAAACCTCATTTTCAAGCTCTTTTTTTACTGCATCAAGTAAAACTGCTGCATCTTCTGTTGAAATTTCACTGGAACTATGATCAATAATTGTCTTATTTTCGTACTCTTCCTCTTCAGATAAGGTAACAATGTTACAACGCATTGCAATGTCTGTTGCCTTCATGTCCACTCCGATGCTTAATGCCTCAAGGGGAGAACGTCCTGTATAATATTTCTTAGGATAATATCCTAGCACTGCTAAGTTTGCAGTATCACTTCCTGGTTTCATTCCTTCCGGAATGGTATGTACTAATCCTATCCCAGATTCTTTTGCTAACTGATCCATGGTTGGCGTTTTTGCATAGCTCAGTGGTGTTTTTCCTCCTAAGCATTCTAATGGTTCATCTGCCATTCCATCCCCTAAAACAATTATATACTTCATCTTATACCTTCTTCCCAAAAACTTTTTAACAAAGCCCATGTTTCATACTCTCTTGTATCTTAAGCAATCATCCTTAAACATATGCTTTGTCTGCATCAAAGGGGGATTTCTAGTTGTATATAATGTCTTATTACTCCCCTAAGCGCGCATATCCCCTCTGACTTTATATCATAGGAAGTTGCTGTCAACTCTCCTATGATATAAAAAAGTGGCAATAACCGCAAGTAGTCCTACAGTTATTTCCGCTTTTATTTTAGAATATCACACTATTAAAATGCAACTCGAATTCTGCTTAACATACCCTTTAACTTAAGTGCCTTGTCTGCAAATTCTTTTTCTGTCATTAATTCCGTAATAAAACCGTATTCTTCTTTTTTATTTGCATTTATTTCTTCTACTTCACCAAATAAAGAAATCGCTTCTTCTTTCTCTTCTGCCTTAACGCGTACTAAGAAACGATGAGCTAATCCTTCAAAGCTTGCTAACTCTAACTTATGAGTACTCCAATTGGTCATAATATTTGTTCCGATATGTTTTGCAGCATCTACTACATCAGCAACTACGGCACTGGCTGTTGGAAGCTTTCCTGCACCTTTTCCATAAAACATGGTATCCCCTAATACATTACCTCTTACATAAATTCCATTAAATACATCATTTACACTGTATAAAGGATTTTCTGGGTTAATCAGCATAGGAGCGACAAAGGCATATACCTTATCCCTATCTCTCTTGCTAGAACCCACAATCTTAATGCTGGCACCTAATGCCTTTGCATAGTCCATATCATCTTTTGTGATCTTAGTAATACCTTCTGTATAAATGTCTTCATAATCTACTTGCTCACCAAATGCCAAAGAAGTTAAGATTGCAATCTTACGGCAGGCATCATATCCTTCCACGTCTGCTTCTGGATTACGTTCTGCATATCCTTTTTCCTGTGCCTCTTTTAATACATCTGCAAAATCAGCACCTTCTGTTGCCATCTTTGTTAAGATATAATTGGTAGTACCGTTTAAAATCCCTGTGATCTCTTCGATCTCATCTGCTGTTAAGGATTGATTTAATGGACGAATAATTGGTATTCCACCACCAACGCTTGCTTCGAATAAGAAGTTAATATTCTTTTCCTTTGCAAGTGCAAGCAATTCCGCACCATGTTTTGCGACAAGCTCTTTATTAGAAGTACACACGCTTTTTCCTTTTTCTAAAGCACTCTTTACAAATTCATATGCTGGATGTACGCCACCCATTGTCTCTACAACGACCTGAACTTCTGGATCCTCTAAGATTATATTAATGTCATGTACAATCTTATCTTGAATCTTATCTCCTGGAAAATCTCTTAGATCTAATACGTATTTCACATTAATTGGCTGATGTGCCTTTTTTGCAATACTTTCACTGTTTGTCTCCAAAACTTCAACAACACCCGAACCAACAGTTCCGTATCCTAATACACTGATATTAATCATAATGTCACTCCCTAGCTAAGAATTTTAATGAATGAATCCCTGTCAAACGTTCTATTCCTTCAACTAATATAGAGAAATCGCTAGCCGTCGGAAGAATTTCAACGCTTAACGTAATAAGCGCTATGCCATTTACCGGTATAGCCTGATTTATTGTTAATATATTGGCACCAAAATCCGCAATATGATTCAATACGCAACTTAATAATCCTGGTTGATCCTGCATCTGTATCATAAACGTAATATTTTTACCTTTTGTATTCTCATGAAATGGGAATATATCATCTTTATACTTGTAAAATGAACTTCGGCTGATACCAACTGCTTCCGTAGCCTCTTGCACAGTAAGGGCTTCGTCAGTCTCTAATAACTTCTTTGCAGACACGACTTTAAGCAAAACTTCCGGCAATGCATTCTTCTTTATAATAAAATACTTCTCATCTTCCATAAATCCACCACCTTTGTGTATGTGCTGCAAATACACTTGTTTTTCCTAGAAAGATATTAACACACTTCGTTTTTAATATCAACCATATAGTGGTAAAAAATATGCCGAAAATGTTCTAATTATTGCATATCAATATAGAAAGTTTTATTATTCCTCTTCCGCTAAGTGCACATCTTGCCTGCGCCGAACCGGGTCGCGTTGGCGATACACTCCTTTCCGGTGAGTGTGCATCTTGGCTTTCTGTTTTTTCGAAAGCCTTTTTTACTCTATAGGGAAGGACTCGGAGAGGACTTTTCTATAAAGTAAAAAAAGTCCTCCAGACTGCGTTTCAATGCACCACCTGGAGGACTTTTCTTAAGTTCTAACTGCTACAGCCTAATTTGTTTTGTTGTTTTATATCCGCTGTAATATTTCTTTCCATCCACCACTTTATACGCTCTCACTCTAAACGTATATTTAGTACCTTTCTTTAATTTGGTCTTCTTGTAAGAGCAAGTGTTGGATTTCTTAATTGTTGCAACCTTAGAGTAGGATTTACTTCCTGTCTTCATATAAACCTCGTATCCTGTTACATCGCTTACTTTGCTCCAGCTAACCTTCACGCTAGTCTTAGAATCCTTCTTAGCCTTAGCACTGGATGGAGCAGTAACCGGCATTCGTATTGAAGCTACCGAAGACATCTTTCCATACGCTGTCTTGCCGTTCAGCTTATTATAAGCGCGAACTTTAAAAGAATAACGATACCCTTTCTTTAAGCCGCTTCTTGTATAAGTCACTTTTGAAGCTCCCTTATTTGTATACACCTTCTTATACTGTCCATTATTTGTCTTCATATAGACCTCATATCCTGTTACTCCGGATAACTTCTTCCAGGATACCTTCACTTTACTAGAAGACTGTTTTACCACCTTAACATTCTTAACTTGAGATGGCACCTTAACCGTTGGCTGTGGTTTTACCGTTGGCTG
>JAUNJY010000054.1:16006-27289 GCA_030535455.1 bacterium
GCTGTTGGTACTGCAGGACTAGGACTTGGTGTCGCTGGTTGAACTTCTCCTTTAACGGTTATCTCATAGGTAGCACTTACAACCTCATTCAAGGTTACGGTAATCGTAGCCTTTCCAGCTCCCACACCAGTAACTACACCATCCTTAACTGTTGCGACAGCCTCATTGCTGCTTGTCCAAAGGATTTCTTTGATGTCTGCTGCATTTGATGGGGCATATGTAATACTCAAAGATAATGTATTTCCTTTATTAATCGTAGCGCTTGTCTTATTTACAGTAACTTCTGTTAATGAGGATCCAACCTTATAAGAAGGGTCATATGCTGGTTTTAAAGCCTCAGCATCTATGCTTATACTCTTCTTATTCTCAGTTAAGATTACTCCCCTATACGCTGGTATCGTAATTGTTGCCTTACCATCTTTTACTGTATACTCTGCTCCTGAAACCTGGTCAAATAAGGTTCCTGCTGTCATCTTAATAAGGTCTTTTACCTCTATCGTTACTTCTTTTTCATTTTCTGAGTTATTGGAAATAACGATCATTTGATTTTTGTCATCACTTCTTACATATCCCATTAATGACTCAATCACCTTATTGTCACTATCCTTTACATCGAAAGGAGCAACCTCTCCGGTACGCAATGCCGTATATTCACTACGAATTTTTGCAAGTTTCGCATACCACTCTACCAGTTCTTTATTTCCTTCTCCCCATGTCATGGCACGTCTGTCATCAGGATCATCTGCGCCTACCATACCGATTTCATCTCCGTAATAAATGGTTGGTGCTCCTGCATATGTCATCTGTATAAATGCAACTATATACTGTCTCATCTTAGCTGTATTTGACGTTGTTTCATAAGTTGGATATGCACTTCCTACGGTTGGATAGGTACTATCCGAATTATCCGAAGTACGATCATCTGATATTCCATCCAGATAAGATAATAAACGTGTTGTATCATGGGAACCAACTAAATTCATCATTGCATAGAATGCCTCTTTTGGATAACGCTCTCTGATGTTTTCTAATGCCATTAAGCTATCAGATGCAGCTCCGCCTTTTGCAAATGCACAAACTGCATTTCTAAAGATATAGTTCATAACTGAATCATACATGTCACCTAATAAGTACTCTGTTGCATCATCCCAGATTTCACCGATTACAACGTTATCCTCATTTAATGACTTTACAGATTCTCTAAAATGCTGCCATGTTTCATCAGAAACTTCATTTGCAACATCAAGCCTCCAACCATTGGATCCTTGATTTAACCAGTACTGGCCAATTGACTTCTCTCCCTCTATTACTTCTGTGCCCCAGTTTCCTGTTTGATACTCAGAACCATTGGTAGATGTAATGACTGGCATAGAGTCATATCCCCACCAGCCTTCATATCCATATACTTCTTTACCTGTACGTTCACCAATTGTATCCTTTACAGCCTCCTTAGTATCCTTGTCTATCAATGCTGTATTATTGACTGTAAACCATTCCGTATAAGAGAAATCATTAACTCCTAACTCAGTAAAGTGTTCTTTCGCTGCCTTAACAGCCTGCTCTTGGGTTGCATCTTTATTATCATTCATATAATCATATACATATGCCCAATATGGATATGCACCTACCTTGCCATCTTTACCAACAAACTTATAGTAACGGTCAAAGTAAACAGAGTCATCTGAAACATGATTAAATACACCATCTAATACGATATGCATATCATTTTCTTTTGCAACTTTCACCAATTCTGTAAAATCGCCTAAATCACCTAAGATTGGATCGATCTTGCTATAATCACTAGTATCATATCGATGTGTGGAAATAGATGAAAATACCGGATTTAAGTAAATTACATTTACGCCCAATGCTTTTAAGTAATCAATACGTTTAATAATTCCTTGTAAGTCACCACCGTAGATTTCGTTACTCCAGTTTCCATCTCCCTTGTAAGCTGTAGATGGATAACTATCTGCATTTGCTTTTTCTTGATCAGGATTTTCTGGAAGGGTACTCCAATCCGTAATAAACTCATAATCCGTTGCTCCACGTGAGGTAGTCTGAGCATCATCATTAGATGTATCCCCGTTGTAGAAACGATCAGGGAAAATCTGATAGATTACAGCGTTCTTCATCCAGTCAGGAGTCTTATACCCTTTCTTATAGACAGTCAGATCATAAGGCTTCGTAGATGTAAGATCTGTTAAAATACCAGTTCCATAATTACCATCATCATCGCAGTAAACCTTAACATAAGATCCATAATAAATAGCAAAGAAGTATTTATATTGTCCATAGGTACTTAATGCTACATCTGCTGACCAAGTTGCTTTTCCATCAGCTTCCTTCTTTGATAGCTCTTTTATTACATCTTCTTTTCCCTTGATATATAAGAGGACCTTGGTTGCATCCAGGTCTGTATCAATTGAATACGTTACGCTTTCTCCCTCTTCTACTGCACCAAATACACTCTTATATACAGTGCTCTTAGAGTCATAATGTACATTACTTGCATTAATATCAACCTTAGTAGAATCATTATAATAAATATCTGTAGATGGATCGAAATAGAATGTTACAGCCTTCTCTTCACTTAACGTGAACTCGCCCATCTTATACTCTTTACCTTCAAAAACTGCCTTAACATCAGAATACTTACCAGCCTTTAACGTTGCGGTACAACTATAAATACCTGCAAGACCTGGGTCTTCAAACTTACAGTTCTCTGGAATTCCGGTTCCCTCTAGCACAATATCTGCAATGGTGTAATCAATTGAGGTTTTTGAATAATGGGTCACAAGATCCATATAGTATACTGTTACATCCTGTGTCTTAGTTACTGTTACTGCCATATTGCTTCCATCAGAAACACCATCACCGCCATAGTTCTCACTCCATGATCCCATTGCGATTTTATATTCGTAGTTGGCTGCACCTACATTCTTAAATGTATACTCATACAATCCATTCCCCTTGTATTCCATTTTATTTGTTGCAGGATTCCAACTTTCACCTGGGAATGTACCTGGAACATATACATCCCTTCCTTTAAACTCATCCCTTTGATAATGATTATATACCGTTCCATCTTCGGCCTTTACTTGTTCAGACACATTGTCTAATTGCATCTTACCATTAATCTTATAGTAATAATAAAGATCTACTGCCTCATCACCAAAAAAGACTTCCTTTGCCTGGAAGGTTCCATTAAAGTTTCCTTTGCTATCGGTCCCCTTCTTAAAATCAATTGTCTTTGTCTCATTTAATGCCGTCTTCTTAGCATAAACAAGCTGCACTTGGTCAGTCTCATTTTTTGCTGCTGTGGTAATAAATGTAGTTGTTCCATTTGGATTTGTTGTTATGCTGCTTTGAGCCGGTTCCTCTTTCATTCCAAGTTTTACTGCAATGTCATTTGCATTATTTACACTATCAAGCAAAGATTCATCGCTTGCATCATATAAGAATATGACATTTGTATCATCCTCTGTGACAGAAAGTTTTTTATTGTCTCCCGTCTTTTCATACCACTTATCATAATTAAACACGGTCTTATAATCATATGAACCGGCCTTTACTATAGCCTGGTATAAAAATAAAGTATCACTAACTTGGGTAAACTCAAAGCCTTTCTGTTTATTATCCCAATTCTTAGCATCATCATATCTAATCGTTCCAATTAAAGATACACTCATACTCAACGCTGGATAGGAAACGGTACCTGAAGTTTGTGATACTGTATATTCGCTGCCTCTTATTGAGTCATAAATTACACCATTCACTTCATCGGCTAATACCGAAAACTGTTCTGTTCCCTTTTTAAGTGTAACTTTAACATTATTGCCTTCATCACCAATGTTATAATCCCAGCCTTGATCAAAGGCAACCTTATACTCTAGTTCTGTATCTTTTTCAAGTGCAGTAAATTGAAACGTTCTCTTATAAAGACCGCCACCAATATAGTCTAGTAATCCATTTTCATCCTTTGGATCCCAGCCTTTAATTGCATATGCTGCTTCTTTTTCATCTTTAAATGCAAACTGATCAAATGTACCTGCAACAGAAGCCGTATGGAAACTAGATTGATCCGTTACAGAATTAATTACTGTTCCATCTTTCACTCTCACATACACATCTTGATCACTGGCTAATTGAACTGTCTTTTCTTCCCCATAAGCAGTACCGTTCAATAACACTTGTAATGTATGCGTTCCTTCTTTTAATGTAACTTTTGCCTCGTATACCCCGTTTAAATAAAGTTTCATGGCTTGTCCATCTGACGAGCCGTCTGCTTTTACTTGAAGCTGATCGGTCAGGTTTATTACATCTGATACTGTCTCTGCTTCTTTTGTCTCTGCATAAGCAACCTTTTCATTAACAGGAAATGATAAGCTTGTTAAAATCATTGCCAATGCAAGTATGTAAGAAATCACTTTCTTAATCCTTCTCCTCATAATACCTTCTTCCTTTCCCACATTAAAATAAACACCTAAGAATGGGATTTATATTATTCCATATAACTTTTTTTCGCCTCCTTCGAGTCATACAAAATAACATAAAACACCTTATCTTTATTATAGAAAGGAAAGAAATTATGATAAATATCAATTTTCTTTTATGTATATAAATTCTATTAAATGTTAATTCCAGGAAATTCTCATTTTCCCCTGTTTAAGAACAAAGTGTGTGTTCCACACACTTTGCCGGCGTCGAACCTGGTCGCGCTAGCGACATTCTCCTGTCAGGTGAATGTGCATCTTGGCTTTCTATTTTTTAGAAAGCCATTTTTAACGCATAGGAGGCTTCTCGAAGAGACGACTCCTATGTATTAAAAAAGAAACAAGTCTGCATTTCTGCTACACTTGTTTCTTCTCACTATTTTACCAACAAATAAATAAGGGCTACTGCACTAATGATCTGCATTGTACCAACTGCAACTGCGTAAATAGAGACCGTCTTTCCTTGTCTTATTAATTCTTTTACATTTACTTTCAAGCCAATTGCTGCAAGGGCGATTACCTCTAACTTATTACTTACAGCCTTACACATTACAGACATATCCTCATTAATAATTCCAAAAGAGAATAATGCACACGTAATAAAGAAACCAATTACGTACCATGGAACAGTTACTTTTCCTTTTTTTACATCTGTAATCTCTTCGTCGATAATTTCCATATTGGATTTTTTCTTAATATGGCCAAATCCGATTACTACAACAACCAATAAGATGACACGAACAATTTTAAAAATAGTAGATAACTCTTTTACGGTCTCATTTACCATATCACCACTGGCAACAACCTGTCCCACTGACTGAAGGGTACCACCGATTAAAGCTGATGTTGGCATTGCATCGTGGTTGTATAACTTGCCTGCAATTATAGGTAATAAAAACATTAAGAAAATACCTGTTACATTAACAATAGTAATTGCAATTCCCTTTTCCTCATCTTTTGCATCGATGACAGGAGCAATTGCACCAATTGCAGAAGAACCACAAACTGCATTTCCACCTGCCATCATAAGAGAGAAATTCTGGCTGAACTTTAACTTCTTACCTACATAGATTGCCCATACGATTGTAATTGACATCTGAAGTACAATAAATACGATTCCACCCACACCTAATTCCATTAATGTAGAAACGCTCAAGGTTGCTCCTAACAATACGATGGAATAAGATAAAAGGTCTGATTCTGCAAATTTATATCCTTTATGAAATACCTTTTGATTTAAAAATAAGTTGCCGATAAACATTCCTAAAAATATTGCAATCGTACCAGCACCTAACTTAGGTAAGAAGTTCGCTAAAAATATGCTTAAAAATCCAAGCACAACAGATACTAATAATCCTGGTATTATTTCCTTTATACCATTTATCTTTTTCATGATTACGCCTCTATTCTATTTGTTTTTATTATCATTTCCTTCGTCTATTATATTTGTGTTATAATCATAAGTAAAATAAATGTTAACTATATATATCATACAAAAAATTAATGATAGGAGTCTTCTATGATCTCAGAACTAAAAACCTTTATAACCGTAGTTGAACTGAAGAACTTCACAAAAGCTGCCGAGGTTCTTAACCTTTCACAACCAAGTGTAAGCATTCACATTAAGAACTTAGAAGCACAATTTGAAGTAAAACTGATTAATCGTTCAGTAAAACAAAAAAAAATTATCATTACTGATGAAGGATATCGACTTTATGCAAGGGCAAAAGAAATCCTGGCCCTAATTGATACGACAAAACACGAATTAAAGACAGAGATTTCCTCCTTAAGAGGTTCCTTAAAGATTGGTTCAAGCTTTACAATTGGAGAATATCTGCTTCCCCAGTTTATTGCCTACTTTACCAACAAATATCCAGAGATTGATATCAAGGTATTAATGAACAATACCGCAGCTGTTTGTAAGGGCATTAAAGAATTATCTTATGATATTGGCTTCATAGAGGGCCCGCCTGCCTTTGGCAATCTAAATCAGCATTGCTTTTATACCGACGAAATGGTGCTTGCCTACTCTAGCCTTCTGACTGGCGTCTCTACAATTAATTCCTTTGCCAACCAATGCTGGATTTCCCGCGAAGACGGCTCCGGAACAAAGGAGTACCTAAATATGTTCCTTAGTCAGCATCATATCATTCCTAAGAAGTTAATGATTTTAGGCAGTAACTATGCTATTAAAGAAGCAATCAAAAATAATCTGGGTATTACTATTATTTCAAAACTAGTAGTAAATGATCCTGCAAAAAATGGAGAACTAAATCTCTTCACTTTAGATGACCATTTCACTCGAAACTTTTCCTACTTAACACCTAAAAACGTGACTCTAAATGAAGTAACCAAAGTGTTTTTACACGAATTAGATTTGTTCTATAAAAAAGAAAAGTCCTGAACCACCATTTGTAGTTCAGGACTTTTCTTTTTTATTATTATTCGTTACTGGACATTTGTTTCACAAAAGACTGCATCTTTTCTTTTTCTGCTTCAGACATTAATGCGTTTACATCAACGCATAATACCAAACGATCATTTATCTTAGCAATTCCTTCGATATAAGATGTTTTTTCACACATTAACACATCTGGCGGATCCAAGTACTGACCGTCCTCCATTAAATGGATTTCATCTACTTGATCTACCATAAATGCAAATGCATTGTCTTCGCTTCTTGTAATAATCAGCTGTGACTCTTGTTTTGCTATATCCAATACCGTATTAAACTTTTTATGAAGGCTGTAAACTGGAATTACACTCCCTCTTAAATTAATAATCCCCTCAATATTAGCAGGTGCATTAGGAACTCTTACGATATCAGTAACAGACTCAATAGCGCTGACATAATCAACATTAATTCCATATATCTGATTGTTAATCTGGAATAATATGAGTTTTTCTACTGGCATAATCATTTCTCCTCTATTTGTACTTCTTTGGTGTAACTGTACTAGGAAAGTTTTTTCTTATTAATCCACTTTAAGTATGCATTAATAAATGGATCAATTGCTCCATCTAATACACTTGTTACATTACCTGTTTCCTCATTTGTTCTGTGGTCTTTTACCATCGTATATGGCTGCATTACGTAGGAACGTATTTGACTCCCCCAACCATTATCCGTTACCTCACCACGAATTGCTGACTCTTTCTCTGCATTCTCCTGTTGTTTTAATAAATAAAGTTTTGCCTTTAACATTTGCATTGCCTTATCTTTATTCATATGTTGGGAACGCTCATTTTGACATTGCACAACAATTCCTGTTGGGAAATGGGTAATACGAATAGCAGATGATGTCTTATTAATGTGCTGACCACCAGCACCACTAGAACGATACGTATCAATTCTAATATCATCATCATTAATATCAATGTCGATATCTTCTTCAATATCCGGCATTACATCGCAGGAAGCAAAAGACGTCTGTCTCTTTCCTGCAGCATTGAATGGAGAAATACGAACCAGTCTGTGAACCCCTCGTTCTGACTTTAATAATCCATATGCATTTTCTCCATGAATTTCTATTGTTACCGACTTAAGTCCTGCTTCCTCACCATCTAAATAGTCAATGATTTCTGTCTTGAAGCCTTTTTTCTCAGCCCAACGCTGATACATTCTGCAAAGCATGCTCGCCCAGTCACAGCTTTCTGTTCCGCCAGCACCAGCATGTAATGTAAGAATTGCATCATCTCGGTCATACTCCTCTGACAATAACGTAGTAATTCTTAACGTTTCAAATTCTTCCATAAACTGGCTTAATTCCTCTTCAATCTCAGGGATAAGAGAAGGATCACTCTCCTCATATCCCATTTGAAGTAACGTCTGAATATCTTCATACTTTTCTTGTAAGTCATTAAAACCTTTGATTGTTGACTTAAGAGAAGTTAATTCCTTCATGACAGCCGTTGACTGCTCTGGATTGTCCCAAAAGTCAGGGGCCTCTAACATTAGCTCTAACTCTTCGACTCTTAGCTGCTTATTGGCTAAGTCAAGTGAGTCCCCCACTTCAAGTAACGGTTTTTCATACGTCGATAACGTATATTTGAACTGGTCTAATTCTACCACTTAACTCACCTCATTCTAGTCGTTTACTTGTGGTTATTATAATGCTTTTCTACCACAGCATTGTTTGTATTTTCTGCCGCTTCCACATGGGCATGGATCATTTGGCTGAACTTTTTTATCTTTACGTTTTACAGGTGCTTTACCTGCTGACTCATCTTTGTTTGTGCCAGTTACTTTTGCAACCTCTTCACGTTCTACTTTTTGCTCGATACGTACATGCATTAATGCACGAACAGTATCCATAGAGATAGCTTCAATCATTTCATCAAACATTTCATATCCAGCAAATTTATATTCTACTAATGGATCACGTTGACCATATGCTTGTAAACCGATACCTTGACGTAATTGATCCATATCATCAATATGAGCCATCCATTTATTATCGATAACTTTTAATAAAATAACACGTTCAATTTCACGGATTGCTTCTGGTTCTGGGAACTCAGTCTCTTTTTCTTCATAGAATTTCACAGCTTCTTCTTTGATTTGTTGAATTAACTGATCTTTGCTGATTGTGTTAAGTTGTTCTTTTGTTAAATGAACTGGTTCGATTGGAATCACTGGAAGTAATTCTTGATTTAAAGATGCAATATCCCATTCTTCAGACATTTGTTCATCGCTGATGCAGTTGTTTACAATATGTTCAACATCATCACCAATCATCTTGATAATGGTATCTCTCATACTTTCACCATCTAATACACGACGGCGTTCTGTATAGATTACTTCTCTTTGTTCATTATTTACTTGGTCATACTCTAATAAGTTTTTACGAATACCAAAGTTATTATTTTCAATCTTCATTTGTGCTTTTTCGATTGCACTTGTTAACATCTTATGTTGAATTTCTTCTCCATCTTGAATACCTAAAGAGTTGAACATGCTCATTAGTCGATCAGAACCAAATAAGCGCATTAAATCATCTTCAAGAGAGATGTAGAATTTAGATTCACCTGGATCCCCTTGACGACCAGAACGACCTCTTAACTGATTATCGATACGACGGGATTCATGACGTTCTGTACCGATGATCTTAAGACCACCAAGTTCTGTCACACCTTCTCCAAGCTTGATATCAGTACCACGACCAGCCATATTTGTTGCAATTGTAACTGCACCCCTTTGACCAGCATCTTTGATAATTTCTGCTTCAAGTTCATGGAACTTTGCATTTAATACTTTATGAGGGATGCCTTGACGTTTTAATAAAGCACTGACTTCTTCAGAACCTTCAATCGTAATCGTACCAACAAGTACTGGCTGTCCCTTTTCATGAGCTTCTTTAATGTCTTCGACTACTGCATGGATTTTTTCCTTATGAGTCTTATAAACTGCATCATGATGATCCTCACGTTGAACTGGAAGGTTTGTTGGAACTTCAATAACATCTAGACCATAGATTTCTCTAAATTCTTTTTCTTCCGTTAATGCAGTACCTGTCATACCAGATTTCTTTTTATATTTGTTAAAGAAGTTCTGGAATGTGATTGTTGCAAGAGTCTTGCTTTCACGATTAACCTTTACGCCTTCTTTTGCTTCGATTGCCTGATGTAAACCATCAGAATAGCGACGTCCTGGCATAATACGTCCTGTAAATTCATCTACGATAAGAACTTCATCATCTTTTACTACATAGTCTTTATCTTTAAACATAAGATTATGTGCACGTAATGCTAAAATGATGTTGTGTTGGATTTCAAGATTTTCAGGATCTGCTAAGTTTTCTAAGTGGAAGAACTTTTCAACCTTCTGTACACCTTGTGATGTAAGAGTAACATTCTTATCTTTTTCATTTACTGCAAAATCGCCAGTTTCTTCTTTTTCTTCGCTCATAAGCATATCCATCTTGGATAATTCTACTTCTTCACCGCGAACCATCTGTCTTGCTAAAATATCACAAGCCTCATATAGTCTTGTAGATTTTCCGCTTTGACCTGAAATAATTAATGGAGTACGGGCTTCATCAATTAATACGGAATCGACTTCATCGATAATCGCATAATTTAAGTCACGCATTACAAGCTGGTTCTTGTAAATAACCATGTTGTCTCTTAAGTAATCAAATCCTAGTTCATTGTTTGTTGCATATGTGATATCACAGTTGTAAGCATCTCTTCTCTCATCATTAGTCATAGAGTTTAATACAACACCTACAGTAAGCCCTAAGAATGTATGAAGTTTTCCCATTTCCTCAGCATCACGTTGTGCAAGGTAATCATTTACTGTTACGATATGAACGCCCTTACCTTCAAGTGCATTTAAGTATGCTGGTAATGTTGCTACTAAAGTCTTACCTTCACCAGTACGCATTTCAGTAATACGTCCTTGGTGTAAGATTACACCACCAACTAACTGTACTCGGTAATGTCTCATGCCTAATGCTCTTTTTCCTGCTTCACGAACAGTCGCATATGCCTCTATTAATAAATCATCTAATGTTTCGCCCTTTGCAAGACGTTCCTTAAATTCTATGGTTTTATGTTTTAACTCTTCATCTGTTAATTTCTCAAATTCAGGTTCCAAAGCTTCAATTTTATCAACAATTGGATAGACCAATTTAAGTTCCCTTTGGCTATGTGTTCCAAATAGTTTCGTTATTAAACCCATATTGTACTCACTCCTGTGCTCTCTAAAGTTAGTAATAGTCTTCTGCTATTATCATAATAGTCTTATTGTAACATTACTATATAGACATAGCAACTCTTTTTTCCC
>JAUNJY010000055.1 GCA_030535455.1 bacterium
TGACTTCACGGACTTTATTAAGTGGTGAGACTGCCATAGGTGGTCCATAAGTATAGCCCCATTCATAGGTCATAATCAGAGCCGTATTGGCAGCAGCACCAAGTTCTGCATACTTGTGTCCCTCATAAAGGGTTCCCGGCTGGTCAGAGGATATCTTAGGTGCCAAGGCAACCATTACTTCGAAGCCTTCTGCATTTAGCCTGGTGGTTAATTTCTGAACAAATGCTACATAAAGATCGGCATCTTCTGGATAAATAAATTCAAAGTCCACGTCCAGGCCGTAATATCCTTTTGCCTGCATGTTGGCAATGATATTGTTGATTAACGTATCTTGTAGAGTCTCACTGGTAAGCAGTGTGTTTGCTAATGCATTGCTAAATGTACCTTCCGAGCTAAGGGTGGAAATCAGCATGATTGGTGCCACATTATATTCTTTGGCAGTAGCAATGACTGCGGTATCGTCAATTGGAATTAATTCTCCTTCTGGGGTAAAACCGTAAGTAAACAGCGTGATTGATGTTAGATAAGGAAGAGTCTTCTTTAATACTTCAGAGTTAATAAATGGGTAGGCATAGCCATTTACGGACATAGAACCAATCTTTTGGTTGCCATAGTCAATAATGATAGTCTGGCCGATCTGAAGCCCGGTATCCAGTGAAAGGGAAGGATTGTTCTGCAACAGGTTTAAAACTGTCTTTCCATATTCTGTGGCAATGGAGGTAAGAGTATCGCCTGCCTTTACCGTATAAGTTACCGTTGGAATTTGAACGACGATGTTTTGTCCAAGCAGAAGGTTGTCAGGATTGGTAATCTGGTTCTGTTCAATTAAGTATTCGGTGGTAACTCCATAGGTAGTGGCAATGGAGGTAAGGGTATCGCCAGCCGAAACAGTATGTATAATCATAGATAAGCTCCTTATTGGAAATGTCTATTTATATATATGAAAATAGATAAAGAAGCATAACAGAAAAAAGGCCTCTATGATAAAAATCATAAAAGGCCCTATATGATAAAGAAGATAAAAAATCTAGAAATCTTGAAGCATCATCATATCTTCTTCAATTTTTGTTCGATTTACTTTGTCAGTATAATAATTAATAAGCAATAGTATTACAGTTCCTAAATTGATAGAAACAAAGTATAGCAAAATAGGTGGTATACTTTCAGAAGTGTTTTGAGGAATGGTATAGTTGTATCCAATTCCTTCACGTTTTAATTCATCTGTTTTTTTCAGCGCTTTTTCGTTGGTATTAAAAGAATATTTAGTACCATCTTCTATTGTGACAATATAGTTTTCTTTAATTAGTCCAGATTGATCTACACAAACTATAACTGAGAAGGAAAATAATAAAATTGGAATAATATATCTAAATTTATGTAGAGTAGATAGTTTATATTGGATATATCCTAATAATATAACAGCAAGTAATAATTTTAATAATAGCAATAGGGATGCAATTTTCATATTTTATTCACCTTTCTTTGTCTTGCGGTATTCTTGAATTAAAATTTTAGCAGAATCAAAAGTAATATCTTTATTTAGTGCCATTTTCTTAATTAATTTTACATAACTATCTTGTTCTTCTAAATCTTCTATATGAATTTTCTCAATTAGTTTATTTAGACGAATTCTCACAGTTGGGTAGGTAACATTGTATTTTTTTGCTACTTCCTTTAGTGAACCTGAAGATAGAACGAAAATTTTAATAAAATTAATATCTTCATCATTCAGTTTTTTCATCCATGCAGGTATGAAGTTAATTGACATTTACTATGGCTCTCCTTTCATTATTAAAAAAAATATTAATAATATTAAATATATATATTAATTTTATTAAAGTAAATAGTATAAAAATAAAAAAAATGACAATGGTGTCTTTTTTTATTAAAGTAAACTGAGGAAAAAAAGAGAATTCTAAATTAGTATTATATTGAATGAAATTAATATGCATAAGTAAGAAATAAATACAATAAAGATAAATTTAATGTTATCCTTTAGTCTCTTTATTCTGAAAAAATTTTAACTTAGGAGAAAAGTAATCAAGAACAAAAGAAAAATAATTAAAAAAGCTATATGTACATATATGATAGCTATGCTTACCATGTTATCATCAACGAGTCATCTCGTATCTGCAGAGACGGGTAAAAAAACAAAGGAATCGGAATTTAATACTTTAGAAAAATTAGAAGATGTGATTAAAGAGTAATATAAAATTAATATGAAGTGGGTTTCTGTAATAGTTTGTTACAGGAGCCTGCTTTTTTATTTTTATTTTACAACACAGGTTGATAACCGTCTTTCCATATTCTACAGCAATGGAGCCAAGGGTATCACCATTGCCGTGGAATATGTATAATCATAGATAAGCTCCATGTTACAAAGGTAGTTATCTAGTTGTTTATTTTTTTTGTTTGTAGTCCCAAAATTCTTGATTTAGATTAGAATAAAAATTATAGACCTCCTGTTTTTTCGTATTACAAGAATAAGTGGTTCCGTCTTTAAGTAGGAATACTTTTTCAGCGGAATCCCAGCTGATGACAGCAAGTGTAGTTTCTTTCGAGTCTAAAAGCTCAAGCAGGGTTTCTGTACTGCCGGTGGAATACTCATGTTTAAGCGCAGATATTCGATTGCTTAAGCTGTCATAGGAAAACTTTGTTTTTTTAAGCTCTGTACAAATATGTTGTATTCGGGAGGGGTCAGTAATATCTAATACCTCAGGAAATCCGGGAGAATAGAGCTTAATCTTGCTTACGTTAGAAGGTGTGACGGAAACCGTAATGTCTGAGTTATGTCTAGTTAATGCAATAAGGATACAGCTTGCACAAAGAAGTATACACAGTAGTAATAGAAGTCGTATTTTTTTCATAATGGATCCCCTCCTTTTTTACGAATAGGAAACTTCTCTTCGAGCAGCCTCCTATTCATTAAACACGCCCTAGAATGCAGGGCGTAGGATGCGCACTCACTCGATAAGAAGATGTCGCTATGGCGACCGAGTTCGGCGCGGACAAAGTGTCTTCTCCCTCAAGACTGAGGACAGGGGAGTCAAAAGTGTCGAAGACACTTTGTTTAATGAATAGGAAACTTCTCTTCGAGCAGCCTCCTATTCATTAAACACGCCCTAGAATGCAGGGCGTAGGATGCGCACTCACTCGATAAGAAGATGTCGCTATCGCGACCGAGTTCGGCGCGGACAAAGTGTCTTCTCCCTCAAGACGGAGGACAGGGGAGTTAAAAGTGTCGAAGGCACTTTGCTATATAAAGTATAGCATTTTCCGATGTCGAAATAAGTCAGCATAGTGATTGAAGGAGAATAAAACACATGATATGATAAATAATGAAGGTGCAGAATAAAGCAACATAAAACAATATAAGATACAAGCTATGGAGATAAGCGATGAATAATAAGAAGAAACGAATCATAGGATGCTTTATTGTGTGTATGATAGGACTGGGAATACTGAAATATACTTCAGGATCCTATTTTTCGGTGGAAAAGTTAAGGGATAAGGTAATACATAGAATGACAGAGAGAGAAATAGTAGAAATCACCCAGTATAGAACAGGAACTCTAGCAGAATATGTATATAGAACAACTAACGGCATGGGATATATCAAAGCAAGAAAACAGCATGGAATCGTATGGCAGCATGAAATAGCAAATTATTATGATGTAAGCATGGAGGATGAGCCGGTAGTTTATGGAGAGCACTTTAATGGCGAAACAGCAATTATATATGGAATATGCAAGGACGAAAATATTAAAAAAATAGTTTTTTCAGATACCCATGGATACACGAAAGAACTGTTAGTCGGACCAGCAGGACTATTTTCTATAAGAAGAGAGTTGGGACAAGATACAGATATGACGCTGACTGGCTTTGATAAAGAAGGAAAAAACCTTTGGAAAGGGACATTATCCTATCAAAAAGGTTAGAAAGAAATGAGCCCATTGTCAAATAAAAATAAGTAGTTTATAGTAGTAATAGACATGACTAAAGGGAAAACAAAAGGGGACAAAGGATGAACAGACTAAAACAGATTACTTCGATGTTATTGATGGCCGTGCTTCTTATGGCAAGTGGCTGTAAATCAGATAAGAACAATGCAGATAATTTAATATTTAATAAGATAAAGGCCACAGGCACAGTAAATACAGTTAGTAATGATAAGATGACGTTGACAGTGACGGAAGAGAATACCCATTTTAAAGCTGGAGATAACGTGATTGTGACATATCAGAATTTATATTTAGACAGCAAAGATAAGACAAGCGATGTCTTACAAAAAATTGATACGGTTGCAGTCGGAGATACGGTTTATGTGCTGTATAGCGAAGAGGAACGTAAGGATTCAATCATTAACGTGGAATACGCAGTAAAACATGTGAATTAGGGAACAAGTAAGTAAGTTATAAGAACAAACATATTGAGCAAGGGAAGTACAGAATATCTTATGAACATTAATTTAGAGTATTACAAAATCTTTTACTATGTTGTGCAAAAAGGAAGCTTTACCTTGGCAGCAGAGCAGCTCTGTATTACCCAGCCGGCAGTAAGCCAGGCAATTAAAACGTTGGAAATGAACCTAGGAAATAAGCTGTTTGTACGTGCCGCAAAGGGTGTAAAGCTTACAAAAGAAGGAGAAGTGCTATATTCCTACATCAAGCGAGGTTATGAATATATTCTTCTTGGAGAAACCACATTTCAGAAGATGCTTGATCTTGAAAATGGCGAAATAAGAATTGGGGCAAGCGACATGACCTTGCAATTCTATCTCTTGCCTTATTTAGAAAAATTCCATGAGCAGTATCCAAAGATCAAGGTCAAAGTTACCAACGCACCAACGCCGGAAACAATTGAGAACCTGTTAGATGGTAAGATTGATTTTGGTATAGTAAGTACGCCATTTGAGACAAGGCCGGAGATTAAAGCAACCAATGTAAGGGGGCTTAAGGATGTGTTTGTTGCAGGAAATAAGTTTTTGAGTTTGAAGCACCGTACCCTGCAATATTCCGATTTGTCGGAATATCCGTTAATCTGCTTAGAAAAGAACACATCTACAAGAGCCTACCTAGACCGGTATCTGGAGGATATGCAGGTAAGCATCCAGCCGGAATTTGAGCTGGCAACCAGCGATATGATCGTCCAGTTCGTAAAGCGTAATCTTGGAATTGGCTATGTGGTGTATGATTTTGCAAAGCCATTGTTAGAAAGTGGAGAAATCTTTGAGCTTATGTTTAACCGCAAGATACCAAGCAGGGATATCTGTATTATCAGCGCAGATAAAGTACCGATGTCCACAGCTGCAAAAGCGCTATTAAAACAACTTAAGAGTGAAATAGAACAATAGGAGAAACACGATGTCATCTGATTTGGCATGGTGTTTTTCTCATTTTATATCATAAGGAGGTTTTAGGTTGAAAATGACTGTAAAAGTAAGATCCTATCTTACAATAAGTGAAAAGAAATATTATGGTTCTTATAGTTCCACTAAGACGGTTAAAGTAAAATAAAAGGAGTAAGGCTGCCAGATGCTGTTAGTTATGCTGGCGGCCTTTTGAAATTAACCAGGAGACTCCTCTTCGAGCAGCCTTCTATTAATTGAAAAAACGCCCAAGAAGACACTTTACTCAGACAAGTAATAAGAATAAGCATTGTATAATGATTGAATATATGACATAATGTTCCACAAAAAGAATAATTACGGAGGAAAAATTGAAGAAAATATGCCATAAGGCGAAGTTTCCTGTAATAATGACAGGTATTTCGCTGCTGTTGTTATTAGGAACCATAGTTGTTGAAGTTACTCAAATGGTAGAACCCTACTACCCTTTGATCTTATTAGTATTTGTGCCACTTATCTGTTTTACAATCCTTACCATTCTTAGGACGAAAGAGAAAATTGGAATCAGAGTTACAAATAGCATGACAGCCATTGTACTTGGAGTGTGGGTGGCAGCTTCAGTGATATCGTTGCCATTTATGGTAGTTGACATGTTAACCTCGCCACCAACCACCAACCCATCAAACTATGAAAAACTATTGAAAGTATCAGGGTATCCGAACTATGAACTGAATTCATTTTTCCCTAGCGAAATACCTGAGGGTGCGCAAAATATAGTGTTAGACAGCAGTGAGCCATTTTTGCAAGGCGGCGAAATATATGCTTTAAAATATAAAATGGATAACAATACAATACAAAATTACATAAATGTATATACTAAAACTGCAATATGGCTAGGGACTCAGAAAGAAGCAGAAGGCAAGGAAAACGGTCTGGAGTTCCAAAGTTTTTCCTGGGCGGGCTATTCTGATCAGTTGCCAAATGATTTCACTCTCTATTTGTTACGTAGCATTAAGGGAAGCGACAATAGCTGGAACCATGGTGAAATTGGCTATGTGGCCATTAGTAAGCAGCAAAAGGAAGTGATATTTTACGCAGAATATTGGTAGCGACATAAAACGACATAATCACAGCTTATGTCAAACATAATTAATATTGATTTTACTTATGAGAAAAAATACAGTATGATATAAAAGTAATCAAAATTATCAAAAAAGACAACAAATAAGATGTTATTCTTAGGAGGAAAAAAACGATATGGTTAGAGCTATAGTAGGTGCCAACTGGGGCGATGAAGGTAAAGGTAAAATTACAGATATGTTAGGAGAAACTTCCGACATTATCGTTAGATTCCAGGGTGGTAGCAACGCAGGTCATACAATCATTAATAACTACGGAAAATTCGCACTTCATTTATTACCATCAGGTGTATTCTATGATCACACAACAAGTGTTATCGGAAATGGTGTTGCACTTAATATTCCTTATTTATTTAAAGAAATCAATAGCTTAGTAGAGCAAGGGGTTCCAATGCCAAAGATCAAAGTATCGGATCGTGCGCAAATCCTTATGCCATATCATATTTTATTTGATCAATACGAAGAAGAGAGACTTGGAGGAAAATCCTTCGGTTCTACAAAATCTGGTATTGCTCCTTTCTATTCAGATAAATATGCAAAAATCGGCTTCCAAGTAAGTGAATTATTCGACGAAGAAGTCTTAAAAGAAAAAATTGAACGTGTATGTGAACAAAAAAATGTTATTTTAGAACATTTATATCATAAACCAGCAATTGATCCAGCTGAATTACTTGAAACATTAAGATCCTACCGTGAAATGGTTGCTCCTTATGTTTGTGATGTAAGCGCATTCTTACACCAAGCAATCAAAGAAGGCAAAAACATTTTATTAGAAGGACAGTTAGGTTCCTTAAAAGATCCTGATTTCGGTATCTACCCAATGGTAACAAGTTCTTCCACTTTAGCAGCATACGGTGCAATCGGCGCAGGTATCCCACCATATGAAATCAAAGATATTATCACAGTTGTAAAAGCGTATTCTTCCGCAGTAGGTGCTGGTGAATTCGTAAGTGAAATCTTTGGA
Organism: bacterium; assembly: GCA_030535455.1. Lineage (GTDB taxonomy): Bacteria > Bacillota > Clostridia > Lachnospirales > Lachnospiraceae > KM106-2. Next base: position 7,451 of record JAUNJY010000055.1, read on the forward strand.
GAAGAAGCAGATACTTTAAGAAGAGTTGGTGGCGACGGTGGTGAATTCGGAGCAACTACAGGACGTCCAAGACGTATGGGTTGGTTTGATGCAGTAGCAAGCCGTTATGGCTGTAAAATCCAAGGCGCTACTCAAGTTGCATTAACAGTACTTGACGTATTAGGTTACCTTGATGAAATCCCAGTATGTATCGGTTATGAAATTAATGGCGAAGTAAGAAAAGACTTCCCAACAACAGTAGAACTTGCAAAAGCAAAACCAGTTTATACTACATTACCAGGATGGAAACAAGAAATCCGCGGTATTACAAACTACGAAGAGCTTCCAGAAAACTGCCGTAACTACATCGAGTTCATCGAAAAAGAACTTGAAGTACCAGTAACAATGGTTTCCAACGGTCCAGGAAGACACGAGATCATCCACAGAGAAAGTACTTTAACTAAATAATTTTTATAGAGAAGGACCAGATTTATTGCCTGTCAGGCAGTGAGTCTGGTTTTTTTATTGTCAGGAAACTTTTCGTTGTTAGCGTTCCTATTGTTGAGATAAAATAGGTGATTGCATTGGAATAAAATGGTATAATTATACATAAAACGAAAAATAATAGGAATTTGGAGGGGACTATATGGCAAAAAAGCAGCTTTCAGCCGATCAGAAGCGATTGGATCTTGATTTATGGATTATAGGATTGGTTACATTGGCGGTTTTCGTTTGTTATGGAGCAATGGGAAAGCAGTTAACAAGTTTTATAAAAGATGATACCATTTCAGTGATACCAAGACTGCTACTTAACGCAGCATTTCAGTTTGGAATTGCCGGATTGGGAATTATTATTGTCTGTATTTTTCGCAAAGAGAATCTAACACAATTTGGATTGACAAAAAAGAATGGGATAAAGGCAATTGTTTGGACAATCTTATGTTTTACTCCCTATATCTGCTACATATTTATTTCCGGACAATTCAATGGCTATCAGCCTTTTCATATTTTAATTGCAGAGGATGTTTTGGCAAGTGGTATCCCATTTTCCCTATTAGGGATGGTGATCATTGTTGTTGTATGGGGATTTTTCGAAGGTTTTAACTATGTTGTGATTAGCGATAAAATTAACAAAAGATATCCGTCAAAAAATCAATGGTTAGACTGGGGTGCAATTACTTGTACAATCGTATGCCTGTTATTTCATCCGTTAAGCACTTCTTTTTGGGGGATCATTGAAATCATTACTACAAGTATTGCGATTTATGGGATGTTAATCGTTAAGAAAAAAACTGGGAACGCATGGGGATGTATCGTTGCTTTTTGTCTTATCTGGAATGCGCTATAATCCGCAGTTGCCACAAGAAATATGAAATTAAAAAGGGAATTTTTAAACAGAATAGTAGTGTGTATATAGACCGTTTACCTTAAAAAGTAAGCGGTTTTTTTAATGGAGAGCAGCCTACTCTCCATTGAAAACGCCCTATAAGACATGGAGTACGATGTGCACTCGCTCGAGAGGTAGATGTCGCTAATGTGACCGAGTTCGGTGCGAGCAAGTTGTGACCGATTGGGCATATCCCCCTCAAAAGCATACGGAGTGCCCAAAGAAGGAGTTAAAACACAGGGAAAATGGGGTGTTTGGGCAGATATGAAGAGGAATTTATTAGTATGCCCGGGAAGTGACAAGAACCGTGGACATTCGCCCCCAACAACACTCTGCCTGCCAAAGAGGACACAAAAGCAATTGAAAACATTGGACACTTGGGCAAAGTACAGTAAAAAGAGCTCAATATGCCAAAACAAGGAGAGGGCTACTCCGAGCCGCCGCCTCCGTTCCATAGCAACAACAAAAAAAGTAGCAAGAAAGTATTGACATTTTTTACAAACAGGAATATATTGTGGTTAGCAGGTTAGTTACTCAACTAATTAACCTACTAACCAATAAAATTTATAAAGACATCAAACAACAACAAAACAAAATTACAGGATACATATTCAGAAGGGAGGTTTTGTATGTTTGAGGAAGCATCATTAAGACCAATATTTATGCAGATTGCAGATTGGGTAGAGGATGAGATTATGAAGAAAAACTTAAAAGAAGGGGATCAAGTGCCATCGACAAATCAGTTCGCCCTTCAATTTCAGATAAATCCAGCAACCGCAGGGAAAGGCATCAACCTATTGGTGGAAGAAGGAATTTTGTATAAGAAGAGAGGGATCGGCATGTTTGTAAACGAGGGTGCATTTAACGTAATTCAAACAAAACGCAGAAGAAAGTTTGAAACAGACTATATTACGGTACTAGTAGAAGAAGCAAAGAAGATTGGCATTGATAAAAGTGAACTTATTAAGATGATCAAGGAAGCGGAATAAAAGCAGAATAGAAAAGGAGTGAAGGAAATGTCAGTAATAGAAGTAAGAGACTTAACAAAGTCATTTAAAGGGAAAAAAGCAGTTGATCAGCTTAACGTTACCTTTGAAAGTGGGAAGATTTATGCACTGCTTGGAAGAAATGCAGTTGGCAAGACCACGTTGATGCGATTGATGACTACAAAATATATCGCAGATGCAGGAAGCATCACTTACAATGGCGAAGAGGTATTTGAAAATGAGAAGGCACTAAGAAAGATGTGCATGTTCTCCGATGATATGCCTGGATTTGTAGGGATTAAGATTAAGAAGCTTCTAAAAATGGCAGAAGTTTTTTATGAAGGATATGACAAAGAGTATGCAAAGTATCTGATTGAGGAATTTGATTTGGATGTAAATGCCCGTTATTCCAATCTTTCCAAAGGACAGAAGACAGCAGTGGCAATTGTCCTTGGACTTTCCTCTAGATGTGAATTTACCATCTTTGATGAGATTTATTCGGGACTTGACGCCGTTATGAGAAAACAGTTTTATCGTCTGTTATTAGAAGAATATTCAGAGCGTGAGCGTACCTTTATCCTTTCGACTCATTTAATTGATGAAATGAGTAACTTATTTACCGATGTAGTAATTATGGAGCATGGGAAAGTATTGTTGGAACAGGAAATTGAGGAACTAAAGCACAGTGTGTTATCATTCCGTGCGCCAAAAGAAAAGAAAGCATTTTTACATCAAGTTGAGATCATTACAGAAAGCGAATTTGCAGGTACGTCTACCTGGATCGTAAAGGGCGAGTTCAGCCAGAAGGTGCTGGAAGACTTTAAAAATCAAGGGTTTGAAATAACGGCATTAAGTCTTCAGGATATATTTGTTGCCCTGACTGAAAATGAACGGAGGTAATTGGTATGGATCGAACAACACTTACAATGGACCGAAAACAAATTCGCAACCTGATGGCCATAATACTTGCAGGAATTATTATTGCAGCGGCCATCGGATGCGTAATCTATTATCTAAGTTCCGGATTTCTCTTTACCAATGACAATAAACGAACCTTTGAAGTACTTACTTATCTTGCGCTAGCCTTGATGATTTTTGTAATTGGACTTGTAATCACATATGTGGTAGGGGTAAGGACCAACTATACCGACGCATTCCGTGTAAGAAGAAGTTATGCATATCAGATTCGAAAGCAAAGTATTATGATCTATTCTCCAATAGCAGCGATACTAGTATGTATAGTAAAGGCTGGTTCGGGGTATGTGATGTTGTCTCAAAGAAAACCGGAACTTGTAAGCTATATTCTGTTCTGGATAGTCGTCTATTTATTATATACCATGCTGATTGCAGCAGCAGTAACGTTCCTTCTTAGCTTATCAAAGGTTGCATATATCGGAGTGCTGATTCTTCAGCCTTGGATCTTCACCTATTTTGCATCCATCAATAAGATACCGGTGTACCTTGGAGTCTGGAATATTGGAAAGACAGCCATTCTTTGTGGAGTGGTAGCGTTACTCTGGATCTTGCTTTTGATCCGATTAAAACGTGTCTGTTATCGCATTAATACGTATTAGGAGGAGTAACAATGGGGAAGACAAAAAAAATATATCGTTATTTTATTATGGAAGCAATCGGATTTTATTTGATAGCATTTGCGGCAGGTACGATCTCTAGTGGAGTCGTAAATATATTCACTCACTCAGAGTATATCTTATCTTTATATTCAGTATTTGCAATATTGAACCTGATTGTTGCAATTGCGGTGAAAGGGGCAATCGAAAAAGAATATAGTAGTTTTTGCTGTATCAGAAAAGATATCATAAGGATAAACTTAGTTTCTGACTTATGTATTGGAATGATCGAGGTAGCCTTACTGGCGTTAATGATTCGATTTGCACATTCTTTTCAGCAGATTAACGCATCTATAAGCCTGTTGGATTTAGAGGGAACAATGGGAAGGCTTGACATAATACAGCATATTGTATTTAGTTTTCTTATGGTGATGGCTATACAAGCAATCGTTACCTTTGACTTTATGTGCAACACTGGACTTTTAAAAGTATTTTACGGTGGAAAGGGAGTAAGAGAAGGCGGTAATAAGGTGAGAAGCGTTCTTGGATTTTTAACGTATATGTTGATGACGATTTTGATTGGGGGCGTAGTTGCAGTATTTACCCAGGTTGAAAAGCAGTATATCCGCACTTGTCTGTTAGCGGGACTCTTTGTAATTGCAATTGTATTTTATACTTTGGCAGCAGTAAAAACAAAAAACAAAGAGTTTAATGTCGAAAATGAGTAAAGTTATCTCTTAACAAAAATTCTCCTTTATGTTATAGTACAGTTGATACAACTCGTGATAAACATACATAAAGGAGATTTTATGGAAGAACTAATTGTACTAGGAACAGGAAATGCTACGGTTACAAAATGCTTTAATACATGTTTTGCGCTACGCAAGGAGGATGAATACTTCTTAGTGGATGCAGGAGGTGGAAATGGAATTTTAGTGGCACTGGAAAAAGTAAATATTGATTATAAGAAAATTCACCATATCTTTATCACTCATGAACATTCAGACCATATCCTTGGGATTGTCTGGATGATACGAATGATTGGGACAGCCATGAATCAAGGAACATACGAAGGCGAGTTAACGATTTACTGCCATAAAGAATTGGTACACACAATAAAGACATTGGCAACGATGACCATACAGAAAAAAATCTGCAAACATTTCGATGAAAGAATTGTATTTGTTGGGTTAGAAGATGGAGATCAGGCTGATGTCCTTGGAACCAAAGTGACATTTTTCGATATTGCCTCTACAAAAGCAAAACAATTCGGCTTTACTTTACCTGTAAAAAATGGAGAAATGTTAACGTGTTGTGGAGATGAACCATATAATGAAGTAACCAAGCAATATGTAGAGGGCTCAAGCTATCTGCTTCATGAGGCATTCTGTCTTTATGAGGAAAGAGAGCGTTTTAAACCATATGAAAAACATCATAGTACGGTAAAAGATGCTTGTGAGCTTGCAACCAAGCTTGGCGTAAAACATCTAGTCCTCTGGCATACGGAAGACAAGGATTATGAAAATCGTAAGACCCGTTATCTTGCAGAAGGAAGACCATATTTTGCTGGTGACTTAGTTGTTCCAAATGATTTGGAGGTCTTGTCTTTAGTTAAAGGAGAAATGGCATGAAACTAGTTGCCCTGAGTGATATTCACAGTAATAGCATTGCATTAGAAGCTTGTATAAATGATATAAAGAAGGAACAAGTAGATGGGATTGTCTTTCTGGGAGATTACGTAAGTGACTGCCCGCATCCAAATGACACGCTTAGGATGTTAAGAGAAATCAGTAAACAGTATAAGACCTATTTTATTCGAGGAAACCGAGAAGAGTATTTTGTGGATTACCGAGAACAAAAATGTGATGATTGGGGATATACGTCCTATAAAGGGAGCTTGTTATACACATATGAACATTTAAACGATGAGACACTTAACTGGTTTGAAAGCCTTCCTTATACAATGGTATTGGAAATCGAAGGAGCAAAGCCAATCACGCTTGCCCACGGTTCGCCATTTAATACAAGAGAGTTGTTAGATGAAGACCGAGAAAATACCAAGTTATGCTTAAAAAAGATGCCAACACAGTATATTATTTCTGGTCATACCCATCGCCAATGTGTATACCGATACGGACATAAGACCTTGTTCAATCCGGGAAGCGTTGGGGTTGCCATTGGAGCACCAAAGCAGGCACATTACATGGTGCTTGAATGGAAGGACAATGACTGGATTGCAGAGAGAAGAAGCGTTGCATATGATTTTGACCGCTTAAAAGAAGTCTTTTATGGAAGCCACTTAATGGAAAAGGGAAAGGTATGGCCACTTGCCATCCTTAAATCCATTGAGACCGGAATAAATTACGGACCACTTTGTGCAAAACGTGCCTATGACCTTGCCATCGAACATGGGGAGGAAGTCCATGACCGTATCGTACCGGAGAAATACTGGGAGATTGCAGCGAAAGAATATCAAGTGTTATAGAAAAAAGCCTCACTGACATTCACAAGTTTGAATGTCAGTGAGGCTTTTTAAAATTATATATCGTGTTTGGGCATATATGAAACTTATTGCTAAAATGTGCCCAAAAGTTCACAGTTTCCTAAGCGAGACACAAGCTAGCCCTAGAAAACAGGGCTACCAGCTTGTGGACAAAGCCTCTATTTCTTTAATACATCAATAATGGTATCCATTAATTCATCATTCTTTTCCGGAGACATAAAGCAGAAGCGGAAATAATGATTGTCTAAGAATGGGAAGGTGGAACAGTCACGGATCATAAGACCTTTACGAATTGTTGCGTCGAATAAGTCGTTTGACGTAATATCATCACGTAAGAGTTTTACCAATACAAAGTTTGCATGAGGTGGGAATACCTTAAGGTCTTTGACTTCGCTAAGACGGGCTACGATACGGTTACGTTCTGTATTAATCAGGTCTTTTGTCTGTTTCATATACTCTTCATCGCTAAACATGATTTCCCCTGCAATCGCTGCAAGGCTGCTGATGCTCCAAGGATTTTGACGCTTGTTGATCTCTTTGATCAGGTCGTCATTACCGCAGACTGCATAGCCAAGGCGAAGTCCTGGTGCAGCAAAGAACTTGCTAGTACCACGAAGGATGATTAAATTGTTATAGTAATCCGTAAGTGGAACGGAAGTGATATCTTCCATCGTAGTTGCAAATTCCACATAAGTCTCATCTACCATCACATAGATATCGTGTTGTTTACAAATATCTAGAATTTTTCGCATTTCCTTACGAGTAATGACAGAGCTGGTTGGATTATTTGGATTACAGATGATCAGTAAGTCTACATCGGATTGTAATTCCTGTCTTAATTCATCAAGGTCAAGTTCAAAATCCTTTTCTTCATTAAGGCTGTAGTAATGGGAACGTCCGCCACAAAGGCCTACTTCACGTTCATATTCGGAGTATGTTGGTCCAACCATAAGCGCTTTTTTCGGTTTCTGGATCTGAATAAATAATGAAATTAACTCAGTGGAACCATTTCCCACGATGATATTGGAGAAATCCGTATGCACATAGCCTGCGATAGCTTTACGAAGTGCTGTATATTCACGGTCCGGATAAGTTGTGATTGCATCGATCTTATGTGCAAGTGTATTCTTTAATTTAAAGGAAACACCAAGAGGATTTACGTTAGCACTGAAGCTTGTAATGTCTTCTTTTTTGATCCCGTATGTTTGTTCAATCTTTTCTAAATCACTTCCATGAAAGTGATCAACATGTTTTACCATAGTAAGTCATCCCTTCTATTTCAAAATAAGTAAAATCTTCTAGTTATTTATCATTACACTTTTTTAGCCAAAAATCAATCTTTTTATATCATTCCCTATCGGTTCATCACCATTTATCGGTTCATTGAGTAAACAAAGAATAAAACAGTTGTTGAATATGCCATGAAAAACTTACTATTTCCTGGAAGGTATAGTAAAAATGGATAATTTTGTAGACGGGAAATCTCGATTGCACTATAATGAGTATGGGGAAAAACGACAGTAAAACGGAACAAAACCAAAGTGGGAGGGAATGAAAAAAATGGTTAGAGTAACAAAGGGTGCGAGGCAGCTTCAGGCTATACTTCTTTGCTTGGCAGTGATCAGTGGATCTATCCTTACACCTTCAAACCGTACATATGCAAAAAAGGGCTCTTCTTTGACAGGAAGAGAGTTATTGAAATTATCATTGGATTATTGCGACAAAATGGATTCATCCAAGTATACAGAGGAATCCTATGAGATATTTGAGGCAGAAAAATTGACTGCCAAGACATTTTACCAGGACACAAAGCAAGAGGATATCTGTTATCGCTATCAGCGAGATTCCTTAGAACAGGTAAAGGCAAACCTTGTATTAAAAACAAGTGAGGAGACAGCCACTCCAAGGCCATTTAAAGAATTAAGCGTGGACGACATGGTTGCTGATATGGGAGCTGGATGGAACCTTGGCAATACCATGGATGGCCATACGGGCTTGGTTCCCAATGAAACGTTATGGCAAAATGATAAGACCACGAAGAAATTTATTAAGAGCTTGCATGACCAAGGATTTAATACGATCCGTATTCCTACCACATGGGGAACCATGATCAAGGAGGATTACAGCATAGATGAAAATTGGATCAGCCGTGTACAGGATATTGTGGATTATTGTATCTCAGAAGATATGTATTGCATTGTAAATGTACATCATGATGGGGCGGAGCAGACCGGTTGGCTTCGTATTGCAGCAGATGATATTGATACAGTTTATGAAAAGTATGAGGGAGTCTGGAGGTCCATTGCAACCAAATTCAAGGATTATGACGAACACTTGCTTTTCGAGTCCATGAACGAGGTGATTGGGGACGGCAGCTATCCAAATGCAGAAGCCCATGATGTTCAGGTCATTATGAACCTAAATCAGATCTTTACCAATGTGGTCCGAGCTACAGGGTCGAATAATGCCAAGAGATGGCTGATTGTTCCAGCAAGATATACGAATATAGACGTTACGACCAATAAAGAGAATAATTTTAGAATTCCGACAGATACGGTAAATGATCGTATCTTTGTATCCGTCCATTACTATGACATGGCATTGGGGCTGACCCAAACTATGGATAACACCACGTATTCAGAACAGTCTATGGAAGAAATGGCAGTGCAGTTACAGAAAATGCAGGATATGTTTACCTCCAAAGGAATTCCTGTAATTGTAGGAGAGTATGGTGCGATAAATAAGAATAATTCTGTAGACCGGGCGTATTTTTGTGAAGGAATGACAAGAATATGCAAGGCAGGAAAGATGGTAGCATGCTATTGGGATCAAGGGTGGTATGATAAAACGAAAATACCGGCAGACTACTCATTTACTTTATTTGACCGTAAGACAGGGAAAGATATTGATACGACTGTGACCGATGGCATCCTTCGTGGCACCTTTGGAATAAGCGCTGCAGAAAACTGTATCGATGCGTCTAAGGAAGTAACGAAAGGAACAAAAGTCACTTTGATGACGGCAATTCAGACAGACCAAGAAAGCTTGGAAATGAAGCCAGGAGACGATCAAAAGGTGACAGTAACGGTAGAACCGGCAGACTCCAATGACATTGTCCTTTGGAAGACCGAAGATGAGACTGTGGCAACTGTCTATAATGGCATGGTTCATGCAAAAGGCATTGGTGAGACTTACATAACGGCATTTCCTAAAAATGGGTCTGTAGCAAAGAAAATTCATGTGAAAGTAACGGCAGCCCAGGTAACAAAGCCAGTAACCCAGATAAATCCAGAAAATGTAGAGTATCAGCTTAGCAAGGATGGCGTGGTATATTTGAAACAGACGGTTGAGCCAGCAGATACAGATGCAGTACTATCTTATCGCTCGTCCAATGAGTCTGTTGCAACCGTGTCAAGTATTGGGAAAATAGTTGCAGTAGGAAGCGGTACGGCAATGATTACAATTGCAGCCTCTAGTGGATTGACTAAGACCATAAAAGTAGTGTGTAAAGGCGGAGGAACTTCCAATACGATCAATATCAGCCTGAATGCCTATTATAATGATGCTGTTGCAAATTATTTTGGGGAAGAAGTAGGTGAAACGTTAGCAGTAAGTGGAGATGGACAGTATACCCTATGCTTTGACTGTACGAAAAACTTATCTGATGAAGCAAAGAAGGCAGGAGTGACAGGCCTTAATAACCTGACAGCCATTTACATAAAAGATCTGGATGTGTTAAAGGGTACAATTTCAAAATCAAAATGTGATGCCTGTGATATTACGTATGATAAGATTACAGTGGATGGAACGGAAGTCCCAATTACAAAGACGGAGAAGAAATCCGCCTTAAAGGCATCGGGCATCTTTGATACTAATGATCCAATCAATAGCTGGGATGGATCTGTGGTAAATGAGGTTGAGGTCGACGGCGACCATTCCTTGAATTTTAAACATCTGAAAAATCCTCAGAAGATAGAGCTTACCTTTACCTTGTCGGGACTTAAGTTTACAGAAGATACACAGAAAAAGGAAGCAGTAATTGATAGTATTGAGCGTTATACTATGTCAGATGTTTTTATAAATGAAGTAGGTCAGACAAGCGAGATAGCAGTCTTGCTTAGTCCAAAAGGTGATAAGAGCAAGGTTGCTTTTATATCAAACGATGAAAGCATTGTTACCGTGGACAAACGGTCTGTTGAGACCAACTCGGAAGGCAAGGCAAGTGTTACAGTGACTGGCGTAAAAGGCGGCACTGCAACCATTACCGCCTATGCATCCAATGGACTTAAGACAGAGATTAAGGTAACAGTTTCAGGAGATAAAAAGGATAGTGCCAAGGCAAGCAGCAATTTAGCCATATCCTCCAATACCAATATAATACTTTATACCGTAATCGGAGTAATTGCATTACTGCTTATTGCCGGTGGCATATGGCTGACCGTAAGAAAGAAAAATAAATAAGGGCTTTGTCTTAAGTAAGGGAGGCGCATTCTGGATGCGTCTCCCTTTCGCAAACTTACCACCGCTTCCTATTGAATGTTTACAAGCATGTTTGCTATAATTAAAAAAGGAATGAGTAAACGGATAGGCGGTGAAAATACGATGAAAGAAAAAATAAGTCAATTGGCGAAAGAGAGATTTGAATTTGAGGTACCCAAAGTCATCCTGTCAACAGAGAAGCTTGTATTAGAGGTTGAGGCAGGAAAGAGCGTGACAGCGACCGTTCATATCTCAAATAGTGGACATCGTAATATGAAAGGAGTTATTTACTCCTCAGACCCTAGCTTGACCATACAAGAGAATACATTTGTCGGCACAGAGGCAGACATTTGTTTTATATATAATGCAAAAAATAAACCAGAGTATCAAGGAAAGAAGACAGGCATTCTGACATTTGTCAGTAATTTTGGAGAATATACGCTTCCATTTGAGGTGACGATAGAAAAACCATATATCGAGAGCACAGCAGGAAAACTATATGATCTCTATCATTTTACCAACCTGGCAAAAAAGGATTTTGAAGAGGCACTTCGAATCTTTAAGACTCCTCAGTTTAAGAATATTATTTTAGTAAAAAATGAGCATATACGCTTGTATGATGGGCTGATAAAGAGTCCATGTCCGGCACAGGCCATGGATGAATTCCTAGTGGCAATCCACCACAAATTAGGAGTAACCATTACGGCAGAACAAACAGCCATTAGTTATAATGAAGTACGCGAGTCGATTGAGGACTCAGTAAAGTTGAATAAAAAAGAGTGGGGCTATGTAGAAATAAGCCTGAAGGCAGATGTGCCATTTATTACATTAGAACAGTCGCAGATAACATCGGATGAGTTTGAGAAAGATGAGTACACGCTGAGATATGCAATTGATTACAGCAAGCTGCCGTTTAAGAAGAATATCGGGCATATAATGATTGATACCTACAGAGAGTCCATCGTGATCTCTGTGGAAGTGAATAAAGAAATTGAGGAACATGTAAGAATTTGCGAGACACCCCAATTTAAATTACGAAAATATGAGGCACAATTGGTCGATGCATATCTTAAGTTTCGTTTGAATACTATCACGAAAGAAGCATATGAAGACCAGCTGGAGTCTATTTTAAATACATTGGCAAGCTTAAAGCCATCCGTGCTTTGGCAGTTATGGTTTGCGCATCTGTATATGATATCAGGCCAGACAGAGAAGTTAGTGCAAATCATGAGTGTATTCGAAGACAGTGAACAAGATTTGCTGGAAGAATCTATTCCTTACTATCTTGCATATCTATATCTAAGAGCATTGTATACAAAGAAGGAAGAAGATATCAGCCATGCAAATGAGCTGATTGGCGACTATTATCAAAATGAACGTAAAGACTGGCACCTGCTGTGGTACCTATTGTATATCGATAAGTCTTATGAGGTGGACCAGGACAAACGTCTGTCTGCATTGATGGTAGAGTTTGTAAATGGAGTCAACTCTCCGGTTTTATACTATGAAGCATTAATTGCCTACAATAAAAATCCGGAGCTTTTAAAAGAGCTTGGCCCAATTGAACGCCGCATCATGCACTGGGCGGTGAAACATAAATATATGAGTGAAGGCCTGGTGGAACAGTTTCTATTTCTTGCTTCCAGAGTTAAGACATTTGATGGACTGCTTCTTCAGGACCTTGTCTGGCTATATGAATACAAGCAGACGACAGACAGCCTCCAAGGGGTTATCCGCATGCTGATGAATGGACGTAAGACAGACAGCAGATATTTCAAATGGTATGAGGCAGGGGTAAAGAAGAACCTGAAGATCACAGAACTTTATGAATACTACATGTATAGTATTCCGGAGGAAAAGCAGGTTACCATTGAGCAGTCAGTACTCCTATACTTCCTTTATAATAATCATTTACCAGAAGCAAAGAAAGTATTCTTGTATGCCTATATCATTAGAAATAAGGAGACCATTGGCTCCGTGTACCGCACCTACTTACGACAGATGGAGACGTTTGCAAGACGTATGGTGTTAAAGGAAAGCTTGAGCGAAAACTTAACTGTCTTATATAAAGAGTTTATTACACCGGACGTGGTAGATGAGGAGCTAGCCAAGGCACTGCCAGCAATCCTATTCCGCTGCGAACTGGTTTGCGATAATAAGAAAGTAAAAAGCATCATTACAAAGCAGGAAGAGTTAAATCGGGAAGAAAGCTATTATCTAGAAGATGGTATTTGCCTCTTTACCATGGCCACGGACCATACCCAGATTTATCTGGTTGATGAAAATGGAAACCGTTATGTGAGTGAAACCGGATATAAGGTAAATCGACTGTTTACCAGTGAAGCGCTGATTGATGCCTGCTTTGCATATAATAAACAAAATATCAAGTTATTGGTTGACCGCAAAAACCGCCTTGAGAAAAAGGCAGCAGATGGTCCGATGCAGGAAGAGATGCATTTTATCCTGAACAGGTTATTAGAATCTGAGGAAGTGGATCAGACCTATAAAGGCAGCCAGTATCTATCTATGGTAGAATACTACCATGAAAAGGGCGACTATAAGAAGCTAGATGAATATCTGATTACCCTTGATGACACCTATATTGCACCAAGAGAAAGATATCGTATGATTGAATATCTGATTATGCGAGATTTATTTGAGCCGGCTTATGATCGAATTAAGGCTTACGGCTATGAGATGGTCAACGTCAAACGCCTGTTTAAGCTTGTCATGCACATGATTACAGAGCCAGCAGGCAAACAGGAGAACAGCTTGCTTTTGGAAATGTGTAATTATCTTTATCAAACAAACAATGCCAATTGTGACATTCTTAGATACTTGATTGCTTATAGTGAGCAGACGTCGGAATGCCTGTTTGAGTTATATGAAGAGGCGAAGGAAGACGGACTTGACTGCGTGCAGCTAGAAGAACGTCTGTTAGGCCAGATCTTATTCAGTGAGCATATAATTGATGGCACGCAGGAAGTATTTGAAGACTTTTATCAGAGCAGTAACAATAAGTTACTAATTCGTGCCTACTTAAACTATGTGGCATATCGATATTTGGTCCATGGAGAAGACAATATAAACCAATCCATCTGTGACAAGATGAAGAAGGAAAGCTTTTATCATGAAAGCAGGGTCTGCATGCTTGCCATGCTGAAATATTACAGCGAAAGCAAGGACCTATCTGAAGATGAGCTGAAATTCATTGATTACAACCTGCATAAATTTATTAATCAGGGCATTGTGTTTGAGTTTTTCTTAAGGTATGCAGATCGTGTGGAACTGCCAGATAGTATTTGCAACCGTTATTATGTAGAATATGTAGCCTCTCCGGACAGTGTGGTTACCATTTACTATACAAGGAATGACCAGGTGGGAAATGAAGCTGCCACAATGAAGAATGTATTCGAGGGCATCTATGTAAAAGACTTTATTTTATTTTACGGAGAGACCCTAAGCTATTACGTGGCAGAAGAGAAAGATGGAAAAGAAGTAGTCACAAAGACCAATGTAATCACACAGACGAAATGCAACGAGACAGTAAACAATCGTTTCGATGAAATAAATGAGATTTTAAAGACAAAAGAAGAACGACAGGATGATACCGTGCTGGAACTTATAAAACAATATGCAGTCGAGGACTACATTACCTCCTCACTATTCACACCATTATAAGGGAGGGATTTTGATAATGGATGATAATAAATTAATTGTTGGTTTAGACCTATGCAATGATTTTACACAAATCAGTTATTATAATGAACTTGCGTATGAAGTGGAAAGCATTTACTGCGGTGAAGAAAAAAGCGAGTTTATGATACCTACAGCGCTGGCAGTAACCAAAGACAGTAAGGACTGGCTGATGGGCGATGAGGCACTAAGATGCAAAGAAGAAGGAAATGGGCTGGTCGTAACGGATTTTATCGATGAGAAGTTTGAAAGCTATATGATTTATGATACCGTATTTTACCGTACTCAGCTGCTGGAAAAATTCTTACGAAAAGTGCTGTTATTGTTAAAACGAGAATTTCCGACCAAATCAATCAAGCGCCTCGTTGTGACAATACGTAATTTGGATCTGGTCCTAATCGACAATATCTATGATGCACTGGAAAACTTAGGGATTCGTAAGGACCGAGTCCATGTAATCAGTCATGAGCAAAGTTATCTGAACTATGCGTTAAGCCGAAAGAAGGAACTTTGGATGAATGACATCGGCCTTTTTGAAATCAATGAAAAAGGGCTGATGTACTATCAGATCAGTATGGATCGCAGGGCAGAGCCAATGCTGGTTGGAATAACCACCAAGGACTATACGGACAAGTTGTCTTATGAAATGGTTCAAAGAAGATCGGAAGGATTACAATATATCTTTAAGAATATTTATTCTTCCGTGCTTCATAAACAGATTATTTCCACAATCTATCTGACGGGTCCCGGATTTAGCGAAGAATGGCTTGGACCTTGTATAAATGACTTGTGCGCAGGACGAAGGGTATTTATTGGACAGAACCTATATTGCTTTGGTGCCTGCATTACGGCAAGAAAAGAGATTAAAGAAGATGGAATGGTACAATACGCTTATCTTAGCAATGAGGCCCTTCCCTATTCAGTCAGCATGAATTTATATACCAAAGGGAAGATGAATGAAATCAATCTGATTGCAACTGCAACTCCTTGGTATGAGGTGAAACGAAAGTTCCAGGTAATCCTTGATGGAGAGACGGAACTACAGTTTATTATTAGAAATGCAATCAGCCATACGACGACAACACGGATTATTGCATTGGATGGAATAGAGCCAAAGATGAACCGAAGCGTTCGCGTCGAAATAAGGTTAGAATGCACAAGAAAACATGAACTGATTATTGATGTAAAGGATGTTGGTTTTGGAGAGCAATTTCCTGGTACTAACCGCATTTGGGAGACAATAATTACAGTTTAGAAAAGAGGTAGCCATGGGTAAGATCATATTATGTACTGGCAGGATGACCAAAACACCATATGTGTTTAATATGTCGAATACAGGCGTATATAGTATTGAAGAAATGAGCTATTACTTGTATACACATATTTATGAAATCAGCGAGGATTTTCTTAATCAGGAACTGATTAATTGGATACGATTTGAAGTTGCATTGCCGGATCTGGCAGAGAAATTGGAAGTCTTAAGGAGAAATGGCAATGGCATCAAGGATATCGTAGTAACCATTCTTTGCAGTAATGATTATTATAGTGAGAAGGAAATCAAAGAGTTAGTCATCATTATGGATGCAATAAGGGGATTACCTGCCATCAAGCGAAGAAAGATACGTGGCGACTATTATTTAAAATATAAAATGTATCATTATGCGGCTATGGAGTATGATAGTATTTTAAAGGACAAAGAGGCAGCAGATTTCACCCCAGAGGAATACGGGGATTTAATCCATAACATAGGCGTGGTAAAAGTACAGACATCCTCCTATAAGGCAGCAGCACAGTGCTTTATGGAAGCTTACAACCTAAATCACAGGGAAGTTACATTGACACAGTATATGTTAGCAATCCTGCTATCAGGAGACCAGGAGAGGTATAACGAAGAACTTGAGAGATTTGAATTAAGTGATGAGTTTACATCTATGCTGTATCAGGCAATTTCTAAGAAAGAGCAGGAAGCAAAAGCAACGCATGTCTACGAACAGATGGATGAAATGAAACAAATGATAAATAGCGGGAATCGGGAACAGTATGAGCATAGATTAAATCATATCTTAGTTCAATTAAAGCAAACATACCGCAAGCATCTTGAAGGATAAATAGGACATAATATAGGAGCTAGAATGGGAAAATTAAATTGGTTTAAGCGAAAAAGGAATGTGGAGAGTCCACAAGGTAAGGCAATTCAAGAAGAAGTGCCGGTTCAGGTACAGACCGAATTAGAGGAAGAAAAGGTAAATGCAAAAAATGCAGGGGAACGTAAGGCATACGTAGCACAGCATTGTGAGCAAATCGTAGAAGCAACCAAGCAAATGGACGAGTTCCGCAAGGAATATGAAGCAGTTACGGCGTATTTATCAGATATTCAAGTGATCGACAGAATTCCGGAGTCGTCACGAAATGAAATCGATGATACGGCACGCAACATCCTTACATTGACAAGGGAACGCGAAAAGTTCCAAAATGGCCAGACAAAGATTTCGCAGAAACAATATAAGTTAATGGAAGCTTATGAGGAAGAAATACCAAATGAGGTAAGGAAGATTAATAAGAAAGAGGCATATCAGGCAGCCTTGAAGAAGGACCTTGCTACACTAGAGGGTGAAAAACACAGTCTCTCTTATGAGCAAAAAGAGATTTCAGATAAGCAAGGCTTCCTTAAGTTAACAAGTATGGTAGTATGTGTTTTGACGGCTGCCGTATTTTTAGTATTGTTTGTACTTTCTTACAATAATACATTAGAAGCAAAGACACCATTTATCCTTACCGTACTCTTTGCATTGGTCTGCGCCGCTTATATTGCAAATGAAGCGCGAAAGAATAATGTGGACATGAGTCTGAACCAAAGGAAGATGACCAAGGCAATTGGCCTTATGAACCGCGTAAAAATTCGATATGTAAATAATCAGCTAAGCCTTGATTATTCCTATTCGAAATTTAACGTTAACAGCTCTATGCAGTTAACTTTCTTCTGGGAGGAGTATGTAAAACAGAAGGAAATCAACAATAAATATAAGGATAATACAGAAAATCTCAATTATTATAGTGAAAAGTTAGTAAAACAATTAAAGGATTATCGCCTGCATGATCCGGAAGTCTGGATCCACCAGTGCTTGGCCCTTCTTGATACAAAGGAAATGGTGGAAATCCGCCATCGTTTAAACATCAGGAGACAGAAATTGCGTGACCGCATAGACTATAATACTAAGACAAAAGATGAAAGTGTCATTAAGATCAAAGACATATTAAAAGAAAATCCAGAAGCCAAAGAAGAAATCATCGTTACCATGAAAAAATACCATATTAATCTATAAAGGAAACGTATAAAACACTTGACATCTGGGCATTCTTTGTCTAGTATAATATTCAGTAACGACAATATGTCGAATATGAGAAATGTAGAGATAGAGAAGAGTAGGTAAGTATCTTATCAGAGAGAATGGCCCATGGCTGGAAGGTCGTTTTAAGCACTAGTTATCGAAGGTAGCTCTTGAACAGTATTTCTGAACGGAGGCTTAACGAGAAGCCTGTTTAGTAGGAGATAACGGAATAAGTCACGTTATAGACTTTTTGAGATAGCATACATGAGTTTACTCTGTCTGCTATAAATTAAGGTGGTACCACGGTTCTTTCGTCCTTTTGTTAAGACGAAAGGACCTTTTTTAATTTATCGAATTAGAGTGTCAAAAGTCCGGAGCTTTATAACAGGCATGCAGAAAGGCAGTTATGCTCTTCGTCTACTTACTGAGCAATGCTAATCTCAATTCGGAGAGATTGTAAAAAAGCTGTTGTTTTGGTGTAACTACAGCTGATTGTATTAAATTGTGAACTTTTGGGTATATAGAAATTCTTTTGCTAAAGTGTGCCCGAAATCCTACTCTCCTATGGGGAAAATAACCTCGTTTGGGCATATAGAAAAAAGCAGGTTGCGAAGGTCCACGAAATCAGTCGAACCTCGGGCACATTTTATTGTTTTTTTTCCATATGCCAAAAACTCCAGAATTTCCCGAAGTATAGGGCGGAAATTGGATAAAAAACAGAGGGGAATTCCCTATATGCCCAAAACTTCACAATTCGTAATTTGAGTTCCACATGCCTGCTTTGAAACTCAAGACTTTTTAGCACCCAAGGCTTTTGGCATCCGAATTCTGATAGGAAACCTCTTTTTGAGAAGTCTCCTATCAATTAAAAAGCACCCTGAAAATCTAAAAAACAATCGGAGCGAACGGTGCTTCCTCGTGCAAGCCTAAAAGACAGGCCTAGAAGCACCGTTCCAGAATGGCAAAAGCGCGGTTTCACCATTCTGAATCCAATGAGAAACTACGTTTCTCAAACTCTTCCTTCGAGGGCACAGCGTTGTAAGTACTTATGTAAGAGATTATATAAGAGCCGTTGAAGTTCGCTAGTCGAAAACTTCGTTTTCATCCAGCGAGAAGAAGACAAATTTCGCGCATACTAAGTTGTAATCAATGGTATTTATCATAGATGTTAAATTAAAAAGGAGAAAAGCATATGAGCAAAAATCTTGAAAAAACATATAGCCCTTCGGATATCGAAGACCGTTTATATGAAAAATGGATGGAAAAGAAATATTTCCATGCTGAAGTTGATGAAAATAAAAAACCTTTTACAATTGTAATTCCACCTCCAAACGTTACAGGTAGATTACACATGGGGCATGCACTTGATGAAACTATGCAAGATATCATCATTCGTTTTAAAAGAATGCAAGGATATTCTGCATTATGGTTACCAGGTACTGACCATGCTAGTATCTCTACAGAAGTAAAAGTTATTGAAAAATTAAAGAAACAAGGCATCGATAAAAAAGACATCGGTCGTGAAGCATTCTTAAAGGAAACTTGGGATTGGACTCATGAATACGGCGGTGCTATCGTTGACCAGCTTAAAAAATTAGGTTCTTCTTGTGACTGGGATCGTCAAAGATTCACATTAGATGAAGGATGTAACAAAG
>JAUNJY010000056.1 GCA_030535455.1 bacterium
TGGTCTGCTTTGACCGTTGTTATTGTTTGGTCTGCTTTGACCATTTCCTTGTGGTCTTTGGGAATTGTTACGATTTCCCTGATTGTTTCCTTGATTACTTCTTTGACCACCTTGACCATTTCCTGCTGGTCTGTTTTCTCTGTTTTGAGTGCCCTGTGGGCGATTATTGTTTGATTGTTTATTTTCGTTCATATTTTGTTTTCTATCTGATCCTATCTGGTTATGTCGTGTTTGCGTAGTTTCATCTTTTTGCTCAGGTTTGGCAATTGTAACCTCTTTACTTGCTACATTTGCTGGTGCTGGTTTTGAATAATTTTTGGAAAATTGCTTTTTTACAAGAGCAACTTGATCATCCTCAATATTACTCATATGACTCTTAACTTCAATACCTTTATTTTTCAAAAACTCAATGATGTCTTTACTATGGACATCAATATTTTTAGCTAATTCATATATCTTCATCTTTGCCATACTTCCACCAATCCTTTCCTGGCACAAGGAATAACGAATCCTTGTCTTCGGTGTTTTGCTTATTTACAGTTACTTATCCAATTGTTTTTTAATTGCATCAGCAAAGCCTTTGTCAAGTACAGCCAATGAAGCTCTAAATTGTTTCCCCATGGCATGCCCTAAAGCTTCCTTATCCTCAATAAAATATATTGGTACCTTGTAATGCGTACACATGTTAGTAAACATTTTTTTCGTATTGTCGGATGCATCACCTGCTACGATTACTAGAAATGCTTTTTTCTCTTTGACAGTTTTCTCTGTTAGGAACTCGCCACTGGCAATTTTCCCTGCCTTAGTCGCTAAACCAACATAAGATAATACTTTATTTTGCATCAAGATCTTTCAACTCCTTTTCTAGTGCCTCGTAGATGTCTTTCGGAATTGTTACTTTCAAAGAACGTTCTAGTGCTTTACGTTGTACTGCTTTATGAAAACAGTCTAAAGAACAGCAAATGTAAGCACCACGACCGTTTTTCTTTCCGGTTGCATCGATCAAAATCTCATCTTCAGGTGTCTTAATTACACGAATTAAGTCTTTTTTGCTTTTCATTTCCCCACAGCCAGTGCACTGACGCATAGGTGTCTTTCTTATACTCATAACAACCTCTTTTCTATCCTGCACGCAGGATTTTCAAAACGAAATGACGGTTTATTCTTCGTCGCTATTAAAATCTTTGTATGCTTCGATATATGCATCTTCATAATCAGCAGCATCATTACTCATGCCGGATTGTGATTCAGATTTAATATCGATTTTATATCCAGTTAATCTAGCAGCAAGACGAGCATTTTGTCCTTCTTTACCGATTGCTAAAGATAATTGGTAATCAGGTACGATTACTTTTGCACTCTTTTCTTCTACATCTACTGTTACGCTAACAACTTTTGCTGGACTTAAAGCATTTTGGATTAATACTTCTGGGTCTTCGCTCCAGTTGATGATATCGATTTTTTCTCCACGTAATTCATTAACGATTGCATTTACTCTGGCACCGTTTTGACCTACACATGCACCGATTGGGTCTACGTCTGGATTAGTTGTTGCAACAGCCATCTTAGTTCTAGAACCAGCTTCTCTTGCAATGCTCTTAATTTCTACTGTACCATCTTTTACTTCTGTAACTTCAGCTTCGAATAAGCGTTTTACTAATTCAGGATGTGTTCTAGAAACAGTGATCTTAGGTCCTTTTGTTGTATCTTTTACTTCAAGAACATATAATTTGATACGTTCTGTTGGACGGAATCTTTCACCGCGTACTTGTTCTTGTTCAGTAAGTACTGCGTCTACCTTACCAAGGTTAATGCTTACATTGTTGCCAACATAACGTTGAACGATACCTGTTACAACATCTCTTTCTTTTTCGAAGTATAATCCGTATAATACTTTTCTTTCTTCTTCACGGATTTTTTGAACTACTACTTGTTTCGCTTTTTGAGCTGCGATACGACCGAAGTTATTAGGTGTAACTTCTACTTGTACTACATCTCCAACAGAGAATTTAGGGTAGTTTAAGATTGCTTCTTCGCGACTGATCTGCATAACTGGGTCAGTTACTTCTTCCACGATTTCACGTTCTGCATATACTTTAACATCGCCTGTTACGCGGTCTACGTTAACTTTGATGTTGTCTGCTTTACCAAAGTGGTTTTTGCAAGCAGCTACTAAAGAGTTTTCGATTGCTTCAAGTAAAATCTCTTTACTAATATTTTTTTCTTTCTCGATTTGTTCTAGAGCATCGATTAGTTCACTATTCTTTGCCATGTTGTTATCCTCCTAACAAAATTCCCTGTATTGCACAGGAAGTTGCGTTTTATATCCATCTATTTATTATTTATTAAAAATCAATTGCTAAACGAACCATAGCAATCTCAGGGCGTTTAAATGTCATTTCGCTTTCATCATCTAACGTAATTGTTAAAGTCTCTTCATCGAAGCTTGTTAATACGCCTTCAAAATCTTTTTGTTTGTTGATGCCTTTGTATAATTTAATTTCGATAACTTCTCCGATACTTCTTTTGAAGTCTTTGTCTTTCTTAAGCTGTCTTCCAAGCCCTGGAGAACTTACTTCTAAAATGTATGCATCTGGAATGTAATCTTCCACATCTAAAAGATCACTTAAAGCACGACTGATAATTTCCAAGTCATCTACTGAAATTCCGCCTTCTTTATCTGCATATACACGTAAATAGTTGTTACCCATTTCTTTTACGTATTCTACATCTACAAGTTCAAAATTGTTTTCTTCGATTATTGGCATTACCAAGCTTTCTGTTCTTGATTCGTAATCTTCTCTTTTAGCCATTCTCATTCCTCTTTTCCATATTCAATTTTCGTATAGTACGACATTTCATGACTAGTTAATTGGATCCTTTTAATTTATTAAATTAAACCAAAATTCCCATACATAATAAATATGTCACAATTTCAGTATTTTCATTAAAACTCCATATTATTTCTTTAACGTATTCTTAAACGCAAAATTTAAGGAGTGGACAACAATCCACTCCTTAAGTCATTCAGTATCAAAACTACTTGTTCATTGTAACATTTATCCATGATAAATGCAAGGTTTATTTTATTCTCAGGCATTTTCAGTACAAAGCAGTTTCAACGAGTATACCTCCTAACGTTTTAGAAAGACTGGCATGATCTCCCCTACTAAAATGCTAAGTCCAAATAAGACAGGATAACACCATGCCGTACTTGTGTAAAATAAGAAGACTGCAGGTATGGCCATAATTGCACACAGAACAGGAAATATCTTTTCTAACCGATCCAAATAAGAGTACACAAATCCGATTGCAAAACATAATAACGGGGTAACCATGATTACAACCATGTTATCTTTATGTAGACTTTTCGCCACCCACGGGCAGCCATAAAAAACAAGCAAAGTGACAAGAATATAGGGCCACATGCGTTTTATCATTTTCATCAGTTGCTCTCCTTAACGGCTTACAGCTTGAACCATCTTTATACAGCTTATTCAGGAAACAATAAAAAATACCACTTGACTATTGTGTCGGAATTCGTCAAAATATTAGTTAATACATTTTAACAATAAGAGAGGCAAATATATGAAATATCAAATTGTATCCGATAGTTCTTGTGACATCGATAAAGCATATGTAGCCGAAAAAGGAATCGAAATTGTTCCTTTCTACGTAACATTTGACGAAGTAAACTATTTTAAAGAAGGCGTAGAGGTTAACCATGATGAGTTTTACGGAAAAATGATAAATGAACATTTATATCCTAAAAGCTCACTTCCTGCGATTACTGACTATGTTGACGTATTTACGAAATATGCAAAAGACAACATTCCTGTGATCTGCACAACAATCACGACAAAATTCAGCGGTTCCTACCAATCTGCTTGTAATGCAAAAGAAATCGTTCTAGAAACATATAAAGATGCTGTAATTACAGTAATTGACTCCACACTCAATACATCCGTTCAAAATGTCTTTGTAAAAGAAGCTGTTCATATGAGAGAAGACGGACTTTCCTACGAAGAATGTATCGCAAATCTAGAACGCATCCGTTCTACTGGACGTATCATCTTCACCATTGAAAATATTGATTACCTAAAAAAAGGCGGACGTATAGGAAAACTATTAAAACTTGCCGGCTCTACTCTTGGTATTCGCCCAATCATCATTTTCGAAGAAGGAGAAATTGCTCCTGGCGGTATCTCTAGAAGCCGTAAAAAGGCAAAACAAAAAGTGCTTGATGTTACAAAAGAACATTTTGCAAAAAACAACTTAAATCCTGAAGACTACTCCTTCTCTGTTGGTACCGGAATTGATTTTGAAGAAGCAAAAGAGTTACGTGACCAATTTGAAGAAATCCTTGGCGTTAAAAACATTCCAATCAATCAAATCGGTGTTACGGTTGGTACGCATACAGGCCCTCACCCAATCGGGATTGGCTTTGTAAAAAAATACGACCGCTAATGCTTCAGCTTGTCGACAAAGTCTAAAAGGAGGTACTGTTATAAGCAGTACCTCCTTTTTAATATAAACAAAACTATTTCTTTTCTTTTTCTACCTTCTGGATCAGCTTAATATTGGCCCTCTCTAACTCGGAAAGGATCATCTCATCATCAAAGTCCTTTGCCTCGATACAGCCATCATACCAGTCACAGCCATTAAAATACTTCTGCAGGTCTTTGCTGGTAAACTTCCTTCCATGTCTTGCATAAATTTCATTTCTTATAATCCGAAGCTCCTCGGCATTATAGACAGACAGCTCATCCTTTGTAAGATATCTGATATCGCTGTCATAAATATAAAATCCATATATTTTCTCAGTACTACTATTCGTCTTATTTTCTCCCTTTAATGCTTTTTCTGCATCCTGAATTTTCTTTACATTTGCTGACTCCACCTTATTCAAGCTATCATCATCAAAGTCTTTTGGTTCAATGGTTCCATGATACCACGAAAGACTGTCAAAATATCGCTGTATGTCATCACTTTCAAATCTTCGTCCGTGCCTTGCATAAATCTCATTTCTTGCAAGACGAAGCTGCTCTTCACTCAAACTAGACAATTCGCTTGTGGTCAGATACCTTGTGTCGCTATCCCAGAAGTAATACTCATTCTGTGTCGACCAGGCAGACTGTGCAGCATCTGCTTGTGTGCCATTTGCAACATCAGTATCTTCACTAGCCGCACTAGCACTTCCCTGCTTCTGCTCTCTTAGCACCTCCAATGCCTTCTCATAATACTCATATGCATCTTTATACTTTTGCTCTGCCATCAGGGCATCTGCCTGTTTGATACTATTTTCAACCTGGAGTCGTTCATTTTCTTTTATATATTCGTTTTTGAGCGTCTGAATCTCCTCTTTGCATTTGTCGATCTCTTCATTATTATTATCAATAACATTATTCTTCACATCTTCCATTTGCTCTTCTAAGACATCAATTACATTAACATTCTTCTCTTCAATACATTCGTTGCACCGGCCTATTACGTTTTCATACTCCGTTTCAAACTTGCCCAGCTCGTATTGAGACTTTATCCCTTCAAATCCACTTACTTTAATTTTAAACTGATCAATGGCGGTTGTTTTCGAATGATCGAAATATAAAAATACGCCTACACCCACAGAAACAAGCAAAACTGCAATCACAGATGTAAGTACAATCCATTTAGCACCGGAAGAATTTTTCTTTTCCGGCGGTATCTGCTGTGGTGGTGCCTGAGGCTGTGGGGCTTCCCAATACTTGCCCATTGGCTGCGGCGGTACCTGAGGCTCTTTCTGCTCTAGTGTATTCTGTGGTTGATTTTGATTATCCGCATCTGAGCCAATATCAAGCAAGCCATTTTCCAAAAGATTATGTCCACAATTGCTACAATATTCAGCCATAGGGTCGTTTATTATAGCTCCACAAACCTTACATTTCATATAGACCTCCTAAAAACATCGTCAATTCCATACTATGCAACAGTTTCTTATGTGTTAATTTATTTTTTATAATAATTATATTCATTTATGTATACATCTAATACTAATATTGCGTCGGAGTTTGGCTCCTTGTTCGGTTCGTTGTTGGCGCAAATAAAAAAACGCCAAACACATAAGTGCTTGGCGTTTTTCTCGGGTTGGGCTGTTTAAATAAACAGTCAGTAGCCTGTAGGGGAATCGAACCCCTGATTCTGCCGTGAGAGGGCAGCGTCTTAGCCGCTTGACCAACAGGCCTCATCAACAAGATTTATTATACAGAAGGGAAAAGAAAAAATCAAGTATAATTTTATATTTTTTTATGTTTTTTTGAATATTTATAAAAACCATGGATTTTTACTTTTCTATTTTAATTAATAGACTGGCCAGTCCGTTTGTTCCCCCGACCAGCCAGTCTGTAATTACTCTTCTGCTGCTAATGTGTTTTTCAGATCTTAACTGTCTTGCTGTATGTCTTACTTGCATAATACCTTTTACTTCCTGCCTTACGGTATGGACAAATATAATAGTTATATTTCTTGCCCTTCTTTAAACCTTTTCTGGTAACTGAAAGGGTCTTGGAATTCAGACTTTTAACCTTTACGTATTTTCCATTTCCTATTTTCTCATAAAGAACATAACCATCTGCTCCGGATACTTTCTTCCAGCTTAGACGAATGGTATTCTTCACCTTCTTTACTGTAAGTGATTTAACAGCGGCAGGTGCAGTCTTTCCACTTACTGTTTTGCAATAAGCACTGTAAGAGACATTCTTACTTTGTTTTACAAATGCCCTGATGCGGTATTTATATGTGGTATTCGCCTTTTTCTTGCTATCTTTTATATATGTCTTGTTTGTAGTGGCAATCTTCTTCCATGTCTTCCCCGAAAGTCGATACACTTCATAACCAGACGCACCTTTTACGGCTTTCCATGAAACTTTCAGCTCCGTAGAACTCTTGGTCTCTGCTTTCACTCCACTTGGAACCGATACTTGATTTACCTTAACGCTACACTGTGCCGTCTGCCCTGCAACAGATGCCTTGATTACTGCCGTTCCTTTTCCAACAGCCTGAATTAAGCCATTATTCATCTTTGCAACCTTGGCATTGGATGTAGACCAGACAATCTTTCCTGCAGGAGCACTCTTTACCTGCAGCTGCGCTTTAAATCCTGTGTACATAGTTAAATTCGTCTGCTTTAATTGAAGTTTGATCACTTTTGGCACTTCTACCTTTAATGCATTAAACGCCTTCTTTAACTCTTCATTTGCCCGATTAAGTTCTTCTGTCGTTGCCTGATCATTGCTTAAGATACTGTTTGCTTTTTGCAAAGCCTCTTTATACGCCTTATAACTTTCTTTTGTATATGAGCTTTCTGATTTCTGTGGCTTTGTGGCAATGGTCTTTTGAAGATCTTTAATCGCTTGTTCCTTCTTAGGATCTACCGTTTCCTCTGCTGCTGCCTCACCAAATACACGCCATTCTACCAATCCAATTCCGTCAGCACCCTCCTCTTGTTTATTAATGGTTATACGGATTGCCGTGGTAGTCACTTCATCAAAGTTTGTTGCATTAAACCCATCTAGATTTGCTTCTTCACCCTCTTTTCCAGTTCGTAACCGCAGCACATCATAGTTATCCGGATTAGATACTTTCTTCCAAGTTCCCTGTTCATCCAGATATTCATAGAAATAAGATTTTGGCACTCCAATTCCACCGCCATCTGTCCAGAAATATACATCACTTGAGTTAAGCTTCATCGGAATTCCAAATGTATATGTCACCGTTTCATATGCAGAGGTATTGCCCCACGTTCCGTAGTGAGGAACCGAAGAGGAATTAGATACTTCCGATACCTGTCCATCATTTACTGCCTGAAGTTTTTCCCAGCCTGATACAAAACTTGTAGATACAGTTGCAATATATGCCATATTTCGATCTACCAATGGTTTTAGCTGTGCCAATGCAGTATAAATCTGTACTGCCATCTGATCTACCTCTTCTTGTACCGCCTCTGCATTTTCCTCTACCGCCTTTGCAGATGCAATCACCTGCTTCAAGGACTCTGTTCCATCCTTAAACAACGTAGCATCCAAGCTTTCCGCCATAGTAATGGCAGCTTTTAATGACTTCTTATCCACCGATGTACCATCTTTATATCCATATACTTTCCATTCGATTACACCACTTCCAAGTGTTGCTGGATTTATAGTAACACGGAGCCCCTTGGTCATGACTGGATCATACGTCGTCTTATTGTACTGGTTAAGTTCCACTCCAAGGCCTGTGGCATTAGTTACTCCATACCAGCTTCCGTCTTCTCCCATATACTCAACCTGATAATTTGCTGGTGCAAAATTGCCACTTCCATCTTTAAAAAAGTACAATTCCACCTCAGAAAGTATTTGTTGTTCTTCCCAGTCATACTGAATCCATGCTGCTCCACCTTGGTTTCCTTGCCAGTTATGCCATACTCCATGAGACGTGTCGCTAGAACTTTCTGGATCAAAGCCATCATTTAAACCTGCCACTCCACCAAGATCGTTTGGAGTATTGATTATAGCACTTGGCACAGCATCTGCTGCAACATTTTGTAAGGTGCCGGATACTACCATGACTTTAGCGACAACTACGACTTCTGTTCCTTTTACCTTGCCCTTTACTTCAAATTTTCCTGCTTTCTGGTATTGTTCTTCTGTTACCTCCTCCCATACTACGGACGTTTTTTCATAGATGCCATCAGAGTATAAGACCATTACCTCTTCTGGAAGCGTTGGTTTCTTGCCTGCTCCGGTAATCACCGTTATCTGTTTTGCTTCTTTTGCAATATGTACATCTAAACTGCCATATACTGTTTCCATCTCCTGATCTGTCATTGCAACGGATTTCACCACCACATTATCAATCGTTCCATTTAAAAATGGTTCTGTTTCTGCATTGGATCGACCAATCAGATACCTGCTGATTTCCTTCTCGTCTTTTAATACAAATCCCGTATCTTTAAGTGAAGCCTTGCAGTTTCCATCTACAAATAACTTATAGTCTTCCCCAGTTGCAGTCACTTCGATATTTTTCCAATAGTCAGGTGCCAGTATAATTCCGGAAGACGCTGTTTTCCCATTTACATTCAGAACAAGTTCATTGCCGTTTATTAACTCTATTTTAAACTCGTCCCCTAATGAAATAAGCGCCGTATGGTTTACTTGTGTTCCTGTCAGCTTCACATCCATGGAAATGGTTGCATTGGATAGTTCCTTTGTCAGACACTTAGGGAGTTCTGCATATCCACCAGAAATCTTGCCTGTCATAAGCAAGCCATTGTTTTCCTTTCCCTCTCCAAACTTCGGAGCATAGGCTAAGCTTGCATAATACTCTTTTCCATTTTTCGTCTTAACAAACAATCCGTCCTCTGTAATATCATCAAAGGTATATTCAACCAGGGTTTCTGGCAACTTGCCTTCTTCCACTTGATAGGTTACCATATCAGACACTGCATACTGTCCGTCATCCGCCGTAAACATAAAGGTATAGCTTCCTTTTCCGCTAAATGATACCTCAGTGTTCTTTTTGTCTGGATTTACAATGGTTGCTGTTGTTCCCTCTTCTGCTTTTATAAGCTCCCATTTATAGGTAAGCTCGGAATTCACATTCCCATCATCGCTTGCTGTGCCCACAAGGCGGGTCTCTTCATTCAAAAGAACGGTTGCATCCTCTCCTGCATCTACTACCGGCTTCTTATTTTCCAGCATATCTGTTGCAAGGATCTTCACTTCACATTGCTCTGATTTTGGAAGAGCCATAGTAACCACTTTGGCTTGTCCATCCACTGCCTGAAAACTTCCTGTCGTCTTGCCATCTACAACAATCTGATAAGAACCTGCCTTTAATCCTGTAAATGTAATATTCGTGTCATGGGCCGTTCCTTCAATATTTTTCATTTCCAACAGTACAGATGTGTTATCCTTTGCGATTATAGCCTTTGTATACTGATCTCGTTCTAATTCTATATAGAACTTTGTGTTTATTAAATTCAATCGCGTGTATAAGCCATCTAATGGTATAACCGAATATTTACCATCCGTCTCTTCCACCTTGCATCCATAACCAAACAATCCAAAGACAGGATCTTCTGTTACATCAGAAGACAGGATCTGTAGTGCACCAAACAACCCAAGATCTGACTCACCCGACATCTGTCTCCAGCCATTATGAAGGTTTCCACCGCCAGTACCTTGTCCGCCTAAGTTGCCCATTTCTGATTGATATGTCCAGGAAACAGCACCAATATTTGCTTCATCTGCATCCATCTGTCCTGAGTTAATTGCTGTCAGGTTTGCAAGTTTTGCCGCATAATTGACTCGCGCTGCCTCTGCAAGCTCAGTTGTCGTCATTCCATTCTGCTGCAATCTCAGATAATCATCCATACAATACCCTGCCAAGGAAGCTGTGTATTGGAAGTTCCACCAGTTTTCACCGCAAATAGTGGTTGGATCCGCATAATGATACCATACCGGCTGCACGCCACGGCAAGCCCTTGTCTTAGCATTAATCTTTTGCATCATGGTAAGTGCATTTTTCGTATCACTTGCAAGGTTCACTTTTGCCAGCGTGTATACTGCTTCTTCTCCTGTATTATCATAAGAATACTCCGAACCATAAGGATATTTCGTATTTTTAAACTTATCGTATTTTGTACTCATGATCTTTGTTATTTCCTCTGCCTCGGTATAATAGCCTTCCTCATTCAATGCCTTTATAATGGCAGGCGTCGTAAGTTCACCCATCAATCCTGTTTCCCAATTGTAGCTCACTCCTTCACCGTACAATGCCTTCATAATATGATAAGCACGCATCAGATAGGTATCGGCTTTCTCCATGTAGCTTACTGTATCCGGATACTTCTTTGCAATCTTATACATAGAGAAGTAGGTGTTGTAAATATGCGGATAAGCATACCCTCTGTAGGTTGGCGATGTATTTGCTGGTTCCATCAAAAAGTCATGGATTTTATAATCTGTCTGGTGTTCCCGCATCAGCCCATTCCATATTGCTACATCCAGATACTGATCCACTGCCTCGATTTCTTTTGCAACTGGCTGGTAAACATTCTTCTCAGCCAGAAACTCACCATGGGTAAGCCCCCAGTCATCTCCCCAGCCCCAATAAGATTTTTGCCAATAGTCACTTTCCAGATTGGCCCTTACCGTCTTACTGTCCATCATCCAGTCATCAAATACCTTATCTCCGGTCTTTCCAGGCGTGTTAATCTGCGTATGGTCTACCATAAATTCAGCATGAGTCTGTAACGCACTCGCTACATCATCCATCATATAAAACTGAAGCACGGTCTGTTTCTTACCTTGATCATAGGTTATCACTACATTGTTTTGTCCCAAATCGCCAAACCCAATGTCATAGATATGATACTGTTCCCCATCGATCTGTTTTGTGGTGGTATATTTGACATAGGTGTTCTCGTCCGTCTTCTTACACGTAAGAGCATTGCTCACCGTGTTGTCATGGCCTTCATAAAGCTTTGTCTCATGTGGACACTGAACATCAAAGCTGATATCCTCTTTCTTGCTTTTTGTATGTAAATATAGCTTTCCTGGCATATTGATGGAATACGTCATCCCCGGAACTGCCACTGCATCTATAAGCCCTTCCTCATATAAGATTGACTTCATTTCCTCTTCACTGTCTGCTGCCGAAAATGAAAATGCATATGTTTTCGTTTCTCCTGCCTTCAAAGTCAGGGATGTATTATCTAAGTATCCTCGATTTGTGGACTTGATAACATCCGAATGGATATAAAATACATTTAGTCCATTTGCCCATCCACTTTGATCCTGACACCAAGAAGCCTCATCTGCTGCTCGTTCCTGTGTTCTCCAGTGATCCTGATATTCAAATCCGGCACCTGTTGATGTGTCTGGTGTCATTACAAGAAATTTCCCCAATCCGCTTGGTCTTGTAATGTATATGTAAGAGGAGTCTTTTCCAACAAAGCTGTGGTCCACTGTTCTTGTTTCGTAAATCTCCTCATTTCCTGGCCAATATTCATTAAATGCTAATGGAACACCAAAATCTCCAATCACTAGATTTTCCTGTTTCGTATTGGTCACCGTGATTTCCCATCGAAGCTTGCCATCTTCCGTCAAAGAATAGGTCTCTACCAGTTTAAAACTCTTAATCCCTTTCTCTTCTGTTGCATTTTCATATGTAACCACTACCTTATTCCCTTCTAGGGAAATGTTTCTTCCACTATCTGAACGTCCTGTATTCTCTTCTGACCAGTCTTTTGCACCTTCTGACTTCACTTTAAACATCAGTTCTCCCATCCACTGATGTCCTGCTGCGGATGCTTGTGCGGATGCATTTTCAGCATTCATAACATAATTTGTATCGTATAAGTCATCCTTCAACTTCAAAGTCTTTATATTGCCGTATTTCCCTGTTTCTACTACAAAATAATCATTTGATAAGCGAAACCCCTCTGATAACTCTTCTGTTTTCACCTCGGAACTTTTTACCTCTGCTGTCTTGCTCCCCTCTTCAGCAAATACCAGTGCAGGTGCAGGCATCGAGGTAATTACCATAGCCGCCGCCATAACTCCAGCAATCGTATGGCTAATTACTTTTTTTACTCGTTTTCCTTCCATTTTCCCTCTCCTTCCCTATTGCTTGCTCTTTGCTACTTAAACGTTTAACCTAAAGTGCAAAAAAAATAGTGAAACTATACTTTTTTCTTAGGTATAATTTCACTAGAGCACACAACGTTTATAATAAAAGTAAAACATTTTTTACACTTTTTGTAAATACCTTCTACAAAGAATACTTACTTTTACCGATTTGTACAAATATCATTACTTGTTTTTGTAGATATTTTACAATTATCAAATATTGATAAAATATAGTGTATAAATTCTAAACGTTTAACATAATTATTTGTCATATTTCAAAGGTGAGGGGCCAGAACAAAGTGTGTGTTCCACACACTCTCGCGCTTAAAATCACTGCAAAGAACACACACTTTGCCGCGACGAACTAGGTCGCGACAGCGACATCTTCCTCTCGAGTGAGTGCGCAATCTGCACCCGCTTTTTAGGGTGCTTTGTTCAAGAATAGGAGGCTGCTCGAAGAGAAGTTTCCTATTCTTGAACAAAGTGTGTGTTCCACACACTCTCGCGCTTAAAATCACTGCAAAGAACACACACTTTGCCGCGCCGAACTCGGTCGCACAAGTGACATCTTCCTTTTGATTGAGTGCGCATCTTGGCTTTCTGGTTGTTAGAAAGAAAGGTTGTTGTAAATCCATCACTAAGATTTACAACAACCTTTTCTTTTTACATTCTTTATAATAGCCTGTAGGGGAATCGAACCCCTGATTCTGCCGTGAGAGGGCAGCGTCTTAGCCGCTTGACCAACAGGCCTTATCTACAAGTTCTATTTTACACGATAATCAGAAAAAATCAAGCATTATTTTGTATTTTTACCATTTTTTATATATTTTTTGTCCTTTTCAAGGAATAACGGCAGCTATAAAATCCCAGCAACAAAAGAGATAGAAAAAAATAACATTGCAAAATATCTGCTATCTCTTTACAATAAAGGTATAATAAAGCAAAACAGGTGAACGAATGAAAAAAGTAAACATCTCAGAAAATAGTCATCAAAGTATGGTAAATTCATACGGAAATATTGATCAGGAATTAGAAAACCTAGGTTTTTGTTATTACTTCAAGCTTGCTGACCGCATGCGTGAACGTAACTTAACCGTACGCAAGCTGTCCGCTTTATCTGGATTACGCCTTGCAACTATTTCTGATATGATGCGTGGGAAAAAGAATTCCATCAATATGCATCATATCGTTGTATTAATGGCTGTCTTACGATTAGACTCCATTACAGATTTAGTAGATATCAGAGTACCTGCTTCCATCAAGGATGACATGATTACAGAATCTACTCATTGGAAAAAGACACACGAAGTTCCAGCAGAGACACTTCGACTCAGTGAAATTATCAATGCCAACAACGTACAATAAGAATAAACATAGAAATAGGCGCTTGCACTTTTACCCATGTGCAACCGCCTATTTTTTATTTTTTCATTTTACAATACTTCTCTTTCGACAAGCTATAATAAATTTCTTCAAAAAAGTGTTCTTTCACCTTTACTTGTTGATGCACCCTGATATCAACTTCAAATCCTGCCTTTACAAGCACCCTGCCACTTGCAAAATTTCCAGCAAAATGTGTTGCCTCAATTAACTCTAATTTTAGTTCTTCAAAACAGAAAGCTACACATTTTTGAACCAATTCAGACATAATTCCTTTTTCCCAAAATTTGCGATTTAATAGATATCCCACACTGGCTTTTTTCTGCTCCATATTCACTTTCAGTTCTATTGCACCAATGCACTTCTCTGTCGCTTTATGTATAATCGCAAATACCCACGGATTATGAACATAACAACGTTCTATAAACCTTCGTACTTGCGATCGTTCTGTCAATCCGCACCAAGTCAAGTATTTAAAAACCACCGGATCCGAACTATACTCATAAACATCTGCTTCGTCTCCCAACTCGAAGCGACGCAATCTAACTTGCTTGAACTTTATCTTACAAAGCTCATCCATTCTATCTTTTGTGTTTTCCAAACTGCTCTCCTCCAGCTTATCTTCTTACACTACAGTATTAACTTGCACAACTCTATTTATTTTACCATATCAAACAAAATATTCCTATCTATAATATTAATATTCTTCTACCAGCGGGAAGCAAACCGTCATCTTATCCTTTGGCTCGGCATAGTAATTTAAGTGCTCTAGCATCACCTGATTGCAGCATGTCGTATTCTTTATTGAAATCTTCAGAGCATATACATCTTGACTTGCCCCATCCTTCATCGCTCCAAATGAAGTATAGCAAAAGTTTATGGTCTTATACTGCTCTTTACTTACTTCAATTTCATCTCCCGGCATATGGATCACGCAATAATTGGTGTCATTTAGCGAATGATTATGCCCGTAGAGAAACACCACGTTAGAATACCCATTTAACAGCTCAATCAGCTCGTTTGCACCCTTTGTCTGCCTCTTCTGTTTTTCATTACTAAAATAATGGATCGGATAATGCGAAATAATGATAATTGGAATTCGCGGAATATTTTCTCTTGTGCTTTCTAAAAACTCCTTAAGATCTGCCAAATCTTTTTGTGAAAACTGCTGCTCCTTGCTGGATGCTCCAAATGTATACAGTACATATCCTCCTTTCTTAATCTGATTAGCCCGCTCCTTCATGTTGGTGATATAGAAAAATTTTTCCTGATTAAAACCGTCCATATCATGATTTCCTACCGTAAATACCGCTTTTGCACCAGGAAGCATTTGATGATTAATCTTTACCACCTGTTTTAGAACCTTTTCATCAAACTTGGCTGCATAATCACCGCCGTAGCATACAAACTCTGTCTGATCTACTGTTTCTCCATATCGTTTCAAAAATGGAACCAGTTTTTCTTCCAGCTTTTCGTGTAAATCACCGGTAAATAACAGGACATGTTCCTTATTCTCTTTTTCCTTCTGCTCATTTGCATGCACCGGACAAGGCATCCAAAACAACTGCACAAATAATACGCAGACTAATAATATAGACTGTACTCTTACTATTCTTTTCATAAATTACCTTCTTCACATTTCTTTTTTCTCTCTTATTTTGTCCTCTATACCATAAAATCATGTGACAAAAACCTTGGTAAGTGTGCATCTATGCCTTCTGTTTTTTCGAAAGCATTTTTTTCAGTTAAAAGAAGGCTGTACTATGAAAAAGAAAAAAGTGTGTGTTCCTCTTAGAAACACACACTCAAACTGTAGAAAATCAAACTCTAATTTTTAAAAGATATCAAAGATACTTAACTGATCGGATACTGGCAAATGAGACAAGATATCCAAATCTACCATTAAATCGATTACCGACTGAGATACCTTTGTTCTCGTCTTAAAATCGTTCTGGGACATAAACACACCGTCTTTTACCGCTTCTACAACCGCTTCTGCTGCCTTGTCACCAAGACCGTCGATCGTACTAAACGGTGGAAGCAATTTTCCATCAATAATCTGGAAGTTCTTCGAATCTGATTTATAAATGTCGATTGGCAAGAACTCAAAGCCCCTTGCATACATTTCCTGAACACAACGCATATCCTTATACGTATCCTGCTCTTTCTTAGTAAGCTCATTGCTTCGTTTCTTGTAATCTTTCATATGCTGCTCTAACCTGCTCTGTCCAAGACACATCAACTCATAGTTGAATGCCGATGCACGGATACTGAAATATGCAGCATAGTAAGCAAGTGGCTGATATACCTTAAAGTAGGCAATACGGAATGCCATCATGACATAGGCTGCCGCATGGGCTTTTGGGAACATGTACTTGATACGCTTACAAGACTCAATATACCAGTCTTCTACATTTGCTGCCTTCATGGCTTCTTCCATTTCCGGCTTTAATCCCTTACCCTTACGAACACTTTCCATGATTTTGAAGGCAAGACCATTTTCTACACCCTTATAAATCAGGAAGGTCATAATATCATCACGGGTACAGATCGCTGTAGACAGCGTACAGTTACCATTTGCAATAAAGTACTGGGCATTGTTCAGCCAAACGTCAGTACCATGACTTAGCCCAGAAATACGAACTAGATCCGAGAATGTCTTTGGCTTTGTATCACGAAGCATCTGCATAACGAAGTCCGTACCAAACTCAGGGATACCTAGGGAACCAAGATTACAGTCAATCAAATCTTTTGGTTCGATGCCTAACGCTTCCGTGGACTCAAATAAGGATAATACCTTCTCGTCATCGAAACGGATACTTAACGCATCAATTCCCGTCAAATCCTCAAGCATACGAATCATAGTCGGATCATCGTGTCCAAGAATATCAAGTTTTAACAAGTTGTGATCGATGGAGTGATAATCAAAATGCGTCGTAACTGTCTGGGTCGTCATATCATTTGCCGGACGCTGTACCGGTGTAAAGGAGTAAATCTCCTCTCCAAGAGGAAGTACGATAATACCGCCCGGATGCTGTCCTGTAGTTCTACGAACACCAACGCAGCCAGATACGATACGGTCGATCTCTGCATTACGCTTCTTTTCTCCATGCTCCTCATAGTAATTCTTAACAAAACCAAAGGCAGTCTTCTCTGCCAACGTACCAATGGTTCCAGCTCGGAATGTCTGTCCCTTGCCAAAGATAACTTCCGTATAATCATGTGCCTTTGCCTGATATTCACCGGAGAAGTTAAGATCGATATCAGGTTCCTTATCCCCATAGAAACCAAGGAACGTTTCGAACGGGATGTCATGACCATCTTTAGATAATGGCTTACCACAGTTTGGACATAGCTTATCAGGCATATCACAACCGGAACTACCAGCATATGCCTTTACTTCCTCTGAAGTAAAATCGGAATAAAAGCAATTGGTACAGTAATAATGAGCAGCAAGCGGATTTACCTCGGTAATACCTGCCATTGTTGCTACAAAGGAAGAACCTACGGAACCACGGGAACCAACCAGATATCCATCTTCATTGGATTTCCATACCAGTTTCTGCGCAATGATATACATTACGGCGAAACCATTGGAAATAATGGAATTCAGCTCATGTTCCAGTCTGGTCTTAACCTGCTCTGGAAGGTTTGGCCCATACATGGACTCTGCCTTTGTGTAACAGATCTCACGAAGTGTCTTGTCCGAATCCTCAATGACCGGCGGACATTTATCCGGACGAACCGGACTGATATTGTCAATCATATCTGCAATCTTATTGGTATTGGTGATTACTACCTCTTTTGCCTTTGCAGCACCAAGGTACGCAAATTCCTTAAGCATCTCATCCGTTGTCCTGTAATATAACGGCGGCTGATTATCCGCATCTTTAAATCCTTTTCCGGCCATAATTACCCTGCGATACACCTCATCCTCAGGATCTAAGAAATGGCAGTCACATGTGGCAACGACAGGTTTCTTATATCGCTCTCCAAGTTCGATGATACGACGGTTAAATTCAATCAAGTCTTCCTCACTACTTACTTCATAACGATCACTTTCAATCATAAACTGGTTATTGCCAATTGGCTGTATCTCAAGATAGTCATAGTAATCTACCAGTCTCTTAATTTCAGGTTCCGGCTGATTACGAACAAGTGCCTGGAATACTTCTCCTGCCTCACAGGCGGATCCTAAGATCAGACCCTCTCGGTACTTGGTAAGCAAGCTTTTTGGTATCCTTGGTCGTCTTGAGAAATAATCAATATGAGACAAAGAAACCAAACGGTATAAATTAACACGGCCCACATCATTTTTCGCTAGGATGA
Organism: bacterium; assembly: GCA_030535455.1. GTDB lineage: Bacteria > Bacillota > Clostridia > Lachnospirales > Lachnospiraceae > KM106-2. The sequence continues at coordinate 18,357 of JAUNJY010000056.1, forward strand.
TGATATGGTTAGTAGGAAGTTTCTTAATACCCTCCGGTGTCAAACGGTTTTTCTCATTTAATTCAGTAAACGTAGTTACTTTTTGTTCTTTTAACATATCAACAAATCGTAAGAAAATCCCTGCCGTAGCCTCTGCATCATCCACTGCACGGTGATGGTTTTCCAGTGAAATGCCTAATTCTTTTGCCACAAGGTTTAATTTAAACTTATTAAGCTTAGGCAATAACATACGTGCCAATGACACAGTATCCAACACTGTAAAGTCAATGTCGATTCCCATTAATTTTGCCTTATACGTAATAAAACCAACGTCAAAGGAAGCATTATGGGCAACCAACGTACATCCCTCACAGAATGCCAAAAATTCAGGAAGGATTTCTTCGATGCTTTTAGCATCTTTTACATCATCATCCGTAATGGAAGTAAGTTCTGTAATTCTGGCCGGTATCCTTACCCCTGGATTGATAAAGGTAGAATATCGATCAGTTACGATACCTTTCACCACTTTTACTGCACCAATTTCAATAATATGGTTGATGCTGGAATCAAATCCAGTTGTCTCAATATCAAATACAACGCAAGGACTGTCAATCTCTTGTCCTTTGTCATTTTCAACGATTAATTTAGTATCATCTACGATATAACCTTCCATACCATAAATAATCTTGATTGGATCATCTTTACTGATTGCATGGCTGGCTTCCGGGAAGGACTGCACTACACCATGGTCTGTAATCGCAATCGCCGGATGCCCCCATTCTAACGCACGTTTAATCAAAGGCTTAACATTGGTTACCGCATCCATATCGCTCATTACTGTATGGCAGTGAAGTTCAACACGCTTCTCAGGTGCTTCATCTTTACGTTTAACAGTAAAGTCCGAAATCTTCTTAATACCAACAACAGAACTGATACTGATTTCCTTGGAATAGCTGTCATAAAGGGCCATACCTTTTAACAGGATGAATGTTCCCTTTCCTAACTCGCCTACTACCTGTGGCGCATCATCCTTATTAATAAAGATCTTAACCGTAATACTATCCGTAAAATCAGTTAAGGAGAACATAAGAAGTGTCTTACCATTACGAAGCTCGCGCTCTTCCGTAGAAACAATCTTACCATGAACTACAATTTCGCCAATCTCATCCTGAACATCCACGATGGAGACCATATCCCCTTCAAAGTTACGTCCATATACAACGCTTGGATCCTTTGGAAGCTTCTTCTTAGGAGTATATTGTTTCTTATCACCAAAGCTGTTTTTGAAGCCACCGCCACCACCGCCTCCGGTGTTTGCAGATGCCATCTTTGGTTCCACACGTTTTGGCTGTTCTTTTTGTTCTGCATTGTCTCCATTTTCTTGCTTGTGTGATGCATGTTCAGCACCACGTTTTGCAAGTTCCTGTTTATGCTGAAGCATCATTTCTTGGTAATCATCTTCTGTTTCTTCTTTCACAACCGGTGCAAAGTAATTTACCTTCACCTGGATAGGAATACTGAACCTTTGCTCAAAGACTTCCACCAAAAACTGCTCCATCACTTTGAAATACGTCTTATTAATGAAGTTATCTTCCATTTCAAAGGTAATCGTATTGCCTTCAATCTCATATTTCTCATTATTGATATAATAGGCACCAATGACACTTTTGTCCTTGATTTCTTCTCCTAGCGTATCTTTATAACGTCTCATGACAGTTACAAAATCATTGTCATGCTTTAAAGCATAATGTTCCTTGATCTGAATTTCCCAATCAGGGAACAGCTTTTTCTGCATCAGCAGTTCCATCGTCTTTACATATTGATGCGGGATGATATTCTCACTATCAATATAGACCACAATCACTTGCTCTGCCTGTTTTACGGCAACTTTTGTCACTTCTACAAATTGAAAAAGTTCACCTAATTTATTATTTACTTCAAATTGGTCGAACGACTCAAAAAATAGCATAGCATCCTCCCATTTCTAATTCCCCTAGTTGTTTTCTTTCCAATGTAACAACTCGTTTCGAAGCTCTTCTAACAACATATTTTCCGGTACTTTTTTCACGACAATGCCTTTTTTGATAATCAGGCCTTCGCCAATTCCGCCGGCAACACCGATATCTGCTTCTTTTGCTTCTCCCGGACCATTTACGACACAGCCCATTACGGCTACTTTAATATCCAGGTCAATTCCTTGTACCATTTCTTCTACTTGATTAGCAAGGCGAATTAAGTCAATCTGTGTACGTCCACAAGTTGGACAGGATACTACCTCAATACCGCCTTTTCTTAATCCTAGCGTCTTTAAAATTAATTTTCCGGACTTGATTTCCTCTACAGGATCTCCTGTCAAGGATACACGAATTGTGTTACCAATCCCTTGATTTAAAATAATTCCCAGTCCTACTGAAGATTTTATATTACCAGATAACAAAGTTCCTGATTCGGTAATTCCTACATGTAATGGATATCTTGTCTGTGGTGCAATTAATTCATGAGTCTTAACGCTCATCAATACATCCGAAGACTTAATGCTGATTACTAGATTGTCATAACCTAATTCTTCAATCTGTCTTGCTTTTTCCAATGCACTCTCTACAATTCCTTCTGCAGTTACATGGCCATATTTTTCGATATATTGTTTTTCTAAAGAACCACTGTTTACTCCCACACGGATTGGAATTTCACGTTCTTTCGCCATATCAACAACTGCTTTTACACGTTCGATAGCACCGATGTTACCTGGGTTAATACGGATTTTGTCTGCACCATTTTTCATAACTTCAAGTGCAAGTCTATAATCAAAGTGGATATCCGCAACCATTGGAATATTCACTTGTTTTTTAATCTTTCCAAAGCTTTCGGCAGCTTCCATAGTAGGAACTGCGCAACGGATGATATCACATCCTGCTTCTTCTAGTCGTTTAATTTGTTCAACGGTCGCTTTTACATCTTCCGTTTTAGTGTTTGTCATAGATTGTATTAAAATAGGATTGTCGCCACCGATATATTTATCACCGATACGAATAACCTTCGTTTCATTTCTAAGCATAGCTCTTCTCCTTCATTCTTTATCTTTATAATGTGAAACGCATCCTAGTTATTATACCACAATTAAATGCAGTGAATAGTGTTAAATATTATATAATTGATACTATTATAAGTACTTTTACGAAAAAAATTATTTTTTTCTTTTAATTCATCAATAATAAGACTATAATAGTGACGCTATAAATAATGTATTTATTTCAACACATGATTACTTAAGGAGGAATATCATGAACAAAGAAAAACGAAAATCCAATATTGTGTTTTACTTATTTCTTTTAGTCTGTATTGCTTATGTCATTTTCTACATCTGGCACATGGTGAAAGTTTCATCCAAACCGAAATACAATGCCGATTTTAAAGTAGGCGTCGTACAAACTTCGGACACCGATAATGTCAGCTACATTACTTACTACGACAAGGATCTAAAAAATGTATACACTCAAAAAATAAGTAATGGCGATCTTGGTGAAACTTACGAAGCTCCTCAAATAGCTGGTAATTCTGTTTACATGGTTCCCAAAAGATCAAATGAAGGCAAAGACTCCAAAAGCGTTATCGCATTGGACATGAAAACCGGAAAGAAAACTTCTTATTCCATTGGCCACCTTCATTCTACAAATCTTCGTGTTGACGCAAACAATATCTACACAGCAACAAGCAAAGATCAAGAGCTTAAGCTTTCAAAATATATAAAATCCAGCAAGAAGACAAAAAGCCTTACTTTTAGCAACACCACTCTTAACTGTTTTAAAGTAAGTAACAGTATGCTATATGCCGTACTTACAACATCTGATAACAAAAACATCCTTGATATCATTGACACAAAAACCATGAAAGTAGACAGCACCGTTGATTTAAGCTCCTTTAAAGGACAAATCACAGATTTCGTCTTCACAGATACAGAACTTTACTTTATCTTTACAGATGACAATTCAAAAGGCGGTCTTGGATCATACAATCTAGTTACTAAGAAAACAGAAGTCATTGATCTTACATTAGAAGCGCCTGACCAAATCGCAAGAGTGAACTCCTCTTTTGTTATCACAAGTAAGACAAGCAACAAAGTAACCGTATATAATTATGCTAAGAACGATGTCAAAACATATGAGTTACCTACTGTTCCATTACTTTGCAAGGTAACTTCAACAAACCTTTACTATTTAGATGATACAAGCATTTATATGTATGACTTAAAAGATTTTAGCTTAGTAAAAAAAGAAGATGTTCCAATCAAGACCGTCAATTCCAATAAACAACACTTAGTTACCTTCTTTCTAAAATAACCGGAAAAAGAGAGAATTTTTCTGTTCGGAACAAAGTGTTTTGCTTGCAAAACACTCCGCGCCGAACGCGATCACGAAGTGATAAACTCCTTCCGCGTAAGTGCGCATCTTGGCTTTCTGGTTTTTAGAAAGACTTTCAATTAAAAAAGCCAGGAAGCAATCATTCGATCGTTTCCTGGCTTTCCTTATTTATCCCACAATTCTCATAATATCATTATAGAATACAAATACCATTAATAGCATTAGTGCAATAAATCCAATCATATGAACGAAACCTTCTTTTTCAGGATCCACCGGCTTACCTCTGATTGCTTCAATAAATAAGAATACCAGACGGCCGCCGTCTAAAGCTGGTAATGGTAACAAATTCATAACACCTAAGTTGGCACTTAACAAGATAATTAAGGAACTTAGACTTAACAATACGGTACTAAATCCAATGGAAGCTGCCTGTTCATAAGAGTCACCAATCATCTCGAACATGCCCACTGGACCAGCAATATCATCTTTGGAAAGCTTTCCTGTCACTAACTGACCTAAGCTTGCTACTACCGTCTTGATCCAGAACTTCACTTCTACATAACTGTATTTGATAATCTGTACAGGATTTGAGATCTTTCCACCACGATATTGGTTATAAGAAAGACCTAAAGTATATCCGCTGCTTGCTAACTTTGGAGTTACCTTGGCAGTTCCTTCTTTTCCATCTCTCTCATAGACAATCGTAATTTCTTCCCCTGTAAACGGATGTTCATTCATATATGCAGTAAAGTCAATTCCTGAAGCAATTGGCGTTCCATCAATACTCTTAATCACATCATTTGCCTGAAGACCTGCCGCTTTTGCAACTCCATCCTCTGTCACACTAAGGATTTTGGCAGAAGCCTCATCCGTACTGCGTGTAATACCTAACATATAGCGATCATATTTCTTAGGCATCAACACTGAGGTATGGCTTTGTCCATCGCGTTCATAGGAAACAGAAACTTCTTTTCCTTCTGTTAACGGATGGAATTGGAAATATACATCAATATCTCTGGAGATATCAATATTGCTTCCATTGATCTTTGTGATTACATCACCTGGCTGAATACCTGCTTCCTGCGCTGGATATCCTTTTGCAAGTTCTTCCACAACTGCTTCATCAATGCCAGAAAAACCTACAACAAACAGTGCAAGTACAAATGCCAAGATAAAGTTAAAGATTGGGCCAGCAGCAATTACACTAATTCTTGCCCAAACACCTTTTTTATTAAATGCACCAGGATCATCTGATGTCTCATCTTCACCTAACATCATACAAGAACCACCAAGAGGTAACAGCTTGATTGAATATCTTGTTTCCTTTCCTTGATGACTTAGTAAACGAGGTCCCATACCAAGTGAAAACTCAGTAACCGTGATACCATTTTTCTTAGCCAGTAAGAAATGGCCAAGTTCATGAATTATTACAATGACACTAAATACAAGTAGTGCAATTATGATTTTCGTTATACTCATGTAACCCTCCTAGATCCCTTTTGAAGAACCCATTTTCGTAGACTCTATTCTGCTATCCAGTGCTTATCAATTAAATCATATGTCTCTTGTTCGGTTTGTAGAATTTGTTCTACCGAAGGATTTGCAATTAACGTATGTTTGCTCATTGCAAACTCGATAATTTCAATAATCTCAAGATACTTAATCTTACGATCTAAAAATAAAGCAACTGCTCTTTCATTTGCTGCATTATAAACTGTCGGCATGCTGCCTCCTGTTCTTCCAGCTTCATAAGCAAGTTTCAGTCCACGGAATGTCTCCATATCTGGTTTCTCAAATGTAATTTGACCTAATTCATAAAAATCAAGTCTCTTTCCAGGCAACGTTCTTCGTTCCGGATAATAAAGTGCATATTGGATTGGAAGACGCATATCAGGTGTACCAAGCTGGGCCATAACACCGCCGTCTTCAAATTCTACCATGGAGTGAATGACGCTTTGTGGCTGTACAACAACCTGGACATCATCAAAATCCACGTCGAACAGCCATTTTGCTTCAATCACTTCAAGGCCTTTATTCACCATAGTGGAAGAATCGATTGTAATCTTACGGCCCATTTCCCAGTTCGGATGTTTTAATGCATCTTCCACTTGGATCTCTTTTAAGTCATCAAGCTTGCGACCACGGAATGGTCCGCCAGATGCCGTTAAGATTACTTTACTTACTTCTTTTTTATTTTCTCCATTTAAACATTGGAAGATTGCAGAATGCTCACTGTCTACAGGAAGGATGGAAACTCCATTTTCCTTAGCAAGTGGCATAATGATATGGCCTGCTGTTACCAATGTCTCTTTATTTGCAAGGGCGATATCTTTCTTCGCCTTGATTGCTTCTACAGTTGGTCTAATTCCAATCATTCCAACGATGGCAGTTACTACGATGTCTGCTTCGTCCATTGTGGAACATTCAATCAGTCCATCCATGCCAGAAACTACTTTTACATCTTTTTCTTTTACTAATTCACGCAACTCATTTGCCTTCTCTTCATTCCAGACACAAACAAGCTTTGGTGAAAATTCCTCGATTTGCTCCTGTAAAGCCTTAATATTACTACCAGCCGCAATGGCACTTACGTTTAAATCATTATTAATTCGAACAATGTCTAACGTTTGTGTTCCAATCGAACCAGTAGAACCTAAAATGACTATATTCTTCATATGATTTACTTCCTAACCATTTTTTCTTATAAAACCTGTAATAATAAAAATACGATTGGTGCTGTAAAGATAATGCTGTCAAAGCGATCCATAATGCCGCCATGTCCAGGGATTAACTTACCGTAATCCTTAATATGGTGGTTTCTCTTGATTGCAGAAGCTGCCAAGTCACCGATCTGAGATAATACGGAGGATACTGCTCCAATAATGGCAAATGCCACTTGTGGATTTGCTAATGTGATATGGGATTTAAATATAGTCGCATAGATAAATCCAATTAGACCAGCGCCAATAATACCACCAATGCATCCTTCAATCGACTTTTTAGGGCTTAATTCGCTAGGAAGCTTATGTTTTCCAATGAGCATACCTACTACATAAGCACAAGTATCAGATCCCCATGCCCCAATAAATGCAAGCCAGATCATATAGATCCCATCATCCATCATACGAAGCTGATATAAATAAGATAACATGACAGGAGCGTAAATAAACGCAAATACTGTCATACTAACGTGACTTGAGTTATATTTTGGGTATCGGAGTACATAACAGGCCATAACACATAACATGAATACTACGATGACATAAATCAAAAATTCTTTTTTATCAAAATAAAGACAAAAGTCAAATGCCAGTGTGGCAATATAGCCTAGCACAGCAAGTGGAGTCTTATGAATATCAATGACACGGTATAATTCCATAAGGCCGACTAATGAGATCGCAGCAACAAGTGCAAATAATACATTTCCTCCTAATACGACTGAACCAATCATAACGATGAGCAAGATTATTCCACTTATCAAACGCTCTTTAAACATAGTAATGTCCCCCTAAATCTTACCGAAACGACGATCGCGTCCATTATAATATTCGATCGCTTTTTCTAATTGCTTTTTATCAAAATCAGGCCATAAAACGTCAGTAAAGTAGAATTCAGTATATGCTAACTGCCATAATAAGTAGTTGCTTAAGCGTTGTTCTCCACTTGTACGGATTAACAGGTCAGGATCCGGCATATCATTTGTATCGAGATGTTCGGAAATCATCTGGCTTGTAATGTCTTCTGGCTGGATATTATTCTCTTTGCATTCAGCAGCAATTTCTTTTACTGCTCTTGTAATCTCATCACGAGAACCATAGTTCAGTGCGATTGTGAAATTCAATCCTGTATTAACAGAGGATTTTTCTTCTAATGTACGGATACTTTCTTGTAAATCTTCAGGAAGTCCCTTTTTATCTCCAATAATACGTACTCGCATATTATTTTTGGATGTACGTTCGATACAATCCAACATATAATTACGAAGAAGTCTCATTAATTCATCTACTTCTTCCTGAGGTCTTCCCCAGT
>JAUNJY010000057.1 GCA_030535455.1 bacterium
AAGAAACAATCCAAGGCTTTAAAGAAATTCTTGAAGGAAAACATGATGATATTCCTGAAGGACATTTCTTAAATGCAGGTAATATTGACGATGTTCTTGCTCGTGTAAAGTAGAGTAAGGGGGAGTCGATATGGCAGATACAAGATTGTTTAAATTACAGGTAATATCTCCAGATCGCATTTTCTATGATGGAGAAGTAGATATGGTTGAAGTAAAGACTACAGAAGGAGAAATGGGTATCTACGAAGATCACATTCCTTTAACTGCAATTCTTGCTCCTGGTATCCTTCGCATTCATGAAAATGGCGAAGTGAAAGAAGCTGCTTTACTTGATGGATTTATTGAAATCCAAAAGAAAAAGGTAACAATCTTAGCGGAATCATGCGAATGGCCAGACGAAATCGATGTTCATCGTGCTGAAGAAGCAAAGATTAGAGCTGAAAGAAGATTAAAAGGCGCAGATGGCGAAATCAATGAGATGAGAGCTGAACTTGCCCTTCGTCGTTCTTTAACTCGTTTATCTTTAGCAGAAAAAAATCACAGAATGTAATGATGAAGACCGTTTGTGGCAATACGCTGCAGGCGGTCTTTTTTGATTTGCATAAAACAGGATACTGAATGCACATTTATCAAAAGGAAAAGTGAATAAAAAGGTAAAATAAGGAAATACTCCAAGTGACAAACTAATCAAGTTGTTTGGAGGGTGTAAAATGAACATAAAAGAAAGATTGCACATAGATTTAAAACAAGTAAGGAATAATCTCGTTAACAGGCAGGCAATGAAGAAGGTTAAAATAGGACTTTATATTGTTGCATTAGTCTGGGTAGGGGTAGGAGTACAGATGATTGTAAACTATGCTTATCGAGATGAAGGAAAGATGCTTCATGCATTTGCAGAAGCAGAAGCCAATGTGGTACAAAGCAAGCTTACCATCGTTGGAAATTACGGTGACAAGTTTATGACCACATCCGATAAGAAGAATATGATCGATTATATTACAGGTAAGCTTAACATTGAGGAATCCCTAGACAAAAAGGAAGTAAATGGGGAGACCACGACCAGTGTAATCGCACAGAAGCAAGGAAGAAATGCCAATGCAGAAGTAGAGCTGATTAGCATCGATTCAAAGGAGCAAAATAGTGCAAAGAAGACTAATCAGTATGTATATGTAACAATTGAGCTGTACAACGATATTTCTAAAGTAATTGAATATAAGAATGCCGTCAATGCAGCATATGAAGAAATGGGGATTTCGGATGTAGATGCATCGATCACTTTGCAAGGAACTTATGATAGAGCGGTTGAATTAGAAGAGAGAAATAAGATTACTGATCAGTTACTAGAACAGCTACAGGCAAAAATAGTAAAGGAAAACAGAACGGATCAGTCTAACAGCGCTTATACCGTTTATGCATACACTCCTTTAATCAATGATTATATTATGGTGAATGACAGCAGGGTAAATTTAAATATCGTATATACGTATGATAAGGATGAGGATATCACGACTCTGTATGTTGCGACTCCAATTTTAAATACAGATTATTAATAATCAAAGGGTGCTGCCTGTTACTTAAGCAGCACCCTTTTTATTTGTAGAAAAATCAATGTTAGTTAGGAGATAAATAGTTTAATAGAATTTAGGATAGTTATATCTTCGATTATAATACCTTATGCGGCGATAGAGCATCTCATTATATAACATGGCTAAGATCATATTGCGAAACCAATTTGGACGCCCTAGGGCAGTGTAGTCGGGAATAGGATTTACAGACATACCTTCTAAGGCGATTGCTTTACTTAATTCTAATGCAGTAAGTGGATTTGCCGCTAGTTCTTCGGTTTGTAATTCAGGATCATCCTTGTCAAGATATTGCATTCTGTTATAGACGGCATCGATTATGGCATCGAGCTGGGTTTTATCAGGCCATTCATCAAACATTGGGCTGCCAGTATGTTCAAGTTTATCACATTCCTCATCTACTGCTTTTTGCACTTTTCGAACAAGGGAAGGATATAAGGATTTCATATATTCATAATTTTTTTCATACATACAATAAAGTTCTTCACAGAGAGATTTTTCATTATCCATATCCTGAGCTTTGATTGTTTCAGGTTCAGAAACTGTATCGTTTCCCTGATTTTGATTCATATTATTTGTAGAATACCTTTTCGGACAGTTCATTCTTCTATAAGGTCTCATACAAGCTCCTTACTAAATAATGTCAATACTAATATATGCGAAACTTAAAAGACGGTGAATGCCCAGAAATCAAATACTTGAACTTTATAATAAAAGTCGTTACAATGAAACAAATGGACTGATTAGAATGGAGTAAATTATGGATCAGAGAATTATTGACGTTTTTATGCGTATTTTAAATATAGACTTAGTACAAATTGTGTACAGCAATTCAAGCAACAAGGAGATTTGTCAGAAAATTAAGGTAAGACCTTTATTAATAAAAGAAGAATTAGTGTATCAGGCAAGTGAATATCGTGGGACAAAGGTATTTCATCAAAACTTGACAGCAGATACAATTCTTGATTATTTAACAGTAACAAGTCAAAAAGAGGTAACATTTGGACAAATCGTAGTGGAGACAAAAGCGGAGACCATTACGATTTTAGTAAGTAAAAAAGGAAAAGTAACGATTAAATGTAAAAAGGTAAATGGACAAGCAAAAAAAGCAAACCTTGAACATAATCGTGCAAAACAATATATTTTGCCAGAAGGCACACAAATTCCATTTTTAGTGGATTTAGGAGTTATGACAAAAGAGGGCAAGATTGTACAATCCAAATATGATAAATACCGACAAATCAATCGATTTTTAGAGTTTATCGAGGATATATTACCAAGCTTACCAAAAGAAGAACCGGTTACAATTCTGGACTTTGGATGCGGCAAATCCTATTTGACATTTGCAATGTATTATTATCTTAAAGTACTAAAAGGATATGAAATTAAGATTGTAGGCTTAGACTTAAAGAAGGATGTCATTGAGACTTGTAATAACTTAGCTAAGAAATATGGATACGATGAGATGCAGTTCTTAGAAGGGGATATCGCATCTTACTCTGGTGTAGATAAGATCGATATGGTAGTTACGCTTCATGCATGTGATACAGCCACTGATTATGCATTATATAAGGCAATCTGCTGGAATGCAAAAGTAATCTTGTCTGTACCTTGCTGTCAGCACGAATTAAACAAACAGATGAAGAATACACCATTAGATCAATTATTCCAGTATGGATTAATCAAAGAACGAAGCGCAGCCTTATTTACGGATGCAATACGTGCAAACTTATTAGAACAATGGGGATATAAGACACAGATCTTAGAATTTATCGATATGTCTCATACGCCTAAGAATATACTGATCCGCGCCGTGAAGGATCAGGCTAAACCAAAGACACAGCATAAGAAGATCACGAAGAAGGGGCAGAGTGAGCTAAATTACAATCAAATACTTGAATACTTTAACATTCAGCCAACCTTAGATCGCTTATTAAAGGAACATGCAGAAACTGTTGAGAAATAATAGAGAGAAAGGTTTGGTTTAGAGTATGAAGTATTTTACTAAGATACTTGTATTATTTGCGGTGTTCGTGACTTCCATTGTGTATTTTGGTACCAATATGAAAGTCGAGACGTACTCCGTACAAAAATCCATTGATATGGGGGACTCCACATTTCCAAGTGTGAGTATGTTGACGGATAAAGATGAAGAAATCAATATGTTGTCGGGATATGCAGGCAATATTGATAGTAATAACTTTAGAGATGCGATGATGCCTTTAGATACATCAAATACAGTAAAAATCTTAATTCGTGAAAATGAGACTACGGTTAAGAAGTTAAATTATGATGTCATTGATATTGCAAGTGACGAGGTACTGTATTCGAATAGTATCAGTGCCTTAGATACTGAAAAAGAAGGCAAGACTACCAATCTGAAGATTACTGCTGATTTAGAAAACGGAAAAGAATATTCTCTTAAGGTGACCTTAATAACAGAAGAGTCTAAAAAGATCAGTTATTTCTGTCGAATTAAACCGACAGAAACACCATATCTTACAGAAAAGCTAAAGTTTATTATGGATTTCCACAATGCAACGTTTGATGCAGAAGCATTTAGCAACTATAGGAGTTATCTTGAAGTAGATTCCAAAAAAGCAGGAAAGTCTTTATTAGACGTGAATATAAATTCCAGTGTAGCAGATGTTACTTGGAGTGGAATGAAGCCTAAAGTGGTTTCAACCATCATACCAACGATTAAAGAAATCAATGCTGACACGATTTCCGTACAGCTTAAGTATTTAGTAAAAGGAACAATTAAAAAGACATCGGAAGATGGAGAAGAAGTGTTAGAGGACAAAGATCATAGTGACGTGCTGGCTGAGGAGGCAACTTATGTGGTAACAGAGTTTTACCGTATCCGCTACTCAGCAGATCGTACGTACCTATTAAAATGGTCTCGTACCATGGATGCAAATTATGATTTTGCAAAGTTTGATCCAAGTACGGCCCTCAGTTCACAATCCGCCTATATTAATCTGGGATTAACAGAGACTACCAATACACAGGTTGTTTCCACTGGCGACAGTAAAAAGCTTGCCTTTGTAGACCATGGAACGCTCTGGTATTATGATATGCAAGAGAACACGATTATTTCTATACTGACATATCAGGATCAGATTGAGGAATTCTATTCTTCAGCTTATGACAGCTATAATATTAAGGTGTTAGATGTGAATGAAGCAGGGGATATTAACTTCCTTGTATATGGCTATATTAGCAAGGGTGACTATGAAGGCAGAGTTGGTATGATCCTTTATAAGTACTATGCTAGTGAAAATCGTATTGAGGAACAGTTGTTTATTCCAATTGAACGACCTTATGAAGTCATTGAGAGTGAAATGGATGGTCTATATTATCTAAGCGACTTAAACGTATTCTACTTCTCCATGAATAACTGTTTATATTCTTATAACATTAATAATAGAAAGTTACAGACCATCTCGGATGATGTAACAAGCAAATCCTTAGTATTATCTACAAAGGGCCAGTTTGTAGCATGGCAGGAAGCAAGCAGTATTCGTAAGAATACAAAGCTTAATATCTTAAATCTTGAGACAGAGCAGAAATATGAAGTGACATCAGAAGGCAAGGAAAAGATTGCGTTACTTGCAATGTCGGATACGTATGTCATCTACGGATTTGTAAAAGAGAATGATATTACAACATTAGCGGATTCCACTACGGTTTATCCAATGAAAGAAATAAATATTATAGACTCCATGGGCAACATCCTTAAGAAATATCAGCCAAACAGCGGTTATATTACCAATGTCAAGGTATCGGATACTTCCATTGATCTTACGTTAATGAAAAAGTCTTCTTCCGAAGGCTATGTGCCAGCCGGCAAGGACTATATTGTTAATAAGATTCCAACGGAGACAAGTACCATTGAATTAAAGACAGTTGAAGTAGCTACGGGATATAAACAGACAAGAATTACACTTCCAATAAACTTTAAAGATCTTTTACCAGAACAGGAAGATCCAAAGAAGCCAGACTATACTCCAATAGTAAAGAGTACAAAGAGTACTATGATTAATGAGGATACGACGGTTCAGGTACAGACGGAAGACAGCAACGAAGTGAAGTACTATGCATATGCAAGCGGTGAACTGCAAAAAGTATATGGCAAGGCTTCTGATGCAATTGCTTATGCCGATGAAAATATGGGTGTAGTCATAGACAGCAATAATCATATTATTTGGGAACGTGGAGAAACTGATAGTAGTTCTTCCTTATCAATCAGCGGGATTGAGACAGGAAATGGAGTAGATAGCACAGCAGCTTCGATTGCTATGTTATTAAAATATAACCATATTTCAGTTGATGAAAAAGAGTTATCTAAGACAAATAAGTCAATGTATGAGCTGCTAAAAGAGAATATGCAGTATTCACCGGTAAATTTAACAGGCAGTACGCTTTCTGAAGTATTATACTATATCAGTCATAAGAAGCCTGTCATTGCAATGAAGAGTAAATCTGAGGCAGTGGTGATTACAGGATATTCTGAATCTAATGTGACGTATTACGATCCAAGGGACGGAAAGTCCGTAACCAAAGGATTGAAAGAAGTAGAAAAACTGTTTGAAAATGCAGGTAATGTTTTTATTAGTTATATCAGATAATGAAGTATGGTGTACTAAGAAAGGAGCATTTGTATGGATGATAGAATAAAGAAACTTGCTTATAATATTGTGAACTATTCCATGCAGGTAAAAGCTAATGATAAAGTATATATTGATTATGTTGGTGAAAGTACGGAACAGTTGGCAAGACAGATAATCAAGGAAGTATATTCCGCAGGAGGTATACCGTTTCCACATTTTATATCCCAGAAAGTATTAAGAGAGGTACTCTTGCATTGTACAAAGGAACAGATGCAGTTAATGGGTGAAGTCGCTGCTAAAGAGATGGCGGCCATGGACTGTTATGTCTCTGTACGAGGAAAAGATAATGCAACAGAGCTTTCGGATGTTCCGGGTGAGAAAATGAAGTTATATGATCTTTACTACCAGACTCCGGTACACCATGATATCCGTGTGAAAAAATTACGCTGGGTCGTACTTCGATATCCAAATAGCGCTATGGCTCAGCTTGCAGGTACTAGCTTGGAGGCATTTGAGGACTTTTACTTTAATGTTTGCAATTTGGACTATGCAAGAATGAGTAAGGCAATGGATGGACTTGTCGACTATATGAATCGAACGGATCAAGTCCGTATTGTGGGACCAGGAACAGACCTAACCTTTTCGATTAAGGATATTCCCACAGTCAAATGCAGCGGCCATATGAATATACCCGATGGCGAAGTATATACAGCACCGGTTCGTGAATCCGTCAATGGAACATTAACTTACAATACGCCGGCAGTATTTCAGGGCTTTACTTATGAGAATATCCGCTTTGAGTTTAAAGATGGAAAGATCATTAAGGTAACAGCAAATGATACAGAGCGTATCAATGAGATTTTTGATCGTGATAAAGGTGCAAGATATATTGGAGAGTTTGCAATTGGCGTAAATCCTTATATCACAACACCTATGAAAGACACTTTATTTGATGAGAAGATTAAAGGAAGCTTTCACTTCACACCAGGTAACTGTTATGATGACGCCTATAATGGAAATAAAAGTTCCATCCATTGGGATCTGGTATGTATCCAGACGCCAGAGTATGGAGGCGGGGAAATATATTTTGATGATATACTCATTCGAAAAGATGGTCAGTTCGTGGTAGACGAATTAAAGGCATTAAATCCAGAAGAACTTATTTAAACAATATAAAGAAGCATAAGCACAGCGAAACGACTTATGCTTCTTTTTTTATGAAGAAAAGTTAGGCAAAGTACGAAATTGTGTTAGAGTTACATAAAATGTTTTAATTAGAGGAACAATTATAATTATTAAAATAAATGGATAAATAAACCATCATGGTAAACTATAGAAGAATGTTTGCAATTGTTGTATAATAGCTTCTATATATTGGTTTGTTTTGCGTTATGAATAAGTAATCAAATTTTGTCGTATTACTATAACGAGTATTCTGACCAGAGGTATATTGTACCTGAACTAGAAACAAGAAAATAGGAGGTACACAGATATGAAACGTGTATTTTTGATTGTATTAGATAGTGTTGGTATCGGCGAACTACCAGATGCAGCACTATATCATGATGAAGGAAGCAACACATTACGTGCCGCATCCACAAATGCAAACTTTAGTATGCCAAACATGGAAAAGTTAGGGCTTTTCAATATTGATGGTGTTGAAGTTATGGATGACAAAAAACATGGTGTAACGCCAACCGGTGTTTATGGCAGAATGAAGGAAGCTTCTAAAGGAAAAGATACAACAATTGGCCATTGGGAAATCTCTGGTATTATATCAGAAGAACCATTACCAACATTCCCAAATGGTTTCCCAAAAGAATTATTAGATGAGTTTGAAAAAGAAACTGGTCGTAAAGTAATCTGTAACAAACCATACTCTGGTACGGAAGTAATTAAAGATTATGGAAAAGAACATGTAGAGACAGGAGCTCTTATCGTTTACACGTCGGCAGACAGTGTATTCCAGATAGCAGCACATGAAAGCGTAGTTCCAATTGAGAAGTTATATGAGTACTGCGAAATTGCAAGAAGAATTTGTACAGGAAAATATGGCGTTGGTCGTGTAATCGCTCGTCCTTTTGAAGGAGAAGAAGGCAACTACCAAAGAACTGCAAGAAGACATGATTATTCTTTACAGCCACCAAAAAATACAATGCTTGATACATTGAAACGTGAAGGCTATGATGTAATTGCAGTAGGAAAGATTAGTGATATCTTTGCCGGAAAAGGAATTACAGAAGCAGTCAGAACAAAAGACAATGCAGAAGGAATAGAAAGAACTATCGAGTACTTAGACAAAGACTTTAATGGATTATGTTTCATTAACTTAGTTGATTTTGATATGAAGTATGGTCACCGTAATGATATAGAAGGATATGCAAAGGCTCTTACTTACTTTGATAGTAAGCTTCCTGAGATCATGGCAGGAATGAAAGAGGATGATATCCTAATGATAACTGCAGATCATGGATGTGATCCAAGTACTCCATCGACTGACCATTCAAGAGAACATACACCTCTTGTTATTTATGGTAAGAAGTTAAAAGAAAATGTAAACCTTGGAACAAAAGAAACATTTTCTGATATTGGAGCAACAGTGTTAGATTACTTTGGCTTAGATGTAGACACTAAAGGTACATCTATGTTAAAAGAAATGTTATAAATAATAAAAAATAGGATTTTAAATATAAGGAGGACGTTATTATGTCAACACCACATAACGCGGCCGTAGAAGGCCAAATCGCAAAAACAGTATTAATGCCAGGAGATCCATTACGTGCGAAATATATCGCTGAAACTTACCTTGAAAATGTGGAATGTTTCAACACAGTTCGTAATATGTTTGGTTACACAGGAACTTACAAAGGTAAAAAAGTAAGTGTAATGGGTGGCGGAATGGGTATTCCATCTATCGGTATCTATTCTTATGAATTATACGCTTTCTATGGTGTAGAAAGCATTATCCGTATTGGATCCGCAGGTGGTTTCCAAGATGATATCCATGTTCGTGATATCGTAATCGGTATGGGTGCATGTACAGATTCTAACTTTGCAAGCCAATATGGTTTACCAGGAACATTTGCTCCAACTGCAAGTTATGAATTATTAGAAAAAGCAGTAAATGCTGGAAAAGCAAACAATGTAAAAACTGTTGTAGGTAACGTATTATCTTCAGATATATTCTACAATGCAAATAAAGAAGCAAACCAAAAATGGAAAGACATGGGCGTTCTTTGTGTAGAAATGGAAGCAGCAGGTCTTTACATGAATGCAGCAAAATTAGGTAAGAAAGCATTAGCAATCCTTACAATCAGTGATCACTTATTTACAGGTGAAGAATTAACTGCAGAAGAAAGACAAAACACATTCAACGATATGATGGAAATCGCATTAGAAATCGCGTAAGAAAATCATAGGGATGAAAAGATGATTAAAATGAAATTTTAGCAGAGATTGACCATACATTATTGACACAGACAGCAACAGTTAATGATTAATATGACTGCTGAAAGATTTTGTGAATTAGGCGCATCCCGTCTAGGAACAAGCAGATTAGTTAAAATAATGAATCAGGAGAAAGTTTCTTCTGATTCATATTAAACGAGGTGATATTGTGACAGTGGAGCAAGTAATTCAAAAAGCAATTGATGCATTGGAATACTCTTATGTACCATATTCCAAGTTCCATGTAGCAGCAGCATTAGTCGCTAAAAATGGAGATATTTATACCGGAGTTAATGTGGAAAATGCTTCCTATCCAGCAACAAACTGTGCAGAAAGAACAGCATTCTTTAAGGCAGTCAGTGAAGGAGTAAAGGAATTCGAATATATCGTCATTGTTGGCGGAATGAATGGCAAAGTTACTAGTTACTGCTCACCATGTGGTATATGCAGACAAGTAATGCGTGAGTTTTGTGATAAAGAGACTTTTCGTGTCATCATTGCAAAATCCCCAAGCGATTATAGAGAATTTACATTAGAGGAACTATTACCATTAAGCTTTGGTCCTGAAGATTTGGTATAAGAAAGTAGGTGGTTTACATGCGTATGTATGACCTGATTATGAAGAAACGTAACGGTGGACAGTTAACAAAAGAGGAACTTACATTTATGGTGGAAGAGTACACTCTTGGAAACATCCCAGATTATCAGATGTCAGCCATGTTAATGGCGATTTATTTCGAAGGAATGACGGATGAAGAAACTGCAATCTTAACAGAGTGCATGGCTCATTCCGGAGATATGGTTGACTTAAGTGCAATCAAAGGTATTAAGGTAGATAAACATTCTACCGGTGGTGTAGGAGACAAGACAACATTAATCATAACTCCAATTGTTGCAGCATGTGGCGTGAAGGTAGCCAAAATGTCGGGTCGTGGACTTGGGCACACTGGAGGTACGGTTGATAAGTTAGAAAGTATCAAAGGATTTAAGACATCCATCCCGGAAGAAGAATTTTTCCGTATTGTAAATAAGGTTGGCGTGAGTGTCATTGGACAGACAGGAAATCTGACACCTGCAGATAAAAAGCTTTATGCACTTCGTGATGTAACAGCAACAGTAGAAAGCATTCCACTGATTGCGGCATCCATCATGAGTAAGAAGCTAGCAGCAGGAAGTGATTGTATCCTACTTGATGTAAAGACCGGAAGCGGTGCATTTATGAAGACAGTAGAAGACTCCATTGCATTAGCAAAGAAGATGGTAGCCATCGGAGAACATAACAATCGAAGAACTGTTGCAATGATTACAGATATGGATAGCCCTCTTGGCAACTATATTGGTAATGCATTAGAAGTAAAAGAAGCGGTTATGACCTTAAGAGGGCAAGGACCTGCAGATTTAACAGAAGTTTGTATCGAACTTGCAGCCAATATGCTATATCTTGCTAACAATGGTACCATTGAAGAATGTAAACAGCAGGCAGAAGAAGCAATTCAGTCTGGAAGAGCACTTAAAAAGCTGATTGAACTTGTTGAAGCACAAGGTGGAGATACTTCTGTAATTGAAGATCCTGACAACTTTGAGCAAGCAAGCATTGTACATGAAGTTGTAGCAAAACAAGATGGATTTGTAAACCATATTGATACAGAGCAAGTTGGTATTGCATCTATGATCCTTGGTGCAGGTCGCGAGACAAAAGAAAGCATTATTGATTATAGCGCTGGTATCGACATGAAGAAGAAATATGGTGACAAAGTTGTTAAAGGCGATGTATTAGGAGTTCTTTATACAAATAAAGAAGAGTCTGTAGAAAATGCAGAGCGTGTATTTGAAAAAGCATATACGATAGGCGAAGAAAAGCCAGAGTGCAAACCACATATCTATGCTCGAGTAGAACTTAGTAAAATTGAACGATATTAAATAAGTCTTGTGCTGTGAAGAGAAACCAAATGGTCATCTTTGCAGCACATTCTTTTTTCTGAAGAAAATTGGCTTGCGTTCTAAATGTGATATAGATACAATGTTGAATAGAGATTACATAATTATGGAATACTTAAAATAATTATGAACACAATACTAGCAATAAAAAAGAAAGAGATTGATTGAAACAATTAAGATGGTGAAAATAAATGAAATTGTTAACAGTAGCAATTCCTTGTTATAATTCAGAGGCTTATATGTCCCATGCGATAGAGACAATCTTAACCGGTGGTGAAGAAGTTGAAATCATCATTGTAAATGATGGCTCTAAAGACAGAACGAAGGAAATTGCAGATGCTTATGCGGCACAGTATCCGGATCGAATTAAAGCAATCCATCAAGAAAACGGAGGGCATGGCGAAGCCGTTAATACCGGATTGCGTCATGCTACCGGATTGTACTATAAAGTAGTTGATAGTGATGACTGGGTAAATGAGGCGGCTCTTAAAAGAATATTAAAAGTAATCCGTTATTATAGAAAAAAAGAAAAGACAGTCGATATGTTTTTGGCAAACTATGTGTATGAACGTGTTCACGAAGGAAAGCAACGTGTTGTCAATTACTCAAAAGCATTTCCGCAGAATAAGATCTTTTCCTGGAATGAACTAGGACATTTACGACAAGATCAGTTTATCTTGATGCATTCGGTAATCTATCGTACACAATTGTTGAGAGATTGTGGAGTAAAGCTGCCGAAACACACTTTCTATGTGGATAACATCTTTGTATATACTCCACTTCCATATGTAAAGACCATGGTATATCTAAATGAAGACTTTTACCGTTACTTTATTGGACGTGATGACCAGTCAGTAAATGAAACTGTCATGATGGGACGTATGGATCAGCAGTTACGAGTGACTAGACAAATGATCTCGCAGACAAAGATTAGTTCCATTGCAGACAAAAAGCTAAGACGTTATATGATTAAGTATATGACGATTATGATGACGATCTGTACGGTATTCCTGCTAAAAAAAGGACAGCCGGAGGACAGAAAGCAGATTGAGGAAATCTGGGACTACATGAAACAAGAAGATATAGAAATGTATCAATTGGTAAGGAAGACACTACTTGGCCAGGCAATGCGAGCTCGTTCTAGCAAGCTTGGAAGCAAAGGAATCCTATTAGGATATAAAATCAGCAGAAGAGTAATCGGATTTAGCTAATAAACCAAAAGAGTTAAAAAATGAAGAGCCTACTAAGTAGTAGGCTCTTCATTTTTTGCTTTTATAAATTGTCTGAGTTTTACATAATCAACCTTGTAGACAAGCACATACATTACAATACTTAAAGCTACTGAGCAAACCACATCGAAGATAGCATGTTGTTTTAAGAATACAGTAGATAAGCTGATAAGGATTGTTAAGATCAAGGATGCCATTACAATTCCTTTATGTTTCTTAAGTCGTTCATTTCTGCTAATTGCAATGTGGACACCGATAGAGTTGAAAACATGGATACTAGGACATACATTTGTGGAAGTATCGGAAGCGTAAATCTGTTTTACCAAGTCGATCATAAAGTTGTCTCTAGTAAAGGTAGTCGGTCTTAAGTTTTGACCATTTGGCCAGACTGTGTAGATTGTAAGGCAAATCGTCATACCGATAAATAAGAATGCACAGCATTTATAATAATCGGATGGGGATGTAAAGAATAAATATGCGATTGTTAATGCAATGTAGCCAAACCATAAGAGATAAGGGATGATGAACCATTCGCAAAAAGGAATCATATTATCTAGTCCGGTTGCAACATTGGTATAATTGGTTACGATATGTTTCTCTAGCAGCAAAAACCATGGCATGTAAATAAAAAAGTAAAGTAAGATCCATGCATGCTTATATTTATTTATAAATGATTTCATATATACCAACCTTTCGTAATCTACGCTTAATATATCATAAGGTATAAATCCTTGCAAGAATTATAAATAAAGTTTAAGAAAGGATTTAGATTTGTTTGATGTTTGTAAGAAGTACCGAAAGGGAATATCCCTGCAAAAACAAATAGGAGCAGAATATCTTGCTTTTATTAAGAAAAGCTGTCCTAAAGTGATGTAAAACACTAAAAAACATATATTTAATTCTGTTAAACGTGCCCGTTATTAAAAAAATTAAAAAAACCACTTGTATAATTAAAAAGACATCGTTATAATACATTTATAAGAAAAAAGTGCGACGGAGCATATGTATAGGCATATGGTCCGTCTTTTTTTAATTAATTAGGAAACTTTTCTTCGATCAGTTAAAAGGTTTTCTAAAAACAGGAAGTCAGGCATGAGGGTTGAAATGCAACCTTCTAGAGTTATAGATAAAGGAAGGATGATAATATGGATAAGATAGATATTAAATTAATTGGATTGTTACAAGATAACGCGAGATACTCATTAAAACAGTTAGCGGAACAGGTATTTTTATCTTCCCCAGCAGTATCCTCAAGAATTGAACGTTTAGAAAAAGAAGGGTACATTACAGGGTACCAGGCAGAAGTAGATATGTTAAAGCTAGGATATCATATTACTGCATTTATTAATTTAGAAATGACACCAAAATTAAAGACTACGTTTTACCCATTTATTGAATCTTGCCCAAATGTCTTAGAATGTAACTGTGTTACTGGTTCCTATTCTATGCTGATCAAAGTGGCATTTCCTAGTACGATGGAACTTGATTCGTTCATTGGCCAATTACAGAAGTTTGGCAATACGTCCACTCAGATTGTGTTCTCAACTGCGGTAAAGCCAAGAGGCATTCAGATTAAAGATCTATAGGATGCTATTTTAATTGAATTCTAATATAGTGATGTTGACTTCTTTCTCAATAAGTCATTATAATTAATATGATTATGTACTTGAAAAATAATCATAATGAGGAAGGGGTCAACATCATGCTTTTGTCAATTAATGACTTACATAAGAGTTTTGGTGAGACAGAAGTGCTTCATGGAATATCCTTTGATGTTCAAAGTGGAAAAGCACTTGGTCTTCTTGGTCGAAATGGCGCTGGCAAGACTACTACGATCCGTATTTTAATGGACGTATTTAAGGCAAACAGCGGAACGATCACAATCGATGGGAAACCATTTGAGCCAAAACAGTTTCAAATAGGGTATCTACCTGAAGAGCGAGGATTGTATCCAAAGCGTACCGTAATGGAGCAGATCGTATATCTAGCAGGATTACGTGGCGTGGGAAAGAAACGTGCAAAGGAAAATGCCGAAAAGTACTTAGCCAGGTTAGGTGTAGCTGAATATGCTAATAAAAAGCTAGAGACCTTGTCAAAAGGAAATCAGCAGAAAGTGCAACTAGCACAGACGATAGTTTGTGACCCGGAAATCATCATCTTAGATGAACCATTTAGCGGACTTGATCCTGTAAATTCACAAATTTTAAAAGATGTTATTCTTGAGTTAATTGCGGCTGGAAGGATTGTCATCTTTTCAAGTCATCAAATGGGCTATGTTGAGGAATTTTGTGATGATATTGTAATTATCAATAAAGGAAATGTTGTTATAAAAGGAAATTTAAAAGAAATAAAACAAGAGTTTGGGAAAAATCAGCTTGCCGTGAGTGCGGTTAATTATTCTGCAAGCCAGCTTGCAATACTTTGTCGTGACCAATTTTCATCCTTAGTTACTGTAACAGAGGAAAAGAAAGAGTATATCATCATTCGATTACAGGAAAAGGTTACGAAAAAACAGGTATTACAGGCATTCGTGTCCAGTGAGATTGATATTGCCAGATTTGGTATTTATGAACCTTCATTAACTGATATCTTTGTTCAAAAGGCAGGTGATTAACATGACACAGCTAAAGACCGTAATTCAATTTGAGTTAAATTCTTATTTTAAGAATAAAGGATATATTCTAGGAACGCTTATTTTTTCACTGATCTTAGGAATAGGACTTTGTATCCCTAGATTTTTACAGATGGGTGGAATTATTGATTCTGAAGATGATAATAAGACAGAACAATCGGCAGAAGCCACAGGAAACGATTCCAATGAACAACGAGATTTAGTGTTGATTTATGATCCGCAAGGGGCAATTCAAGATGTGACATATATGGAGAAGACATATCCGGAGTACGAATGGAGAAATGTTTCAGATAAGAAGACATTAGAAGACCAGGTAAATGATGAGTCAGCAGTAGCAGGTGCTGTAATTACAGGACCTACTTCATTTGACTATGTGGTTAAGAATTCTGAGATGTATGACAGCAAAAAGGATATAATCACAGATATCTTATCTTATAACTATCGATATGCGTACATGACTGCCAATAAGATTGATATAGAAAAGATGGAGGAAGTGATTAATACTCCTATGGTCTCAAATGAACAGATCTTGGGGAAAGATAGTGTTGGAAGCTTTGGATATACCTATGTACTTATCTTTGTCATCTACTTTATGATCATCATGTATGGACAAATGATTGCAACAAGTGTTACTTCAGAGAAGAGCAATCGTGCCATCGAAGTATTGGTTACCAGCTCAAAACCAGAGTATTTAATCTTTGGAAAGGTAATTGCAGGTGCAATTGCAAGTTTCCTTCAGATTGCAGTTGTTTTAGGTGTAGGTTTAATCTCTTACAACTATAATGCAGCTGCTTGGAACGGATTGCTAGATACCGTATTTGAAATTCCAACTACAGTATTAGTAGTATTTTTATTGTTCTTAGTCTCAGGTTTCTTCTTCTACAGTTTCCTTTATGCATCACTTGGAGCATTGGTATCCAAGACAGAGGATATCAGCAAATCAGTCGGTCCAGTTATGATGATCTTTATTGTAGGATTTATGTTAGCTGTATTTGGACTAAATGATCCAGAAGGAATGCTTGTACGTGTTACCTCATTCATTCCGTTTACATCCTGCTATATGGTACTTGTACGTGCAGCAATGGGAACAATTTCAGGACTTGAAATCGTCATTTCTGCAATTATCTCTATTGCATCTTCCGTTTTGGTAGGAGTAATCGGTGCAAAGATCTATCGTTTGGGGACACTTCATTATGGCAACCCAATTAAGCTTACGACTGCATTAAAGAGTATCTTTAAAGAGAAACAGTAAATAAGGAAAAGAGGTGTAATACCGTAGATTAGAAATCATCGGTATTACACCTCTTTTTAGTTAATACAAAACTTGTTAATGCAGGCCTATTATATGTTCGATAGTTCTTGTTTATGATAAATTGATTTTGCAAATTCATAAAAATTCAGATAGTCTTTCAGGAACATATTATTCTTCAGTGTAACGAAATGATAGTCCTGATAAATTGCCTTTTGGAGTGGGATTTCAAATAACTCTCCATTTTCCAATTCATTTAGTACTGCATTCTTATAAATAAATGCAATGCCCACTCCTGTTTTTACTAACTTCTTAATTAGTGTAAGATTATTTGTATACACTACGTTGCAGAAGTCATTTATTGTGAGGCCTTCTTTTAAAAGCTCTTTTGTTAAGAGTTTGTAGCAGCCAGAATCTTGGTTTGCACAGATCAAGGTCTCATTAAGTACTTCGTTTAGGCTGGTTGCATCTACAGGCTTGGAACTGATTGCGATATATTCTTCCGTACTAAAAAGTCGATATTCCAGCTCTTGTTTATCAAATTCTCCCTCAATTATGATACATTCGGTGGCACCTGTTTTTAGACCCTTTATTAAATTAATAGAAGAATCTACTATAAAATCAACATTTAGATTAGGCGTTAATTTTAAAAGTTCTGTTAATACAGGTGGTATCATATATTCACTTACAGAGAGAGAGCCACCAACTTTGAATGCTTTCGCTTTGTTCTTGCTTTCTTGGATTAATAGCTGTACTCGTTTAGTACTGGCCGACAATCCGAGAGCCATTCGTTCTAATATTTTTCCCTGGCTTGTTAAATTAAGTTGCTTATTTTCATATTCAAATAACTTGCAGTTATAGTAACGCTCCAAATATTGAATGTGCTGCGTTACCGCAGGCTGGGTGATGCATAGAATTTGAGCTGTCTTACTGTAATTGCGTTCTTTGCATAGTGTAATAAACGTTTCGATTCGATAATCTAGCATAGTTTCACCTTATTTGTCCTTATTAAAATAAAAGATAGTATATAAAGATAATATATTATTTGTCGAAATTTAGCAAAATATTTAGCAAAAAAAATAAAAAAAATACAATATGTTTTCAATTGAAATGCTTTACTATATGTTGTATAATGCTCATAATAAAAATAAGGAATTGAGGCATACGATGAGACTATTAGAAGATAGAATTAGAAAAGATGGCGTTGTAAAAGAAGGAAACGTATTAAAAGTAGATAGTTTTTTGAATCATCAGATGGATATTGATTTATTTAATGAAATGGGAAAAGAGTTTAAGCGCCTGTTCAGTGAAAAGAAAATTAATAAGATTTTGACGATTGAAGCATCAGGGATCGGTATTGCATGTATTGTAGCACAACATTTTAATGTTCCAGTGGTATTTGCGAAAAAAGCAAAGAGCATAAATCTAGATGGCGAAATGCTAACAACGAAAATTCAGTCATTTACTCATAATAAGGTGTATGATGTAATCGTTTCTAAGAAATTTTTAAGTAGTGATGACCATGTCTTAATTATAGATGACTTCTTGGCAAATGGCTGCGCGCTTCTAGGATTAATTGACCTAGTAGAGAGTGCAGGTGCTACCGTTGAGGGGATTGGTATTGCCATAGAAAAAGGCTTCCAATCAGGAGGACAGATGATTCGTGAAAAAGGAATCCAGTTAGAGTCTTTAGCTATCGTAGAAAGTATGGATGCGCAGACTGGAAGCATAGCATTTAGATAAAGCTAACGGGAAAGTATAAACATGTCGAAAAAATATATACTAGTCTTAGAACTATACTTACGTCAAAGGAGACAGCAATGAGAAGACGAGTAATAGCCCTACTATTAGGTAGTATAATGGTTTTATTAGCGGCATGTGGCAAGTCTGACAATAACGACAATGCAAATGATGCAGAAAATGGTGAAACGGTAACCAATAATGTGGAGATTGAAGACATTGTAAGAGATGTGGAGACTGCATATGGAGAAGAGTTTGTTGCAACCAATGTATTAGACAATCAGACAATTAAGGAGCTAATGGGAATTGACCCAGACTGGTGTGAGGAGCTTTATGCATCTAACTCCATGATTGGCATGCACAAGGATACCTTTATTGCAGTCAAAGCAAAACCAGAGGATCTTGAAAAAGTAAAAGATGCGGTAACGGCATATCGTGAAAATATGGTTGCAGATACCATGCAATATCCTATGAATGTTGAAAAGATTCAGGCATCCAGAGTAGATGTCTATGGAAACTATGTATTCTTCACATTGCTTGGTTTTATTCCAAACGAGGTAGAAGAACAAGGAGAAGATAAAATCCTTGCGGCATACCAGGAGCAAAACCAAAAAGCAGTTGATGTGATTGAAGGATACCTAAAATAAAATATAAAAAAATTGTAGACGTTTAAATATTGGTACAGGTTTTAAGCGTCTATTCTTTTTGTCCTATGCATACAATGTAAAAACAAGTATCATAGGGGGATTTCTCTTGAAGGGATACATAGAAGAAAGAGCTGTCGACATCGCCAATTACATTATTGAATATAATGCAACGGTTAGGCAAACGGCAAAGAAGTTTGGAATCTCCAAATCCACAGTACATAAAGATGTCACAGAACGTCTGACTCAAATTAACCCCTCTTTAGCTGATAGGGCTAGAGTTGTATTAGACCTGAATAAATCCGAACGGCATATCCGTGGTGGGTTGGCTACGAAGGAAAAATATCTTCATAAAAACCAATACCAGGGATATTAGAACTGGAAAGGCTGGCATCACTTGCGGATGCCGGCCTTTTTAGATTATAAGGAAACAGCTTGTGCTTGAAGAAGGAAAGATACTTTGTTTTGGCTGGGTGGTAAGTTTGAGAAAAATCGGTTATAATAGAAATGATAGTCCAGCGTAAATTTACGGTGGACCAAATTTGCGTATAAAGAGAACGATAAGTTTAAAGAATAGAGGAAATAAATATGTATATAATAGTAGGTTTAGGTAATCCAACCAGTCAATATGAGGGGACAAGACATAATATCGGATTTGATTGTATCAGTGAAATTTCAAATAAGTATAATATTCCATTGGATTTTGTGAAACATAAAGCTGTTTGTGGTACAGGCTATATTGAGGGACAGAAAGTAATAATTGCAAAACCTCAGACATATATGAATTTAAGTGGAGAGAGTGTTCAGGCACTTATGCACTATTATAAAGTTGAGCCGGAAGAGTTAATCGTTATTTATGATGATATCAGTTTGGATGTAGGACAGTTACGTCTTAGAAAAAAAGGAAGTGCCGGTGGTCATAATGGAATTAAGAACATCATCCAGATGCTAGGAACGGATGTATTCCCAAGAGTGAAGGTTGGCGTAGGAAATAAGCCAGCAGGATGGGATCTTGCAGATTATGTGTTGGGCAAGTTTTCAAAAGAGGATCAGGAATTCCTTGTAGAGACAAAAGAGAGAGTTGCGAAGGCAGTTGAGACAATCTTAACAGAAGATATGGACGCAGCAATGAATATTTATAATAAAAAGGCATAACCGTTTTGGAGGAGCTATGAGAACATTTTTTGATCCGCTCAATAAACTAAATGAATATGTAGAGATTCAAAATGATTTAAAAATTGAGCGCGTGCCAGTACAAGTGACAGGATGTATTGATTCACAGAAGTGTCACTTGATGGCTGGACTTGGAAAAGGATATAAAAACAAGGTCATTGTTACGTATAATGAGCTAAAGGCGAAAGAAATCTATGAAGATATGCTTTTGTATGATAAAGATGTATTTTTATATCCTGCCAAGGATATTATCTTTTATAGTGCGGATATCCATGGGCATGCAATCGTAAAGGAACGTCTTCGCATTTTAAAAAGATTATTAAACAATGAGCCAACGACGGTTGTCATGACCATTGATGGAGGATTGGATCGAATTCTTCCAATCGAACTATTTCGACCTAAGGTAGCAACAATCAAAGAAGCCGACATAGTGGATACGGATGAGCTAATCAGCAGTCTGATTGAGCTAGGATATGAGAGAACTGTTCAAGTTGAGGTACCTGGACAATTTGCAGTAAGAGGCGGACTAGTGGATATTTTCCCATTAACAGAAGAGGTACCATACCGTATTGAGTTCTGGGATGATGAAGTAGATACAATCCGTTCTTTTGATGTAGAAAGTCAGCGTTCCATTGAAAAGGTCGAAGAACTTTCCATTTATCCGGCAACAGAATTTATTTTTGGCCAGACCATGTTAGAAGAGGGAAAGAAACGTATTTCTGATGAGTTTGATGAGTACTATAAGAAGTTAAAAAAAGAAAAGAAATTAGATGAAGCACGACGAATTAAAGAAATTATAGGCGAATTCTTAGAACGAGTGGGAGAGTATAAGGGCTCAGTAGCGATGGATAGCTATGTGTCTTATTTCTTCCATAAAACTGTATCCTTTTTTGATTATTTCTCTAATGAGGATACGGTATTTTTCTTAGATGAGGCAGCCAGAATTGATGAGAAGGCAGAAGCAGTAGAGACAGAATTTAGAGAAGGTATGGCAGGACGACTGGAAACTGGATACATTCTCCCTACCCAGGCCGATGCCATCTATTCTTATAGAGAAATATGTATTAAGTTAAGTAAGAAACGCATGGTATTATTAAGTACCATGGAGCATAGGACGGCTAATTTTACAGTAAGGCAAAGCTATGACTTAACAGTAAAGAGTGTCAGTCCATATAATAAGAACTTCGAGGTACTTGTAAAAGACCTTCAGGCATGGAAAGACAAGAGATATAAAGTAGTCTTGATTTCCAATACGAGAAGCCGTGCAAAACGATTAAGCGAGGACTTAAGAGAATATAATCTGAATGCATTTTACAGCGAAGACTTAGATCGGCCGGTGCAGGAAGGCGAGGTTTATGTCAGCTCAGGACCATTACATCGAGGATTTGAGTATCCGATGATTAACTTCGTTGTCATTTCTGAAACAGATATCTTTGGTGGAAAGAAAAAGAAGAAGCTTAAGAAAAAGTCTTATGAAGGCAGTAAGGTTCACAGTTTCACGGATCTTAATATTGGAGATTATGTAGTACATGAAAATCATGGACTAGGTATTTACCGAGGAATTGAGAAAATCGAAGTAGATGGAATTACCAAGGATTATCTTAAGATTGAATATGCAGGAAGCGGTGTGCTTTATATTCTTGCCACTGGGCTTGAGGTACTTCAGAAATATGCAGGTGCAGATGCTAAGAAACCAAAACTGAATAAGTTGAATTCCCTTGAGTGGAAGAAGACAAAGACTAAGGTAAAGGGTGCGGTTCAGGAAGTTGCAAAAGAGCTTGTCCAATTATATGCACTCCGTCAGCAAAAAGAAGGATATCAGTTTACGGAAGATACGGTTTGGCAGCGTGAGTTTGAGGAGCAGTTCCCTTATGAGGAGACTTCAGATCAACTACGAGCAATTGAAGATACAAAGCGGGATATGGAGAGCATGAAGATCATGGACCGTCTTGTTTGTGGAGATGTAGGATACGGAAAGACAGAGATTGCCATTCGTGCCGCATTTAAGGCAGTGATGGATGGAAAACAGGTTGTATTTCTAGTACCAACGACAATTCTTGCACAACAGCATTACAATAACTTTGTACAGAGAATGATGGAGTTCCCAGTAACTGTAGAAATGATGTCTAGATTTAGGACTCCTAAGCAGCAGAAACAGACGATTGAACGTTTGAAAGAGGGTACTGTGGATATTGTAATCGGTACACATCGAGTGCTGTCGAAAGACATGGAGTTTAAAAATTTAGGATTATTAATTGTCGATGAAGAACAGAGATTTGGTGTAAAACACAAGGAACAGATTAAGCAGTTAAAGGGCGATGTGGATGTCTTAACACTATCGGCAACTCCAATTCCTAGAACGCTTCATATGAGTTTGATTGGAATTCGTGATATGAGTGTATTAGAGGAGCCACCGGTGGACCGTATGCCAATCCAGACCTATGTGTTAGAGCACAATGACGAGATTATCAGAGAAGCAATCAATCGTGAATTAGCAAGAAATGGCCAAGTGTATTATGTGTACAATAAGGTAAATGATATTGATGAAGTGGCAATGAGAATTCAGGCAATCGTACCGGAAGCCAATGTAAGCTTTGCGCATGGACAGATGAGCGAACGTGAGTTAGAGCAGATCATGTTCGGATTTATTAATGGAGAGATTGATGTCTTAGTATCTACAACGATAATTGAGACAGGACTTGATATTTCCAATGCCAACACACTGATCATTGATGATGCCGATCGACTGGGACTATCACAGCTTTATCAGCTTAGAGGCCGGGTAGGCCGAAGCAATCGAACAAGTTTTGCATTCTTAATGTACCGAAGGGATAAAGTACTTCGCGAAGTTGCAGAGAAAAGGCTGCAGGCAATTAAGGAGTTTACAGAGCTAGGATCTGGATTTAAGATTGCCATGCGAGACCTTGAAATTCGTGGTGCAGGAAACCTGTTAGGGCAGCGCCAGCATGGACATATGGAGGCAGTTGGATATGATCTATACTGCAAGATGTTAAATGAGGCGGTTAAGGATCTGAAGGGTGAGACTACACAAGAAGATATGTATGACACAACCATTGATATGGACATGGATGCGTATGTTCCTGCCACATATATTAAGAGCGAATTCCAAAAGCTTGATGTATATAAGCGTATTGCTGAGATTTCCAATGAGGATGAGTTCTTAGATATGCAGGAAGAGTTATTAGATCGTTTTGGGGAAACGCCAAGTGCAGTAAATAACCTGTTAAATATCGCATATTTAAAATCCATTGCACATGAGGCCTATGTAACGAAGCTTGACCATAAGGGCAAGAAGGTCAGAATGACCATGTATGCACAGGCGCCATTGGATGTAACCAAGATCCCTGGCTTGCTAGAAAGCTATAAAGGGGCGCTTACGATGGAAAAAGGAACGGTACCAACTTTTGTCTATCATTTAGATAAACGTGAAAATGCAAAACAGAAGTTAGATCCGATTACTTTATTTGAATTGGTAAAACAGGTGCTGTTAACGATAAAGAGCATGAAGCTATAGTAAGGAATAGAAATAAGCTTGCGTATGTTACAGTAATCTATTATACTCAGAGTTAGAATTAGAACGAGTATTTGTGGAGGAAAGATGAGACGTTTAAATAAGAGTTTACGTTATCTTAGCGTAGGGGCAATCATGCTTTGTACAAGCGTGATGATAGCTGGATGCAGCAGTAAGGGCAAAGATAAAGATCAAAATGCAGATGTGACAGAGACTCTTGCTGTAACGGCAAATGTCCAGGCAGGTGAAACTTCAGAACCAACAGAGCAGCCAGTAGAGACAGAAGAGTTGAAATTCGACAGCAGTGTTTTAAAGGTTGGAAATGAAGATGTTACGTATCGCGAAGCATTAATATATATTTTACAGATTAAGAATAAATATGAACCTAGTTTGGGAAGCGAGATCTGGAGTTACCAATTATCTGAGGATGAGACATTCGCTGATAAATCCAAACAAGAAATTATTGACCAGATTACCCAAATCAAGATTGTGAAACAGCAGGCAGAAAAGCTTGGCATCAGTCTTGAAGCAGATGAGACTGCGGAAGTTGCAGCTTCCACAACGGAGTACATGTCTAAGATCACAAAAGAGGATCAGGCTCGTTATGGAATTACAGAGGAAATGGTACAAAAGGTATTAGAAGAAAATTACCTGGCTCAGAAAGTATATAATATCGCAACCAATGAAGTGGATACGAATATTAGCGATGATGCAGCAAAGCAGATCAAGGTGCAGATAATTCAAGTCATGACCGAAGGGGAAGACAAGAATGGCAATAAGATCGATATGAATGAGGAGCAGAAAAATGATGCAAAGAGCCGAGCAGACAAGCTAAAGAAGCAAGCAGATAAAGAAAAAGATTTCTTAAGCTTTGCCAGCTCCAATTCAGATGCAAGCATCGTTGAACTTACCTTTGGAAAAGGAGATTACCCTGAGTTTGAACAGCAGGCATTTTCCTTAAAACAGGGACAGATCAGCAGTGTGATAGAGACATCCACAGGTTATGTGATTCTTAAGCTGGTAAGTGCATTTGATGAAGATGCCACAAAAGGCAAGAAGGAAGAGATTATCGAAGAGGAACGAGATAAGGTCTTCCAAGAAAAGTATAAGATTTGGTCTGGTGATTACAAGGCAACTCAAGACGTGTCAAAATGGGATATAATATCCTTTAATATTTAAGAAAAAACTCTCTTAAGTTACAGCTTGTAGCAAAGAGAGTTTTTTCAAATCATGGAGAAGAAATGAAAACAGGAAATAGCGTGAATAAGGCATACAACATTAAGATGACCATTATGTATGATGGGAGCCGTTTTCAAGGCTGGCAGCGTCTTGGGAAGGGAAAAGAAACCGAAACGATTCAAGGAATATTGGAATATTGTATCTCAAGCTTTCTAAAAGAAGAAGTAACTGTCATAGGTTCTGGAAGGACAGATGCAGGAGTTCATGCTTATGGACAGGTTGCCAACGTGCATATAAGCAGACAGGTTGATTTACCATCGTTTCAAAATCAAATCAATCAAAGCCTTCCAAAGGAAATTCAGATTTATGAGATGGAATATGTCCCAGATCAATTTCATAGCCGATATGATGCCAAATCAAAATATTATGAATATCATATTGGAACTGGAGAGGTGGAAAGCCCATTCTATCGAAAACAAAGATTGTATATAGGTGAGAAGCTAGAGTTAGACAAAATGAGAAAGGCTGCCAAATATCTTTGTGGTACTCATGATTTTTCAGGATTTTCCTCAGCTATGAAGGATGGAAGAAATACCATTAAGACCATTTATGAAATTAAGATTATTGAAAAAGAACAGGAGCTTGTGATTTCTTATCATGGAGATGGTTTCCTGTATAATATGATAAGAATCTTAACAGGAACATTGCTGGAAGTTGGAGGAAATAAGAGATCGCCAGAGAGTGTCTTAACTGTTTTTGAGAAAAAAAATCGTCAGTTAGCTGGAAAGACAGTCGAAGGAAAAGGATTATTTTTGAAAAAAGTTGTCTATAAATAGCAAATAAATTGATTTTTTTGCTAAATTTATCAAAATTTAGATTGAAAGTTTATTGAAATATGATATAATTGGTAGGTAACTGAGAAAAATATTACTCAGTTGCCTTTTTTTACATATTTAAGCATTATTTCTCATTGCAAACATGATTTTTTATAACCATTTTGCGTGTACATACAGCCGTTATTTTATGAGTGGCGATATTATGAAAAACATAATATTA
>JAUNJY010000058.1 GCA_030535455.1 bacterium
TTCCGGATATCGATTCCAATGAAAACCTACGGTTTTCAAACTTTCCTCTAAGCAGCGCGTTGGAGTGAATGCAAGATTTCATTTGTCTACAGTCTAAGAGGCCCCGCTTTTGCGGGGCCTCTTAGTTTTAAGGGAAGGTTTTATGAAAAAATTAACGAATTGTTAACTAATAAGCTTTTTTGTATTGCTTGATTTAATTTATGTACTGAGTATACTGCTTGAATGTGAAGAAAATATATTTAAATTGTGATAGAAAGGTGAAGTTGCAAGTATAGGGACAATAATTTTTTTGCCAAAGTTAAGTAGTCCTTTATATTATTGGTAAAATATAGTATAATCAATAAGAAATAGAAGTAAAATCACTTTACTATATTAAGTACATAAAAAGATACTAGAAAAAAATGAGGAAATTGTAATGAAGAAAATTATAATCATTGGGGCAGGTCCAGCCGGAATTACTGCTGGGTATGAATTAATGAAACAGTCCAAGGACACAGAGGTAATAATTTTAGAAGAGACAGATGAAGTTGGTGGTATTTCAAGAACCGTACGTTATCATGGAAACCGAATGGATATTGGCGGACACCGTTTCTTTTCCAAAGATGAGGAAGTTACAAAATGGTGGGAAGAAGTAATGCCTCACCAAGGGAAGCGTGCCTATGATGACCGAGTGTTAAAGAGAAGGATACCGCTTACCAAAGGTGGTCCGGATCCAGAAAAAGAAGATAAAGTAATGTTGACGAGACATCGTGTTTCGAGAATTTATTATAGAAAGAAATTTTTTGATTATCCTGTAAAGATGAATGCCAATACCATTAAGAATATGGGATTTGTTACGACAATGCAGGCAGGATTTAGTTATTTATTTTCCGTTGTACATAAGAAGCCAGAAGATTCATTAGAAAACTTTTATATCAATCGATTTGGCAAAAAATTATACTCCATGTTCTTTGAGGGTTACACAGAGAAGCTATGGGGAAGACATCCAAGAGAAATCAGTGCGGACTGGGGTGCCCAGAGGGTAAAAGGACTTTCTATCATAGCAATTTTAAAGGATATGGTAGGTAAGGCAATACCTAAGAAAAGCAAGGATAAGAGACATGTAGAGACCTCTTTAATCGAAGAATTCTCCTATCCAAAGTATGGTCCAGGCCAGTTATGGGAAACTGCAGCAGACGATTTTGTAAAAATGGGAGGTATCATTAAAAAAGGATGCAAAGTTACCAACGTAACCACAGAAGGAAACAAAGTGACTTCCATTACTTATATAAATGATGGAAAAGAAATCGTAGAAGAGGCAGATATCATTATCTCCTCCATGCCATTAAAAGATTTAGTAGCAGGAATGAATGATGTGCCGGCAAATATTAAATATATTGCAAATGGCCTTCCATATAGAGACTTTGTTACAGTAGGTTTATTAGTTCCAAAATTAAACTTGAAAAATGAGACAAAGCTAAAGACGTTAGCGAATATTGTCCCAGATTGCTGGATTTACGTTCAGGATGTAGGGGTTAAGCTAGGCAGAATCCAAATTTTCAATAACTGGTCTCCATATATGGTAGCAAAGCCAGAAGATACAGTATGGATTGGTCTTGAATATTTCTGTAGCGAAGGCGATAAATACTGGAATATGGATGAGGCTTCCTGGGTGAAATTTGGTACAAAAGAGCTTCTAAAGATGGGCGTAATTTCAAGCAAGAACGATATTATGGATGCTCACCGAGAAAAAGTGAAAAAAGCATATCCAGCATATTTTGATACATATGACCAAATTGATGATTTGATCAAGTATTTAAATCAGTTCGACAATTTATTCTGTGTAGGACGTAATGGACAGCATCGCTATAACAATATGGACCATTCCATGGCGACCAGCTTTGAGACGGTACGTAACATTACCAAAGGTATTACAAACAAAAACAATATCTGGAATGTAAATACGGAACAAGAATATCATGAAACGAAAGAAAATGAGCAGTAACACTATGAAAGAAAAGATTATATGCACAACAAATAAATATTGGATCTATCTTTTGTGGATAGCATCTTTGATTTTTGTCTCTTTGGTAGATTTTACTCAGGTAACCGGTGACCGGAACGTGGTAAAGGCTTCTTTCTTGGTATTATTTCTTATTATATTTATAGGATATCTGATGCAAGGGAAGATGGAATACGACCAGAAGTTAATTCGTATCATTATATTGGGAAGCTTTGTCTTGCGGTTGATATTTGTGCTGTTTCATAACTATAATTTTTCTTACCATGACCTAGGTTCTTTGGTAAAGGGAACAGAAACCACATATAAAGATGGACATTTGGGATATATTCAGTATTTATACAGTAATGGCCAGTTGCCGGATTTTGATCCAAGGACTGTATGGAGCTTCTATCAGCCACCATTTTATTATATAGTGGCAAGCACATTTATGAAGATAAATACAATTTTGGGATTAGATATGAAGGTAGCACTAGAAAATCTTCAGATGCTTACCATGTTATTTGCAACCATGACAATCCAAGTCGGATATAAGATTTTAAAAGAGTTTCGATTAAGTGAGCGTACTACGACGTTTGCATTTTTGATTGTTGCCTTTCATCCATATTTCATTACTGGAGGAGCAACGCCAAATAAC
Source organism: bacterium (assembly GCA_030535455.1). Taxonomy (GTDB): domain Bacteria; phylum Bacillota; class Clostridia; order Lachnospirales; family Lachnospiraceae; genus KM106-2. The sequence continues at coordinate 2,637 of JAUNJY010000058.1, forward strand.
GACATGCTCTCAATCTTATTTATGTTTCTTGCCATTTTATACGCAATTCGATGGTATAAGAACAGCACGTATAAAGAGATACTCTTACTGGCCCTTAGCATTGGGCTAGGAATGATGACTAAGATTTCAGTAGGACTGGTTGCGCCAGCGGTGGCAGTTTTATTCCTAATAAAATTTATAAAAGAAAAAGCATATGCAAAATATTTGAAGCAGTTTATTTTGTTTGGAATAATATGCATTCCACTTGGAATGTTTTGGCCTATCCGTAATATGATATTATATGACATGCCATTATTGTATGTTCAGGAAATTAAGAGCACTTCAGATCAGTATCTGGATCTAGGTGTTTGGAAGCGAATAAATCCATTTGATTTTACCGGCTATGATTATCCGGGACTAAGCTATGATGTGGATAAGGATTATAATATATGGAGTGTTATGTTGAAATCGAGCATGTTTGATGAACTGTGGATTGACAAAACATTATTATATGAGATATTTATAGGAACCGTGCTTGTATTTATCAATGCCATACTGGCAGTGGCTGCCTTGATTTGTGGCATTATAAATGATGTAAAGGGAAAGCAGCAGGATCGTTCTATTAACTGCTTTAAGATGATTTTATATATTACAATTATGGGATCTTATATTAAGTTTTGCTTTAATTATCCAATGATCTGTTCCATGAATTTTCGGTATATCGTACCGGTACTTCTAATTGGTGCAGTCAATGTCGGAGTTTATTTGGATAGTGAGTATAAAAATGAATATTTGGCCAGAACTGCAGAATGTGTTACGGTTGCATTTGCAGTCATGTCTGCATTCGTATATATGTTTATTTTGTAGCTTTAATTGTTTTAGCTGTTAGAAAGAAGGTGCAAAATGGATTCGTTATTTGATGAAATTCCTTACTCAGAAAGTTGGGTTGATATACATAAGATTACTTATGGGTGGTCAGATGATCTCAAATACTATATAGAGGATCATTTGGGGAGCAGGTATATGCTTCGAATAAATAAGATTGATAAATATCCTTGTAAGAAAAGAGAGTTTGAGATGCTTCAAAAGTTTAACCGGCTTCCTTATCAGATGTCAAAGGCAATTGCCTTTGGTGTATGTAACAATAACCAAAATGTATATATGCTTTTAAGCTGGGTAGACGGAAGCTCCTTGGAATATAAGATTGAGTCGTTGCCATTAATGGAACAGTATAAGCTTGGATTACAGGCAGGAGAAATATTAAAGGCAATCCATAGTATCCCTGTGGAGGAATGCGATCGTCCAAAGGAAACAAAGATTAATCGAAAGCTTAAGCAGCTCTGTAAGTACGAGCAGTCCAAATATCGAATTCCTCATGATGAACCAATCATTCAGTATATAAAGAAGAATATACACCGAATCTGTAAGACACCGCCGGTATATCAGCAAGGAGATTTCCATGTGGGAAATATGATATATACCAATGACCATCAGGTTGGACTAATTGACTTCAATCGATGGGAATGCGGGGACCGTTTTGAGGATTTTTATAAAATGGAGAGCTTTGATGTCAAAAGAAGCAAGGCATTTGCAGTGGGACAACTCCATGGTTATTTTAATGGAGAGCCTCCATTGTGGTTTTGGCGCGTGCAGTCTGTTTATGTGGCTCATGCTTCGCTATACTCTATTGCATGGGCTACAAAGTTTGAGCAGAAGGATATTGATAATATGACAGCAATCTGTATGGCAACGCTGGATCATTATCAGTATTTCACAAGAATTGTGCCTACTTGGTATGAGGAATACAGCTATTTAAAAGATAGGATTATAGTAGAGAAGAATCAAGAAATGTCATTATAAGACAGTCGACAAGCTAAGACAAGAGTAGAAAGTATTAATACTCTTGTCTTTTTTTGTGCCCGGAAAGCGACCTGTTAAGGATCAGCACCCTTAGGTAAGCCCGGAGGAGTTGATTTTACGACCTGAATTGGCTATACTAAAAATAATGGTAAATATTTACAAATAGTAATTAAGAGAAGGCAGGAGATACAAGGATGAGGAAGAAAGTGCGGACCAAACTAATTGTTTTTAATGGGTTGTTTATGTTAAGCATGATTATTTTATTTTCAAGACAGCTGGTAGGCCTTAGCGTGACCAGCCACCAAGCGGTAATTCAGGCTCTTAGCATAACCATAATAATTATGGGTATCATTGTATTTATTTACGTAAATTATCAGCTTTTAAGAAAGCATGAGGAGCTAGAGGGGGTAGATACGTATAATCTGGACAGGCTTGTGACACCCCAGGACTATATGGTAGCCTTAAGCTCTTATCGCAATAAAAAAGCATTTTTATATGATATTAATGAAGTAATTGGGCAGATACAGCGTTTTACAAGGAAACAGAATGCACTAATAACTTTGTTATATCAGAATTTTAATAATGATGACAATTTGACCAGTTTAAGTGAGATTGTTAATAAAACAGAGAGGATGTTATATTCCAACATAAAACTGATATTAAATCGATTGTCTATTTTTGATGAATTAGAATATGAAAGTATGATTGCAAAAAAGACGCAGACGGCACAAGAGGATAAAAAGTATCGGCTGACCATGGAACACATAACCTATGTAAAAGAGCTTCGTGAAAGAAATGAGGAACTTTTATTAGAATTTGATCGTTTGCTAACCGAGATTTCTAGAATGATAGCAAGCGAAGAGGCAAATGATTTATCGAATATTAAGGACTTTATTGATTCGATGGAGAAATTACATAGCGATAAAGATCAAGAAATGGAGGAGTTAGAAAGTAAATATAAGGAGGATAAATAATGGGGGAGAATGGGAACAAGAAGGTTATAGCACTGCTAGGAATAGCAGCAGTTGTAGTTTTTTTTGTTGTATACGTTGGAATTAAGGTAGTAAACAATGTGGCTGATGAGGTAAATGGAAGAAAGATAGGAGGAGAGACAGTTACCAATGAGAATAAGGAGGCGCTCTTAGAAGAATATGTAAAGCAGGTAAATGCGACAACTTCTCAGGCAAGGAAGGCCAGCGTGGAACTAAAGGGGAGCAGTTTGGCTGAAGAACTTCCTGATATTGATAAATATCCTTTGAGTGTGGAAGGAAAGGCAGATATTGTCCTTGAGATCTTTGTATCACCAGAAAAAGCAGGAGAAGAGAAGGACCGTTTTCTGATCGATCTTGCAAACCAGTTTAACAGTAAGATGACCAAGGTGGGAGACAAGACCGTTGCAATATCCATTCGAAGCATGGCAAGCGGATTAGGGGCAGATTACATTATCTCAAAGAAGCATGTACCGGATGCGTATACACCTTCTAATGATTTATGGGGAGAATTAATTAATGCCCAAGGCGGAAAGGTTACCATGGTAGAGAAGCGGCTGGCAGGAAATGTGGCGGGCATCCTTTTGACCAAGGAAAAGCAAGATGAGCTTGTAAATAAGTATGGAGCAATTAATATGAAAACAATCACCCAGGCAACTGCTGCCAATGAGTTTGCAATGGGATATACTAATCCATTAAGCAGCTCTACCGGTATGAATTTCTTACTGTCTACATTATATGCTTATGATACCAAGGATGTACTTAGTAATGGAGCAAAGAATGGATTTACAGAGTTTCAAAAAAATGTGCCTTATGTTGCTTATACTACGATGCAGATGAGAGAGAGTGCAAAGTCGGGCTCCCTAGAGGGAATGGTAATGGAATATCAGTCCTATATTAATGACTCTGATTTAAAGAACAACTATACGTTTAATCAATTTGGATATCGACATGATAATCCCATGTATTCAGTGGGAACATTAAGTCAGGAAAAACAGAAAGGGTTAGAGGCATTTGTAAGCTACGCGACATCCAAGGAAGCGCAGGAACTTGCGACTTCCCTTGGCTTCAATCAGTTAGATGACTATAAGAGTGAGATGCCAGGCCTTGATGGGAATACCATCTTAAAGGCGGAAAAGCTTTGGAAGGAAAATAAGGATACAGGAAAGGACATTACGGCAGTGTTTGTGGCAGACGTATCCGGAAGCATGGATGGAGAACCATTAAATCAGTTAAAGAGCTCCTTAATCAATGGTGCCCAGTATATTAACAATAAGAATAGCATAGGGCTTGTAAGTTATAGCAGCAAGGTGACGATTAACCTTCCAATTGCTAGATTTGATCTTAATCAGAGAGCATATTTTCAGGGAGCTGTTGAAGACTTATCTGCCAGTGGGAGTACGGCAAGCTTTGATGCAGTCATTGTTGCCATGGACATGTTGCTTGAAGCAAAGAAAGATAATCCAAATACAAAGCCTATGATGTTTTTATTAAGTGATGGGGAGACCAATACAGGATATTCTCTTGATGATATTAAGGATTTGTTAAAGCTATATGAAATACCAGTCTATACAATTGGCTATAATGCAGATATTGATGCATTGCAAGTGGTGTCGAATATTAATGAAGCAGCAAGTATTAATGCAGACTCAGACGATGTGGTTTATAAGCTAAAGAGTTTATTCAATGCACAGATGTAAATGAATTGACAAAGTTGTAAAAATTAGTTATTATTACTTTAACAATAAAAAGCGTTAAAGTGTTAAAATGACACTTGATTTTACAGCTAAAATACATAATAGGAAGTGAATATAGGAATGCCAATTACAGAGCTTTTAGAGCGCAACAGTAAGGAGTATGGCAATGATATTTGTTTAGTTGAGATTAATCCAGAGGTAAAGGAAGTTCGAAGAGTTACCTGGAAAGAGTACGAATTGATTGAACCAAATCCAGCCACACATTACAGACGAGAGATTACCTGGAGCGTATTTAATGAGAAGGCAAATCGTTTTGCTAACATGTTAATCTCTCGTGGTGTAGTAAAAGGGGATAAAGTTGCAATTTTATTAATGAACTGTTTAGAATGGCTGCCAATTTATTTCGGTATTTTAAAGATAGGTGCACTAGCAGTTCCGCTTAATTTTAGATATTCCTCTGATGAAATTGAATACTGCGTGAAGTTAGCAGAGGCCGATGTGTTAGTATTTGGTCCGGAATTCATTGGCCGTGTGGAAGAAATCGCAGATGAGATCAGTAAGAAACGATTATTATTTTATGTAGGTGATAATTGTCCTACTTTTGCAGAGGATTATAATAGCCTTACTGCAAACTGCTCCAGCCAGTCACCAGACGTGGTGCTTAATGATGACGATGATGCGGCAATTTATTTTTCCAGTGGAACCACAGGATTTCCAAAGGCAATCTTACATAACCATATGAGTTTGATGCATTCATGCAAAGTGGAACAAAACCATCATGGACAGACAAAAGATGATGTGTTTTTATGTATTCCACCATTATATCATACCGGAGCCAAGATGCATTGGTTTGGCAGCCTTATTTCGGGAAGCAAGGCAGTCCTTTTAAAAGGGACTAAGCCAGAATATATTCTTGATACGGTGTCCAAGGAGAACTGTACCATTGTGTGGCTGCTTGTTCCATGGGCACAGGATATTTTAGATGCTTTGGATCGAGGAGACTTAAGGCTTAGTGATTATAAGTTATCTCAATGGAGGCTGATGCATATTGGGGCACAGCCGGTTCCGCCAAGTTTGATCCATAAGTGGCAGTCATATTTTCCAAATCATCAGTACGATACCAATTATGGTTTAAGCGAGTCAATTGGACCTGGATGCGTACATCTTGGAATTGAGAACATTCATAAGGTTGGAGCCATTGGAAAGCCAGGCTATGGCTGGGAAGTGAAAATCGTGGATGAGAACGGGAAGCCGGTACAGAGTGGTAAGGTTGGTGAGCTGATTGTCAGAGGACCGGGCGTCATGACCTGTTACTATAATGATCCTAAGGCTACGGATGAGGTCTTAAAAGATGGATGGCTTTATACCGGTGATATGGCTGAGGAAGATAAAGATGGATTCATTATGCTGGTAGACCGCAAGAAGGATGTTATTATCAGTGGCGGCGAGAATATTTATCCGGTTCAGATCGAGGATTTTATTCGCACCAATGAGGCAGTACATGATGTGGCAGTCATTGGCCTTCCAGATAAACGTCTTGGAGAGATATCTGCTGCAATTATTGAAGTAAAGCCAGGATATGAGCTGACAGAAGAAGAGATGCAGGAATTTTGCTTAAAGCTTCCACGCTATAAGCGTCCTCGCAAACTAATATTTGCGGATATTCCAAGAAATCCAACTGGAAAGATTGAAAAGCCAAAGCTTCGTAAACTTTATGGTGCAAGCCATTTAATTGAAGAACAGAATAGAGGTTAGAGGAGTAAGGGATTACCAGCCGTTGGTTGTGTGATCTCTTTTTTTTTGGTATGATTTTAGGGGAAACTATGGATATGGAATAGCTTTATTAGAAAGAAGGCGCATCATGGAGAATAGAAATGAAGCAAACCAAGTGATCATTATGAACTTTTCTCATATTTACGAAGATGAGCTACAGTTAAAGAGCCTGCCATATAAGTGGATTGATTGTACTAAGATTCCAGGCACAGATTGTTATCTGGATGAACTGGCAGCAGCTGAGATTGAACAGAAGATAGAGTCGTATTCACCGGAGGGAATTCATTTTATTGATTCGGGAAACTATCATTACATAAGTAAGTTCTGGACAGATAAGATTAAACACCCTTTTTCCTTACTTGTATTTGACCACCATACTGATATGCAGCCAAGTCTGTTTGAGCATTTGTTAAGCTGTGGATCTTGGGTAAAAGAGGTGTTAGATACCAATCCTTTTTTAAATAAGGTTGTGTTGATTGGTGCAAAACAGGAGTTAATTGACCAGTTGGATGAGCAGTATAAAAGTCGTATTATATGTTTTGGAGAAAGGGAATTAAAGAAGGATCAGGCATGGCGTGAGTTTTCACAACTTCATTTAAATGAGCCTGTTTATATAAGTCTGGATAAGGATATACTGGATAAAAAAGAAGCAGTCACCAATTGGGATCAGGGAACTGTTTCAGTGTTGCAGTTAGAGAAATACCTTGGGCATATTCTGAAAGAAGAGCAGGTGATTGGAATTGATATCTGTGGAGAGGCTGCAACAAATGAGCTTGTATTTATCCAGAGAGAGAATGATGAGAGGAATGACCGGGTGAATGTGGAGCTGGTCTCATTTATTAATAAGTATCAACAAAATAAGGAGAAATTCTTTGTAGATGGAGGTAAAAATGAAGAAGTTAGCGATTATTGAGGATAATAATAAGTTAAGGGGAGAGCTAGCAACTTTTTTTAGTAATAATCATTTTGAAGTAGCATGTGTAACCGAGTTTGATCAGATTGTAAGCGAGGTGCTTAGAATTCACCCAGATTTGATTTTATTGGATTTAAATCTTCCAAATACGGATGGATTATATGTCTGCCAAGAGCTTAGAAAGGTCAGTGATTTGCCAATCGTGATTATGACCGCAAGGAATACGGAAGTGGACGAGTTAATTTCTATGACCTATGGAGCGGATGACTTTGTGACAAAGCCATTTAACACGCAGATTTTGCTTGCCAGGGTAAATAATATCTTTCGCAGGATGGAGAAGAGTTCAAAAAATCAGATTGCAATGGATGGTTTTTTATTTGATCTAGCGAAAAGCTGCATCATTGTTAAGGATCAGGAAATTGAGCTTACAAAGAATGAAATGAAAATATTGTCGATACTCATTGAAAATAAAGGTGCGATCGTTTCCAGGGATACGATGATTTCTGAACTTTGGGATAGTGATATGTTTGTAGATGACAATACGCTGACGGTAAACATTAATCGCCTTAGAAAGAAGTTAGAGGAAGCAGGCCTAAAGCAGGTAATAGAGACCAAGAGAGGACAGGGGTATATTATACGATGAGTTTTATTGGTTTTTTAAAGGGAAAAGTGGCATATGTCATTACGAATGGCATTGTATTTGGGCTATTAGTTCTAAATCTTCATTTATTTCGATATAGCAGCTATTTAATCTATCTTACCATTATAGGCGGGCTGGTTTCGACCATTCTTCCAATCTTACTTGAGTACATAAAGAAACGTGGATTTTATAATGCGATGGCCACTTGTGTGGACAGTCTGGAAAAGAAATATATTATTTGTGAACTGGTGCCAAGGCCTAATTTTATAGAGGGAGCCATTGTCTATGATGGGCTGCGTCAGATTAATCAGAACATGATGGATGAAATCAAGACCTATAAACATAGGATGAAAGATTATAAAGAGTATATCGATCTATGGGTTCATGAGATTAAGACCCCGGTAACCAATGTATTGCTGTTAACTACCAATTATAAAAATGAAGTAACTACAAGCATTGAGGAAGAGATGGAGAAAATCGAGGGGTATATTGAACAGACGCTGTACTATTCAAAAATGAGCCTGGTGGAAAAGGATTATGTAATCTCTAGCATTTCCCTATCCGAGCTGGTAAAGGGGGCAGTGAAGCATAATAAGAAGATGTTAATTGGAAATGGTATTCAAGTGCATCTGTATGATTTAGACTATACAGTAAATACGGATGAAAAGTGGTGTGCATTTGTACTAGGCCAGATCATTACCAATTGTGTCAAATATAGAAATGAGAAGGCTCCAAGAATAGAGTTTTATGCAAAGAAAGAGGAGCAGAACATAACGCTGTTTATAAGGGATAACGGCATCGGAATTAAGGAAGGGGAGATTGAAAAGGTATTAATGAAAGGGTTTGTAGGTACGAATGGACGTAAGAGAGAGGCAACCACAGGAATGGGGCTTTATCTTTGTAATAAGCTGCTTACCAAAATGCATCATAGAATTAATGTGACATCAACAGAAGGAGGAGGTACAACAGTTGTAATCGTATTTCCAAAGACAAACTTCTTTCTATTAAATTAGTTTCTTACAGACAAACTTACAAAAATGTAAGGAGAATGTAATCAAAGGAAATGGTTTGTTTTCCCTTGAGTTCCTATAATAGGAACCATCAAAGGAAGAAAATAAATTGTTTAAGGTAGAAAGGAAGTTAGGATATGAACACAATATTAGAGGTACAAAATGTTGAGAAGTATTATGGAAATAAATCAAATATTACAAAAGCAATCGATGACATTACATTTGAGGTTGGTGCAGGAGAGTTTGTTGGAATTATGGGAGCATCAGGAAGTGGAAAGACAACCCTCCTTAATTGCATCAGTACCATTGATAATGTAACAAGCGGACATATCATGGTGGATGGAAAAGATATTACGAAGATGAGAGGAAACCATCTAAATGCATTTCGAAGAGATAACTTAGGGTTTATCTTTCAGGACTTTAATCTGCTAGATACGCTGACAGCATATGAAAACATTGCACTGGCATTGACCATCAAGCGAGAAAGTCCAAAAAAGATTGAAGAAAAGATCGAAGTAATTGCAGATGCCCTTGGAATTACCGATGTACTTAAGAAATATCCATATGAGATGTCAGGCGGACAAAAACAAAGGGTTGCCTGTGCAAGGGCAATGATTACAAACCCTAAGCTTGTACTTGCAGATGAACCAACCGGTGCACTGGATAGCAAGTCTTCTAGAATGTTTCTTGAAAATATCGAAGAGATGAACAAAGAACTGGATGCAACAATCGTCATGGTAACTCATGATGCATTTACTGCCAGCTATTGTCATCGAATTATCTTTATTAAGGATGGCCGTATTTTCAGCGAACTGGTACGTGGAGCTGACTCTAGGAAGGAATTCTTTAATAAGATCATCAATGTTGTAACATTACTTGGAGGTGATACAAATGATGTTCTTTAGATTATCCATTAAAAATATTAAACAGAGTATACAAAACTATACCATTTATTTTATAACCCTGATCATCGGTGTTGCCATCTTTTACACATTTAACTCAATGGAGTCTCAGACAGCAATGCTAAGTCTATCCAAGTCAACAAAAGACATTATTAAAGAGGCCATTCAGCTGATGTCCATTATAAGCGTGATTGTAAGCATTATCTTAGGATATTTAATCATTTATGCAAATAATTTTTTGATCCGCAGACGTAAAAAGGAATTTGGCCTATATCAGACACTGGGAATGAGCAAACGTAAGATTGCACAGCTGTTATTGACAGAAACAATTATTATTGGCGTGATTTCACTGATTGTAGGATTATTTGTGGGAGCATTCTTATCTCAGGGAATGTCCTTATTAGTAATTCGGCTGTTCCAGGCAGATTTATCCCAGTTTGCATTTTCATTTTCTGCATCAGCAGCACTAAAAAGCTGTCTTTACTTTGGCGGTATCTATATTCTTGTTATGATCTTCAATGTGATTACAGTCAGCCGCTATAAATTAATCAATTTGTTAAATGCCTCAAAGAGGAATGAAGTACTAAAGGTTAAGGGCAATGTGGTCTCCGTTATATTGTTTATTGCAAGTATCTTTTGTATTGGATCGGCATACTATATGCTTCGCGTAGACCATGTGTTATTTACCAATGTAACAAAGACAGTCGTAATGCTTGTGTTGGGAGCTGCTGGAACCTACTTATTCTTTTCCTCTCTTGCAGGATTTTTATTAAAACTGGTGCAGTTAAGGAAGAGTAGGTATTATAGGAATTTAAATATGTTTGTGCTGCGTCAGGTAAATTCAAGAATTAATACCATGAAGATTTCCATGACCATCATTTCCCTTATGCTGCTTCTTACCATTGGGATTATGTCTAGTGCCTTATCCCTAGTCAGTGCAATGAATGGTGATGTAAGTGAGAATAATCTTTGTGATGTGACATTAATAGGACATGACGATAGGGAGACTGACATATTAGGAATAATGAAGAAGGATGGAATTGATACTTCTAAATACTTTGCTCAGACATTGCAAATTATGTATTATAAGACTGCAGATCAAGAGATGGATACAAAACAGTATATTGGAGACGATACGGTTAAAAAGCTAGAAGAGAAATTTGGAGGCATGTTAACCATAGACTCTGATCCATTAGTGGTAATCAAACTGTCCGACTATAATAAGCTGATGAAGTTCTATGGAAAAGATGAGCTGAAGCTTAAGGATACGGAATATGGACTGGTTGCCAATTATGAACAATTTACAAAGTACTATAATGATACATTAAAAGCAAGAAGGACGGTAGACATAGGAGGAGAATATCTGACTCCAGCCGATACGACATGTATTGATATTCCACTGGAAAACAGCAATATGAAAGCCGAAATGGGTACCTTCGTAATTCCAGATGCTGTAGTAATAAATCATCCAGATAGCTTTAGAAATGGTGCTCAGAGAGTCTATGGTAATTATGTCAGTGGAGATACTGAGAAGATCGAAGAGGACTTCCTAGGGAAATTAAAAGCAGTATATAAGAAAGGGGATAAGAAACCTTATCCATATGAAGTTTCCTTTACGAAGGAGGAAATGAAGAGTTCACAGATGGGAACGACAGCAATATTTACCTTTATCGGGTTGTATCTTGGCATTATCTTTAGCATTACGTCAGCAGCAATTCTTGCGATTGGACAGCTTAGCGAATCTGCAGATAATAAGGAGAGATACGCTATATTAAGAAAGCTTGGCGTTGATAATAGGATGATCAATATGTCGCTGCTTCTTCAGATTGGAATATATTTCATCCTTCCGCTTATTGTAGCTGTAGTCCATTCCGTGGTAGGATTGCAAGAAGTTTCAAGGTTAATCAGCATATTTGGAAATATGCATCTGGATAAGAATATTGCAATTACGGCAGTCTTCTTAATAATCGTATATGGAACTTATTTTATTGCAACCTATATTGGAAGCAAGGGAATTATCAAAGAAAAAGAAAAGTATATTGGATAGAACGAAGAGGCTGTGATTTTCATCCCAGCCTCTTTGCTTATGCTTGTTTGATATATTCGGTATATTGGTTTCTGACAGCCACGTACCGACGGCAAGGAATTGGAATTCCTTGATTATTCTTTAAGATAATATCAGTTTTTGTAAGCGTGTGAATATAATCCATATTTACAATATACGCCCGATGTGGCTGAAGATAGTTTGGAGATTGTAACAATTGGTCAGCTACGTCAGAAAGGGTCAGGGTAGAGGTCAGGCTTGCAAGCTCACCGCCATCTGCAAGGTGGAAGTGGATTACATGGGCAATGTGTTCTACATAGACAATTTGATCCACAGGAAGTTTGACAAGTCCTTTCTTTGTCTGCACAAGGATTGCACGGGGTTCTTCTTTTGGAAGAAATGAAATAATTCTAGTAAGTATTGCAGCTAATTTACCAGGAGAAACCGGTTTCATTAAATAATTTATGGCATCTACCTGATAGGCGTCTTTTGTATATTCATCAGATGATGTCAGAAAAATAAGAAAGGCATCAGTATCATCTTTTCTTATTTGTTTGGCTAGTTCAATTCCGTCCATTTCGGGCATCATGATGTCTAGGATATGTATATGATAGTGCTGTGTTTTAGTCGCATTCAATAAGTCATCTCCGTGCTGAAACATATCTACGTGTAAAGTGGTGTCAGTGTTTTTGGCGTAGGAGATAAGAATACGTTTTATAAATGCTAACGAGATTTGATCATCATCACAGATTGCGATTTTAAGCATACTCATTCCTCCAGATTGAAGTCCTATTGGTTTTTTATGCTTCCATTATATCAAAAAGGGACAAAAAATACTATTCCATATATATTTTTCATAAAAAAAGTAAAAAAGAGCAAAAAAGAGACCTATTTATACTATAAAGGTCTCTTTTTTGCTATGTATTTAGTGTTCGTGTACGACAGTCTCAGCCGTAGTATTGACATCCTTGGTAATTTCCTCTTGTTTAAATTCTTCAGATTTAGCTGCTGGATCCACTTCGGAGTCATCCATAATTCTTGCGACTTCCATATTAGGAAGCTTTAACTTCTTGCCATGGATGGTAACGACTTTTAACTGACAATAGCCAAGCATTGAAATAGCGAATGCACTGACACTGTCTACTATGATATCTTTCATGGTGTCCATTAATGCAGCTCGGCCAAGCAGATCCACGCCGGTCAGGGTAGCATATTTTTGCATGTTAAATCCTAAGATACCATCAAATGTGAACTCATAAATTTCCCAAAGGGAGCCTGCACATACGGCAAAGCAGAAGGCAAAGAAGGAAACAAAGAAAGGACTCATCTGCATGCTGATCTTTTTAGCATCATTGAATAAGCTTACAATATTAAATCCTAGCGTTGCAAGTGCAGCGGCGCTGATTGCATGAAGGATGGTATCCCAATTTGGAACCGTATAATAAAAGCTTCTTACTTCTCCAAGATAAATGGCACAGAACAGGAAAATGAAAAATAGGATATACATAAAGTCTGGAAAAAGGACTTTCCATTTCCGTTCAAGCAAATGAGGAAGATAGAGCATAAATAATCCAAGCATGCATTGAAGAAGCATTAAAGCATAGTCACTTCTGAGTTTTTGAAAAGGTAAGTTATCGGTTGGTGTATTTGGTGCAATAAATAATCGTATGAGTACATAGATGATGGAAAGGAAAAATGACAGTCCTACAAATCCGGCAATAATGGAGCGGGGCCTCCATTTCCCATCCTTTTTAAAATATTTCATAGCGATAGCCTCCAATAAAGTATAAAGATTTTGACCAAATTACAATTATAACGAAATAAAGATAAGAATTCCAATGATTTATAGTAACTTAATAAAGATTTATCTTAATTTAATAAAGACCGTGTTTTGTCGTTTGTAGCAGGAAATAATCGGATATACTTAGTATAGATTAGATGCGATTGATTCCGGTTACATACCCCGGACCATGAAATGGCTTATGTATAGCAATTAAGGCGAAATGGGTTTCACGATCTTTTCTCTTTGGTTCAGCCATACAGATAAAACGATAATTAATTCCATTTCCAATCTGTTCTGCAACAACGATTGGTCGGTAGTAGTAATCATAGGACTCATCGACAGCAGTATTAAATACCGTGCTGTCATACACGGTTAAGGATGCATGATAGGTCCATTCACCTTCCATAATGTCACCTCTTTTTATGAAATGATAGGATAAATAGGTTATATTGCTATGAATTGGGCCATGTGGTAAAATAAATTAAATTACGAATTTATGTAAAAACAAAGCGAGTAAGTGAGGATTCGTATGAAGAAAAGAATAATATTATTTTGCATGCTGGCATTTATGCTGTTGTGCCTAAGTGGTTGCAGCAAGGCATCCGTGACCAGCGAATTAAAATTTAATACAGATGGTTCCGGCTCTCGTTCGGTCTATGCCACAATTGATGCAGAAGATGCCTCAAAGATCGAGGGCGGTGTACCGGAGTTAGACAAGCTATTACAGGAGTCAGCACCTGAGGGCGTAACGATTCGAAGGTCTGATGCAGATAATGGAGATGCCATTTATCAATTTACATTCTTCTTCGATAATATAGAGCAGTATAATCAGAAAATTAAAGATATTACCGGAAAAGATCATAATGCAACATGGTACACTTCCAATTCTGTATTTCTAAGTAATATTGAGTTTACTGAAGATGACTGTACGACCGACTTGATTACTTGGGCAATTGATGCAATAAAGAATAAAATCGGCGGATGGGCAGCCAAAAACCTTTCTTATGAAGTTAAGAAAAATGAGGTGTATTATGATAATTCGCTTCAGTATAGTGGAACAGATAATCCCAAGTTTGTACTGAATGTTGCGCCAAAAGTATCTAAGGTAAATGTATATACAACCTATTCCTTTGATGGTAATAAACAAAAGAAAATAGAAGTAGTATTTGAAAAAGGTGGCTTAGACCGTGTAAATCTAACGGATGCTAAGACCGTACTATCAAAGTATTCTTCACACTATACGTTTGATCGTGCTAATAGCATTATAACATATGATTTGAAGAATGAGGAAATAGAAGAATTTTTAAAGGTAGTGGATCCAACCTTGGCACAAGGTACAAATAAGTTTACAATTGTAAAAAATCCATTTCAGCAAAAGTATGAAATTTATGAATCCTATAAGGCAGGAAACTTCTTTTCCTTGTTCGATATGAGTAATTCTCCTTATATCTATGATTATGTAAAACTTCCAGCGGTTATGAGTGATGGACAACTAACTCATACAGATAGTCTGGGTAATGTGGCTGTGCCGGAAGGTTATGATATTGCTGGCGCTTATCCATATAATGATACGTATACGGCACAGTTTTTAGGTGACAGAAAGATCGACTTAAAGGATATTGAAGTGAATTATGAGGTTACGAATACCCTTTCCGTAAAGCGTGAAGTAGGTGTTACGTATATAAAAAATGGATGTGAGATTGACAAAGAGGAACTTTCAAAATATTATCAAGGGTATGATGATGTCATCAGTGTATCCGATACCGAGGATACAATCAAAGTAACATTTATCAATAATTTAAAGCTTGGAACCAATGCGGAAGAAGAAACTGACAAGTTATCTTCCTATAAAACGAAAAGCGGCATTAAGTATCGAAGCTATCAAGTATCCGATGATCTAGACGTCACAAGATATCTTCCAGCAGTAGAGGGATACGAGTGGAATAAAGAAGCCATAACGTATCAGTATACGATTAAGGTTGAGCCGGATGCGGATGTAACAAGCATGGACGTACAAAATCTCACTTTGTCAGGAGAACAAGAATTAAATACAGCGAAGCAGGATGACTTGTATGTAATTACAGGCAGCCAAAATGCTGGAAAGGTACTTTCAATCAATATTAAGAGCCAAAAGGTGTATGACCTGTTTTACCTTTATATCATTTTAGCCGTATTTATTGTACTGGTAGCAGGCCTGATAGCAGTCTGGATGTTCTTAAAGAAGAAAAAGATTATTGAAAAAGAAGATTATGATGATTTAGACAATTTATAATCGGTATGCAAGCACAATGGAAAGGGGAAGCACCATGTTTGAAAAAATTACATTACATGATTACCTGGAGAAAAACGTATTGATTACGGATGGTGCCATGGGAACTTATTATGCGTATCTGAAAAAGGATGACGGAGCAGTAAGTGAACTAGCCAACCTTGCAGAACCTGAAATGATTGAACAAATCCATAGAGAATATATTATGGCTGGCGCAAAGATGATTCGAACGAACACCTTTGCGGCCAACCGTTTTTCACTTGGTGTCAGTGGTGAAGAACGTGGCTCTATGATTCAGGCAGCATGTAAGATTGCAAGAAAAGCAGTAAGTGAGCAGAAAGAGCAAGTGTTTATTGCAGGCTCGATTGGTCCAATCCCAGAGTTTAGCGCTCATTCGGAAGAAGAGATTATGGACGAATATAAGGCTATGATCGATGGATTGTTAAATGGCGGCGTGGACTTAATTGTATTTGAGACATTTCCAGACTTATATTACATAAAGGAACTCCTTCCTTATATCAGACAAAAACAGGATCTGTTTATTATGGCTAACTTCTGTTTGAATAAGAATGGATATACCAAGTCAGGATTTTCAGCAAAACGCCTTATGGAAGAGGCGAATGAACTAAAAGAAATCGATTGCTTTGGATTTAATTGCGGAGTCGGTTCAGGACATATGAAGGCAATTTTAGAAAAACTGCCACTAAAGATTGAAAAGAAAGTTGCGATTATACCTAACGCAGGATATCCAGAGCAGATGCATAACCGCATGTTTTTCAGAGATAATGCAGAATATTTTAGGGAAAATATGATTGCAATCAAAGAGTATGGCATTAATGTGCTGGGCGGATGCTGCGGAACTATGCCAAATTATATTCATGCAATTGCAGATTCGTTGGATTTAAAGGTTTCACAAAACCATAAAGCAGTACATATGGAAGAGGACAAGCTATATACTCTTCAGCAACACCATACAAATGAGTTCTATCAGTTATTTGATAAAAAGCGTAAAGTCATTGCAGTAGAATTAGATCCGCCATATGATGCAAATTATGATAAGTTAATCGAGCAGGCGCAGACTTTAAAACATCGCGGAGTGGACATACTTACCATGGCAGATTCTCCAATGGGAAGAAGCCGTGTGGATTCCATTCTTATGAGTGTCAAGATTGCTTCCGAAGTTGGAATTCATGTGATGCCACACGTATGCTGCCGTGACAAGAATATGATAGCCATGAGGTCAGGACTGTTAGGAGCCTATATTAATGATATTCGCAACCTATTGGTTGTAACAGGCGACCCGGTGCCAAGTGACAGCAGAACATCGGTGAGCAGCGTCTTTGACTACAACTCAATACGATTAATGCAATTTGTAAAAGAAATGAATGAAGAACATTTTAAAGAAGACCCTATCTATTATGGTGGTGCGCTTAATTACGCAAGAGGTAATGTAGACAAGGTAATTGAGCGAATGAATAAGAAAATTGCAGCAGGATGTAAATATTTTTTAACTCAGCCAGTTTATAGTGAGGAAGATATCGTAAGATTACGATATATAAGAAGTAAGGTTGATACCAAGTTATTATGTGGCATCATGCCATTTGTAAGTTATCGAAATGCAAACTTTGTAAAAAATGAATTTTTCGGCATAGATGTTCCGGATGAAATCTTAAATCGTTATCGCCCTGATATGTCCAAACAAGAGGCGGAAGCGGTTGGTGCACAGCTTGCCAATGAACTAATAGAAAAAACCAAGGATTTTGCAGATGGCTATTACTTTATGCTGCCATTTAACAGAGTAAGCCTGTTAGAGAAAATCCATATCGAGAAATTATAAAAGTCAGGGGAAAATTATGAATCGAAGTGAATTTTTAGAGTTAGTACAATCAAAGATAGTAGTGTTAGACGGCGCAACAGGCTCTAATTTACAAGACTCAGGAATGGTGTCTGGTGTTTGTCCTGAAACATGGATCCTTGAAAATGAAAGAGCCTTGATTGAGTTACAAAAGGGCTATCTGGAAGCCGGTTCCGATATCGTATATGCACCGACCTTTACAGCAAACCGTATTAAGCTTAGCGAGTATGGGCTGGAAAATGAGATTGCAGAGATTAATGAGGGGCTGGTTGCTTTATCAAGAAAGGCAGTACAAGAAGCAAAAATCGGAGAAAGAAAAGCATATATTGCCGGTGATCTGACAATGACAGGTGAACAGCTTTATCCAATGGGAAAACTGATGTTTGAGGAATTGGTCGATATATATAAGGAGCAGGTAGGCTATATCTTAATGGCAGGTGTGGACTTATTTGTGATAGAGACCATGTTAAGCTTGCAGGAATGCAGGGCGGCAGTGTTGGCAGTTAAAGAACTTTGTGACTTGCCAATCTTTGTAACGCTTACATTTAATGATGATGGGCGTACCCTTTATGGTACAACTCCAGAGGCTGCAGTTGTAGTATTACAGGAATTAGGAGCAACAGCAGTTGGTGTGAACTGTTCTACCGGTCCAGACAAGATGGCCGATATAATAAAACGGATGAAATCAGTTGCAACTGTGCCAATCATTGCAAAGCCAAATGCAGGAATGCCAATTTTGGTTGATGGAAAAACAATTTATAATATGGATGCATATGAATTTGCAGAGAAAGCAACATTATTAATAGAAGCAGGTGCAAATATTGTCGGAGGATGTTGTGGAACTACGATTCAGCATATGAGTGAGCTTGCAAAGAAGGCAGTAGAGCATAACCCATCAGAAGTGAACAAGGAAAAACAGCCAGTCCTTACAACAGAACGATCCATTCTTCCAATTGACATTGACGGAAAGTTTATGGTGATTGGGGAGCGTATCAATCCAACAGGAAAGAAACCGCTTCAGGCAGAGCTTCGAGCAGGCGAGCTGGACTTGGTACTCTCTTTTGCTGAAGAACAAGTGGATGCAGGAGCTAATATCCTTGATATCAATATGGGAACCAATGGGATTGATGAGAAGGAAATGATGGTTAAGGCAATTTACGAATTGACACGAGTGGTAGACGTACCTCTTTGTATTGACTCAAGCCATGTGGATGTAATTGAAGCAGCACTTCGTATTTATCCGGGACGTGCATTAATCAATTCGATTTCCTTTGAAACTGAAAAGTTTGAACGTCTTCTCCCAATTGCTAAAAAGTATGGTGCCATGTTTATCTTACTTCCATTATCGGAAAAAGGACTTCCTAAGGACATGGAAGAAAAGAAGCAGATTATTGATACGATTATCGAAAAGGCAGAAGAAATCGGACTTTCTAAACAGGATATCATCGTAGATGCATTGGTAAATACAGTAGGTGCCAATAAGAAGGCTGCAATAGAGGCATTGGAAACAATTACGTACTGTAAGAATACATTAGGAGTTGCTACGGCTTGTGGACTTAGCAATATCTCTTTTGGACTTCCAGAACGTCAATTTGTAAATAGTGCATTTTTAGCCTTTGCAATCCGTGAAGGTCTTACAATGGCTATTGCAAATCCATGCCAGGAGCTATTAATGAATTTGGCATTTGCCTCTGATTTATTGCTTAATAAAGAGGAAGCTGATCTTCGTTATATCACTCAGGTTTCCAATCATCCGGTCACTGTAAGCAAAAAGAATGATACAGCTGGAAAAATTTTGTATGACGCCCCAGACAAAAAGGAATTGCAAAACCAGGAGAAAACCTCTATTATTTATGAAGAAGTTTTAAAAGGAAATCGTAAACATATTGTTTCTCATGTAGAAGAAGCAATTGCAGCGGGGGAAAGTCCATCTGTAATACTAGATGAGATGTTAATTCCTGCAATTAATAAAGTCGGTGACTTGTTTGACAAACAGATTTATTACCTGCCACAGTTAATTGCAAGTGCAGAAACTATGAAGACTGCGATCGATTATTTGGAGCCATTATTAAAAGAAGGCAGGGATGGCGGAAAGCTGGGTACGATCATAATTGCTACTGTAGCAGGCGACATTCATGATATAGGGAAAAACTTAGTTGCCCTTATGTTAAAGAATTATGGATTTGATGTAATTGATTTAGGAAAAGATGTGAAAAGTGAAACGATCATCGATGAGGCAAAGAAACATGATGCAGACATTATTGGACTAAGTGCATTAATGACTACGACGATGATGGAAATGAAAACAGTAGTAGACTTAAAAAATAAGGCAAACTTAAGAGCAAAAGTAATTATAGGCGGTGCAGTAACGACACCAAGCTTTGCTGAGGAAATAGGGGCAGATGGCTATTCTACGGATGCGCAGGATGCAGTACGCTTAGTGAAGGAATTACTTAGTCTTTCGTAAGCAATAGATTTAATTTATTTGTGAGGATGGGAAATGAGACAACAGGATTACCGTGGTACTCGTAGTGTACAAAATAGTCATGAGGATGATTATGAGCAAAGAAAAAAGGAGGCTCATAAACGTTTTATGAAGAAAAAACGAAAAAGAAAGAGAATTAAGAGAGTCTTAATTTCCTTATGTTTAATACTATCAGTTTTACTAGGATATGTAGCAGCACAAATTGAGCTTACAGTAAACAAAGTATTAGATACAAGAGCAGAAGCTACCGAAGGTGACTTAAATAATGTAGATCTTTCAGATATTAATGTAATTGGTGATGATCAAGTAATCAATGTCTTGTTAGTTGGTTCGGATAAGCGTGCCAGTCAGACAGACAAGGGACGTTCCGACTCCACAATGATTGCAACCGTGGATATGAAAAATAACCAGTTAAAACTTACTTCCCTTATGAGGGATATGTATGTAAGCATTCCAGGTTACGAAAGTAATCGTTTTAATGCAGCATATTCCTATGGTGGAGTTCCCTTACTATATCAGACAATTGCAACGAACTTTGGTGTGCGTTTAGATGGCTATGTAGTGGTGGATTTTGAAGCATTTGAAAATGTAATCAACCAGATCGGTGGTGTAGAAGTAACCGTTACTGAGTCTGAATATAAACATTTACAAAGCTATTATAAAAATAAAAAGGGTTACAAAGATGCATTAAAGATCACAGCAGGAAAGAATGTAATGAATGGTAAGCAAGCATTATGCTATGCTAGAATTCGTAAGGAAGGTAATGGTGACTTTAGACGTACAGAGCGCCAGAGAATTGTATTACAGGCAATCTTTACGAAGGCAAAATCACTATCCATCAATGAACTGATCAATATGATGACCAATGTATTGCCATATATCTCAACAGATTTAACAAATGATGAGATTATGAGTTATATGAAGTCTATCTTAATGATGGGAACAACGCAGATCAATCAATTCCGTATTCCTGCGGAGGGAACCTATACAGATGAGACAATCCGTTCAATGAAGGTTCTTGTTCCAGATATACCTGAAAATGCAGCAAAGCTTCAGGACTTTATATTCAACAAGGCAACATCGGTTGAATACAAATAAGGAAGTGAAAGATGTCACTTGTATACAAAAAAAGGACCTTGGGGTCCTTTTTTGTATAGGAAAATCAATATTTTGCAAGGTGGTTATAATAGACATAACTATTATGTATGACTACATAAAGTACCACTACTTGACAAAGAATCCACATATTGCTACAATTTAATTAGTTTTCACATAATAGTGCGTTAAAGTGATGAAGATGCATTAAACGAGTACATATACAAAAAAACAGGGTAGGAGGAAACGATATGAGAAGAATGGTGTTATCTATCTTAGTAGACAATACGTCAGGGGTTCTTAGTCGTGTTGCAGGCCTATTCAGCAGAAGAGGATATAATATTGATAGCCTGACCGTAGGTGAAACTCAAGACCCTGCATACTCACGAATGACGGTTGCCGTAACAGGCGACAATCATATTCTAGAACAGATTGAAAAACAGCTGAGAAAGCTAGAAGACGTAAAAGAGATTACGGAGCTAAAAGACTTAGAAAGCGTCTGTAGAGAGCTTGTTTTAGTAAAAGTAGATGCTGGAAAAGAAGAAAGAGAATCAGTGATCAGCATTGCAAATATTTTTAGAGCAAAGATCGTAGACGTTGCAGAGGAGTCCTTAATGGTAGAGCTTACTGGAAACCAAGCAAAGATCGATGCATTTATTAATCTGTTAGAAGGATATACAATACTTGAACTAGTTCGGACAGGAGTCACAGGACTTGGTCGTGGTGCAGGCGATATCTCAGATTATATTGACTAATACATACTACTTTTTATTACTATATTGATTATTACTTTATTCTATAGAATATTAATAATTGTAATGGAAAGCACATATATAATTAAAATTAGGAGGAATTAACTATGGCAAAGATTTATTATCAAGAAGATTGTAATTTAGCATTATTAGAGGGCAAGACAATTGCCGTAATCGGTTATGGAAGCCAAGGCCATGCACATGCATTAAATGCTAAAGAATCAGGATGTAACGTAATTATTGGTCTTTACGAAGGCAGCAGATCATGGGCTAAAGCTGAAGCTCAAGGATTTGAAGTATATACAGCAGCAGAAGCAGCTAAAAGAGCTGACATCATCATGATCCTTATCAATGATGAAAAACAAGCAAAAATGTACAATGAGTCAATCGCTCCAAACTTAACTGCAGGCAAGATGATTATGTTTGCTCATGGATTTGCAATTCATTTTGGACAAATCGTAGCACCTAAAGATGTGGATGTAACAATGATCGCACCTAAAGGACCAGGACATACTGTAAGAAGTGAATACCAAGCAGGCAAAGGTGTTCCTTGTTTAGTAGCTGTAGAACAAGATGCTACAGGTAATGCATTAGAACTTGCACTTGCTTACTCATTAGCAATCGGTGGCGCAAGAGCTGGTGTTCTTGAAACTACATTCAAGACAGAAACAGAAACAGATCTTTTTGGTGAGCAAGCAGTACTTTGCGGTGGCGTTTGTGCATTAATGCAAGCTGGTTTCGAAACATTAGTAGAAGCAGGATACGATGCAAGAAATGCATACTTCGAATGTATCCATGAAATGAAATTAATCGTAGACTTAATCTACCAAAGCGGTTTCGCTGGTATGAGATATTCTATCTCCAATACAGCTGAATACGGTGATTACATCACTGGACCTAAGATTGTAACAGAAGAGACTAAGAAAGCAATGAAACAAATCCTTACTGATATCCAAGATGGTACATTTGCAAAAGACTGGTTACTTGAAAACCAAGCAGGTTCTCCACACTTTAATGCAATGAGAAAGAGAGCAGCAGCTCATCCAGCAGAAGAAATCGGTAAAGAACTTCGTA
>JAUNJY010000059.1 GCA_030535455.1 bacterium
CCCGTTGGGCCGGTTGGACACGTTGGACATGTTGGATTTAAAACTCCCGTCTGAACTTCATTACTAGTAGACGTTACTGTCCTTGTTACTCCAGTCGCATCTGTATACGTATAGGTGGCTGATCCACTATTGTTAAGAATTGTTCCATTAGCAACATTACTATTTACAGTTACACGAAACTGTATATTTACACTTCCTCCTGGCGCCACATCATCAATCGATATTCCGGTTCCTAATTGACTTTCCTCTCGTTGAACCCCATTTATAATAACACTATCCGGTACTACTGTAGTTCCCTGCGGTATAACGTCTTGAATGCTCACTGAACTTAATGTTGTCGTAGAGCTGGAATTTGTAAAGGTCAGATTATACGTAATTTCATCTCCTGGGTTTACAATAGTCTTGTCAACGCTTTTTTGAATTGACGTAACAGGCGTAGGTTCCAGTTCTAATAGGGTTATATTATCGATAACATAATCGTTTCCTCCTGCTGCACCTCCCTCACTTATAAATTGAACATTTAAAGTGGTATTAGCACCACTATTGAATGCAGCTCCTGTCTGTTTCCATGTCGGTATTGCAGTAACTGTTAATTCATCTGTCAAAAGCTGATCAAATATTACTGTTGTCCCTGTCACTTGAACCCTTAATTGGGGTAGCACAGACCCTCGCTGTGAGTCAATATTCATTACCCAAGCTGAAAATACGTAGTCTGTGTTTGCACTTACGGTTACCTGAGCGGCAAATACTGACTGTCCTGGGAAGTTTCCATTTACAATCATCATTCGCCCAGTTTCATCTCTTGTGTTATAATCCGATATATTAAACCAAGTACCAAAATTACTATTTACAATGGTATTGCTTATAGTATACTCCCCATCACTTGGCCTTGCATTTACATACTGCACGTATGTAAATGCTGTTGTGAAATCAGTATAAGGTGGATTCCCATTTGCATTACTTGTCTGTACTGCTGTGCCATTTGGTAAAGTGCCAAACGTTCCATTATCCGCTGCCGTCACTAAATTTCCTCCTGTTGTAACATAATTATTTATTGATAATGGAATGACCTGAATTGGTGCATCATAAAAAACAATACCCGTTATGTCAGCTGTAGTTACGGTAACAAAGACTGTATTGGGTGATAATGAATTTAATTCATTAGCCCCTGTAGGAGGACTTGATATTACTGAAATAGGTGGATCATTTGGCGTCACTGATATTTGGCTGGCTGCAATCCAAGATCCTGGACTTGTTATTGCACCCGTATATCCAGCTGCCTCCACAACTCGATAGCTGCCTGCTGGTACATCTGTAAATGTAAATCCTCCTGTGGAATTGGTTGTTGTGACTACTCCTGTTTCTGTAACGGTACCAGTCAGTGTTCTGCTCCCTTGTAATTGCAGTGCTATAGCAACACCTGCAATCCCAGTACCTGGCTGAGGTTGATTATTCCCGTTATAATATAAGGTTCCCGATATATTCATACTTTTCTCTTTCCCCATCTAAAAAACTATATTTTAATACTACTATAATCTAATATATTAATTCCTCTTAAAATTGTGTATTACCTCATTCTAGAGCTTTTCATATTTAAATTAAATATTTAGTATATTTTTCAGAATAATGTGCATAATACTGTAATAAAAAGCTGACTTTTTGAAAAAACTTGACACAATTAAACCTTATAGAGTAAAATATGATATTATGTATTCACTGACTTAAGTAGTACATAAAATGTAGTATCCATAGTGATTATGGACAATTAATTTAATTTGAATTTAGGAGATGGTATTTTGGACCCGAGCGGCGTCACGCAATTAATTATTTTAGCTTTTCTAATACTTTTATCAGGCTTTTTCTCAAGTGCAGAGACTGCACTTACAACTGTTAACAAACTTCGTTTACGTTCCCTGGAAGAAGAGGGCAACAAGAATGCAGTAATCGTTAATAAATTGGTAGAAGACCCTACTAAGATGCTTAGTGCAATCTTAATTGGTAACAACATTGTAAACTTAACTGCATCCTCAATTTCCACAACATTCGCAACGAACCTTGCACATCAAAGTGGATTAAGCATGGATGCCAGCCTTGCTGTTGGTATTGCTACTGGTTTACTGACAATTGTAATTTTAATATTTGGTGAGATTACGCCTAAGTCATTAGCTACGATTAATGCGGAATCGCTTTCTTTACGATATGCTAAAATTATTTACTTTTTAACACAACTGTTAACACCAGCTATATTTATAGTAAATAAACTATCGGTTGGTATCTTGCTTATCTTCCGTATTGACCCGAACAAGAAACAACAGGCCATTACTGAAAATGAACTACGTACCATCGTTGATGTTAGTCATGAAGAAGGTGTCATTGAAAGTGAAGAGCGCAAAATGATTACCAACGTGGTGGATTTTGGAGACTCCATCGCAAAAGATGTTATGGTACCTCGTGTCGATGTAAGCTTTGCAAGCATTGACCTAGGCTATGATGAACTTGTGGAATTATTCTCTGAAAATAAATATTCCCGTTTACCTGTGTATGAAGAATCTACGGACAATGTAGTTGGTATCATTAACTTAAAAGATATCTTCTTTTACCAAGGTGCAAAGGAAGACTTTGATATAAGTAATATAATGCGAGAACCATATATCACATATGAGTTTAAGCATACATCCGAGTTATTAACGGAAATGAAACGCGATCATATTTCTATGTCAGTCGTAATCGATGAGTATGGCTCTATGGTTGGTATCATTACCCTAGAAGACTTACTAGAAGAAATCGTTGGTGAAATCCGAGATGAATATGATGCTGATGAAGAAGACTCCATCAAAGTAATCAATGAAAATGAGTACGAAGTAGATGGTAGTACAAAACTTGATGACATTAATGAAATCCTTGAATTAGGGATTGAGGCTGAGGAATATGACTCTATTGGTGGCCATGTAATCTTCTTGCTTGATCATTTACCTGATGCAGGTGAAACCGTAACGGATGGTAATGTCACTTACACAGTGACAGAAGTGGATAAAAACAGAATTGATAAAATTCACATAAAGATCGAACCAAAAGAGGACGATGTAGAATCTGAAAACTCTGATAAGTAAAAAAAGTGCTGCAATGACGATTTAGTCATTTGCAGCACTTTTTTGTTTAAAACAGCATTCTGGATTTTCTTTTTAACAATCTTGCACCATTTATGATGTACATAATACCAGTGCCAATTCCAAATACGATTGTTATAATTCCAAATATAATATTTAATTTTCCTGTAGAGTTGAGTGTTTTATAAACTTTTTCATCCATACAAACAACCTCCGAACTTTATTTTACTCCATATTGGTCATAATATGCATCAATAGCTTCCATTAAGCTATCGTCAATAATTACTTTACCATTATAAGGTTTATTGTATAAATGTTCAACCACTTCTTTCATTGTAACGATTGCCGTTGTCTTAATTCCAAATTTCTCTTGAATTTCATCAAGGGCACTCTTCTCTCCCTGTCCTCTTTCACATCGGTCAACACTTACTACAAGGCCAACAACATCTACATTTCCTTGTGCATTGATAATAGGCAATGTCTCATTGATCGATGTTCCTGCTGTCGTTACATCTTCGATAATTACAACCTTGTCGCCATCTGCAATTGGACTTCCCAGTAAAATTCCTGTATCACCGTGGTCTTTTACTTCTTTACGGTTAGAGCAGTATTTGATTTCTTTGTTGTAATGCTCATCAATCGCCATACTTGTTGCAACGCTTAATGGAATTCCTTTGTATGCAGGTCCAAATAACACATCGAAATCAAGACCGTATTTCTCATTAATTGCTTTTGCATAGTATTCGCCTAATTTACGAAGTTGGGCACCTGTACGGTAAAATCCTGTATTTACGAAGAATGGAGTCTTTCTTCCACTCTTTGTTACAAAATCTCCGAATTTTAATACTCCGCAATCCACCATAAACTCAATAAACTCTTTTTTGTATTGTTCCATCTTTCCTACCTAACCTTTCTCTATTTTACGCATCCAATGATTTCATTGATATCATTGATGTTGTTTCTCTTCATATAGTCTACAATTCCTGCCGCAATTTCTTCTGTTGCATATGGATTAGCAAAGTTTGCAGTACCAACACTGATTGCTGTTGCACCTGCCATCATAAACTCTAATGCATCATATGCTGTTGTAATCCCGCCCATACCGATAATAGGAAGGTTTACTGCGTTAGCTACCTGATAAACCATTCTTACGGCTACTGGCTTGATTGCTGGACCTGATAAGCCTCCTGTCTTATTAGCAAGGGCAAAGCTTCTTCGATCCACATCAATCTTCATCCCTGTAAGCGTATTGATTAAAGAAAGGCCATCTGCTCCGCCTGCCTCAGCAGCTCTTGCCATCTCTGTAATATCCGTTACATTTGGGCTAAGTTTCATAATGATTGGCTGCTTTGCACGTTTTTTCAGTTCATGAGTAATCTCTTCCACGAACCTAGGGTTTTGGCCAAATGCAATTCCCCCTTCTTTTACGTTTGGACAAGAAATATTGATTTCTAACAAATCCACTTTTTCTTCAGCAAGACGTTCTACTACTTCACAGTAATCTGCAACACTCTTTCCACAGACATTGACAATGATCTTTGTGTCATATTGTTGTAAAAATGGGATGTCTCGTTTTACAAATAAGTCAATCCCTGGATTTTGTAAGCCAATCGCATTTAACATGCCGGAGGACGTCTCCGCAACTCTTGGCGTCGGATTTCCTTCCCATGGGATATTGGCAACTCCCTTTGTTACTACTCCTCCAAGTTTGTTTAAATCTACAAAATCAGAGTACTCAGCTCCAGATCCGAAAGTCCCAGATGCCGTTAATACTGGATTGTTAAGTGTTACTCCTGCAATATTTACTTTTGTATTCATTATAGCTCTACCTCCTCTGCATAGAAAACTGGACCATCTTTGCAAATACGTTTGTTATTTACATTGGAATGATGATCTTTTTTGTTTGTCTTACAAGTACATGCAAGGCAGGCTCCAATTCCGCAAGCCATTTTCTCTTCTAAGGAAATCTGGGCTTTTATGTTGTGTTCTAAGGCGTAATTCTTTACTCCTCGAAGCATCGGCGTAGGGCCGCAGGCATATATTATATCTGCATCCAGATTATTTTCTCTGATTGCATCAATGACATTCCCCTTCGTTCCAACGCTACCATCTTCCGTTGATATGTAGACGTTTCCGTAGTTTATAAATTCATCATTTAGGAATAGCTGATCGCGATAACCAAGTACTACCTGTACTGTCACACCATTATTGCTAAGCTGTTTTGCAAGTTCTAGCATTGGTGGAATACCAATTCCGCCACCAATTAAAATGGCTTTTCCCTCTTCCATTGTAAATCCATTTCCTAGAGGTCCCATCACTGAGATCGTGTCTCCTGCCTTTAACTCAGAAAATTCTTCTGTGCCTTTTCCTGCCACACGATAAACAAGACGGAGAGTCCCTCTTACCTGGTCAATTTCACAAATGCTAATTGGTCTTGGTAATAAACGACTTCCGTCTTTGCTATATAACGAAACAAATTGTCCTGGCTTTGCTTGATTCGCAATTTCTGAATCCGCTAAACACATATTGTAAATACCATTGCTGATTTTTTCTGCTCGTTCTATCGTTACATTTTTCTTAACTGCCTTCGACATGATTATTTCTCCTATTCCTTTTAATTCATTATTGCACAAATTTTTAACATTATATATCACAAACCGACACAATTCAAGTAGTAATTTCAAAAAATCTTTTTCTGCATGTTCTTCCTGATGGTTTACATGGTAAAAGCGAAACATACCTAAGTACATTTCGCTTCTGCTGATTATTTATTGGCAATTGCGTTCATAAGATCTTCTCTCATGTTAATTACCGCTTGTCTGGATGCATCTGCGTAACATGTCTCACCAAAGGATGCATACTGTTCCTGTTTATAAGCTGCGATAATTCCTCTTGAAGAATTTACAATCGCGCCAAGTCCATCTTTATTAAAGTAGTGAACAAGATCGGCACCTTTTCCACCTTGTGCGCCGTATCCAGGTACTAAGATATAGGCCTTTGGCATAACGTCACGAAGTACTTTGCCAATTTCAGGGTAAGTTGCGCCAACAACAGCCCCTATGTAGCTATAGCTGTCACCCATACATTCCTGACCCCATTCATCAACCTTTTCTGCAACCATCTGATACAATGGCTTTCCGTCAATTAACTGGTCCTGAAATTCTCCACTGGAAGGATTAGAAGTCTTAACAAGGATAAACATTCCCTTCTTCTCTTCCTTACAAACCTTTGTAAATGGATTAATTCCGTCAGATCCTAAATATGGGTTTACCGTAATAAAGTCTTCATTAAATCCATAAAAACTTTGATTTCCAACTTGAACCTTGCCTAAATGTCCTACTGCATACGCTTCGGAAGTAGAACCAATATCTCCACGTTTAATATCACCAATGACTACCAAATCTTTTTCTTTACAGTAATCTACTGTCTTCTTGAACGCCATTACACCTTCTATACCAAACTGTTCATACATTGCAATCTGTGGTTTTACTGCTGGAATTATATCATGTGTTGCATCAATAATTCCTTTATTAAACTGCCAGATTGCTTCTGCTGCCCCTGCTAGTGTCTCACCTTTTTCCTCAAATGCCTTTGCTTTGATATGTTGTGGAACATAGGAGAGCATAGGATCTAATCCTACTACGATTGGTGCTTTATTTGCTTCAATTTTCTTTACTAATTTGTTAATCATTTTTGTGACATCCTTTCCTTCTTATACCTCAGTTTTGTTCAGTCTTATCTTGCGTTATAAACTACGTTTCCATTGCAGATTGTGGCAGTTACTTCTCCCACTACCTGTTTTCCGTCAAATGGAGTATTACGCCCTTTTGATAAAAATGTAGCTTTGTCAATCTTTGTTTCTTTATTAAAATCAGCAATGGTAATATCGGCTGGCATGCCTGCACCGATAGATCCTTTATTAATACCTAATACCTTTGCTGGATTAACGCTTAATTTCTCAACCATCTGCATTGGTGTTATAATGCCTGGTTTCACTAATTCTGTCATTGTAAGCTGGAATGCAGTCTCTAGTCCCACAATTCCGAAAGGAGCTTTATCCATTGTCTGGTTATTTTCTTCTTCTCCATGAGGAGCATGATCCGTTGCAATCACATCCATAATCTCCTCTTTTAAGCCTTGTTGTAACGCTAACATATCTTTTTTACTTCGTAGAGGTGGATTCATCTTGAAATCCCCATGATTTTTTGTAATATCTTCATCTGCTAATGCAAAGTGATGTGGGCATACTTCAGCTGAAATACTAACTCCCATTTCCTTTGCCATCTTTACAAGACGGACACTGTCTTCGGTACTGCAGTGACACAAGTGTAAATGGCATCCTGCCTCTTTAGCCATAAAGATGTCTCTTGCGGTAATTACATCTTCAACTGCATTGGTAATGCCGTTGAGTCCATATTCTTCTGCTTTCTTCCCTGCATTGATCACACCACCACGAACAAGTGGTTTATCCTCGCAATGGGCAAGCACTGGGAGATTAAGTTTTTTTGCTTCCTGCATGGCCTTTATGTAAAGGTCGGTGGACATAACTGACTTTCCATCTTCGCTGATTGCAACGATTCCAGCCTCTTTCATTCCTTCTAAGTCTGCAAGCGTGGTGCCTTCTTGCCCTATCGTTACAGCTCCAACCGGAAGGATATTCACAATACCGAGTTCTTTGGACTTATCAATTACATAACGTACTACTTCCGCACAATCCGTAACCGGTTTTGTATTCGGCATTGGACAGATTGTCGTAAATCCACCTCTTGCTGCTGCCTTTGCTCCAGTCTCAATAGTCTCTTTATATTCCAATCCTGGATCCCTAAGGTGAACATGAAGGTCGATAAATCCAGGCATTACATACTGGTTTGTGGCATCAAGCACTTGGTCTGCCTCACAAGCAATGTTCTTATCAACCGCTACAATCATCTCATCCTCAACTAGCACATCCATTACTTCGTTCACATTGGTAACCGGGTCTAACACATGACCATTTTTGATTAATAGTTTCATTACTTCTTCATCCTCCGTAATAATTTTCCCCATTATAGCATAACCCTTATTTCGTTTCAATAAAAAAGTGTTTTGCTTGAAATACACTTCGCGCCGAACGCGATCACGAAGTGATAAACTCCTTCCGCGTAAGTTCGCATCTTGCATTCACTCCAGCGCACTACTTAGAGGAAAGTTTGAAAGCCGTAGGTTTTCATTGGAAGCGATCTTTGGAAACCGCGCTTTTCGGAGATCGGATTAGTGCGAATAGGTCCTGTTCTAGAAGAATTTGCACGAGTGAGCACTAATCATTTCCCTCGACTTTGTCGACAAGCTGAATCAAAGAGTAGCTTCCTTTCGGAAGCTACTCTTTGATTATAGACATTTTCTAAGAATATGAATGACATCCTCTTTGTTCAGTGGCACATATGCATGTTCCAGTCCACCGATACGAACTGCTTTTTCTGCCATTTCTTCAAAATGAGTATCATCAATTCCAAGTTCTTTTAACGACATTGGAATTCCACAATCAATGAAGAACTGTTCTGTCTTATCGATAGCCATATTAGACGCGATAAATGGATCTTCTTCCTCGATGTCCCAGACATTTCTAGCGTAACGTACAAATAACTCTAATGTTTTCTCGTTTAATGTGTAACGCATCCAGCGAGGTGTCAAAATTGCCAATCCTATTCCATGGGTAATATCATAAAATGCACTCAGCTCATGTTCAATTGGATGACAGATCCAAGGACCTGGCTTTCCTGCACCAACAAGCCCATTTAATGCCATCGTACTTGCCCACATTAAGTTTGCCCTTGCTTCATAATTAGTTGGATCCTTTAATGCAACCGGACAATATTTTATACAAGTCTTAAGTAAGCCTTCTGCAAACTTATCTTGAACAAATGCTCCTACTTCCTCTTTAAAATAATTCTCAAAGATATGTGACATAATGTCCGCGGTGCCTGCTGCTGTTTGTTTTGCTGGCAATGTATATAAATATTCCGGGTCAAGGAAGGATGCCTGTGGAATCATAAGCATAGAGCTTGTCCCTAATTTCTCATTCGTTACAGGATCACTAATTACTGCATTTTTATTCATTTCTGAACCAGTTGCAGCTATCGTGAGCACTGTTACAATTGGAAGAACTTTTGTAATCTTTTCAGGATTCGTCACAAGATCCCATGCATCTCCCTCATAATAAGCGCCAGCACCAATTACCTTGGAACAATCAATGGTGCTGCCTCCTCCAATTGCAAGAATTACATCAATCTTGTTCTCTTTACAAAGTGTTACGCCTTTACGAACACTTTCGATTTTAGGATTGGGTTCTACCCCTGGAAGCTCAATAACATTACAATCCTTTAAAAGTTCCAATGCCTTGCTATAAATACCATTTCTCTTTATACTGCCACCACCATAGACAAGCAGCACATTTGTTCCATATTTATGTATCTCATTTGGTAGCTGATTCATTTCACCTTTTCCAAAATACACCTTCGTATAAGCATTAAAAATAAAATTATCCATCATTTCTACTCCTTTCAGTACATTCATTATAAATCAATTTATCCAATGAATACAATTACGCTTTCTCTCTTGGTAATATTTTCATTTCAAAAGGCTGCAGACTCATGTGATCTACCTCTTTTTCTGTATTAGAATTATTAAAGTAGAATATATATTGCATCTTTTCATCTTCTCGTACAGAAAGCTCTACTCCTTCGGGCAAATCCATTCGAAAGGCAATTCCACTCTTTTGGCATGCATCCACCATAATATCTCGGTACATTGCCTTTTTCCCAATACATCCCACATAAAAACAAGTGCCAGCACCGTATTGGTTTACAGTAATTGCAGGCGTCCCTTCATAAAAGCTGCCTTTATATGCCGCCCACTGTTTTGCCGTAGTTACCTGTAGCAGCTCACACCATGAAGTAATCTCATATTCTGTCTGATCCTCTTTTACAATCTGTTGAATACTGTCTCCGATCCCGTCATACTCCATAACATAACAGCCCGTCAAAGTTTTCAATGCTCCCGGAAGTTCCTCCAGGACACATACATTGTTTTCATCCTTAACTCCGCTTCGATACGTTAAGATACAGGTTCCTCCATTTTCAACAAACTCATATAAATGCTCTGTCACCACTTTATTTTCAATAAACAAAGTAGGTGCAACCACTATCTTATACTTTGCCAGTTCTTCTGTTCCATTAATAATATCCACACCAACTCCCAGTGTGGTACACGCATGATGAAATGCCTTAAGTGCCTGAAAATAATATAATTCCTTTTCTTGATATTGTATTTTAAATGCAAATTCGTCCTCTGGATTATATAGGATTGCTACTTGGTTAATACATTTGGTTCCATCAAGATAATTACACTGCTTTCCCATCTTGCATAAATCTACAAATTCTTCAAAGCGCCTTCCTGGCTTATTGGATGCATCAAGCAATCCATGCCAGAACATTTCCGCTCCTGCCCTAGCTGTACGATAACGAAAATGCAATACTGCATCTGCTCCATGTGCAATTGCCTGCATGGCATACCCTTTAATCATGCCCGGCCTTGGTGTCTGCGCCATATACCCCCAGCTTCCTGTCATTCCACTTAATTGTTCCATAATCCAGAAATTCTTCCTCTTTATGCCTCGCATTAAGTCAAGATGAAACGCATGGCTATATAACTCCTCCGAGTCCTCTGGTAATTTAGAAAGCGGATAATTGTCATAGCCCACTACATCCAGTTCTTCAAATTCCGAATAAAAATCTGGCATATGTTCACACATATATGTATTGGTTGTCACAAACTGATTGCATGTATGCTGTCTGATTATACTTAGTTGAAATCGTATGTACTCATTTAAACTCTCCGTTGCGAAGCGACTATAATCCAGCATATAGGAAGGATTTTGCCAGTGTAAAAACTCACCATAAGGAGGCTTGATTTGCTCAAACGAAGAATACTCTCCACTCCACACTGTATTCTGATATGCTTCATTAATCGCTTCTACTGTATGATACTTTTTCTTCATCCATTGTCTAAACGCCTTAGTGCAATATTCACAGTGACAATGATTTGTTTCTAATTCATTATCAATCTGCCATCCAATGACTGTCGAATTATTTCCATAACGCTTACACATCTCTTCAATAATTCTTTTTGCAAAATATCTTAAACTAGGCGAATTGTAACATCTATGTCCTCGAATTCCCAATGCAACCCTTTTTCCTGTTCCATCCACTTGAATTGCATCTTCATATTTTTCATACAGCCATAATGGTGGACAATTGGTTGGTGTACAAAGGACGACTTCAATCTGACGCTCTGAAAATAACTTCACCACCTGATCTAGCCATTCAAACTGAAATTCTCCCTCTTTTCTTTCAAGCCTGCTCCATGTAAACTCCCCAATTCGTACGGTAGTCACACCAATTTCTTTCATACGGTCTGCATCAATCTCCCACTGAGAAGGCTCCCACTGTTCTGGGTAATAATCTACTCCTATTCTCATAAGTACCTCCATTTTTCTTGAGCTATCGCATCTTTAACTCCTAAATTCAAAAATAACTCAATTCATAAAAGAATCGAGCTATTTTTTTAATGCTTCCTCTTTAATACACGGGTTCTAATATATTCAAACGTCTCATCTTCTCCACGCTTTGCAAGCATGACAAGCAGATGTCGTAATAACTTTTCTGATTGAGGATGAATAATATAATGATGTCTACGTTTTAAATAGTAATCGAGAGCATCTCGATTTGTATATTGCTCCTTATTATAGATTTTACTAGCAGCAACCCGGTCACAAAACATTTCAACCACGTATCTGACCGGCATCTTCATTCCCACCATGCCATCCCGATCATCAAAAGGATAGTCAATCCAGTACTCCATATGATGTTTATTTCGTCCCTTATGATGAAGCCAGGCAGCTGAGTAACCAATTTTTTCACGTTCAGCTGAGTTAGGACTTCGATAACCATGATAATATTTCACTCCACTAATAAATTCTTTTGGAGAATATTTTGATAAATCATGCAATAGTCCTTGTCTATAAAGCCCCACTCGAAAGCAATGTTGCATAACAACATGTCTATGCTTTGTAATCGTCATAAAGTGCCCATATAAATTCTTTAGTAACATGTTTCTTCCTCCTACTTTTTTTAATAGCATACCCCATTTCGCCATTTTATTCTAGCAGTGCAATCTTTTTTTACATGGTAACCCAAAACCTGCGAAAACCTTCTGCCATTGCCTCTGCGTTAATTTCCTCTATCGCTTTGCAACTAAGTATTGTTTTTGCTGCTCGTAGGTTCTCTTCTTCACATGTAAGCAGGACTTTTCCCATGCCAAGTTCCTTACATCGCTCTAGTGCCATGCTAAGCAATTCCTTTCCATGTCCCTCTCCTCTCATATGAGGTCGCACAGCAAGACCAATATTTCCTCCACCCCAGCTTAATTTCTCATTCAGTTCCTTACGTATATCTACGATGCCGATAATCTTATCATCATTCTCAGGTACTGCAAACCAAGTTTCAGAAACGACATATCCCTCCGGTACCGTTTCCTTGCTTTGTTTCTGTTGTAAAAATATAAGCCATTTTTCATATGTACTACAAATATCTAATCCGCCACCGCCATGAACAACTCCATCTAATTCTAGACATTCATCCATAAAGCGTATTGCATCACGTTTGTATTCCAATGATGGTTTAACAAATACTGTTCTTTCCTGCATCTACGCACCCTCTCCTTTATTATTAAGAACATGTAATTTACAACTCTTATATCTATAGCATAAGGCCAAATTTTATATTACGTCAAGCAGTATTTACCATATTCTTACTTTCTTAATCTCTCCATACTTTACTAGTATGACTTTGCCTGCGCCCTATCTTCTATAAATGAAAAAGATGTCATACAAAACGTATGACATCTTTTTCATCAACTAAACAGTAGTCAGATCCCACTCTTCGTAAATCTTAGGTACATCGCTGATAAGACGTTTTGTGTACTCAGCCTTTGGACTAAGGATTACATCGTCTGCACAGCCATGCTCCACAAATTTACCATGTTCCATAATATATACAGAATCTGAAATATAGTAGGCTAATCCAATATCATGGGTAATGAAAATAACTGTCATATTAATTTCATCTCTTAATTTCAAAAGCATGTCAAGGATGGTTGCTCTTGAACAAGCATCAATCATTGAAGTTGGTTCATCTGCAAGAAGAATTTGAGGTCTAAGTAAGAAGATACGAGCAATCATAAGACGTTGCATCTGTCCACCTGATAACTCAAATGGATATTTATTTGTTAACTCAGCAAACTTAAGATTAACAAAGCTACAGGCCTCAGTCATCATATCAAACTTCTCTTTTTGAGACAGCCCTTTTCCTCCACGCATATTGATACAATCCAGTAATACTGAATCAATCTTGTTAAACATGTTATAACTGGAGAAGGGATCTTGGAAAATTGCCTGAATACCTTTCCAATACTCTTTCTTCTTTGCACGTGAACTAATATCTCTTTGTTTTCCTTGAAATAAGATTTCACCTTCTGATGTACTAATTAGCCCCAACAACATTTTTGACAACGTTGTCTTACCACTGCCAGACTCCCCTACAATGGAGATAATCTCGCCCTTATGAAACTTAAAATCCACATGGTCAACAGCTACTGTCTTTGTCGAACCATATCCAAATATTTTGGTTAAGCCTTTTCCTTCAAGACACATTTCTGCTTCTTTAGTCATTATCATACACCTCCTTTAATTTTTCTTGAGACATATAACAACGATACATTCTGCCATTTCCAGCATCTACTTCCTCAATCTTATTTGTCTTACAAGAATCTGTTGCATATTTACAACGTTCTGCAAAACGACACCCTTGTGGTGGTTTCTTTAAGTTTGGAGGAGTGCCAGGTATAGCTACTAATTTATTTTCTCTAACACCAGCCTCTGGAACGATAATAGATCCCATTAAGCCTCTAGAGTATGGATGATACGAATCAAAGACCATCTCTTTTGCAGTACCTCTTTCCACAATCTGTCCTGCATACATAACCATGATATCGTCTGTTACATTGTACAATAATGGCAATTCATGAGTGATGAAGATCATAGATTTAATAAATCCCTTCTCCATTAATTCACGCATCATCTTGATAACCATCTTTTGAGATGTAACATCCAATGCAGAAGATGGTTCATCAGCGATTAATACCTTAGGTGATAGAATAGTTGAAATTGCAATTACGGTTCTTTGCTTCATACCACCTGATAATTCTACTGAGTGTTTCTGTAATACCTGTTCTGGCAAACCTAAGATTTCAAACCTTTGTTTTGCCATATCATAAATATCCTTTTTAGATACCTTAGGTTCATGAGCATGCACAACATCTTCAACAAAATTTATAATTTTAGCTGTTGGATTTAATGCATTCATTGCTGCCTGTGGTATATAGGCAATCTCATTACCAAGTACTTTTCTACGAATATCATTTGGCTTCATATTGGATATATTTTTTCCATCAACAATGATTTCTCCACTTATATAGTGAAGGGGTGCAAAATAATATCCCATTAAGCTTAAAGCTAAAGTTGATTTTCCACAGCCAGACTCACCTGCAACGCCTAAAGACTTTCCCTCTTCAATCTTCAAAGACACGCCATCTACTGCGTAAACATCCTCATGAAATCTTGTAACATATTTTGTCTTAAGGTTATTTACCTCTAACATAACTTTTCCCATAACGCACCTCCTAATCTCTCAGCTGTGGATTAAATACTTGATCAAGTCCAGTATTCATTAAGTTAAGGGAGAATGAAATTATTGCTATTACTAAAATAACAGGGAAGTATGCCCACCATTTTCCGTTAAGATATGCTGTACATTGCATTGCCCAGTTCATCATTAATCCCAATGTAGCATTCTTAGTTGTAGATGGTCCAAGGCCTAACATTGATAATTGTGCTTCGGACAAAATTCCTGTTGAAATCTGTAAGATAAATGCCATTACTACATAAGAAGCTATGTAAGGAAGAATATCACAGATCATAATACGGAACATGCTATGCCCGGATAACTTCGATAAGTTAACATGATCACGGTTACGTAAAGAGATAACCTGTGAACGTACAGAACGAGTTGTCCATGTCCAAGACGTGATACCGATAATGACTGCTACCAATCCTACACCTCTTCTTGAATTACCTATACTATAAGAGATTAAGATTAAGATAACGAAAGAAGGAATTACGGTAAATAAGTTTGTAATAAACATTATGATATCATCAACAATACCACCAACATACCCAGCAATTAAGCCTAACAACAGACCAACCAGCGTTGCAACGATACCTGCTGCAAAACCAATCTGTAAAGAAGTCTTTGTAGCTGCTACTAACTCTGATAACACATCACGACCAAAGTTATCTGTTCCTAAAATAAATGTCTTTCTATTGGAGATTGAAGAAACATGTGCAAATACATTTGAAGCAATCTTTGTCTTCTCTTTCAGCTCTCCTGTGGTTGAATCTTTCTCTGCAATGGATAAATCTTCATCATTTACGATACCATCAATTGTTGCAGCTAAACGTTTATAATACTTTTGTTTTGCTGCTGTAAGGCCTGTCGTTTTAATATCAGCAGAATAGTTGTCCTGCCATAATTTTAAAAGTCCTGTTGCATCACTTGTATCAATTGATGCTTCGTCTACTCCACCAAATTTGACTAACCATTCTTTCATGTCATTTCTTGTTGTCTGATCAAGCTCTTTTTCTATCTTTTTACTCTTTGCATCAATATGTAACTTATATTGTTCTGAATTGACTACCTCATCTACGTTAACATAAGTACCTGGTTCAAAAAATGCACCATTACCTATCATTTCAAGAGGATCTCCGGTTACAATTAAAGGATAAATAAGTACTGTTAGAAATACTAACATAAACATTACAAACCCCACGACAAACTTAGGGGAATGAAATACTTGTTTAATCATATTTTTCATTTTTTTCCCCTCCTAATCCTGTTGTGCTGCTTTAATTCTAGGATCAACTAATCCATAAATTATCTCAACAAACAAATTGGCTAGTAATACCATAATTGTAATAATCAATGTACATGCAGAGATTACTGGATAATCCTGTCCGGTAATTGCAGCTAACAGAGCCGATCCAATACCAGGATAAGAGAATATGATTTCAGCAACAAGTGCACCACCCATCATGGTACCAATTGACATTGCCAAACCTGTAATCTGTGGTAACATTGCATTTTTGAATACATAGCCAACTATTTTTCTATCTTTAATACCTAAAAATCGGCTATACTTTACATAATCAGCGTTCAACTCATAAATTGACATAGAACGCATACCAATTGCCTGGCCACCAATTGTAACTAATACAACTGACAGGAATGGAAGCCAATAGTGATGTATTACGGATGCAATAAAGGTCCAACTCATATTAGGAATTAGATCATATCCATACGCCTTACTTGCTGGGAACCATCCAAGCTTAATTGCAAAAATAAATAACAAAATCGTTGCCATACCAAATGCTGGTATGTTACTCATAAACAAAAATACCGGTAAGATTACCTTATCGAAAACACCTTTCATATAGGCTGCTACTGCACCTAACAGATTTCCTAAAAACCATCCTACTAGAATTGCAGGAAGCTGAAGTGCAATCGTCCATCCAATAGATTCTGATATAATTGCTGATACTGGCCTTGGATATTCTTTAAATGAAACACCAAAGTCTCCTTTTATGGCTGCTCCGGCCCATTTAATAAATTGTTCAGGCATGGACTTGTCCAAACCAAACTTTTCTGTATATTCTTGTTGGATCCTTTCTGTTGCAGAAGCATCCGTCATACCAGATGCGGCCTTTCCTACAAGACCTGCTACTGGGTTACCTGGCATGCACCTTGGCAATGCAAAATTAAGTATAATTGCAAAAACAAGCGTGACTAGATACCAAATAATTTTTTGTCCATAATATCTTTTCAACCCTTTCAATATATCACCCCACAATATCATAAAATAAGAGCCATGTTTAGGTATATAAAACATGGCTCTTATTTACCCTTTACCTAATAACCGTTTGCACATTCGTGCTGATTGTATCTTAAATTTTAATTACATAGGTTTGTTACTATTTTGTTGTATTGGTAATCTTATAAAGAGATGCAATACCATAACCATCTGTACAATCTGTTGGAGGAATGTTGGTTCCATCATCTTGTTGAGGGAATCCTGTCCAAACACTTTCGTTTACAGTATGGAATGTTACTGGTCTATACATTAAAGCAAATGAAGGAACATCTGTTAACCAGATCTTACTTAATTCTGTATAGTACTCTTTTAATTTAGCTGCATCTGTCTCTAATGGGATCTCTTGAAGGATCTTATCCGCATCATCATTGATGTAGTGACCAAAGTTACCACTCCAGTTACCTTTCTTGATTGCTGCATAGTCTTTGGAGAAGTAGAACATACCACGTTGCCATGGATTTGTTACACCTGCTCCTGATGAGGACCACATACAAATATCGAACTTACCGTTTGTGAAATCATCATAGTAAGTATCAGCATCTGGGAAGTAAGTAGAAATATCAATGCCAATCTTCTTACCAGCATCAGCTACCATTGTAAGAGCAGCATTCCAGTCAGACCATCCACTTGGGCACTCAGCCTTAAAGGATAATTTCTTTCCTTTATATTCACGGATACCATCGCCATCGGTATCTTTGATACCAGCATCATCAAGAAGCTTTTTAGCTCCCTCAACATCTGCATTTGTCCATTGATATTCTTTTAAAGCATCCTTATCAACCATTGCTTGTTCAACATCAGTTGGATTCATCAAACTACGTGGAACATCACTAAATGTTGGTGATTGGTTAGACATAGCAGAAGAAATAATCTGATCGAAGTCAGTTGCCATAGCAATAGCTTTACGTACTGCTACTTGATCAAGGCCTTCTTTTTCACAGTTAAAGAAAGCGGATGGGAAGCAAGTACAGATACCGTATGGTGCTTCATCAATATATGTAGAAATTGGTAAGTTCTGTTTTAACCAAAGGTCTTGAACATCGGTTATAAATTGTTGACAAACATCAACTTCGCCTTTTGTTAAAGCGGTTTGTCCTGCTGCATTATCTGCATAGATTGTATGAGCGATGTATTTTGGATTAGGAACTTGTCCCCACATGGATTTAGCTTGTCCCCAATAATTCTCATCTCTTTGGAATACAACCTTTTGATTATCGTAATACATTGTCTTATATGGACCGGATGCAACATAGTCATCCATCTTATCTGCTTTGATCTTATCTGCATTGTTGTCATTTCTCTTTTCAACAGTTTGAAGATAAGCTTTTTGCATCTGATATACCTGAGTTAAATATTGCTCTACTTTTAATGGATTTTTTGCTTTTTTCTTGTCACCTAATTTGGCATAGAATACAGCAGTTGTAGCATCCTTAGCTTCCACTTTATCAATATATAATCCAAAGTCATTACCTTGTGCGGATTTATATTTTACATGGCAGTCAAAGGTGTATTTGACATCATCTGCTGTTACCTGAGTTCCGTCACTCCATTTAGCATCTGGATTAAGTGTAACGGTCAATTCCGTCTTCTCATCGTTCCACTTATATTCATTAGCTAATAAATGGTTTAAGGAGCTGTCAAGCATGTTATACATAAATAAAGTTTCATAAATTAAAACTCTGGCTGAATCCACCTGATTAATTGCCATTGCGTTATTGGAGTTGGCAGACATAGGATTCCAGTCATTAATTGATTTCCATTGTTGTCCTGCAAAATATAATGTCTCGTTACGTGGTGTAGAACCTTTTGCCGTATCTGCAGATGCCTCTGTTGTTGCCTCTGCGGAAGCAGCTGGTGTTGTGCTTGTGTCCGTAGCCTTAGGTGAAGCTGTAGCGTCTCCTGAAGTGCTGCTGTCACCACATGCTGATAACATAGAAGCGATCATCGACATAGACAAGCATAATGTGGCCACTTTTTTAACTTTGTTTTTCATGTTTCTCCCTCCATAAAAACGAATTATTTTCGTAGAAAAAACATATATCATTATATATGCAATATGTATATTTTTTTCAATCCTGCCCAGATGTTTTTACGCATATTATATAATTTATTAATATGTTCTTCCCCCTTACAACTAATATTATAGTAGAATTTGAGAGTTTTTACAAGTATTTTCCATATATTTATGGATATTTTTAAATCATGCATTTTCTTGTATTTTGGTAACTTTCTCTACTGTTTCTTGTCATTTTTCCTAGTTCCAGGCCGTATTTTCCAGTCCTAAAAGAAGAGAATTGAGTTCCAATGCCATTTTTTCTGATTGTGCATTTGTTACAATTTCTTTCGCTAAACGTCCATTTTCATTGTACAAAAAGTGCACTACATTTTTTTCGTGGAAATTTGCGCAGATTTGACCAATTGCACGATCCCATTTAGGCGAATGCCTGCAAATAGAGGTCATTAGTA
Organism: bacterium; assembly: GCA_030535455.1. Lineage (GTDB taxonomy): Bacteria > Bacillota > Clostridia > Lachnospirales > Lachnospiraceae > KM106-2. The sequence continues at coordinate 19,653 of JAUNJY010000059.1, forward strand.
CAATCAATGTACCTGGATAATAGTTTCGTAGTTTCGTAACGAATTCTATCATTGTCTCTTTCCACTCTTTGGATTTTTGTCCGTTATAGTCTTCCTTCATAAAATTCTCTGGATATTGGTCAAATTGTCCAAGGGATACAAACACCACGTTTGGTTTTTCTTTCTGAAAATTCCATTCTCCTCCTTCCAGTGTTTTTAGATTGAAACTTGCTTTAGAAAACAAGGTTTCCATACCCACTTCGCATTTTCCAAGTCCATCCTTTAATGCAACTCCCTCGTGAGCAATCAGGCTTACTCTTGCATGCTGCAGCCTTCCCACAATAGCGGCAGCGGAATAATATGCATTCTCTTCTTCTACCGTTCTTATCATGCTTGTATCTCCATAAAACTCAAACAGCTTTCTTGGCTGTTTTCTTGGCATCAGGATTTTTCCTCGTTCTCCAAGATCAAAACTTAAAATCATGATTTGATGGCATAGGTCCATACGTTTAAATACAAACACTTCGTGCTTTCTATCTTCTAACCCGGATGCAATGGTAATCGTCTGTATCCCATCCTCGTTTCCTAATAAGAAGCTTTCTTGCTTATTATCCACCAGTACGCCCAGATAATTTTCTTTTTCCACATGTAGGTTCCTTAAAGAAATACTGATTTCGGTTCCTTCAAAAGTGATTATTATACCACTGTATGGAAATCCAAATACGGGTGCTTCCTGGTCGCTATTATCATATCTACCTCGATAGACTAAATATTCATGATTTGGTTTTATAATTGTATTCATAGATTTTTTTCCTCTCTTTTTGTTTACTTTGTATAGTAACTAAACTATTTCGTTCCTTAGTAAATTTTCGAATGTATTCGTAATAACTAGCGGTCGCTCTCTTACATATCATACCTATATTTTTATGATATATAGAAAGGACACAGTCTTTTTACTGTGTCCTCAAAACGGTAGACAAATACCACCACAAACATATACGCTTCTTCTGTTCTACTTATAAATCTGATTTAATTTTTCCACCAGTTCATTTAAATCTTTTGTCGTAACTGTTCCATTGCTGTAATCCCTTATACTTCTTATTGGCATATAGTTCATCATGGCAATCTGCATGTCTTTACTAATAGCCTCAGCAGCTGCATCGCTTTCTTCTGCCTCTTCTGTATCCAAAAGCTTAAAGAATGCATTTCCAGCCAAGTACTTGCCAATCAGTTGTTTTGCCTCTTCTTTCACATATACGTCTCCAAACGTTGTATCTGTTGTGATCGTCATAGGAAGTTTGCTTGTTGAAGATACTGTAACTGTTTTATTTAATACAATATCTGTTACGTTTTTTCCAATCATAATGTCATATTCCCCAGATTCCACATACCAATCTTTTATCTTAACGTCATAATAAGCAAATGCCCGCTTCTCTAATTGGAAGGTAACGGTCTTTGTCTCTCCTGGTTCAAGATTTATTTTCGTAAATTTTCGAAGCTCTTTTGCAGGACGTATTACCTTGCTTTCCTTCTTTCCAACATAAAGCTGAACGACCTCTTTTCCAGCCATATTACCTGTATTTGTAACATCCATCGATACTGTCAGCTTGTCTGTATCTAACATACTCTCTTTATCTGTTTTTAAATTACTGTATTCAAAAGTTGTATAAGATAATCCATAACCAAATGGGAATTGTACGTTCATTTTCTTTGTATCATAATAACGATATCCGACAAAAATGCCCTCTTTATATTCCACCTTATCGCCCTCTCCAATATAATAGAGGTAGGATGGATTATCCTCTAATTTCAAAGGAAATGTCTCTGCAAGACGGCCTGATGGATTAACAGCTCCATATAAGACATCTACTACAGAAGCACCTATTGATTGTCCTCCAAGATAAGCTTCGATTACACCCTTGACTTGATTAATCCAAGGCATCTCAACAGGGGATCCATTATGAAGTACTACGATTGTATTTGGCTGTACTTTTGTTACTTCCTCAATCAGGTAGTTCTGGCATTGTGGCATTTTCATATGGACACGGTCAAATCCTTCTGACTCAAAGCTGTCAGGAAGTCCTGCAAAAATTACTGCCACCTTTGCATTCTTCGCTGTTTCTACCGCTTCTTTCACCATATTTTCATCAATCTTATCTTCTTGATCGTCAAATCCTTGTGCATAAACAATATGTAACTCGTCTTTCTTGTTCTCCTCTATATAAGATAATGCACTTGTAATTTTGAAACTATTGATATGAGAGCTGCCTCCACCTTGATATCTAGGCTTTTTGGCATATTTTCCAATGAAGGCAACCTGATCAGATGCTGCCAACGGCAATACCCCTTCATTTTTAAGTAATACAATTGTTTCATTTGCAACCTGTCGTGCTTTTTCATGGTCCTTTTCCATGTCAAATACAGCTGTTTTGTCTTGATTATTAAGATAACGATATTCAACCTCTAGAATATGACGTACTGCTTCGTTCAGCACGCTTTCTTCTAATTCTCCAGACTTCACTGCCTCTACGATTTCACTGTCTCCAATTCCTCCTGAAGAAGGCATTTCCAAATCAAGTCCTGCTTTTAAATCTAGGACTCTATTATTTACTGCCCCCCAGTCACTTACTACGTATCCAGTAAAGTTCCATTTATTACGTAATATTTCAACCAGATACTTTCTATTCTGAGCGGAATATACACCATTTACTCGGTTATAGGAGCACATAACCGTCCAAGGTTTATGGTCTTTGATTGCGCCTTCAAACGCAGCAAGATAAATCTCATTCAGTGTTCTTTCATCAATTTCAGAAGAGGATGACATACGCCTTGTTTCCTGATTATTTGCAAGAAAATGCTTAATGCTTGTACCTACGTTTTTACTCTGAACACCATCGATAAATGCCCCTGCTAACTCTGTTGCAAGATAAGGATCTTCCGAATAGTATTCAAAGTTTCTACCACATAAAGGAGAACGTTTGATATTGACAGCTGGTCCTAACACAACGCTGACTCCAACTGCCTGGCATTCATTTCCGATGGTCTTGCCCATACTCTCTATTAACTCTCGATTAAAAGAAGAGCCAAGTGCTGATCCGGTTGGAAAGCATACTGCCTTGATGCTGTCATTAATTCCAAGATGATCACCTTCTAGATCTTGTTTACGTAGTCCGTGAGGTCCATCTGAAACCATGGTATCGGGAATTCCTAACCTTTCTACTTTTTTGGTATGCCAAAAATCGGCACCAGAACAAAGTCCAGCTTTTTCCTCCAGTGTCATCTTAGAAATTAGTTCGTCTAATTCTGACTGTGTAGCTTGCTCAACATTTTTTGTTAGCTCCATTTACTTCTCCTCCTCAACTAATATTCAATTCTTCTCCCTTTATACACGTTATTTCTTGCCTATGTACTTACAAATCTCTTTACTTTCTTCAGCATTTACTTATATTATAGTAAAATATTTACATTTCGTAAAGATAAACAATAGCTGACAATAAAAAAGCTGAATCTTAAAATTGATTCAGCTTTTCTAACCATTTTTATTGTAATTAATCCAAAACTGCAACTAGCATAGTGCTATATACCGCTGCAACTAAGGCCATCTGTTTCTCGATAAACATATCATTTCCATCTGCTGCAAGCATAAACGAGAACATATGACGTTCTGCTGAAGATACATTTAATAGATCAAACCCTTTTTGCTGCTTTAAATACTGATTGATTTCTATACTATCCTTTATGTAAGTTTCAACTTTTTGCTGGCTTGCGGCCACTAATCCTAATGTCGTTATTTCACCAATCTTTTTAAGCATAATACGATTTTTCATCAGAATGCCATATGCCGACATTACTTTTTCACATGCATCTACTGTTTCACCAGGTTCAGCTGCAACCACATAGCAAAGCATTGGAATTGCACTTTCTTCTGTCTCAAAATTTCTAAATAACTCGTAAGCCATCTTTAGATCACCAAGCAGTTTTTCCTGTGATTTTCCACTTAGGGACAGTAATACGCTAATTCCGCTATATTCGGCTATTGCGTTTCCTTCAAACTCGCTTTGTATCTGTTCTTCTAGTCTCTTTGCCTGACTGATTACTTTCTCATAATTAACCGAATGTATTTGTGAAAATGTAGCCAGTGCAAAGGCAATTTCAGGTAAATATACTGTCGTTTCAAACTCTTTTTTCAGCAGCTGGTATACTGCTATTCGTTTTTCAAATGCCTTTTCTGCATTTGTGTCCAACGATAATAATGTAGCCAAAGGAAATATTTCCTGTCCTTTTACTTTTGAAAACACCCCAATATGTTTCATAATAATTTGTCTACACTCTTCAATACGAACTGCATCCACTTTTCTGCCTTTTTCGGCATACATATATGCACACAAAGGAAGCATATTAGAAGATGCCCATTTAAATTCTGATTTTAAGATATCTCTGTTTTGTACATATAATTTACATTTTACCGCTAATTCATCTTTCATAACCCTCACATATGTTAGATTAGCTTTGGATAAAAGTCTGCTATCTAACAAAGACTCCTTCCTTCTCAAATTCGTATCTTCTATATTTTACCACATTTTTCCTAAAAAGTAACTTGTTTTCTTTAAATATTATACAATATTTATTATTTTTTCCAATTATTTTACATCTTAGAACAAGCTGTTTGTTCCCCACACTCTCGCGTCTTAAGCTCTCTTCAGGGGACACACTTTGCCCGCGCCGAACGCGATCACGAAGTGATAAACTCCTTTCGCGTAAGTGCGCATCTTGGCTTTCTGGTTTTTAGAAAACCGTTTTTAATACATAGGAGGCTTCTCGAAGAGAAGTTTCCTATGTATTAAAAAACAGCAGGCCATTTCAGTACCTGCTGTTCTCCATGCTAATATTCTATTGCTCTATATCATATGGCCAATCTAAAATGCCACCAAATTCATATACATTTGTATATCCTAGCTCTGCCAGAATTGCACTTGCGCTTTTAGAACGCACTCCACTTCTGCAGTAAACAAGAATTGTCTGATCGTAATCTTCAATTTCGCTTTCTACTACATAAGGTACCTCTGGAAGTGGAATTAACACTGCTCCCTCAATATGTCCGTCATCAAACTCTTGTTGAGTACGAACATCAAGAATTGTGTAATCTAATTCTTCATCCATTATTTTTTTTGCCTCTTCAGGCGTAATTTGTTGAAATGCATTACTCATTATCTTTTCCTCTTTGTTATCATTTTGCTAATTAGCTGATATAAATCTCGTACAATATATTTACCATAATGTAAAATAAATATCCAGCCGTTTTGTTTATTTTCCAATATTTAATAATTTCTTACTGATGAGTATACCACTTGTTCCTGCGATGCTTAAAACAAGTAGAAATATCCACTAAACGAAAAAAATCCAAAATTCCTTTTAACAGGAACTTCGGACTTTTTATTATAAGCGCGAGACGGGGGTCGAACCCGCGGCCCCCTCCTTGGCAAGGAGGTGC